>JBMOOQ010000009.1:0-97209 GCA_049324435.1 Pseudomonadota bacterium
CGGCGCCGCCTGATGCGCCGGAGCGGCGGTCGGCGCGGCAGGTGCTGCGGCCGCCGGAGCCGGTTCGGGCTTCGGCGTCGCGGCTGCTTTCGGTTCGGGCTTCGGTTCAGGTTTCGCAGCGGCGGGCGCGGGCGTTGCGATCGCATTCAGCGCGCCCTGACAGCCCGCCGAAACCTTGGCCTTGTTCTGCATCAGGCACTCGAACGCCTCGCGGCCGCCGGGCGTTACGCTCGAACAATTGCGCATGAAATCGGAGCGGCAATTGCTGCGGATCGCATCCTGCTGCGCCTTGGTCGGCGCCTGCGCGTGAGCCAGCGTCGCCGGCGCCACTGTCGCGAGAGCGGCGATCGCCAGCGCGTACCAGGTCTTCATGCCGTTTCACTCCAGTCCGATGGATTTGCCGACGGGTGCTTCAACGCTTGGCCAGCGCCTGTTTGCAGCGATTGGTCAGCGACGAATGATGGGACAGCAGGCATCTCAGCACGCGGCTCTGCCCGAAGGTTACGCCCTGGCACAGCAGCGAATGATCCTCCTTGCAATGCCGGTTGACCCAGCGCGCTTCCTGGGTCGGGCGCATCGCCGGAAGCTTCAGATCGGGCGCCTCGGATTCCTTGGCGCCCTCGGGCTGGGTGATGCGGTTGGTCGAAACCACACGCGGCGAGTCCGCGGTGCCGGCCGGCTGGGCCGGGGCGGTCGCTGCGGCCGGTGCGGGCGCCGCTGCAGCCAAGGCTTTGCTGAGCGCGGCCTGGCAGGGCGGCGTATGCACGGCAAAATTAGGCCGCAGGCACTGCACCGACTCCGCACTGCCTGGATTGACGCCGGCGCAGGTGCTCCGGATCTCTGCGCCGCATGCTGTGCGAACCTCCGGGAAGGGAACCGCGGCGGTGGCAGGACCGGCCTTGGGCGCCGCCGGGGTGCTCGCCTTCTGCTGCGACGGCTGCTGCGGTTTCTTTGCCGGTGCCTGGGCTGGTTGCGGCGGGCGTGACGGTTGGGGCGGCGGTGGCGGAGGCGGTGCCTCCCGCTGCGGCTGCGGCCCGAAGAACGGAAAGAACTGCGCCCGCGCGGCATGGGGAGCCAGCATCAGCGCGATCACGCCCATGACAAACCCCGCCGATCCGACCCTGAACCCTGTGCCCCGCATCAGCCCCTCATCCTGCTTGTCTGGCCTCGTTCCCGGCGCCGCAGAATAGTCCGCCCGCAGCCTTGCGTCAGCCGTCACGATGCATGGTGTGGCGTTTGTCAGCCACGGCAAATCACACTATTTCTATTGGCACCGGCCGCGGCAGGATGCCCTGAGGGTTCCCAGCCCGCCGTGAATCGAGGAGTTCAAGCCCATGCCTATGGATGCCGCCGAAATCGAGCGGCTGATCAAGGCCGGTATCCCGGATGCCGAGGTGTCGATCCGCGACCTCGCCGGGGACGGAGACCATTATGCCGCCACTGTGCTCGCGGAAAGTTTCCGCGGCAAATCACGGGTGCAGCAGCATCAGCTCGTCTATCAGGCCCTGAAGGGGCAGATGGGCGGCGCGCTACATGCGCTCGCGCTCCAGACCGGGGTACCGGAGAATTCAGCCTGAGGTTCGGCTCCGGCTGTTGCAGCGCTCCGGGCCTGCCTATATCTGAACAATAGCAGCCGGCCGGATCGCCGCACGTGACCCGAAGGGATCGGATATTCCAATGAGCATCAATGAGTTCATCGACAGCCAGGTGAAGGGCAACGACGTCGTGCTTTTCATGAAGGGCACGCCGCAATTCCCGCAATGCGGCTTCTCCGGCCAGGTTGTGCAGATTCTCGATTATCTGCAGGTGCCCTATAAGGGGATCAACGTTCTGGAATCGGGCGAATTGCGCGAAGGCATCAAGCAATATTCGCAATGGCCCACGATTCCGCAGCTCTACATCAAGGGCGAGTTCGTCGGCGGCTGCGATATCGTGCGCGAGATGTTCCAGGCCGGCGAGTTGCAAAGCCTGATGCTGGAAAAGGGTCTGCCGGTGCAGGGCAAGGCGATCGCGTAACGCCGGGCGTTTGCGCGGGACCGGCTCAGGACGGCCGGAACGGCTCGCACTTTGCTTTTGTTGCAAAACGCTGGTCGAAATCGAGTGTGCCGCCCGCCATCGGAATGGTGGCGGGCTTAAGCCCTTTGCGGGTGAACTGGGTCATGATGATCGCGGTGTTGTCCTTGGTCGAACGCAGCCGCACCGGCTCGATGACCTTGCCCTTCTGCGCGCCGGAACGATCGAGCGCATAGAGCCCGTTCACCGTACCGCCGAGACCTTGCTTCTCGACATTGCGTTTGGTCAGCAGCGATTGCGGGACGAAGATTTCCATCGTTGCATCCGCCCCCTGGCACACGAACACCCTTGCCATCGGCACGTCGAGAAACAGGCCGCCTGAGATTGCGGGGTCGGCCGTCGACAGGGCGCCTGTGAGTGTGATCGTGAAGAGGATCCGTCTGAACATCATGTCGGTGCACCTCCTTATTGCGAATGCTAGGGGAGGGCGCTGGCCGATGCACGTTATCGCCGCTGCACAAGCACGTGAAGCGGTTCCCGGGACGGGCGGCGGCCGAGCCGCAATGTCCTAGAAGCGTTTGACCGCTCTGCCCTTGATGCCGTGCTCGCTGGCACTGCCGGCATACTGGCCGGAATAGCTGATTCCAACGGCGACGTCGTTCGACCAGGCCGTGTCCAGTCCGGCTTCGAGAACGAGTGCATCGCGTGCGATCGGCACGCCGGTGATCGTGAATGGCGTTCCGCCAGCAAAGGCGAGTTCTGCGATCGGCGTCACGCCATTGAATGCGTGACGCCAGCCCAGGCCGCCCTTCAGGATTGTCGCGCTCCAGGTGGTCGTGATCGGCAGCGACGCACGGATGCCGAGCGTCGAGAAAGTCGTATCCGTATCGGCTGCAAGTCCCGTCAGCGCGGCAGCGCCTCCGGTCTCGGTGAAACCATCCGTCCTCACACGCACATAGGCGAGCCCGGCATAGGGTTCAAGCCCCGCGATCTTGTAATCCTGCGTGTAGCCGACTTCGCCGAAGATTTGGGTGGTGCGGCCGTCATAGCCGCCCTTGGCGCTGTTGCTCAAACCCGGAAAGACGACATTGCGCGTGGTCTCGATGCTGTGCCACGCCTGCGCGATGCCGGTCCGCAATGCGAAAGGGCCATTGAAAAGCCCCGCGTAGCCGGCGAGTGTGTAACTGTCGATACTGGCCGATGAATTGCGGTCGCCGACACCGACGCTTTGGGCCTGATAGGCGCCGGCGAGACCGGCGCGCAGGGCTGTGCCGAACGCGCCGGCGATCGTCTTGTCGATCCCCGACACGAAGCCACCCATGCGGGTCGATGTGGCGGCCGCGTTGCCGTCGCCGTCGAGCTTGCCCCAGTTGCCGAAGGCATTGCCCCAGAGTGCGAAGCTTCGGTCGAGCACACGTTCGGCCTTGGTCGCGAGCGGAGGCGGCACTGCAGCCTTCACCTTGCCTTTCTTGCGCGCTGCATAGGCGAGGGCATTGTCGTCGCTCTCCTCAGCATAGTTCGACAAGACTTGCGGGCCGCCGGAGCTTGCTACGTTCCCGAATTGCCGCAACCGCTGAAGGATTCCGTCGCGAACAAAGCGGCTGTCGTCGAGCAGCACGCCGCGTAATGAAGCGTGGATTTCGCCTGACAGTTGATCGAATGCGTGGCGCGCGGTCGGAGCATCGAGAGCGAGAATCGCGTCGAAGACGGGATTGCCCATTCCGAGCCGCTGCACGCCGCTTGCAGCGGCTTTCTGGTTCGGGGTTTGCGCGACGGACTGGAAATCGGCGATGACCTGCGTGATATCGAGATAGACGTTGTTTGGGTCGTAGAACAACCCAAACTCCAGGAAGGGCATGTTGTCGGTGAGCGCTGCATAGGTCCCGGTGACACCGCCGGACGCGGTGAGAATCGTGTAGCGCTGTCCGGCGGCATAGGTACCGGGGGCCGCGATGACATTGACCGTCCCGCCGAGAAGGCTTGCAGCCCCCGTGACGTTGATGAGGTCGGACGCGGGTGCCGCGCTGATCTCGACCCTGTAGGTCGAGCCTGCCGCCTGTGTATAGGGACCGACGATGTTCAGCGTGCCGATCGAGTTGCCCGGCGCGATCGTGCCATTGACGGTGACCGCGCCGGTGACAGTGCCTGTGCCGCCGAGCGTGCCGCCGTTCTGCACGGTGACCGTCGGGCTCGTCAGGCTTCCGTTCACCTGAAGGACGCCGCTTTGCACAGCCGCGCTGACCGAGAATGTCCCGGTGCCGGTCAAACTCCAGTTTGTGCCCTGCATCGAGACGGTCTCGAAATTCAGGAACTTTGAGATACTTTCGGCGCCGGTACCGTTCAAAATGAGATTGTCGGTATTGGCCCCGCCCAGCACGTTGCCGTTCAGCACCGAGCCGGTATTCAGGCGCAGCGTATGCGTTGCGGCAAAGGCGGCACCGCCGCCTCCGGCGAAGCTAATGGCGTTCACCGCGCCGCTGATCGTGCCGCTGTTGGTGATGTCGGCGTTTGAATTGTTGCGGATCAGGATGCCGTGCGAGGTGGTCGAGCCGATCGTGCCGGAGTTCACGAATATGCCGCCGGCAAGAGCTTCGACGGCTGCGCCGCGCCGCGAGGTAAGCGAGCCGGCATTGTCGAAGGTGAAGGGCGTGGTCGCGCTGCCATAAAGCCCGTTGTAGTCACCGAAGATCACGCCGCTCGCGGTATTGGTGAAGGTCGAGGGGCCGCCCTGCATCAGTACTCCGGTGCTGAATCCGGTTGTGCGCGTGGCGCTGATGGTGCCGCTATTGACGAGCGTGCGCGATGTGCCTTGGCCAATGGAAGCGGCATTCAGGCCGTCTGCCGTCTGGATCGTCGCGCCGGCATGGTTGGTCAGCGTGCCACCAAAGCGCATTGTAACGCCTTCGCCAAAGCCGCCGGTAATGGTGCCGAAATTGTCGATCGTCGCCGGCCCTCCATTGATCGGATCGCCGGTAATCACGCCGCTGGCGGTGCCGTCGATCCTTCCGGACGCGTTGTTGATGACGGCACCTCCGAGGCCCAGCACGAGACTGTTGAACCCGTTCACGGTGCCGTCATTGGTAACGGACCAGGGTTGCGTGGTCGCGCTGATGCCGCCCGATACGGTGACACCCGGAAAGACGCGCGCCGTCGTGCCGGTGAAGCTATCGAGATTGACGCTCGCGGTGTCGGTGGTGATGTCGACATCGGCGGCGCGAGCCTCGCCCGCTGGAAGGGCCACCACAACAATTGCCGCGGAGCAAAGCGCGGCGCTGCGGATGGCGGCCAAGGCGGATCGGAATTCGCAGGGATGAAAAAGGCGCTTCTTCAAGCGAACAGATTGCGACGAGACTTGTCCAATCACCGCCATCCCCCCAACGCCAATCAACGTCAGGGCAGGTAACCGGGACCGGAAGCAACGCGCACCTAGTCGATCAACTAGGGCGGGCGCGTTCTCCCGTCTTCAGATCAGCCCGTGCAGCACGAGCACAGCGACCGCTTCGGTCCGCGTGGTCTTGTTGAGCTTCTTCTTCGCACCCTCGACATGGAAATGCACCGTCGAAGGCGAGATGCCCAAAACCTGGCCAATTTCCCAATTGGTCTTCCCGATCGCGACCCAGCGCATGCACTCGAGTTCGCGCGGGGTCAGTTTGGGCAAGTCCGGCGACAGGCCGAAGCCGATTTCCTTGCGGCACCGGTTGTGGATCGCATGCCCGCTCAGTTCGAGAAAAGCGCGGTCGCGGGGGCCAAGTTCGACGACCTGCATGGTCGCGATCGACACCAGCCCCTGATAACCGGACGGTCCGTGCACCGGGATGCCCATCACTTCGGTCCAGCCGAATTGGCGGGTGATCTCATAGATTTCGCGGCCACGGGGCGTCAGTTGCTGTTTTTGCTCCAGTTCGCTCCACAGATAGCTTTCCACCGTCCGCTGCGATTCCTGCACGAAAGGATCGTCCGGGAAAAAGTTCTGCTGCGTATAGATGTCGATCCAGGCCTGCGGCCAGGAGTTGAAGAAGAAGCGGTAGGTGCGGGCGTTGCCGATGCCGATCCAGGCGCCGCAGGCGCAGGACGTGAAACCAAACGCCTCGATCGTTCTGTGGAATTCCTCAATGAGGGCGGCAAGGTCGGTGGCGGTCGTGCAGCGATCAAGAAAGGACAGCGCGCGTTCAAATCGCATCGGGTGCAAATCGATTTGTAAAAATCCGTGGCGGCATGGTCCGACAAAAAACAAAAGCCGCCAAGAGGCGGCTTTTGGACTCTCCAATGCTGCGACGTTTTGTCAGCGCGAATAGAATTCGACCACCAGATGCGGTTCCATCTGGACCGGGTAGGGAACCTCGGTCAGCGTCGGGATGCGCAGAAACTTTGCGGTCTTCTTATTCTGGTCGACCTCGATATAGTCCGGGATGTCGCGCTCGGCGAGCGCCATCGCCTCGATGACCAGCGCCATCTCCTTCGACTTGTCCTTCACCTCGATCACGTCGCCGACCTTGACCTGATAGCTCGGGATGTTGACCCGGCGGCCGTTCACCTTGACGTGGCCGTGGTTGACGAACTGGCGGGCGGCGAAGATCGTCGGCACGAACTTGGCGCGATAGACCACAGCATCGAGACGGCGCTCCAGGAGGCCGATCAGGTTTGCACCTGAGTCGCCGCGCAGGCGGATCGCTTCGGTGTAGATCGCCCGGAACTGCTTTTCCGACATGTCGCCGTAATAGCCCTTGAGCTTCTGCTTGGCGCGCAGCTGGACGCCGTAGTCGGAGAGCTTGCCCTTGCGGCGCTGGCCGTGCTGGCCGGGACCGTATTCACGCCGGTTAACCGGGCTCTTGGGCCGGCCCCAGACGTTCTCGCCCATACGGCGGTCGAGCTTGTATTTTGCTTCAGTGCGCTTGGTCATCGCGTCCTCTTGAAATTGACCAGTTGAGGAAACGCGCCCTCCTCTGTGCCGGTGAAACCGCCACTGACAGGCCCTTCGGCCAAAGCGGATGGCCGGAACCACGGGTCGCGAAACGAGGAACGGCCCCAAAACGGGGCCGGACCGCGGGCGGGTTGTAGGGGGGCGCCTCCCGGAAGTCAATCCGCGTGTTGCAGGTCAGCCCGCGGTCCGGGCGACCCTGCAGGCATTCGAATGGACCTTTGCGGACAGGATTTCGATTTTCACCTTTCCGACCGCGGCTGTGGTGGTGATGGCGCCGGCCCCTTCCTCCTTCGAGAATGGCGCCTCGACGGTGCATGTCAGCCCTGACGGCCCGCGTTTGAACGCGATCGTAATCTTGCGTCCGCCCTTGTCGAACGTCTGCAGCCGCACCAGCTGGCCCTGATCGAACAGCCAGACCAGTTCCCCATGACGCCATTTTCGCGGCCGGTTCAGCTCCGCAGTCAGGGTGGCCACGTCGACGCCGACCTCACGCCCGTTCGGGGCGACGATCTGAACGCGGTGTTCCTGATCGATGCGATTGCCCGGGCCGATCTTCAGGGTGACAGTCTGGCGGTTCTCATTGGTGAGAACGCGGTTCTCCTCAATGCGGCGGATGGTTTGAGAATAGGTGAACGAAGCTATGACGGTCTGGCCGTCGAGGTCGGAAAAGGTGACGTCCCGGGCCTGCGCCAGTGCAGGGATCGCAATCAGCGCAGCAAATCCCGTTGCGATTGTGCGCGGTCCCATTTTGCAAGCTCCGCCTTCAACTGAACCGTGCGAACACCGCCTCCAGCGCCGGCCCGGGCCGTTGGCCCGAGGTGAATACGAATTGCGATCCGGCCTTGGCCAAGGCTGGCACAGCCGGCCCAAGCAAGTCCACCACCCTTCGTGCAATCGCAGGCGCCGGATCGACAAGCCTGACCGGCCACGGTGCGAGCCGGGTCAGGTGTTCGCTGAGGAGCGGGTAGTGTGTGCAGGCCATCACGATCGTATCGGTGCGCAGACCGTCGCGCTGCACAAAGCACGGTGCGATCTCGTCGGCGATATCGGCGTCATCGACCGCTTCGCCGCGCAACTGTGCCTCGGCAAGCACCGCGAGCCGCCGCGACCCGACCAGCGTCACGTCGCAGCCCTGTCCGAAATCTGCGATCAGCTTCTTCGTGTATTCGCGGGTTACGGTCGCTTCGGTGCCGAGCACCGAGACGAGGCGTGTTTGCGACGCGGCGCAGGCCGGCTTGATCGCGGGCACCGTGCCGACGAACGGCACCGAAAAGTGTGCGCGCAGATCGGACAGGACGAGCGTCGACGCCGTATTGCAGGCGATGACGACGAGATCGGGCCGATGCGCATCGATCAGCGCTCCGATGACGGAAATGACACGTCCGCTCAGTTCGCCCTCGGACAGCCGTCCATAGGGGAAACCTGCGTCATCCGCCGCGTACACGAAGCGCGCATCGGGCCGCAGCGGCACGATCTCGCGGAACACGGTCAGTCCGCCGAGTCCGGAATCGAAGATCAGGATGGTGGGCGATGCTGGCTTCAAGGTCGTGCCCTAAGCCGTCAGGTGCCGACGCTCAACGGGGCGCCGAGCTTGCGCAACGCCGCGAGGACCGACAACGCGACGATCCGCCCGGTTTTCGGGTTTTCGGACGGAATGTTCTCGATCGACATGCGAAAGCGCGCAGAGTCCGCCTCAACTTCGATGTCGTGGCAGTTTCGCGTCACCGCTGGGTCCGCCCAGATATCGATCTGTGTGCGGTCGGGACCGATACCGGCGAGCGAGAGCGCTGCCGCAACGTTCACGTTGGCTGGAAATCCGGCCGCAGCGTCACGCGCGCTGCCGGAAAACACGCGCTTGGCCTCGGTCAGCCCATCGACCGAGATGCCATGCTTTTCCAGGTAGGGCGCGCCCTTCAGCCCGGCTAGCGGCTTGCGCGTGGTCATGCGGACCGAGGTGATATTGCCCTCGGCTGCCGCCACAACAGCGTCGAGGCCGAGCAGAGCGCCGGTCGGCACAATGATCCGGCCCCCCTTCGCCTTGGCAAGATCCAGAAGGTGCGGACGTGGAAGCAGCGCGCCGCAGCTCAGCACGACGACCGATTTCCCGGCATCGAGCATCGGCCGGCAGATGTCCTCGATGATGGCCGCCGGTGCGCATTCGACGGCGATGTCGGCATAAGCGGGGAACTCGCTCAGCGGCACGATCGGGCAGGCGATCCGTTCCGCATCGAGAAAAGCCTGTGCCTTGGCGCGGTCGCCTGCGGCGGCACAGGCGAGCTTGAGCCCGGGGATGCCCGCACTGAGCTTGCGGGCCAGCATGCGGCCAATGGCTCCAAGTCCTGCTACGGCGACGCGAATTTCCGGCATTGTGGCGGGGTTCTCCTGATGGCCCGTGGCGCTGTTTACGTGTGCGCCATCATGGCCACAAGGTCTGGCTTGACCCCGGCTGGGGCGGTGGGCAAGTCTGCCGGAAAGTCTAGGGAGGACTGGATGCTGAAAAAGATGTTCCTCGCAGCCGTCGCTGCGGGTGTGGTCGCTGCATCGGGCATGGCCTCGGCGCAGGATTATCCAAATCGCCCGGTCACTATGATCATTCCGTTCGCGGCCGGCGGTCCGACCGATGTGCTGGGCCGCGTTGTCGGGCAGCGGCTGAGTGAGGTTCTGGGCCAGCAGGTCGTGATCGAAAATGTCGGCGGTGCCGGCGGCCAGACCGGCTCACGCCGTGTCGCCGATGCCAAACCGGACGGGTACACCTTCGTGCTCGGCACCGTAGGCACGCACGCTCAGGGCCAGACGCTCTACAAGAAGCCGCTCTACAATTCGGTGACGGATTTTACGCCGGTGGCGCTGCTGGCAGAGGTGCCGATTGCCATCACCGCGCGCAAGGATCTGCCGGTCAAGGGGCTTAAGGAATTCATCGACTATGCCAAAAAGAACAAGGAGAAGATGACCTTCGGATCCGCGGGCGCGGGGTCGGCGACGCATCTGGGCTGCGTCGTCGCCAACATGGCGATGGGTACCGATATCACCCATGTGCCATATCGCGGCACCGGTCCGGCGATGCAGGATCTCCAGGGCGGACGCATCGACTTCCTGTGCGAGATTATCTCGACCGCCAAGCCGCATATCGACAGCGGCGCGGTGAACGCGATCGCGATCATGACCAAGGAACGCTCGCCCGCGCTGCCCAATCTGCCGACCGCCGCCGAACAGGGCGTGCCGATGGAGGCCTATACCTGGAATGCGATTTTCCTGCCGAAGGGAGCGCCGGATGCGGTGGTCAAGAAGCTTGCCGATGCGCTCAACCAGACGATGGATACGCCGGCGGTGAAGGAGCGGCTGGCGGGACTTGGGGCGATGGTGGTCGCTCCCGAGCGCCGTACGCCGGCCTATCTGGAGAAGTTCCTCAAGGAGGAAATCGCCAAGTGGCGCGAGCCGATCCTCAAGAGCGGCGCTCAGCAAGATTAAGCTTTGGTGTGAGGTTTTCCGGCGCGGCGGGCCTGCAAGGGTCCGCCGCTATTGTTTTGGGGAGGCAAGTTCCGCTATGCCCGTCACTGCTCCCGGCGGTGCCCGGGCGGCCGTGTTGCCTTGGGTAAGGCAAGCAAGAAGGCGAGGGGATAATGGGTTCGGGCCGCGTGCTCGTCGTTGAGGACGAAGTGCTGATCCGCATGCTTGCGGTCGACATGCTGCTCGATCTCGGGCGCGAGGCGGATGAGGCCGGGACCGCGGCGGAGGCGCTTGAATTGCTGCGGGCGCCGGGCGCAGCTTACGCGCTGGTGCTGCTGGATCTTGGCTTGCCGGACAAGCGTGGCGACGATCTCGTCCGCGAAATCCGGCAGACGCATGCGAGCCTTCCGTTGGTGGTCGCGAGCGGCGAGGATCAGACCGAGGTCACCGCACGGCTGAACGCGTTCGAGCCGATCTGCTTTCTTGGCAAGCCGTTCGATCTGGACGGACTGAAAATCGCAATCGAAAAAGTCGCGCCATAGAGCGACGTCGAGGCAACCCAATGCGCGTCAGCCGGTGCGGCAAAGCGCAAGGCGGCCTGCGCGCTCAGGCCGTGAGGACCGCAACCACCAGCAGCGTGGCCGAGATGAGCGCCGACGCCACCAAGAGCGTCATCATCTGCGCGGCATGCTGATCGAAGAGCGGGCGCGATAGGGGCAACATCGCCAATCCTGACGGTGCATTCGACTGGCGCCATGAATCGCGATTCTCGCCCCGCAGGGCGAGTCATTTATCTGCGCGGTGGTGCTTGACTCTGCTCTGGCGACTCGGGCGCAGCAATCAGCGCTGCGCGTTGTCCGCGACGGTGAAACCGAGTCCGCGCAGACCTTCTTTGGCACGCGCCGTCGCCTGACCGGAAATCCGCAATTCCGGACGTCCCAGCCGGTTGGAGCGGATCGCGCTCGCAGCGGCGGTCATGGCGCGGCTCGTGCCCTCGGTCCAGGACAGCGCGTCCACTGGCCAGATTCCGACAACGGCCCCGTTTGCGGTCTGGTTGAAGGGAAACTCCGCTGCCGAAACAAAGCTCACGATCGATTTATTCCTCAAGTGATAGTCGGCGACCATCTCGGTGTAACGCCGGTTGAACACCGCCGCATCGCGCCGGTTGACGCTGACGGCGCGGCGCAGAAACCCGTCGCGGCCGGGCACCGGCACGGCTTCGAGCGAGGACACCATCGACGTCATGTCGAGCGGGGTGTAGTTGCGGTTCTGCAGCAGCGCATCCGCGGTGGCGCGGTCGAGCCCCATCGCCATCATCTTCTCGCGGTTCATGTCCATGAGTTGCGCGGCCGTCCGGTCCCGCAATGAATCCTTGACGCGGCCTGACGTGCCGGCATTGGAGATCACGATGCCGGCGGCGCCGGGAATAGCCATCATCGCGCCGGACACCACGAGACCGCCGGCCGCTGCCGCCTGCGACAGTTTCTGCAGCCGCGCTTGCAGCGGCGCGTAGTCGGTATAGGGATCGACACCGAGCTTGGCGGCGAGCTCGCGCCGCTTCTGGTCGGCCCCAAATCCGCCGAATGCCTGGTCCTGCGACTTGCCGGCATTGTGAATGCCCGACCCGATCTGACCGATCTGGTTGCCGATACCCGCGAGCGTGTTGCCCAGCGCCTCGACTGGATTGACCAGCAGCTCGCCCGCAAACTTCACCGGCGCAAGTCCAGCCTGGGCGAGCGCGTTGTTGAACTCCGCCGATTCCGTCAGCTTGTCGAGCTCGGCCACCGCCGCAAGTTCGCGGATGCGAATCTGCATCATCGCGTCGCTGACCACGGTGAAGTCGCCGTAAGGCGAACGCACATTGTAGATGCGCAGGAAGCCGTCGCTGCGCACCGGATTCGAGATCGTATAGTTTGGGCCTGACGCCGCGATGCCGGGGATTTTTCCGGGGTTGAACGAGGCGGGACGTTCGATTTCCGCACTTGATGCGCCGGAAGCCGCCGCAATAAAGGCCGCCAACACGGCCATGCCAAGAGACGGAAACACCCGCGTGCGCATACTCGACCCCCGTTACTGGTAACCGGTGGCCATTTGACCGCGAATGCGCCACGCCTGCAAGCGCCACACCTCTCGCATCTCAGCCAGCGGTGACGTTACCCACCGCCGACGCGATCTCGGCCTCCGACAATCCCGCTTCGCGCAGCACCTCGGCCGTATGGGCGCCGAGCACGGGAGGCAAGGTGCGCACCGCCGGCTGCGATCGCGACCATGTGCCAGGCACGTCGGTCATCCGCAACCGGCCTTCGGTCGGATGGTCGACGAACCGGAAGAAGCCGGCATCCTTGAGATGCGGGTCTTCGAACAGGCCGGCAATGTCGTGCAGTGGTGCTGCCGGAATGTCGGCGGCCTCGAGCAATGCCAGCCATTCGGCTGTGGTTTTGGTTTTCAGGGTTTCGGCGACGAAGGCATAGACCTCGTCGATATTGTCGGCCCGTCCGCCATGGGTGGAGAAGCGGGGATCCTGCAGCAGATCCTCGCGTGCGATCGCCTTGAAAAAATTCTTCCAGTGCGTGTCGGTATAGACCAGCGCGCAGACATAGCCGTCCTTGGTCGCGTAAGGTCTGCGATGCTTCGAGACGAGCCGCGGATAATAGTGCGGACCTTCCGGCGGATCGAAGGTGAGACCGGACAGGTGATCGCCAAGGAGATATTCGACGAACACCTCGAACATCGGGATTTCGATCGCCTGGCCCTCCCCGGTGCGCTCGCGGTGAAACAGCGCGGCCGAGATCGCGTTGGCGAGATAGAGGCCGACGGTCCGGTCGGCAACTGCGTTCGGCATATAGCGCGGCTCGCCGCCCCAGGCATCGCGGGCGATCGCGGCAATGCCCGACAGGCCCTGAATGAGATCGTCATAAGCCGGCTTGCCGGCATAGCGGCCGCGGGAGCCAAAACCGGTCGCGCTGGCATAGACGATACGCGGATTGACGGCGCGGATGTCGTCGTAGCCGAGCCCCAGCCGCGCCATTGCAGCGGGGCGCACATTGGTGACCAACACATCGGCACTGACGGCAAGCTTGCGCAACGCATCGCGTGCCGGCTGCTGCTTGAGATCGAGTGCGATCGAGCGCTTGTTACGGTTGAGATTGAGATAGATGTGGCCCATGCCCTCGTTTCGCATCGGGCCGACATGGCGCATGATGTCGCCTGTGGGGGACTCGACCTTGATTACGTCGGCGCCGAAATCGGCAAGGATCTGCGTGGCGTAAGGTCCGAGAATCACGCTGGTCAGGTCAAGGATGCGGATGCCAGCGAGCGGGCCGGTGGCGGGAGCGCGGTCGGTCATGCGAAGAGCATTAGCGTGCGGGTTATGCACTCGGCAACTGCTGCAGGGTCAGACAGCCGCCGTTTCGCGCACCGGCGCGCCGTGAGTCTGCGGGACCTTCCGCCGCACGAAGCCAAATGGCAGCGGATGTGCGCCCGCAATGCCGGACGTTCCCGAAGTGCCGCATCTCCGTAATGCTGCGGCAGACGGTGTCTCAGGTCTCCTTCGACAAAATCGGATGCGCGGTAACAGCCGTGTTCCAGGGTCGTTCAGAAGCCCGGATGGAAAATATCGTCGAAATTCGTGCCGCTCTCGTCGTTCATCTCGGTCTGCAGCTCGTTTTCGAGATTGATGCCGCCGGTATCGCGGCTGATATCGCCGACACCGGGCAGCCCTGAATTGCGCTGCGGCGTCACCATGTCGCGGTAGGTTCTCATCGCGGTCTCGTCGCCGACAAAGGCGCAGCGGCATTGCGGGTCCGCGTAAACATAGTAGCGCGCACCGTTCTTGCGATGCGGCACGAACTTGTATGGGGGGATGGAATTGAGCCGCGCCATCTTCTGCGGCGTATTGGCTTCCCGCATCTTGAAGCCGGCATCCTCCAGCTTCATGTCCTTGCCAAGCTGGGACTGCGCCGCAGCCGGGCCTGCGGCGAGGATTGTAATGGCCAGCCCAAACACAATCGAACGCACGGTCATCCGGCCTGCTCCCGTCATCGCGGCAATCCCTCAGCCGCCTGCGTATCGTAAGCCGGTCCAATCTGCGACTGAAATATCCAGGCAACTCCCCGGCAGAGGGGCGTCAAGGATGTCGCCCACGTGCTGCGCTGACCTGGCACGCGCAAGCTGTCTGGCATTCGGCTGCGAAATGGCCGGAGCGGCCTGCCGGGCGACCCGGCGCAGGCGACCGGACGTCGTGTCTCACCCGGGAACGGGCGGGCCGCGCAAACGTTGGAGCCGCGCCATGACACGCCATACCATGCCACCGAAGAACGGGCGGCCGACCATGTTCGGGTTCCTGTGCGCGGGCTGCGGCCGCTGCCTGGAGGAATTGCCGGCCTGGCAGCTCGGCGCCGAGCGCTTTTATTGCAGCATTTTCTGCCGCGAGGCGGACGAGCGCCTGGAGCGGCAGCCGTCCCGGGCCCGCCCGAAACCGCCGCCCCGGTGACGCATCCGGAGCATTTGAAATGCCCGGCGGGTCCGTATATTTAGGGGCCGATTCAGGGTCCCGGGCGCGCCCGCTGCGTACCCCCTGCGGATCTTGGGGAATAGTTCAATGGTAGAACAGCGGACTCTGACTCCGTTAATCTAGGTTCGAATCCTAGTTCCCCAGCCAAATCTCAGTTTTGACCGTTTTCGCGGTCTCACCGGCTGCGCCGCGCGCCGCGGTCAGGGTGGTTTCCGCCAACAGATCAAACGGTTGCCGGAAAGTCGCGACTACTTCGCCGCCCTGCCAGGTGCAGTTCGATAGCAAGAAATTGAGTAAGCGGCGTTTTTCACGCGGTCGCTGCTTCGCGAACAGTCTTTGCGCGTTCCGGGCGAGTTCGAGAAGCTGGACGCCTTCGTCCATGTAGGACTGCTCGGCGCTTTGGTGGCGTTCAATGTCATTGAGGCAACGGCTTTGCTCCTCGCGCCATTGCCGGGCCATGCGGTCGAAGAAGTCGTCACCGATCTTGCCGTCGAGCTTGTCGATATACATGCCATCGATGCGGGCTTGCAGGCGCTTGTGCTCGGCCTTGAGCCGCTCGATCGCCTCCTCGTGCTCGCGGCGCTCGTCGGCGTGGCTCGCGTGCAATGCCTCTCGCACCCATTCCAGCACCTCGTCGTCGAACCGCAGCCGCCCGAGCAATTCTGTGAACTGCGCTTCGAGCGCTTCCTCGCGCACATGCTTGCGGCGGCAGGAGGCCGGGTTGCCCTGGCACTTATCGGCATAGCCGGTGCAATGGTAATAGACGTAGCGCTGCTTCTTGATCTCGCCGACCACGGCGCAGCCGCAGGCATGGCACGCGATGAGGCCCGAGAAGGCGAAATCGTGTCGGCCGCGCTTGGCCTTCTTGGCGAAGCGGCCGTCGAGCACGCCCTGCACGCGCTCCCATAATTCCACCGGCACCAGCGCCTCGTGCTTGCCCTGAATGAGCTTGCCGTTCCATTCGAACCAGCCCGTATAGAGCCGGTTGCGCAGGATGGTGTGAACCGTGCTCACCGGCACCTTGGCGCCACTCTTGGGATAGGTGAGGCCCTCCGCGTGCGCCTTGCGGGCCGCTTCCTTCAGCGAAATGTCGCCGCGGGCATACCACTCGAACAGCTTGGAGATGAGCGGCGCGATCGCGGGATCGGTGGCGATGACTTTCTTGCCGTCCGGTCCGGTGATGTTGCGATAGCCGAGCGGGCATTTGGTCGGCCAGATGCCCTGTTCGGCTTTCTCTTGCATGCCCTTGCGCGCTTCCTCGGACAGATTGTCGATGTAGTTCTTCGCCATCAGCACCTTGATGCCGTGCATGAACTTTTCCGACGAGCGCGACTCGCGCGACAGCACCACGCCTTCCTTGGGGAAGTGCAGTTCCACGTCGAGTTCGTCCACCGTCACCCAATCCTTGAGATTCCGGTAAAGCCGGTCGGTCTTCTCGACCAGCATCACGCGAACGGACGGATGCGCCTTGAGATACGCGACCATTTCGCCAAAGGCGGCGCGGCCGGTCTGCTTGGCGGTTTCAACGTCGATATATTCCTGCGCCACCGCGAAACCGTTGGCCGCCGCGTATTCCTTGAGCAGCTTCAATTGCGCCGGGATCGAGAAGCCCTCCTTCTCCTGCTCCTTCGAGGAGACGCGGGCATAGATCACCGCCTGCTTGCGGGCGGGATCGGCAGCGGGTGCAGCTTTGGGCGTTCTTTTCATGTTGTTTAGTGTAATCTAAACATGATCGGATCGCAAGCTGGCTTTTCCTCAAGATGCCAAAGGTGAAGATCGAGGCCGCTATTGTGGTAGGAGCATAGCCGCCCATCGTCCGGCACAAAACACATAACCTTTGATGGAGGCCGGCTGTTGAAAGTGCTGATCTGCGGTGGGCGGGATTTCACCGATGCCAGGTTCATTCATGCCGAACTGGACCGGCTCCATGCCCAATACCGATTTGACACCGTGATCGAGGGAGACGCGCGCGGCGTCGATCGGATCGCCGGCGAGTGGGCGCGTATGGCGGGCGTCCGCTTGATCGAGTTTCCTGCCAAGTGGAAAGAAGAAGGGCGGCACGCGGCGCTGATTCGCAATGAACGGATGCTGCGCGAGGGAAAGCCCGATCTTGTTATCGCCTTTCCGGGCGGGAGCGGCACCTCGCATACATGTTGGCAAGCGGAGAAGCTCGGAATCCTGGTGGTTAGGGTCTCGCCGCGTCCTTCGGACGTTTGAAAACAATCAAAGGAAATCAAAGCGGGCGGCGATCCTCGTCCTTCGATTCCCCGGCCGCGCGAAATTCGCTGTAAGCCTTGTCCCAATCGACATGCGGGAAAGCTTCCTTCACGGCATCGAGAAAGTCTTCCCGGTTCAGTGTCTCGAAGGTCACATCCTTATAGCGAACATCCAAGTTCATCTTCTGGATCAGCGCTTCGGCCTTGGGAAACACCCGGTCTAGTTCGCGCTCAAGCCACGCCTTCGCTTCCGGTTCCCCGAATTTCAGAAACTGTCCGCGCATAGCGTCCGGCGGACTCGCCACTACCCGCGGCACGAAATATTCGACGATCTGCTTGCGCGACTCGTCAAGCTGGCCTTGGAGTTGCTTCTCCACCTTTTCCTGATGCGCCTTTAGCTCGTCGCGAAATTTGGCCAAGCGTTCATCGAGATGTGGCTTGGCGGCTTTCAGCACGACGCGGCCGTGATCCTTGCCTAACGACGGCGTAAAGTTCTTGCGGATGTCGTTCAGCGTCTTTTCGAGCGCCTTCGACGACAGTTGCCCGCCTTTCTCGATCAGGTCGAATGTTGTCCGAAGCCGCCCTTCCAGGTCCTTGGCGCCGCCGAGCTTTTGAATACTGGACGGGATTGCGAGCCGATGCCGTTGGATGGCGGCGCCGGTCAGTTCGAGTTCGACATATTGCAGATAGGCGTTGAACACGCGTACCTGCCGCGCGATGTCGAAGCGCACAGGCGGTGCTTCCTCAAGCCGCCGCTCGACCGCCGCGAATGCACCGTCGGCCACTTGGACGGATGGCACTTCAACGGCCTGTTCTCTGATGCGCTCCCGTTCCTCATCGGTCTTCGCCTGATCCATGGCGATTGCCTTGGCCGCCGGCGAGAGCCGCGCCAGGGCCTCTGTTACCTGATCCGGGGAAAGGCGCATGGCGTTCGGCGCTTCGGCCGGTCGATCCTCGGCTTCAAGGTAGAGAGCGGTTGGCGTGAAAATGTATCCCGCGTGATCGACGATCACGAGGCCGGTGCGCAAGCCGGGCGTCGAGTTCACAACGATCCCGGCATTCCTCAACGTCTTCACCGCCGTCAGACTGCCAAACCCCATACGCATTACTCGCTCGTCGAAGTCGAGGCAGACAGTGATGAGTTCCGGGCCAATGTTCTTGGCCGCCTCAGCCATTGCCTTCGCGGGTTCCTCCTGAATGCCTGGTGCCGCGTAGCACACCAAGTGCTGCGCCCTGCGGATGTCGCTAGCGATGGTGGCGGAATCGAGCGAGCGGAAAAGCGCCTCGGTCATTCCGCCGCCTCCAGTTCGCGTTCCGCATCCGGCGCGAGGGCCTCGGCGAGGAGGGCTTCGAGCAGGCGGCGGCGGCTTTCGTCGGCGGTGACGAGGATTGCTTCGAGCCGGTCGCACAGCGCCATCAGCTCATCGACCTTGGCGACGATGCGGCGTTGTTCGGCAAGGGGTGGCAATGCCACCGGAATGCTGTTCATCTTGGCTTGATTCATCTTCGGTTGAGCCGTGCCAGTCACATAGGCCTTCAGATCAATCGCGTTGATGAAGAGTTCGAGATAGCGAAGGAACTCCTCTGACGGACCGTCGAGAACATGAGCGTGGTTGTTCACCCAATACTTGCCGCGAGCGATGAACGCGATCGGCGTGGAACGGTTGATTAGGTTCGCGCCATCCTCGCCAATTAGCAGTAGAGGTTTGTCGAACAGGTAGTTATCAATTTTGTCGATCACTCCCGAAGCGCCATAATAATCGTAAATCTTGGCTCGACGATTTCGTTCTTCCTTGGAAACGGGGATTCGCTCGCCGTCACGCGAAAGGACAATGTTGCCGAATGCCACCCAAACCCACCCCGACGGAAGGTCAAAAGGAGCGTTCTCGCCCTCAAGAAGCTGAATGTGCTCGCTCCTTCGGCGAGCCCGGCCGTTTGCATTCTGCTCTTTGAAGGAAGCAATGGTTTCGAGAAGCTCCGACGCCGGTTCGTCGTTCGGGTCCTGCGGCACGAGTTTGCCGCGCACGGCGAGGTTGAGGATGGTCTGGCGCAAGTGCTTGATCTGGTCGGCGCGCGCGGTGAGCGCCGGCAGCGCGTCGAGCGCGAAGCGGGCGTCGTCGCTGAAAGTGTCGGGATCGGGCGCGTTGAGGCGGGCGAGGCTCGCCGCCGTGAGCTTGTCGCGCGCCGCCTCGCGCGTCTGCCGCGCGGCCTCCAGCCGGTCGATGAGCGCCATCAGCTCATCGACCTTGGCGACGATGCGGCGCTGTTCGGCGAGCGGCGGGAGGGGCAAGGGCGAATACGCGAAATACTCGAATGGCACGCGCTTCTGCCCGGCCGTTCCCGTCATCCTTGGGATGCCGGTCTCGATAAAATGCGGGCTCTTGAGAAAGATCAGAAGATAGTTGGCATCAACGAAGATCGGCCGAACGATGTGCAATTCGGTCGTGCCAGCGCCGATGCCCCCGACGAGGTTGCGAAAGATCGTGGACTTTCCGTTTTCGAAGCACGGCGTGATCTTCGCGAGACCCACGTCCCCATCGGCAAAATGCGTATAGCCCTTCTTGAGCGTGCCCCACGGCCGGACTTCCTGCCCGTGTGCCGAACCGTATTCGGCGGGGATAAGCGGCATCGGAATAAAGGAGGCTAGCTGATCGGCCGGCGCTTCATTTCGCGGGCTCAAGAGACCGATCTCGGCCATCTGCGACCAGCGCCAGCTGCTCGGTAGTGGGAAGGGAACCTCCTCAAGGGGCGGGATGTCCTTTGACGGTCTGATCTCCGCCGCCTTCACCAGCCGTGCCTTCTCCGCCGCGATTCGCTTGAGCAATTCCGAAGCCGGCTCGTCGTTCGGGTCTTGCGGCACGAGCTTGCCGCGCACCGCCAGATCGAGCACGAAGCGCCGCAGGCGCGGAATGGCGTCGGGCGCGTCGGCGATCTTCTCGTAGTGTGCCAACAGGCGTTCGGTGTTCATCGCGCGAGCGCCTCCGCAAGGATCGCCTTCAACTGATCGCGCAAGCGCGCCGTCTCGGCCTCGGCGCGGACAAGGTCCGCCAACAGCGTTTGCGGGTCGCCATGATCGTCGGCGACGCTGTGCGGGTTCTTGATGTCGAGATTGTAGCCGCGTGCCTTCACTTCGTCGGCGCTGACTTTCCAGGCGAACGGGCCTTCCTCGCGCCCCTTGCGCGCCTTGCCGCCCCACCAGTCGATGCAGTCCTTGAAGTGCTCCAGCCGGATCGGCTTCGTCATCGAATAGGCTTTCTGGCCTTGCGGAACGCGGTGCTCCCAGAACCAGATGTCTTTCGTGGGCTCGCCCTTCTCGAAGAACAACAGGTTGGTGCCGATCGAGGCGTAGGGCTTGAACACCGAATTGGGCAGGCGGACGATGGTGTGCAGGTTGCATTCCTGCATCAGGTGCTCCTTCAGCCGCGTCTTGACGCCTTCGCCGAACAGCGTGCCGTCCGGCAGCACCACCGCGGCGCGCCCGCCCGGCTTGAGCAAGCGGATGATGAGGGCGAGGAACAGGTCGGCTGTCTCGCGCGTGCGGAAATGGGCCGGGAAGTTCTGCTCGATGCCGTCCTCCTCGCGCCCCCCGAACGGCGGATTGGTGAGCACGATGTCCACGCGGTCGGAGGCCGTGTAGCTGATATAGGGCCGCGCCAGCGTGTTGTCGTGGCGCACGAAGCTCGGGTCCTCGATGCCGTGCAGCAGCATGTTGGTGACGCAAAGCATGTGCGGGAGCTGCTTCTTCTCGACCGCGCGCAGGCTCGCCTGCATCTTCGCCTCGTGCTCGGGCCGCTTCACATAATTTTTGCGCATGTGGTTGATGGCGCCGGTCAAAAAGCCGCCCGTGCCGCAGGCCGGATCGAGCAGAATTTCGCCGGGCTTCGGATCGATCATCGCCGTCATGAAGGCGGTGACGGCGCGCGGCGTGTAATATTCGCCGGCGTTGCCGGCCGATTGCAGATCGTTCAGGAGCTGCTCGTAGAACTCGCCGAAGTCGCGACGCTCTTTCAAGTCGTTGAAATCCACCTCGTTGATGCGGTTGATGACCTGCCGCATCAACTGGCCGGATTTCATGTAGTTGTAGGCGTCCTCGAACACATCGCGCACCACGCGGCGGCGGTCGCCTGGCTTGTTTGAGACGGTGAGGTTCTTCAGCGCCGGAAACAGCTCATCGTTGACGAAGGTAAGCAGTTCTTCGCCGGTGATGCCTTCCGGGTCGGCCGCCCAGCTGCGCCACTGATATTTCTTCGGGATCGGCGAGCGGTAGCCGTCCCTGGTGAGTTCGAGTTCCTGATCCTGATCGTCGATGATCTTGAGGAAGAACATCCAGCACAACTGGCTGATGCGCTGGGCGTCGCCATCGACGCCTACATCCTGGCGCATAATGTCCTGAATGGCTTTGACGGTGGTGCGGACGATCATCGGTCAGGCGGTCTCCTGATAAAGCGCGGATTGCATTTCGTGGACGGCGGCGACAAATTGCTCCTTGCCGCCGAATGCCTTGATGAGCTGCACCGGCGTGCCAAGCGAGCTTAAGGGCGGAATTTTTAGCACGTTGGCGTCGTCGAGGTTGAGCACGCCCTCGTCGGCATATTTGGCAAGCAAGGCATCCAGCACGGCGCGCGACTGGGGACCGTATTTCGTGAACACGTCGCGTTTCTTGACGTTCTCGGCGCGCTCGCGACGCGTCAGCGGCTTCTTGTCGAACGCCACATGGCAGATGAGGTCGAACGGGTCGAGGTTCTTGCCCAGCTCCTCGGCGATCGGATCGAGCGGCAAGCCCTCGGCTTCCAGTTCTTCGATAATCGCCTGCTTACGATCCGCCGCCTTCCAGCGCTTGAGAAAATCGTCGAGGCTGGCAAAGCGCTTCTTCAGCGCCTTTTTGGTGAAATCGCGCAGGGACTCGGTGACGAGCTTGCCGTGCTCGTCGAGATATTCCACGCGCTCGGCGATGATGGTGGCGCCGACGCCATCGACATAGATTTTTTTCTGCGACCCGCCGGGCGGGAACGGCAGGCCCGGCTGATCGACGATGGTCTCATCGGCGCCGGGCGTCTTGGGCAGCGGCGCGCCGTCTTCGTCGGTTGGAAGCGCATCGTCGGGCGGCGCGACGGGCTCGCCTTCGCCCGGCACATAAATCTGCACCGGCTCGCCGTCGAAGGCCGGATCGGCGAAATGCGTGGTGGCGCCGCGGAAGTCGATCAGCGTGAAATAGAATTTGTGGGTGTCCTCGTGCACGCGGGTGCCGCGGCCGACGATCTGCTTGAACTCGGTCATCGAATTGACTTCGCGATCGAGCGCGATCACCCGGCAGGTCTGGACGTCCACGCCGGTCGAAAGCAGCCGCGAGGTGGTCACCAGCACCGGACATTTCGATTCCGGGTCGATGAAATTGCCAAGTTCGGCCTGGCCTTCCTGATCGCCGCCGGTGATGCGCATGACATAGCGGTGGTTCTCGGCGACCAGATCGGCGTTCTCGTTGATGAGCGCCTGGCGCATGCGTGCCGCGTGCTCCTGATCGACGCAGAAGACGATGGTCTTCTGGTAGCGGTCGCCGCTTTCTTTCAGGAACTCGGTGACCTTTCGGGCAACAAGCTTGGTGCGCTCGTCCAGCACCAGCGTGCGGTCGAAGTCCTTGGCGTTGTAGATGCGGTCCTCTACCTCCTCGCCCTCGCGGTCGAGCTGGCCCTTCTCGGGCCGGTAGCCCTCCACGTCGCGGTCGATATGAACCTTGACCACCTTGTAGGGCGCGAGGAAGCCGTCGCGGATGCCCTGCTTGAGCGAATAGGAGTAAACCGGCTCGCCGAAATAGGCGATGTTGGAAATGTATTTGGTTTCCTTCGGCGTCGCGGTCATGCCGATTTGCGTCGCCGCCGAGAAGTATTCGAGGATCTCGCGCCACGCCGAATCCTCGGCGGCGCTACCGCGGTGGCACTCGTCGATCACGATCAGGTCGAAGAACTCGCGCGAGAACTCGCGGTAAATCTTCTGACGCTCCTCCGGGCCGGTGATCGCCTGATAAAGACCGAGGTAGATTTCATAGGCCGTATCGATCCGCCGCCGGGAGTCCATCCCGGTGGTGATGTCGATGCTTGTGCCGTCGTCGCGCTCGATGGTCTTCGACCGGGTCGAGAGTTTCGCCATCGTGCCGCCGAACGGGCGGAAGTCGTTCACCATCGTCTGGTCGATCAAGATGTTGCGGTCGGCAAGGTAGAGCACGCGCTTGGCGCGGCCCGCCTTCCACAGCCGCCAGATGATCTGAAACGCAGTGTAGGTCTTGCCGGTGCCGGTCGCCATGACGAGCAGCACGCGGTTGCGGCCCTTGGCGATCGCTTCGATCGCGGTGTTGACCGCGTTCACCTGATAATAGCGCGGAGCTTTGTCGCCGCCGTAGCCGTAGTAGTCCTGAAGGACGACCTTTTCGGCCTCAGCGTCGAGCCCCTTCCATGCGCGATAGCGCGCCCACAGATCGGCCGGCGACGGGAAGGCGTCGAGGCCGAGATTGACCTCCCTTGGCGTGGCGGCGCCGGTGCGGTCGTGGAAGACGAAGCCGTCGCCGTTCGAGGAGAACACGAAGGGGATGTCGAGGGTGGCAGCGTAGTCGAGCGCCTGCTGCATCCCGTCGCCGACGCTATGAGAATTGTCCTTGGCCTCGATCAGGGCGAGCGGGATATTCGGCTTGTAATAGAGGATGTAGTCGGCGCGCTTGGCTTGGCCGCGCGTCACCAGCTTGCCGCGCACGATGATCCGGCCCTTGGTGAAGCCGACCTCCTCGCGAATTTGCAGCATCTCGTCCCACCCGGCCTGGCGCAGGGCGGGCGTGATGAACTTGGTGCAGATGTCGCGTTCGCTGAGCGAGCGTTTGTCCATTGGCGTCAACCGCTGTGCTCCAAGACCGCCACGATTTCGTGCAGCTCATCGGCTAACTGCCCAGGACACCTTTTGCGGAACTTGTCGGCAAGGCCACGGTAGTACCAGAGCGTTTTCTCGCGAGGCTGGCTGAAGCGGGACCAGATGGCTTCACCTACGTCGTGCTTTCGCAGATCGCGTAGGATTGTTCGGGCATTGTGCACCTTGTCCGCCAGCGAGACGCGCAGAACGTCTTCATCGGCGGTATCGAGATGCGCGAGATAAGTCTCCTTTCGCTTCTGCCAGTCCGCCTTGCGCTCGCCTTTGGCCGTGTCGGCAAGGCTGTCCGAGCACGCGGCCACCACGTGAGCCACACGATCGCCGAATCGATTACGAACATCCTCCAGGCGCGCCTTACCGCCTTGATCTTCGACGCAATCGTGAAGAAGCGCGGCGATCGCTAGGTCTTCGTCGCCGCCGTACTCCAGCACCGTTGCCGACACTGCCAGCAAGTGCGCGACATATGGGGTCGAGGTCCCTTTTCGAACTTGACCCCCATGCACGTGGGTCGCGTACAAAAGCGCGCGGTCAAATCGATCTGTCAAAATGGTTGCGCGGTCCATTGCGCATGCCCCCGGCGATTCTTTGGGATTTCCCTAGTTTGGGCAAACTATAGCCGCGCGGACGTCGGTTGCGCACCCCAGTGCGCAAGGGTGCGCACTCGAAAAACCGACCCTATCCCTGGCGAATTGCCGCGCCTATGCCGCCCGCATACGCGGTCAACCGAGGGAGCCACGGATGGCGCGAGCCCGCAGACCGCGTCTTGCCGATGTTGCCAACGCCAATGTGGTCGCATCGGCGGTCCGCTTTGAAATTGCCCTGCGTGCGCCAAGGCTGCTCGCTTGGTCGCGATCCACCGCAATGGCCGGCGCCCGCTGATCTAAGGCGTCACGGCCGACGGCCGATCGGGTCTCGTCACGGACACGGCCAAGACGTGGCACCCGATGAAGACCCACGCGAAATAGTTCGACGCGCATCATTGGTACGAGCGCGCGGGCTTCGAGCCGGCACGCAACAAGGCGAATCAATCTCATCGCTCGCGACCCGGGCGGCCGCCATTCGACGGAAGCGCCCCGCGTTCGCGCGAGACCAGCCAGTTGCGGAAGGCATCGGCGCGATAGAGCACCTTGCGGCCGACGCGGACGCAAGGCGGTCCGATGCGCCGCGTTCCCCAGCGGGCGAACGCATCGACCGATACGCCGATTTCGGCCGCAGCCTGGGTCCGGGTGTGTCATCCGCCGGGAGCGGCTCCGATTTGGCCGCCGATTCTGCCCGTTGATCGTCCAACGGCAAGGCCGAACGCTTCATCCAGACCGCCATGCGAGAGTGGGCCTATGCGCGCGCCTACGAAACATCAGACCAGCGCGCCGGCCACCTCGCACCATGGCTGCGCGGATACAACTGGCTCAGGCCACGCCACGCCCTGAAGCTCAAGACAACCATCAGACGCCTCCGTCTCACCGAGGATAACCTGTCGAGACTTCACATCTAGAGCTTCGGAGCCGGAATAAATTTGACGCCGACCTGATTCCCGCGTCGCCACACGACCTGGCACCACCGCACCAGGCCCGGACGAAGGGTCAGGTAGAAAATGTCCGGAAGGCGGCCATTAGTCGAAAGCATCGCACCGGTACGGGAAACGTCCAACAGCGTGCAAGTGACCGAACCGCCAGCCACTACAACTAGCGAGCCATGAGAGCGCCGAGTAGATTGCCGATGATCGTTCATGCGCGAAGCATAGACAGAACCTGTTAATTTCCCGCAAAGCCGACGTTACTAACGCTCTTGCGGGCCTTTGCCGCCCGCATACGCGGACCGCCGGGAATAACCTATGGCCGCCTCCGGTCGCCCGAGGGTTTAATCCGACTCGTCGGCTGCGCCAGCGAGCCCTTTCATGGCCCGGATCAGCGCCGCGACCTCGCGTCGGCGGGCGAGGGCCTCGGCGGTGTAGCGGCCGTGCTTGAAGGCGTTCCGATTACCCTTCGGCGCGCCCGGCGACAGCCCGCCGTGCAGCCGGCAGCGGCCGTTCGGCATCGCCGGCGACCGGCACGGGCTCCCGCGTCGCGTCCGGGCACCGCATCGCGGGCTGCGGTGCATCGGCAATCTGCTTTGCATGGGGTTGATCCTCCGAATTCGCGCGATCCCCACCCCCCGGAGGGGTCACCACGCCGACCACCGCTTGGCCACCGGAATGAACGTGGACGTGCTCGACAGTGACCTTCTGCTGGCCCTTGCCGCGGTGGCGGTTCAGCGCTTCAAGCAGCGTGGCGAAGCTGCGGGAGAGCTTGTTGGCCTGGGCGAGGTTCTCGCGCCGGCCCTCGAAGGTCTGCTCGCCGATCATGGCGCGGCGGTAGCATTCCATCGCGGCGTTGTGGGCGGCGATCAGTTGCGCCGCCATCATGCCCTCCAGCTCATCCTTCGGCCCGATCCCGACCAGCGCGGCGACGGTGGCGCTGTATTGCTTATCTCGCGTCGCCGGGTCGGAATGCTCCAGCCAAAGGGCCTGGATGGTCTGGTTGGCGAGGATGTTGTTCCAATGGTCGGAACGCGAGCCGCCGATGTTCTTCAGCCGGCCCTTACGATCGTCGGGATCGTTGGCGACCACCGTCGATGGCTTGGTTTCCTTCGCAGCCTTCTTTCCAGTCATCGATATGTCCTCGGTTGTTCAATTCCCATAGCCGCCAGTGCGGCAACCGCCTCGGCCTTGCGCGCGGCGTGCCATGCCGGCCAGCAGCGCGAATGCAGCCAGGCATGGCCGGCCGGTTCGGTGCCGAACGGCAGCAGCTTGTCGTGCACATGATCGCTTCCCCCGCAGCCGAGGCAGCGGCCAAAGGACGAGCGCGCAGGATTGCGATTGAGCCATTCGGTGACGCAGCGAGCGAAGGCGCGGGCTTCGGCCTGATCCCGTGGCAAGCCGCCGTCGAACGCGGCGATGGCGGCCCGTTCATCGAAGAAGGCCCGCCAATCCTCGCCCGACCAACCGTCGTTGCCGGTGCGCAGCAGCGCGAGCACACCCGCCTTGTGACGCGAAAGCAGGTCCAGCACGGCGGCATCAGGCGCGGCGTCGGCGTCGAGCGTGAGGGCATCGCCATCGACGCCGATCCGAACGCCGGCATTGCGGGCCGCCTTGAGGGCTTGGACGGCGCTCATAGCCGCGCCCTCCAGCCCGTCTTTTCGGGTGCGGATTGAGGCGGGCAATTTGCGTCCGCACCGTCCGCATCGGTCTCGCCGTTGGATTTCAACGGGTTGCTGCGGACGATCGGGCCGTTACCGCCCCTCGAAGCGTCCGCATTGCCGCCGACCGTCCGCAAGCTTTGGGATGCAAAGCCCTTGGCGGGAATAAGCTTCGGCTGATTGGCGGACGGTACGGACGATGCGGACGGTCGCGTCCCTCTGGTTTCTGGCGCGGATGATAGCCCGGTGGTGATGCGGATGATCCGCGTGCGCGCCCGGCCTTCGCGCTCGAAGCCGATCTCGATGCCGATCTTGCGCAGGAAGGTCGCCGCCCGGCGCAAGCGTCCTGCCAGCGCGCGCGGACTGTCCGGCCACGCCTTGGACTTAGCGATGCGGTCGCCCGCCAACTCGGCAAGGGCGCCCAGAAGCTCCGAGGCGGTTCCCGTCCACTCCGTCCGCGCCGCCATCACCGCACGCATGGCGGCGGCGATCGGATCGGCGTCGATCACACCGTCCACTGCCTCGTCGCGGTTGCCGCAATAGGCCGACCAGAACGTGCCAGCTGGCCATAGCGCGGTTTCGCAGGCCGTCGCCCACAGGGCGAAGTCGGCCATGCGCGGCAGCCTGTCGAGCCGCGTATACGGCAGCATTGCGAGGCCCTTTGCCACCGCGTCGAGCAGCGCGCCGAGGATGCGCGAGCGCTCGGCCTCGAACGCCGCCCATAATTCCTGCTCGGGGCGGCGGCATTCCTCGGGGATCGGTTCGAGCGTCAGAAACAGGGCACGGTCGGCAAGGTCAGGCCGCGTCACGATGTCCTCGATGCCGTTCAGGATCACCGGCCGGGCTGCATCGAAAAGCACCTCGTCCTGATCGGAATAGAGCTGCCGCACCGCGAAGCCGCCGCCTGTGGCAAGGCGGCAAAGCGTGTCCGAAATCCAGGAGGGCAGACCCGATACGTTGTCGAAGGCCAACACATGGCCATTGCTCGCCGCGATGAACAGGTCCCGATCCTCGCGCGGCAGCGCCCGCAGCGGTGCGGTATTTGGATCGAGCAAGGCCCGCAGGATCGCCGAAAACGTTGACTTCGCCGAGCCCTGTTCGCCCGAGAGCACCATCACAGGATAGGGACCGCGATTGCGCAGGCATGCCAGTGTCCAGGCGATCACCAGCACGAAATCGGCGTCGGAACGGACATTGAGGAACGATCGCAGCGCTTGCACCGATCCGCCGGGCACCGGCATCGGCAACGCCTGCATCCCGGCAGCGCGACGGAAGCGAACGGGCGGATTGTCGATGACGCGCCAGCCAGTCGCGTCGATCTCCACTGCGCGCCATGTCTCGTCGCCGAGGTCGAGATAGAGCCGCCCGTCGAAACCGCCGATGCGGACATGAACCGTTCGCTCCGGTGCATCGAAATGCGCCTTGGCCTCGATCACATTCAGCGCCGATTGCAGCGCCTCCGAACTTGGCGCGCCTCCGGTCGCCTCGAAGAAGCGGCGGGCGAGCCAGCGGCGAAAACCTTTGGCGCGGATCGGCCAGGTTTCGCGGTGGCCGTTGATGTCGAGGTCGGCGAAGCCGGTGCCGTCCGGCGCGTGAAACAGCTCGGCGGTTTGCGCGAGGTCGATCAGAATGTCGGCCTGGGTCGGGCCGCGACCGCCGGCCTCGCCGCTTTCCTCGGCGATGGCATCGTCGAGCGCCATCACCCGGCATCCGGCCCTCTTCAATTGTGCCCGCAGCGCCTCGAAGGCGGCGCGATCGCCGTGCTTCAGCGCGGTGAGCCGTTGAAGCACCTCGGGCACGAAGGCGGCGCCGGGATCGGTGGCGGTCCTTTCGACGAGACCCTCCAGCGGATCACGGACTTCCTCGGCGGCCTCGATGGCCGCGCAGATCGCATCGTTGCTGTCGCCATTGTCCAACGCGCTCATTGCGTCGTCTCCTCGGTGCGAGGCGCGCGGCGCAGCAGCAGATCGTTGAAGTCCGCGCCTTTCGGCGGACGTGCGATGCGCACGCGCCGGCCTTCCCGCTTCCAGCGCCAGGCGCAATCCTGCGCCGCCGCTTCGCCGGGATCGTCGCCATCGGCGAGTACGATCACGTCGCGAACTTCGCGCGGCAGGTCGAGCGCGCGAAGTCCCGATGTCGAAAGCGCTGCCCATGCCGCTCTGCCGCTGGCTTGCATCGCGGCGAGGCAGGTTTCGATCCCTTCGCCGACCATCAGCGCATTGCCAGCCGGTCCGAGCCGCACTGCGCCAGCACGGCACGGCCCGAGCATCATCTTCTCCGGATCGACCGGCGCTTTCGCGCTTCCGTTGCGTGCCAGGAAGGTGCGGTGAATGCCGACCGGCCTGCCTTCAACGCCGTGCGTCACCAGCGCCACCATCGCCGGCCAGACGCCGACCGAAGGATGCTTCAGCCCGGCGTGGAAGCGGATAGACGGCGGTATAGAAATGGTGAGGCCACGCGATCGCAGATAGGTCTCGACTGGCGTTCCCTCCGCGGATTGCGCGCCGCGCCAGATGGCTATCGCCGCCTCCGTCCGCTTGATGGCATCGCCGTCCATCTCGGGCGGTGGCACGCGATGGGGCTTGCGTGAGAAAGGGATCGGCCGACGGTCGTCCGCTTCCCAGACACCGCGCGCCCGAAGCGCGGCGATCACTTCGCTCTGATCGCATCCGGCATGGCAGCGCACGAGTACCTTGCCGTCGCGGGCGTCGGCGATCGAGAGGCTCGGCTTGCGGTCGTCGTGTGCCGGACAACGCACCATCCAGGCGGCGCCAGCCTTGCGACCGCCGAGGGCCTTGGCAATGGTTTCAGCGGTCATGGCGCACCTCGCAGTCGTGCGACTTGGAGGGCACCCGGTTGTCGTTGGCCGCGCACCTTTCGGCGTGTGACCACTCGGCAAGAACGGCGAAGAAGCCGGTCACGTTCTCGGCGATCTGCCGAGCGTCCTCGTCGGTGAGGTCGCGCCCGAGGCGCGGTTGCCAGACTTGCCGGGTGCGGGCGATCTGCTTGCCCGCGTCATTGTCGTTTGCGGCGTCGAGACGTTTCATCGAAGACCTCACTGGCGGTTTCCTCCGCTCCGTGCTCCTGGCCTCCGGTCTCGGAATCCCACCGATGACGCTGGACCCAATGGGGATTTGCATCTTCAGGCGTCCCCGTCGCAGGGATCGCCGGCCGTTCTCAGTCCTTCGGCCGCCTCAGTGCGGCACCTCGTCCGCAGGAATCGTGAACTTGTGGCTCTTGCCGGCGCGGATCACGAGATGGCGCTTGCCACCGTTCCCGACCTCGCAGGCGATCGAATAGTCGAAGAAGCCGTGCTTAAGCCCATCAACGACAAGGCCTTCGAGCCGGTCGAGCGCCTCGCGAACCTGTCCACGGGAGACTCGTTGAGACGAGGGTGCAATCGATGTCTCAACCATTGTGCAGAAGCCCTTTCATGTCCTTTATGGTGGCGACGAAGGCGAGCGGGTGGACGGTGGTGGCATCGCTGTAGAAGGCCATCACGTCGTCGCGCCGGGTTGGCCGGTCCTGAAACACGAAGACCTTTCGCCGGCCCTCGGAACGAAGATCGAGCAGCTCGTATCCCGCGCAGCGCAGGAAACAGGCGAGATAGAAGTCGCGGGTTTCGAACGCGGTTCGCCGCCCTTCGTCCGGCCAGGTCGCTTGTTCAGTTGACACTCGACGATCTCCTCAAAAAAAGGGTCAGAAGCCTTCGGTGAGAAGCCGCTGGCGCGGCACGACACGGTGTAACAGCCCGAGCTTTTCAAGCCGGATGCGCATCGCAATCGGCGATACGAAAAAGCGCTCGGCAAACGGCCGGGCAAAGCTATCAAGCACCCGATCTTCATCGTCGTCGAAATCCCGGCCGATCTCGACGAAGGGGTGTTCAATCGGCCTTTCCGGTTGCAGGACGCGCTGCTTGCGGTCGGGAAACGCCTCGTCCCACACGGCAAAAACCATCTTGCGCGGCATGAGCAGGCACGAAGCATAGAAATCGGCCTGCCACTCCACCCGTTCCTTTGCTTGGCTTGAACGGCAGATGACGGTCGGTCGCGCGGCGTCGATCAGCAGCGAACCTTGGTCTCGTGTCGGGCGGACAAGCGGACGGTGCAACCGCCAATGCCCGCCGCCTTCATGCGCAAGGGTAAACCTGTAGCGCCCCTCGCGCTCGGGCCGATCCTCGGGATCAAGGCACTCGTCGATGACGATCTGGCCGGATTCGAGCCAGATCGCGCCAAAAATATCCGGCTCCAGGCCAATCCCGCTGCGTGGCACGCCGAGGCGTGCATGAAGATCGTCGAACTCCACGCGAAGCTTGAGATGCTTTTCGACGATATCTTCGATCGGGATCGGCGCGCGCACCTCGATGCCTCTGGCGTGAGCGAACTCGCCCAGCAGGGCCTCGGCGTCGCGCTCGATCACGTCATCGGGGATATAGGGCACTCGAAGGGCCATTCCGGTTCATCCTCATCTTGCATCATCGGTGCGCCGACCGGCGCTTTACTTTTCCTTCGCCTTTTGCGCCTGCCGCGCCAAGCGAGCCATGTCCTCGGCCGTCAGCCCTCTTGCCGCCCGCAGGAAATCAGCCATTTCCCGAGGCCGCTCGCGGATGATGTCGGTCAGGTCGGATGCCACGCGGCCCGCCAGCGCCAGCAACTCGTCCGCATCCAGTCCAAGAACTCCGGCGATCTTCCTCACCTTGTCCTCCGTCGGCGGCGGAAACTCGTCACGCTCCACTTTCGACAGATAGGTCGGGCTCACCCCGATCTTCTTCGCCATCTCCCTCAGTCCGATTTCCTTCGCCTCCCGCTCGCGGCGGATGAACGCCCCGAATTTCTCCCTCCCGGCCTTCATAGCTTCACGCTCCGTCGTCTGTTTAGGTGTAACTTTACACGCGATTCGCCAAGCATCGTCAACCAAAGACTAAACAGCCGCCCACGGGTGCTTATGCCGCCAGCCGCATGTCTCGGATTTCTTCGAGAATGCGCCGGAAATCAGGTTCCGGGGCGAGGCACATGGTTCTATAAGCGTTGAGGAACGGCAGCCACTCCGCATTCCGCCATTCATCCGATTGCCCTTGCTCTGGGATGACGCTAGCGTCTCAGCGCCGCCGGCGTTCTGCACAGGCGGCTGCGAAGAGCGCGAAGCCGGCGTGCGACATCCGCAACTCGTCCTGAGCGTCCCATCGATCGAAAGGTTTGTTGCGCATGATTGCGCGGCTGTCCGGCTTTGCCTCCCGATATTCGTGTTGGCTGCTGATGATTTCCGGCCTTGGAATTCTGCCCGCGGCTTCGCAGCCGCTGGTCGTCGCACTTGGCGACAGCAACACCGCAGGTTACGGCGTCGGCCAGGCCAATGCCTTCCCGGCGCAGCTCAACGCCATGCTGGCGCGGCGCGGCTACAATGCGAGGATCGCCAATGCCGGCGGGTCCGGCGACACTTTCGGCGGCATGCTGAGCCGGCTCGACACCAGCGTGCCGGCCGGCACGCGCCTCGTCATCGTGCAGGGCGGATACAACGATCTGATCCGCGGGACGCCGCGCGATGTCATCATCGCCCGCATGCAGGGCATCCTCGCGCAATTGCGGGCGCGGCGGGTGCCCGCAGTGCTCTGCGGCTTTTTCTTTCCGGAATGGGATGCTGTGGGCCGCAAGCTGTCCGCGCAATACGGTGCGCGCTTCGTGCCGGGCAGCACCTGCTATTCGCCGAGCCACACTGGCCCCGACCGGCTGCATATGTCGGCTGAGGGCCATACCGTGGTGGCACAGCGCCTGATGCCGGTGGTCGCGAGCGCGCTCGGCGCCTCACGAACCCAACCTGCGAAGCGCGTCGCAGCGAAGAAGCCGGCGCCGCAGATGCGCCGCGCGCCTACGGCCGCAGATTGAGCAGCTTGATCGCGTTTTCCTTCAGGATCAGCGGACGCACTTCCGGCTTGATGTCGATGGTCTCGAAATCGGCGAGCCAGCGATCCGGCGTGATCGCCGGAAAGTCCGAGCCAAACAGCATCTTGTGCTTCAGCAGCGAGTTCGCATAGCGCACAAGGATCGGTGGAAAGTATTTCGGCGACCAGCCGGACAGGTCGATATAGACATTCGGCTTGTGCTGCGCGACCGCCAGCGCTTCCTCCTGCCAGGGGAAGGACGGATGCGCCATCACGATCTTCATGTCGGGAAAATCGATCGCCACCTGATCGAGATGGATCGGATTTGAATATTCGAGCTTGATGCCGTAGCCGCCGCGCATGCCGGAGCCCACCCCGGTCTGCCCGGTGTGGAACAGTGCCGGCTTGCCGCTCGCCTGGATCTCCTCATAGAGCGGATAGGCCATGCGGTCGTGCGGATAGAAGCCCTGCGAGGACGGGTGAAACTTGAAGCCCTGCACGCCGAACTCCTCGACGAGGCGCCGTGCCTCTCGTGCGCCAAGCTTGCCCTTGTGCGGATCGATCGAAGCGAACGGGATCATCACGTCGGAATTCTCGTTGGCGAGCCGCGCGACCTCCTCGTTGGCATAGCGCCGGATACCGAGATGATGTTCGCAATCGACGTGAAAGATCACGAGCGCCATTTTGCGCTGACGATAATACTCGGCGATCTCTGGAATGGTCGGCGCCCACAGCTCCTGCTTGAAATAGGCCTGCATGCCCTCGCGCAGCTCCGCGCCGTCCTCCCAGGTGTGAGTCCCGCAGGGGCCTTCGGCATGGGTATGGATGTCGATGGCAACGATATCGTCGAGATTGATCATAATGACTGCCGGTGGACGAGGGCGGAGCGGCAAGCGATATACGCGGTAACGGCCGATTTCAACGTGCACGCGCCCGCAGCTTCTCGCAGCGGCGCCGGCCCAGTCGCGTTGCGGCGCGTCCGCAGCGGCCCGGCTAGGCGGTATGGCCGTCGTCCGGATCGACCGGCATTTTCTTCTTCTGCTGCGGCGTCATGCGTGCGGGGTCCGGCTCGCCCGGCACGCCGCGCGGGCCGAGGCGCTCGCGCTGCATCTCGTCTTCGGTCTTGAGGTGATCACGGTTTTCGGAGAGGGGGCGGGGAATCTTGGGCTGGTTCGGCGCCATGGCGAACTCCTGCGTCGCACACAAACGTCTGGCGCGCCGAAAGCGTTCCCTCACGCCTTCTCGAGCGCGATCGAGAGATCCTCAATGATATCGTCGGGATGTTCGAGCCCGACCGACAATCGCAGGAACCCGTCGGTGATGCCGAGATCGGCGCGCGCCTGCTGCGTGATGCGCTGGTGCGTTGTGGTCGCCGGATGGGTGATCAGGCTCTTGGCATCGCCGAGATTGTTTGAGATGCGTACGATCTGCAGCGCGTCCTGCACCGCGAAGGCGGCGGTTTTGCCGCCCTTCACCTCGAAGGCGACGAGGTTCGAGCCGCCTTTCATCTGGCGCTTGATGATATCGGCCTGCGGGTGGTCGGCGCGGCCGGGATAGATCAGCCGCGTGACCTTGGGATGGTCTGCGAGAAAATCCGCGACCTTTGCCGCGGAATCGGTCTGTTGGCGGACGCGCAGCGGCAGGGTCTCAAGTCCCTTGAGCATTACCCATGCATTGAAAGGCGATATCGAGGGACCGGTCTGCCGGTGCAGGTTATGGATGTTGTCCTGGATGAACTTTGCCGAGCCCAGCACAATGCCGCCAAGACACCGGCCCTGGCCGTCGATGTGCTTGGTGGTGGAATACACGACGCAATCGGCGCCGAGCGCGAGCGGGCTCTGCCACATCGGCGTGGAGAACACGTTGTCGACGGTCAGCGTCGCACCCGCCTCATGCGCGATCTTCGCGACCGCTGCGATGTCGATCACTTCCAGCGTCGGATTGGCCGGAGTCTCCATGAAGAAGGTCTTGGTGTTCGGTCGCACCGCGTTCTTCCACTGACTGAGATCGGTGCCGTCGACCAGCGTCGATGACACGCCGAAGCGTGGCAGCAATTCCTCGACCACGTAGAGACACGAGCCGAACAAGGCGCGCGACGACACGATGTGATCGCCGGCCTTGACCTGGCCCATCAGCGCGAGCGTCACCGCGGCCATGCCGGTCGCAGTCGCACGTCCGTCCTCGGCGCCCTCGAAATCCGCCATGCGGGTCTCGAACATGCGCACGGTCGGATTGGCGAAGCGCGAATACTGAAAGCCCGGGCTCTCGCCCTTGAAGCGCGCCTCGGCCTGCGCGGCGTTGTCGTAGACATAGCCCTGTGTGAGAAACAGCGCCTCCGAGGTCTCGCCGAATTGCGAGCGCAAAATCCCGTGATGCACAAGGCGGGTCTCTGGACGGAGATCGCGTTGCGGCCGCTTGGCTTTCGGCGGCGCCTTGTCAGACGGCTTTGTTTCAGACGGCATGGCAGGCTCCAGGCACAAAAAATCCCGGCCGGGAATCCGGGCCGGGCACACGCGTCCCCGGCCTTTTAGCGATTTATTTTACGTGGCTGCAAGCCGGCCGGCTCAAATGACCACGGATCGGCAGCCCTCTTACGATGCGGGGCGAGGGGGCGTCAAGGCATGGGCGCGTGCCCCGGACGCGATGCAGCACGCAAAGCGATGCATCGCAGAGCCTTGGCCCATTTCAGGTGTTAGCGATGTGTGGGTCCCGGTTCTGCAGCGCACCGCTGCGCTCTGCGCTGCGCCCGGGACGCGAGATTGCTACGCCGCCTTCGCCTTTTTGGCTGCCTGGATCGCCGCCCATATCCGGGCCGGTGACGCTGGCATGTCGATATGGCGGATGCCGTAAACCGACAGCGCGTCCACAATCGCATTCATCACACTGACCAGGGCACCGGCGCATCCGGCCTCGCCGCATCCCTTGGTGCCGAGCGGGTTGGTGGTTGCGGGCACGGGATGGCTGACAAAGCCGATGTCGGGAAACTGGCGCGCGCGCGGCATCGCATAGTCCTGGAACGAGCCGGTCAGCAACTGACCGTCCTCGTCATAGGACACGTTCTCCATCAGCGCCTGACCGATGCCCTGGATCACGCCGCCATGGACCTGGCCCTGAACCAGCAGCGGATTGACGATGGTGCCGAAGTCATTGACCGACGAATAGCGCACGACGTCGACTTCACCGGTCTCGGGATCGATTTCGACCTCGGCGACGTGACAGCCGTTCGGAAAACTCGATGGCACGCCTTCATTGACGACACTCGCATCGAGCTTCGCCGGGGTGCCATCGGGCAGCTTCAATCCGGCACGCAGCTTCTCCGCAAGTTCCAGGATGCCAATCGAACGATCTGTGCCGGCAATCGTGAACCGGCCATTGCTGAACTCAATATCGGCGGGCGCAGCTTCCAGCACATGCGAGGCGATGGCCTTGCCGTTCTCGATCACCTTGTCGGACGCTTCGAGAATGGCTGCGCCGCTTGCAGTGATCGAGCGTGAACCGCCGGTGCCGCCGCCGGCGAGAAGCTGATCGCTGTCGCCTTGCAGAAGGCGGATGCGCTCGAACGGAATACCGAGCGCGCGCGAGAGCACCTGCGCATAGGGCGCGGCATGGCCCTGTCCGTAATCCAGCGTGCCGGTGATGATGGTGACGTCGCCGTTCTCTTCGAAGCGGATGCCGCCCATTTCCTTGCCGGGAGGGGCGGTGACTTCCAGGAACGAACCGATGCCGAGACCGCGCAGCTTGCCGCGCGCTTCACTCTCGCGCCTGCGCGCGGCAAAGCCTGGAAGGTCTGCGCCGTCGACAGCCTCCTGGAAGATCGCCGGAAAGTCTCCGCTGTCGTATTTCATGCCGGATGCGGCGGCATAGGGAATCTGCGATGGCGCGATGTGGTTGCGGCGGCGCAATTCGAGCCGGTCGATCCCCATCTCTTTTGCGGCGGTATCGATCAGCCGCTCCATGTAATAATTGCCTTCGGGACGGCCGGCGCCGCGATAGGCCGAGACCTGGGTGGTGTTGGTGAAGACGCACTTGCTCGACACTTCGAGCAGCGGCGTCCGGTAGACACCGGGTGTGTTCTTCACTGCATTCAGCGTTCCGGGCAGCGGGGCGACCATGGCGAGGAAGGCGCCCATATTGGCGTAACCGGTCAGCCGTATCGCGAGGAAGTGTCCGTCCTTGTCGAGCGCGAGTTCGGCGGTCATTTCATGATCGCGGCCATGCGAGTCCGAGACGAAGGCGCCGGAGCGGTCGTCGGTCCATTTGACCGGACGGCCGAGCAGGCGCGCCGCATGCAGGATGCAGACATATTCCGAATAGGCCTGCGCCTTCATTCCGAATGAGCCGCCGACATTGGCGGTGAGGACGCGCATCTGCTGCGGCTTCAGCCCGAGAATGTCGACAAGCTGGCCTTTCATGCCGAACACGCCCTGGCTCTGGGTGTGCAAGGTGAAGCGATCGGCTTTGGGATCGTATTTGGCCACTGCCGCACGCGGCTCCATCGGAGCCGCCACAAGCCGCGTATTGCGCAGCGACAGTTTCGTCACATGCGCAGCCGATGCGAAGGCCGCCGCGACTTTTTCGGTGTCTCCATAGTGATAGTCGAGCGCGATATTGCCCGGCACATCGTCGTAGATTTGCGGCGCGCCGGGCTTGGCGGCTTCGCTCGCCAGCGTCACCGCGGGCAGGGGCTCGATGTCGAGCACGACCGCCTCTGCGGCATCGCGGGCCTGGAGCGCGGTTTCGGCGACCACAAAGGCCACCGGATCGCCGACATAGCGCACCTTGTCGGACGCCAGCGCAAAGCGCTGCGGCTTCTTCATGTCGGAGCCATCGCGGTTCTTGAACGGCACGATGCATTTGAAGGTGCCGTAGGCCGCGAGATCCTTTGCGGTAAAGACGGCAAGAACGCCCGGCATGGCGGCCGCTTGGGCCGTATCGATGCCGTTGATCACCCCATGCGCATAGGGCGACCGCACGATCGCGGCATAGGCCTGGCCCGGGAGCATGATATCGTCGGTGTAGTGGCCCTTGCCCTGGACCAGCACCGGATCCTCGGTGCGCAGCACCGGCTGGCCCACGCCGAACTTCGCCACCGCCCATTTGTCGCTGTTGGAGATGTCGTCGCGGATATTCATGCGGGCTCACGGCTTTTGAGGGAGGGCTATCCGAATAGCGGGGGGACCGGCAGGCGGCAAGGATGGGCCGCGGCATGCCAGTCTCGCGGCGGTTGCAGGACGGTTCTCAGCTCGCGCCGATCCGGTCGGCCGAAGGTGCGCTGACAGGTTTCCACCGGGGTAAAAACCGGGCTACACTTTGCCCGATCTTTGGACACTGGTGCCGCCGAACCTCGGGGGAGGGCACGCGGCAGGACGAGTTTGATGAGCGACGAGGTCCGGGCGACCGGCCTTGCTCCCGCCTGTGACAGTCTGCATCCAAATTCTCCCCGGCGAACGGGCGAGGCACAGGGTGGAGGCGTGCAGTCTGGCTACGACGGGGGTCGAGGCTCGCCCCACAACAAGGTGCGGGACGAACCCGCGCCCGATGCTGACGAACTGCGCCGCGACGGCCGCGCAGACCCTCAGGTATGGGGAACCGATCTTTGCGGTCCGACCTATGCCGCGCTCGATCTCGGCACGAACAATTGCCGGCTGCTGGTTGCGCGTGCGACCCATGATGGGTTCCGCGTCATCGACGCCTTTTCCCGCATCATCCGGCTCGGCGAGGGCATCACGTCTTCAGGCCGGCTCGGAGAACCGGCGATCGGGCGCGCCATCGAGGTGCTGCGAATCTGCCGGGACAAGATGCGCAACCGTGGCGTTACGCGCTCGCGTCTGATCGCGACCGAGGCCTGCCGGCTTGCGGAAAATGGCCATGAATTCCTCGACCGCGTCCGCGAGGAAGTCGGTATTTCGCTTGAAGTCGTCGACCGCGAAACCGAGGCGATGCTGGCGGCGACCGGCTGCACCCCGCTGGTCGATCCTGAATCCGAAGGCGCGATCCTGTTCGATATCGGCGGGGGATCGTCGGAGATCGCGAGCCTCGGCCGGCCGAAGCCAAGCCGGCGCGGGCCGCCGGAGCCCGCCATCCACGGTTGGACCTCCCTGCCGGTCGGTGTGGTCACGCTCGCGGAGCGGCATGGCGGCGTCACCGTGACCCGGGAGATTTTCGAGGCCATGGTCGCGGAAGCCGCGGACCTGATCGCGCCGTTCGCGAGCGAGCAGCGCAAGCATCCGATCAATGGCCATCTTCTCGGCACGTCAGGCACGGTGACCACCATTGCCGGCGTGCATCTCGGTCTGAAACGTTATGACCGCAGACGCGTCGACGGCTGCTGGATGATGGACGACGAAGTCACCGATGTGATGGAGCGCCTGCTGGCCATGTCCTATGACGAGCGCGTCTGCAACGCCTGTATCGGCGCCGAGCGCGCCGATCTGGTGCTGGCCGGATGCGCGATTCTGGAGGCGATCCGCAGAGCGTTCCCGGCCGGGCGGCTGCGGGTCGCGGACCGCGGTCTGCGCGAGGGGATGCTGGTTCAGATGATGCGCGCCGACGGCGTGTGGCGCGAGGCGGGGATGTCGTGAAGTCGGCCAAGGGCAGCGGCGGCCGCGAACTGAAGACGCGCGTCAAGACCGGCAAGAGCCGTTCGCTATCGTCCAAGCTTTGGCTCGAGCGCCAGCTCAACGATCCTTATGTGGCGCGCGCCAAGCGCGAAGGCTTTCGCTCGCGCGCGGTCTACAAGCTGTCCGAAATCGACGACAAGGCGAGGTTTCTCAAACCCGGCGTGCGCGTTGTCGATCTCGGCGCGGCTCCCGGCGGCTGGAGCCAGCTCGCGGCGCAGCGCGTGCGTGCCGCCGACGGCAAGGGACGGGTGGTCGCGATCGATCTGCTCGACATGGATCCGGTGCCGGGCGTCGATTTCATGAAACTCGACTTTCTCGATCCTGCTGCGCCCGGCATTCTGAAGGAGAAGCTTGGCGGACCGGCCGATGTCGTGCTCTCCGACATGGCAGCGAATGCGACCGGTCATCGCAAGACCGATCATTTGAAGATCGTTGCGCTGGTCGAAGCGGCGGCGATGTTCGCGGCCGAAGTGCTCAAGCCCGGCGGCACGTTTCTCGCAAAGGTGCTGCAGGGCGGCACCGAAGGCGATTTGCTCGCAATGCTCAAGCGCGACTTTGCGAGCGTGAAACACGTGAAGCCGTCCGCAAGCCGGCAGGATTCGGCGGAGCTTTATGTGCTTGCGACCGGATTTCGGGGCAATAAAGCCTGAGGCTCGCTACCGTCTCTTTGCCAGGCACTGTTCAAGCGAGTAATTCGCGTCGCAGCGTTTGGCGGCGAGATCGGCCGATGCGCCCTTGGCCATTTCGCCCAGCTTGCATTCGGCCGCCGAGACATTGGTCTGCAGATAGCGCATCTGGCAGGTCTCCCGCCGGTTCTTGCCGCGCATGCCCTTGCGCACCAGGGCCTGATAGCGCTTGCGGTAATCCGGATTGTTGATGGCAATGACGGCCAGTGCCTTTTCGTAATCGCCGGCCGCTGAAAACGGCGCCGCATAGGCGCCGAGCGCGACCAGCGCTTCGAAAGCCTTGCGGCCCTGTTTCAGGGGCGGTGTCCTGTCGCGAAACGCGGTGATGAGCGCGAGGCCTTCCTTGCTCAGGGCCTCGCCCTGCGCTTTCTGTTCGGCGTTGCCGAGGTCGATGCCGCGCAGCGCATCCTGGAGCGTTGCGGCCTTTTCGCAGACAGGACAACCGGTCTGGGCGAGCGCGGTCGTCATCGTGGTCATGGAGACGAGCAGGAGTACAAGCGCGATCCTGATCATGAGGCCTCTGTCCGGGGCTGGCTCGGCTTTGGAACGTCGATCGATTCAAGTCTATCGCGTGTTGGACGAAAACGCTTACAGGTCTGTCTCCAGCCAACGGTAAGGCGCAAAAGGGCCGCAACGCAGGCCTTTTTGATGTCCGAAAGCGACAAAAGGCCGGTTTATCGACATTTTTTGCAGTCCGGCCTTGCGCTGTGCCTTCGCAAGCCCCCGCGAATCTCATAATCGGGCAGACGCGCACACCGCGCATCCTAAGAGGGCATACTCCATGGCGGCAAAACCAAAGGCAAAACCGGCTGCAGCGAAGGCGGCCAAGAAAACGGCGGCGCCGAAGGCCGCTGCGCCGAACAAGGTCACCCTGAAGCATCTCGCGGCAACGCTCGCCGAGGAGCACCAGATGACCAAGAAGCAGGGCGAGGCGATGCTGAACGACCTGGTCGCGCTGATCACCAAGCACCTGAAGAAGGGCGAGCGCATCCGCCTCACGGGCCTTGGCATCCTCCAGGTGCGAAAGCGCGCTGCGCGCATGGGCCGCAATCCTGCGACCGGCGAAGCGATCAAGATCAAGGCCTCGAAGAAAGTCGCGTTCCGTCCGGCCAAGGAACTGAAGGAAGCGGTCTAACGATTCTTCGGCCTAAGCGTTTTTCGACCGCGGATTTTTGCGCAAGCGGAAATCCGGAGCAGGCAGCCTCCAGAATCTGACGTTGCTCCGGGTCCTCGCCTTTGGCGGGGACCCGCGGTTTTTTGGGCTATGCGGTTTCCGGCCGATGCAGTTAGCCGAGGCGGCGGTCTGATGTCTCGGCGGCTGCGATCGGTTCGGTCGAATCCGCTGTCCCGGTTTTCACCGGCGCGCGGCCGGACATTTCGGCGCCGGCATCGCCGGGCAACCTCCAGAACCATAGCGCCGACGCTGCGGAAATCGCCGCCACGACCAGGAATGCAATCGTGAAGTCGCCGGCCATCAGCTCGCCGGTGCTGGCGGCGCCGCGCCAGCGCAGCGACAGATCGACCATCAGCGCCCCGACCGCGACGCCCGCCGAGATCGACAATTGCTGACCGACCGAGGCCAGCGCCGTCGCGCGGCTCATGCGGCGCGGCTCGACTTCGGCATAGGCAATGGTGTTGGCGGCGGTAAATTCCAGCGCGCGGAAAAAGCCGCCGATTAAAAGGATCGCGATCAGCACCGATACCGGCATGCCGGGGCGGAAGATGGCGACCGCTGCGATAAAGGCTGCGCTGATGAGCGCATTGACGATCAGCACACGCCTGAAGCCGAAGCGGTTGATGGTGCGCGCGGCAACCGTCTTCATGCCGATGGCGCCGAGCGCGCCGGCAAAGGTCACGAGCCCGGATTGGAACGGCGTCATGTTGAAGCCGGTCTGCAGCATCAGCGGCAACAGGAAGGGCAGCGCGCCGATGCCGAGCCGGAACAGGAAGCCGCCGACCAGGCTCGCCTTGAAGGTCGGATAGCGCAGCAGCGAGAAATCGAGGATCGGCGCGGGCACGCGCTTCGCGTGGGCCAGATAGGCCGTCATCGCGATCGCGCCGCCGACGATCAATGCGGTCACGACCGGCACCGGCAGCATGTCGAGACCGGCGACCGACAAGCCGAAGGCGAGTCCCGCGACGCCCGCGCCTGCGAGCAACATGCCGGTGGCGTCGAACGGCTCCTGATGGTCGGATGGCACTGGGTCGATATAGAGCAGCACGAGGACGATGCCGACGATCCCGATCGGAATGTTGATCAGGAAGATCCAGTGCCAGGACGCATAGGTGGTGATGAAACCGCCGACCGGAGGGCCGATAACGGGTCCGATCAGCGCCGGGATCGTCACCCAGGCCATCGCGCTGACGAGTTCGCGCTTGTCGATTGTGCGCACCAGAACGAGGCGGCCGACCGGCGTCATCATCGCGCCGCCCATGCCCTGCACGACGCGCGCTATGACGAAGCCCTCCAGTGAGTTGGCAATCGCGCAGCCGATTGAGCCCAGCATGAAGACAAAGATCGCGGCCGCAAAGACGCGGCGCGCGCCGAAGCGGTCGGCGGTCCAGCCGCTCACCGGGATAAACACGGCAAGCGAGAGCAGATAGGAGGTGACGGCCAGTTTCAGCGCGAGAGGGTTGGCGCCGATGTCGGCGGCAATCGCCGGCAGCGAGGTCGCGATCACCGTTGAATCGAGATTCTCCATGAACAGCGCGCACGCGACGATCAGCGGCACGAGACGCGGGTGATGCTGCATGGAGAATCCGGCGGCGGAGCGAGACGGCGGGCGTTGTAGCATTTCGTACGGACACCGGACCCGGACTTTTGTTCCGAAGTCTTGCGTGGGGGGCTGCCCTTCCTACATGGAATGGCTGCGAATGGCCGCGCTGTCCTTCGGCCGGGAGGTGCTCTGGAATGATCTACGTTCTGGCGTTCTTTCTGCCGCCTGTGGCGCTCTTGCTGAACGGGCAGATTTTCGCGGCTGTTTTCAACGCCGTGCTGTTCGTGACGTTCCTTGTTCTCGGGTTCCTGACGGTCTGGTTCATGGGCCCCTGGCTGTGGCTGGTTGCGCCCGCGCACGCGATGATCGCCATCTACATGCGCAACGAGGACCGCAAGCATCGCGAATTGGTCGAGGCGATCGAACGGCACGGACCGCCCGCGAACTGGCGGTAATGCGGATGCCGGGCGCGGGCGATGAGCCCGCGTCTAGCGCGGGAAAGCGCCGGTCCGCTCGCTGACGATGCAGCAGGCCGAGGTCCAGCCCGAATGGCCGCGCCAGTTCACCTCGCACCAGGGATGCGCGGAGCGGCGATCCTGCGGCGGCCGGCACTGTCCGATGGTGAGGCCGGTCGCGCCCGCAGGAATTGAGACCACCAGCGGGAAGTTGGTGCCTGGGCCGCTGCGCATGTTGTGGATGCCCTGCGAGACGTTGTTCAGCACGCGATAGGTTTCGCGCGGCAAGGCGGCGACAGGCGGCGGCGCCTGCGGCGCGGGCTGCGGTGCGACGGCGGCAGGCGGCGGTGTCACGGCGGCCGGAGCCGGTGAGGGCGGTGGTCTGCGCTGCGGTTGCGGCCGCGCAGATGGCGTCGCTGCTCCATCGCCGCGGGCGAGAAAGATCCGTCCCGGGATCTGATCGTAATAGGCGGGCAGCTGTTCGTGCCCGACACTGCGCGCGAGCTTTGGTACCTCGATCTGCAATTCCTTGGCGACATCGATCAGGTCGAGCTCGGGGCGCTTCACCAGATCGACGAACAGCCGGGTGAATACCGAGTTCGGATGCGTGTCGTTGTCGCCGAGCCGGTCGAGCGCTTCCTGTCCGGCGCCCGCCGAGAACATCACGAACATGCCCTGTCTGGTGTCCATGCGCTGCAGGCCGCGCGACTGTCCGATCGAGCGGCCGGTTCCGGCCCTGAACGGATTGTTGCGGCAGGCATCGAGGATCATCACGGTGGTCGCGGCCCCGCGCTCGCGCAGCCGTTCGGCGATATCGTCGGCGAGGAAGCCCTCGCTGCGCAGGAGATTGCGCTGCGCCTCGGTGACGTTCGGCACGTCGGTCGGCATCAGGTAATTGCCACCGTCGAGTGCGACACCGTGGCCTGCGAAGAAGAACAGTGCGGTATCGCCCGGCGAGACCCGCGTTTCGAAATCGACCAGTGCGCGCGCCATGCGCGAGCGGCCGGCGTCGGTCACGGCGATGACGTCGAAGCCGAGGCCCTGCAGTGTTGCCGCGATTGTCTGCGCGTCGCCGACCGCCTTTTCGAGCTTCGGTACCTCGGCATAGGCGTTGTTGCCGATCACCAGCGCGATGCGCTTGGCGGCGAGGGCCGCCGTAGCCTGCGCGGACAAGAGAAGAATTGCAGCGAGTGCGAGACAATGCCGGCGCACGGGCGAGACTTCCGGTGAGTGCGCCGCAAGGATAATGGAAGCGTCCAGAGCGTCCAAGCGCGCCCGCGCCGCAGCCTCGGACACGATCCTGTCATTGACTGCTTCGGAAATATTGCGCGGGATGACGGCCGGAGGGTCGTGACGGCCCGGCGCTGCCATGCTATCCGCCCGTGCCAACCTGTGAACAAGCAAAGCTGGGCCGCCTTGCAGGGGCCCGAATCCGTCGCTAGGTAAGGCAATGGCAAACCCCTCATCAAACGGCATGAATGGCGCCCCTCGGGAGGCGCTGACCTTCGACGACGTTCTGCTGCAGCCGGGCCAGTCCGACGTTCTGCCGTCGGAAGTCGATATCCGCTCCCGGATCACCCGCGACATCTTTCTCAATATTCCGATCGTGGCCTCGGCCATGGACACCGTGACCGAGGCGCGCATGGCCATCGCCATGGCGCAGGCCGGCGGTATCGGCGTGATCCACCGCAATATGGATCCCGACGAGCAAGCCGCGCAGGTGCGTCAGGTCAAGAAGTTCGAATCCGGCATGGTGGTCAACCCGCTGACCATCGCGCCCGACGCCACGCTCGCGGAAGCCTTCGCTCTTATGAAGGAAAACGGCATTTCCGGCATTCCGGTCGTGGAGGGCGGCAATCGCGGCGGCAAGAGCGGGACTTCGTCCGGGAAGCTGGTCGGCATCCTCACCAATCGTGATGTGCGCTTTGCGACCGACCCGTCGCAGAAGGTGTCGGAGCTGATGACCAAGGAGCGCCTGGTCACGGTGCGCGAAGGCGTCAGCCAGGACGAGGCCAAGCGCCTGCTGCATCAATTCCGGATCGAGAAATTGCTCGTGGTCGATGCCGATTATCACTGCGTCGGCCTGATCACGGTGAAAGACATCGAGAAGGCGGTCGCCAATCCCAATGCCTGCAAGGACGAGCAGGGCCGGCTGCGCGTGGCCGCGGCAACGACCGTGGGCGACAAGGGGTTCGACCGTACCGAGCGCCTGATCGCTGCGGGTGTCGATCTCGTCGTGGTCGATACCGCGCACGGGCACTCACGGCATGTGCTGGAAGCGGTCAACCGCATCAAGCGGCAATCGAACAAGGTGCAGGTGGTCGCGGGCAATGTTGCGACATCGGACGGCGCCAAGGCGCTGATCGATGCTGGGGCGGATTCGATCAAGGTCGGCATTGGACCGGGCTCGATCTGCACCACACGCATCGTTGCGGGTGTCGGGGTGCCGCAACTGACCGCCATCATGGACGCGGTCGAGGCGGCGCGGAAGTCTGACACGCCGGTGATTGCCGATGGCGGCATCAAGTATTCGGGCGATCTCGCGAAGGCGATTGCTGCGGGGGCCGATTGCGCGATGATCGGCTCGCTGCTTGCCGGCACCGACGAAACGCCGGGTGAGGTGTTTCTGTATCAGGGCCGCTCCTACAAGAGTTATCGCGGCATGGGCTCGGTCGGCGCAATGGCGCGCGGCTCCGCCGACCGCTATTTCCAGCAGGACATCAAGGACACGCTGAAGCTCGTGCCGGAAGGCGTGGAAGGGCAGGTGCCCTACAAGGGGCCGACGTCCACCGTGCTGCATCAGCTCGCCGGCGGCCTTCGCGCCGCGATGGGCTATGTCGGCGCAAGCAATGTCGAGGAATTCCACAGGAAGGCGACGTTCGTGAAGATCACCAGTGCTGGCTTGCGCGAAAGCCATGTGCACGATGTGACGATCACGCGCGAGAGCCCGAACTATCCTGGGCGGGCTTAATTTGGTTATCCCTCCTCCTTAGGGGAGCGTAGCTCGCCGAAAGGCGAGGCGGGTGGGGCTCACAGCCAGCCCGTCGGATCATCGATCGGCTCGCCGTTCAGCGCTGCGACGAGGCCGCGCAGGCAGCGGAAGATCAGCCATGCGGCAAGCCCGACCAGGATCGGTATGCCGATGTCGAAAAAGCTGAGATAGAAGCCAATCAGCCCAACGGAAAGAGCGATCCAGAAGGTATAGATCGCCGAGGTCATGTGAGAGGCATAAGGCGATCCGCCGCACTGGGCACGCTTGAAATAGGCGATGCCGAGACCGAGGAATAGCGTGAACAATGTCACGGCGCCCACGAGGTAGAGCAACCATACCGCAATGGCGGCGTTGCGCTCTTCGCAGGGTTTGACCGGAGTCCGGGCCGACATCACGCCTCCGCGCGAGATGACATTGCGCCCTTCGCTAACGACCGGACCCGGACGTCCATCGAGGGCCGCGCCTCATGTATCAGCCTGCCGTGAAACTGCCAGAGGCTCAATCTGACATTTCTGCGAGGATTTGCCGCGCGACTTGTTTACCACCATCCGTTCGGGTTCTCGATCGGCTGCCCGTTAATGGCCAGCACCAGTCCGCGCACGCAGCGGAAAATCGTCCAGATCGCGAGGGCGATCAGCAGCGGGATGCCCACGATCGCGAAAATCAGCACGATGGAGACGATGCCGCCGATCAACGCGATCCAGAACGTGCGGATCGCCGATGTCATATGCGACTCGTAGGGCGTGCCGGCGAATTGCGGGCGTTTCATGTAGGCGATGATCAGGCCGGCAATGATGGTAATCACCGTGATATGGCCGCCGAGATAGAGCAGCCAGACCGCGATCGCCCAGTTGCGCTCCTCCGTTTGCCGGACCGGCTCGTGAACCGACATGTCATCCCCCCACGGCAAAGCCAATCGCAGGCTACCGGCCGCGGAACAGAGTGTCTATCGGAGGCGTTCGCTTTCGGCTATCAGCACGGCGTCATAGCGGTGGAATGTCATGGAAAAAGCGCGGCGGTTTGTGCTGGTCTCCCGCCCCATCGGCGAGCCGAAGGAGAGCGATCTGCGACTGGAAGAGTTTGCCGTCACCACGCCCGGTCCGGGCGAGGTATTGCTGCGCACGCTCTATCTCTCGCTCGATCCGTATATGCGCGGCCGCATGAGCGATGCGAAATCCTATGCCGCGCCGGTGCCGGTCGGCGGGGTGATGGAGGGCGGCACCGTCAGCGAGGTCGTGGCTTCAAATAATGCGGCCTTTGCGGTGGGCGACATTGTGCTTGGCCGCACCGGCTGGCAGACCCATGCGGTGTCGGATGGCGTATCCTTGCGCAAGATCGATCCGTCGCTCGCGCCAGTCTCGACCGCGCTCGGCGTGCTTGGCATGCCGGGCATGACCGCCTATGCCGGGCTGCTCGAAGTCGGCAAGCCGAAGGCGGGCGAGACTTTGGTAGTCGCGGCGGCGTCCGGTGCGGTCGGCTCTGTCGTCGGACAGATCGCCAGGCTCAAGGGTCTCCGCGCCGTGGGCATCGCCGGCGGCGCTGACAAATGCCGCTACGTGAAGGAGGAGCTCGGCTTCGACGCATGCCTCGATCATCGCGCGCCCGATCTGCCCGCGCGGCTGGCTGCGGCCTGTCCGGACGGCATCGACATCTATTTTGAGAATGTTGCGGGTCCGGTGCTCGATGCGGTGCTGCCGCTGCTCAACAATTTCGCTCGCATCCCGGTCTGCGGCACCATCGCGCATTATAACGACACCGCGCCGCCGCCGGGACCCGACAAGCTGCCCGCGGTATGGCGCATGATCCTGACCAAGCGGCTGCGGGTGCAGGGGCTGCTCGTGACCGACTTCGCTAGCCTGCATGGCGACTTCCTGCGCGACATGAGCCAGTGGGTGAAGGACGGCCGCGTGAAATATCGCGAGGATATCGTCGATGGTTTCGAGAATGCACCGCGCGCGCTGATCGGCCTGTTGCGCGGTGAGAATTTCGGAAAGCGTCTGATACGGGTGGCAGAACGGAGCCAATAGATGTCGGTGCAGATGATCTTGTTACCCCTGTTTGCGCAGGTGCTGCTCACTATCGCGCTGGGGCTGCATATGGCGGTGCGGCGCAGGCAGGCCTTTGCGCAGGGGACGCGCTGGCAGGATATTGCGGCGCGCGAGCCGAACTGGCCGAAGGACGCGATCGTTGCGCACAACGCCTATCTCAATCAGTTCGAGATTCCGGTGCTGTTCTATGTGCTGACGATCCTTGCGCTGATCACCAAGCAGGCGGATCTCCTGTTCGTCATCATGGCCTGGATTTTCGTCGTGATGCGCTATCTGCAGGCGGCGGTTTTCGTCACCACCAATCATGTCCCGATCCGCGGCGCGTTCTTCGGCATCGGCGTGCTGGTGCTGGTGATCATGTGGGTGATTTATATCGTGCGCATTCTGTCGTTATCGTGAGTCCAGGGCGCAATGACCCCGTCCGCGCGCATTGCCGGCGCCATCGAGGTGCTGGCCGATATCGAGACCAAACGCCGGCCTGCGGCCGATGCCCTGAAGGAGTGGGGCCAGATGCACCGCTTCGCCGGCTCGGGCGACCGCGCCGCAATTGCGGGCCTCGTCTATGACACGCTGCGCCGCCGCGCGTCGTCGGCTTTCGTGATGGGTGAGGCGACGCCGCGCGCGGCGATGCTCGGCATGCTGCGTCTCGAACGCCGTCTCGATGTCGATGCGATTGCGGCGCTGTGCGACGGCTCGCGGTTTGCGCCTGCACAGCTCAGCGAGAACGAGCGACAGAAACTCGCCGCAGCGAGTCTCGACAATGCCCCGCCGCATGTCGCAGGCGATTATCCGGAATGGCTCGATCCGAGCTTCGCCACTATATTCGGCGAGGCGCGTGCGCAGGAGGGGGCGGCGCTCGCATCGCGCGCGCCTCTCGATCTGCGGGTCAACCTGATCAAGGCCGATCGTGACAGAGCGTCTGCAGAACTCGGCGAGTATAATCCCGAGCAAACCGGCTGGTCGCCCTGGGGCTTGCGGATTTCGGTGCCGCCGGATGCGAAAAGCCCGGCGATCCAGGCCGATCCGGCCTTCATCAAGGGCCATGTCGAGATCCAGGACGAAGGCTCTCAACTCGCCGCGCTTTTGTCCGGCGCCCAGCCCGGCGAGCAGGTCGTGGACCTTTGCGCGGGGGCGGGCGGCAAGACGCTCGCGCTCGCGGCGATGATGGACAATACCGGTCAGCTCTACGCCACCGATACCGACAAGCGCCGCCTCGCGCCGATCCATGCGCGGCTCGAACGCGCAGGCGTGCGCAATGTGCAGGTCCGCACGCCGCGCGGCGCCGCCGAAGTCCTCGACGATCTATTCGCCAAAATCGATCTGGTGCTGATCGATGCGCCATGCACTGGCACTGGCTCATGGCGGCGCAATCCGGACGCCAAGTGGCGCCTGCGCCCCGGCGCGCTGGAGCAGCGGCGGAAGGACCAGGCGGCGGCGCTCGACCGCGCCGTGCCGCTGCTCAAATCCGGCGGCCGCATCGCCTACATCACCTGCTCGGTGCTGGACGAAGAGAACGGCGCGCAAATCCGGGACTTTTTGCTGCGTCACCCGGAGTTTTCGGTCGAGAAGCCGGAGCAGGTTGCCGCAGCCCTCGGAGAACGCGCTTTTCTGTTTTGCAAAACCGCGCTGCTGACCGATAGCGGACTTCTCATGACCCCGCGCCGGACGGGCACCGACGGATTTTTCGTGTCCGTACTGCGGCGGCGCTAGCCGACGTCAAACGACACGCCCTGAGCCAAGGGCAGCGTCTTGCCGTAATTGATGGTGTTGGTCGCGCGCCGCATATAGGCCTTCCAGGAATCCGAACCGCTTTCGCGGCCGCCGCCGGTGTCCTTCTCGCCGCCGAACGCGCCGCCGATCTCGGCACCGGACGGGCCGATATTCACATTGGCGATGCCGCAATCGGAGCCGCGCGCCGAGAGGAAGATTTCGGCTTCGCGCAGATCGGTGGTGAAGATCGAGGAAGCGAGCCCCTGCGGCACAGCATTGTGCAGATCGAGCACCGTGTCGAAGTCGCTGTAGCGCATGACCCAAAGCAGCGGCGCAAATGTCTCCCGCATTACAAGACCGGATTGTTCTGCGATTTCGGCCAAGGCCGGGCGCACATAGTAAGCGTCGTTCCAACCGCCGATAGCGACGCGCTCGCCGCCGGTCACGATCGCGCCGCCTGCTTTCGCCTCGGCCAGCATTGTCTGCATCGCTTCGTAAGCGCTCCGGTCGATCAGCGGGCCGACCAGTGTTCCGCTGTCCAGCGGATTGCCGACGGGCACCGAGGCATAGGCGCTCTTCAGCCGCGCTACGAAGTTTTCGTAGATGCTATCATGCACGAAGAGGCGCCGCAGCGTGGTACAGCGCTGGCCCGCCGTGCCCATCGCCGCGAACGCTACGCCGCGCAAAGTCAGGTCGAGATCGGCGGACGGGCAGACGATGGCGGCATTGTTGCCGCCGAGTTCGAGGATCGCGCGCGCGAAGCGCTGGGCAAGGCGTGGTGCCACAGCGCGGCCCATCGCGGTCGAGCCGGTTGCGGAGACGAGCGGCACCTTCGGATGGTCGGCCAGCAATTCGCCAAGCGCGCGCCCGCCGATCAGCACCGCGGATAAGCCGTGCGGCGCCGTGCCGCCCTCCGCTGCGAAGCGCCGCATCGCACGATCGAGCAGGGCCTGGGTTGCGAGTGCGGTCAGCGGGGTTTTCTCCGAGGGCTTCCAGACGATGCTGTTGCCGCAGACCAGCGCGAGCGCCGCATTCCACGACCACACCGCAACCGGGAAATTGAAGGCCGAAATGATCCCGGTGACGCCGAGCGGATGCCACGTTTCCATCATGCGGTGTTCGGGCCGTTCGGTCGCGATCGTGAGGCCATAGAGCTGGCGTGAGAGACCGACGGCGAAGTCGCAGATGTCGATCATCTCCTGCACTTCGCCCAGGCCCTCCGACACGATCTTTCCGGCCTCGATCGAGACCAGACGGCCGAGCGCGGCCTTGTTCGCCCGCAATTCCTCGCCGAGCAGCCGGACCAGTTCGCCGCGCTTGGGGGCCGGGACATTGCGCCAGGTCAGGAAGGCGGCGTGAGCGCGTGCGATGGCGTCCCGCGCGGCTTCGGGACTGGTCTCCGCAATTGTCGCAATGACCTCGCCGGTGATCGGCGTGCGGGCCGGCAGCTTCCCGTGATGGAGGTCGAAAGGCAGCCCCAGCTTGGCCAGGAGGGCAGCGGCGTCGTCAGCAAGGCTTCGTGGTTCTGCAGCGGTCATGATCCCGGTCCCGGTGCGGTCGCGTGTGCGCGATTTGCAGCACAACGGCCGGCCAAAGTCATGCGGCCGGTTCGCTCAGGGGCCGGGGTAGCCTTGCGGCATTTGACAGCGGCCTCGCCCACATTTGCGTGGATATCGCCCGGAAACGGCTCGTTTCGCGGCGTTTTGGCGCTACCTCTGTGCTGCCGCAGAGGCCGGCAAAGACCGTCTCCCCCTCCGAAAACCGGGTTCCACTTTCCGGAATCATGCATTAGAACCCGCCATGGCGCACGCACCCCAGCACGACAAGCTCCTCATCGTCGATTTCGGCTCGCAGGTCACCCAGCTCATCGCCAGAAGGGTGCGCGAGGAAGGCGTTTATTCCGAGATTGTCCCCTTCAACCGCGCGGAAGCAGCCTTCCTCGAGATGAAGCCGAAGGCGGTGATCCTATCCGGCGGCCCGGCCTCAGTGCATGAAGAGGGCGCGCCGCTGGCGCCGCCCGCGATCTACGAGGCCGGCGTCCCGGTGCTCGGCATCTGCTATGGCGAGCAGGCGATGGCTCAGCAGCTCGGCGGCAAGGTGGAGGGCGGGCACCATCGCGAATTCGGCCGCGCCGAAGTGACGGTGACGGACGACTGCCCGCTGTTCGAGGGGGTCTGGGAAAAGGGCCAGAGCTATCCGGTCTGGATGAGCCATGGCGACCGCGTCACTGTCCCGCCCCCGGGTTTTCGCACGGTTGCGACCTCGCCGAATGCGCCGATCGCCGTCATCGCCGACGACAAGCGGAAATTCTATGCCACGCAATTCCATCTCGAAGTGGTGCACACCCCGCACGGTGCCGCGCTGATCCGCAACTTCGTGCGCAAGATTGCAGGCTTCACCGGCGACTGGACCATGCGCGCCTTCAAGGACGAGGCGATCGAGAAAATCCGCGCGCAGGTCGGCAAGGGCAGGGTGATCTGCGGGCTGTCGGGCGGCGTCGATTCCGCGGTCGCAGCCGTACTGATCCACGAAGCCATCGGCGACCAGCTCACCTGCGTGTTCGTCGATCATGGCCTGCTGCGCCTTGGCGAGGCCGAGAAGGTGGTGGCGCTGTTCCGCGGCGCCTACAACATCCCGCTGATCCATGTCGAAGCCGAGGACATGTTCCTTAAAGAACTGCAAGGCATCGACGAGCCGGAAGCGAAGCGCAAGATTATCGGCAAGCTGTTCATCGACGTGTTCGAGGCCGAAGCCAAGAAGCTCGGCGGCGCGGATTTTCTCGCGCAGGGCACGCTCTATCCGGACGTGATCGAGAGCGTGTCCTTCACCGGCGGGCCGTCCGTCACCATCAAGTCGCACCACAATGTCGGCGGCCTGCCCGAGCGCATGAACATGAAGCTCGTGGAGCCGCTGCGCGAACTCTTTAAGGACGAGGTGCGTGCGCTCGGCCGCGAGCTTGGCCTGCCCGATGTGTTCGTCGGCCGCCATCCGTTCCCGGGGCCGGGCCTTGCGATCCGCTGCCCCGGCGCGATCACGCGCGAGAAGCTCGATATCCTGCGCTTCGCCGACGAGATCTACATCGAGGAAATCCGCCGCCACGGACTCTACGACGACATCTGGCAGGCTTTCGCAGTGATCCTGCCGGTCAAGACCGTGGGCGTAATGGGCGATGGGCGGACCTACGATTATGTGGTGGGTCTGCGCGCGGTGACTTCGACCGACGGCATGACCGCTGATTTCTATCCCTTCGACATGAAGTTCTTAGGCCACGTCGCGACCCGCATCATCAACGAGGTGAAGGGTGTCAACCGCGTGGTGTATGACGTGACGTCGAAGCCGCCGGGGACGATCGAGTGGGAGTGATGCGACGTCAGAGCCGCTTCTAGCCCCGCGCGACTTGATATAATTCGGCGGCTGATGGCTGCCTTCTGGATCCGGGCTTAACGCCGAGTCGTGTCGCAACACTTTCCCGGATCTCCTCGAGCGTCGCCTTGAGGCGGGTTATCTCCGAAACTGATTTCATCCGGTCGGTACCGTAGCGGCTGACGAGATATTCCTGCTTTCTTGAAACGTCAGCCAGATGAGCGGCCGTGCGACTTTTCAGAGCAAGGCGGGCTGCGAGTTCATGGTCGATGCGCGCGGACAGGTTATGGTGTAGCGCCCGCAATTGTTTGGCCTTCATCCCCTCTAAAAGCAGGAACGAATTTAGATAGAGTTCGATCGCATGGATCGCGTTCAGATGGAACGGCGCGCGTGAGAGTGGCCTCCGCCGACGGCCAATACCAAGCAGCGTATGCGCGGCCCGCCGATATTCCTCTGCTAGCTCGAACAATTCCTCGGGGGTTGCGTTCTCGCCAGGGTAGGGTTGGTGTTGCGCCCGATCTGTCATGGTCGACAATGTTGCAGGTGCAAGGCTAAACGTCTCGGCCCATAGCACCCTGCAAAACGTTAATTGTCTGCAAGGCCTCGTTAACCTTGGGTCGTCCTTTCGACACAACGTGTGTCATCTCTTCATCCTCCGCTTTCTCAAAATCCTCCCGGACTTCCGTGGCGGCGTCATTGACGCGGATGTGTCGGCATTTCTGCTGCGTATTTGTGCAATTCGAGGCAGGTCACCCCGATGCGACTTCGTGGAGCGTACCTTCCGCTCCGGAATATTTCGTGAGATGGTCAGTTAGTCCCGTTAGGAGCGCTTCGGGAAGGCGCGATCAATCGTTGCACAGGCGATCGATGGCTGAGTCGGCTGACAAGCGTGAGCGCAATCCGTCCCAAGCGATGGTTCGCCTGCTGGCGGCCGCGCCGCCGCCGCTGGCGCCGATTGGACTGAGCTGCGGCACGCAACTGAGCCATCGCTTCACACGCGGCACGCGCTATGGCTATGCCCCACCCATGCCCGGCCATCTCGTCGGCACCTATTACGGCGAGGCGCGGCATTGTGCCTGGACGGTGGAAGGCCGGCGGCTCTCCGCTCCGTTGCGGCCGAATGCGATCACCGTGGTCCCGGACCGGCACGACGGCGATTGGGAGGTCGAGGGGCCCCTTCATGTATCTCATGTCTATCTCACCAACGAACGCCTGGAGCATTGCCGAACGCTGGTCGGCGGACGCGGCAATGTCGAACTCATGACACGGGTCGGCACTGAAGATGCGGTAACGTCGCACATCCTCGCCATCCTGAGCGACCCGGACGTCATCACCGATCCCGGAGCGCGATTGCTGGTCGATCGCGCCGTCGACCTGCTCTGCATCCAGTTGCTGCGCCAGCACAGCATCGTGCGTCTGCCGCAGACCGTCGCTCGTACCCGCGGCGGACTGGCACGCTGGCAACTCAAGCGCGTCACCGAGTATATGGTGACGCATCTCGACCAGCCGATCGGTCTCGAGGAGCTGGCAGCGCTGGTCGGCCTCAGCCGCTACCATTTCTGCACCGCCTTTCGACTCTCGACGGGGTCCACGCCACATGTCTGGCTGACCGGGCAGCGGATGGTGCAGGCCCGGAAGCTGCTCGCCGATCCGAGAATCTCGATCAGCGAAATCGCACTTGCGGTCGGCTATGCGACGCCGTCGGCATTTGCTGCGACCTTCCGCAGAATTGTCGGCGTCACGCCGCGCAGCTTCCGGCGATCCTTGTAATCAGTTCACAAAACCGGCGGTTGAAACGCGCGCCACGCTCGTCCGTGGCGACGCGAGTGCGATATTGCACCGCGCAAATTGTCGTAAAATCGCGATGGTTTTCGAAATCGCGCGACGGTTCCCGGGCGCGGCAAGCGGTATGCGTCTCCTGGGCATTTCGCATGTAGGAGATTGTCATGAGCAAACGCATTCTGGTCACCGGCGCTGGTTCTGGCTTCGGCAAGGCCGCATCGATCGGCATGGCGAAGAACGGTCATCAGGTTATCGCCACGACTCAGGTTTCGTCGCAGGTGACTCCGCTGCGCGAGGAGGCCAAGGCGCTCGGGATCGACAAGAACCTGCGCGTCGAACGGCTTGATCTCACCGATCCCTATGACATCGCGCAGGCGCTGACCTTCGACATCGACGTACTCTGGAATAACGCCGGCATGGGCGAAGCCGGACCGGTCTGGGAAATTCCGGTGGACCTCGTTCGCAGGAATTACGAGATCAATGTGTTCTTGCCGCTCCAGCTGACGCAAGGAGTCGTTCGCCGCTGGGTCGAGCAGGGCAGGAAGGGCAAGGTGGTCTTCACGTCCTCGATGGGCGGACTGTTCACCCCGGCGAACTGGGGCACTTACGTGTCTACCAAGCACGCGCTCGAGGCGATCGCCGAAGCGCTCCAGCAGGAAATGTCGCCCTACGGCATCAGGGTCCAGACCATCAATCCCGGCGCCTATTACACCGGCTACAATGAGACCATGGCGGATAACCCGTTCCGCTGGCTCGACGACAAAAAGCATTTCACCAAGCGAGCCGACCTGCGCAAGGGGTTCGACGACTTCTTCGCCACGCCGGAAGGCAAGATGGACCCGCAGGAGATGATCGATCGCATGATCGAGATCGTGCCGGCGGATTCCGGAAAATTCCGCAATGTGGTTCCGAAGAAGATCGAGGATATGCTGAAAGCTCATCAGCTCGCCGCCTGGGACAACAGGATCTGATCGTCGGGAGCAGAGACCATGGGCCTGACCGAGGAGATTGCAAAGGCGGCAATCGCCGCAGCGCGCAAGGCCGCGGCCGCGATCGGCGTGCCGATGAACATCGCCGTGCTCGATGCCGGCGCGCATCTGAAGGCATTCGCCCGCATGGATGGCGCGTTGCTTGGCTCGATCGACATCGCGCTCGGCAAGGCCAAGACGTCGGCGCTGTTCGGGATGGCGAGCGAAGCGGTCGGCGAGTTCTGCAAGCCTGGTGGCTCATCGCCCGGCCTCGAGCTGACCAACGGTACCCTTGTCGTGTTTGCAGGGGGAGTGCCGATCCGCGACCGCAGCGGCGCGCTGATTGGTGCGGTCGGCGTTTCGGGCGGGGCGGTGGAGCAGGACCGTCTGGTCGCCGAGGCCGCGGCCGAAGCCGTACAATCGGCAATTGCGTAACGAGGGAGTCGAGCCATGAATTTGTTCTTGCTGTCCATTGCCCAGACGCTGGTTCTCGCGGCCGCGGCGTCCGGCATATCGGCAACGCCGGCCTTCTCGCAGCGGACCGCGGAGGCGGAGCGCAATCAGGCGCTGGTGCAGCGCGGTTTCGACGCCTGGCGGGACGGCACCGGGAGCCCCTACGACCTGCTGGCCGACGATGCGATCTGGACCATCATGGGCCATTCGCTCGCCGCGAAGAGCTATCCGAACCGCGAAGCCTTTCTCGGCGAGGTGATCCGTCCGTTCAACGCGCGCATGCGCGACCGACTGATCCCGAATGTCCACCGGCTCTACGCCGACGGGGACACCGTGATCGCACTGTTCGACGCGAAGGGAACGGCGCGGGACGGCAAACCTTATGCAAACAGCTATGCCTGGTTCCTGCAAATGAAGGACGGCAAGATCGTCCGGGCTCAGGCGTTCTTCGACAGCATTGCCTTCGACGATTTCTGGCGACGCATTACACCTTAGATCCATGGCGCCAGACTCATGAGGGCGAAGCTCATCGGGGTGGTCGGGTCTGCAGCTAGTCCGACACGTGAGTTGCGTTTGCTCGCGTGATTGCGGATTGTGGAGCGCCCCTGTGATCGGAATGCGCTTTTGCCCCGTTACTTCAAAATCCTCCTCTCCTTCCTCGCCGGCTTCATCGTCGGCTGGGCGATCCCCATCGTCTGGTACATCGTCGCTACAAATTATTTTGGTGTGTTTGACCGTGACGGCGGCGGCGCGATGGGCGCGATCTTCATCCTGGGTCCGATCCTTGCGATCATCGTCGGAACCGTTGCGGCGATTGTGACCGCCATGAGGACGAAGTCGGCCTGAGGCCCAGTTTCGGCGTCAGTATTCGTGACGCTTTGTTTTGAATTCCTTCAAAGGTTGATGACGCTCATCTCTTGGTGATCGTATTGCCCATTGGTCCATTGGATAGGTCGGCATGCCTGTCCCGGCGCACTAAGGTCCGAGCGGCCGAACGCCGGATCGGCCACATGCGAAAAAGGAAACAAAACCATGCCGACGATTACAACAAAGGACGGCGTTGAGATCTTCTACAAGGACTGGGGCAAGGGCCAGCCGGTGGTGTTCAGCCACGGCTGGCCGCTCTCGGCGGACGACTGGGACGCCCAGATGATGTTCTTCGCCAATAACGGGTTCCGCGTCATCGCGCACGACCGTCGCGGGCATGGCCGCTCCTCGCAGGTCAGCGATGGCCACGACATGGACCATTATGCCGACGATCTCGCGTCCCTCACCGCGCATCTCGACCTTAAAGATGCCGTGCATGTCGGTCACTCCACCGGAGGCGGTGAAGTCGTGCATTACATCGCGCGCCATGGCGAAAGCCGCGTCGCGAAAGCCGCGATCATCGCCGCGGTGCCGCCGATCATGGTCAAGACGCCGAGCAATCCCGGCGGTCTGCCGAAGGAGGTGTTCGACGACTTCCAGAAGCAGCTCGCGGCCAATCGCGCGCAATTTTACTACAATATCCCGGCGGGTCCGTTCTACGGCTTCAACCGGCCGGGAGCCAAGTCATCCGATGCAACGATCTGGAACTGGTGGCGGCAGGGCATGATGGGCGGCGCCAAGGCACACTACGACGGCATCGTCGCGTTCTCGCAGACCGATTTCACCGAGGACCTGAAGGCGATCAACGTGCCGGTGCTGGTGATGCATGGCGACGACGATCAGATTGTGCCCTATGACGGTTCCGCGCCGCTGTCGGCGAAGCTCCTGAAGAACGGCACCCTGAAGACCTACAAGGGCTTTCCGCACGGCATGCCGACCACCCATGCCGATGTGATCAACGCCGACCTGCTCGCATTCATCAGGAGCTGACGGCGAAGCGACGCTGGGGTGCTGGACGTTGTTCCGGCATCCGCAGCATCTGAACCGGCTGCGGATCAGTCGATCGACTTCTGATCCGCGTTGGCGACGCCTTTCAGCCAATAGCCGGCCGCCTTGGTCCAGTGCAGCGGATGGGCCCGCCGGTTTACGATGTAGTCGCGCACGGCGCGGGCGACGCGCGCTTCGGCCGCAATCCATACAAAGCCGTTGCCTTCCGGCAGCGTCAATCCGTCCATCGCCGAAACCAGCGGCGTTGCGTCTTCGGCCCGATCGAGCGGCCGGTGGACCCACAGCGCCTTATGGTCGGCCTGGGTCTCGAAACGCTGCTCCTCGCCGGCATCGGCGACGGCAACGACGCTGATCGCGCGCTTGCCCTTCGGCAGTTCCTCGATCCGTCTGCCAATGGCCGGAAGGGCCGTTTCGTCACCGATCAGCAGCCACCAGGCGAAATCAGGCGATATCACGGCCGAGCCGCGCGGCCCGCCGATCTCGAGCACATCTCCCGTCTGCGCTTCGATCGCCCAGCGTGTCGCAGGACCGGCGTCATGCAGGGCGAAGTCGATCGTCAGCGTACCGGCCGCGCGGTCGAAAGCGCGCGGCGTGTAGTCCCGGCGCTCCGGCTCGCCGGATTTGGACGGAACGATCAGTTTCACATGATCGTCGGGCGACAGGCTGACGAAATCCGCAAGCTCGCTGCCCTCGAACAGGATCCGCAGCATGCGCGGCGTGACGGCGGACTTTTCCTTTACAGTCAGGCCCCGCCGCTTGATCTCGTGCCGGTGACGGACGATCGGATTGTCCATTGCAAGAATTCCCGTGGGTGTTGTTCTTATCCGGCTGGCCCGAGGCGGCTGACTTGGCGTCCGGTGCCTACAGGCAGCAGCACGCTCGATAATCCCGGCTTTAGCGCACGGCCTTGGCAGAGCGGTTTACCGCATCGCCGCCGGGACGCAACATGTTGCCGGCGGCAACGATCGCCGCCGGGATTGCGTTTCGGGTAGAATGGTTCCAGACAAGGACGCCGGCCACAGGGTGAACGGAACCGAGCGCGAAGGCCGAAAAGTCCGCGGCCATGCAGGGACGTGAGGCGGCCGTTCCGGTCTAACCCCACAATTGCTTGCTGGCGATCCTCGCGCCTTCGGCGAGGCTCTCGAACTTGGCCCACATCACCTGCGGATGCACGCGCTGCGTCGTCTCGCCTTGCGCGAAGCCGCAATCGGTGCCGGCGATCAGATTCTCCTTGCCGATCGCGCCGGCGAAATTGACGATGCGCTCGGCGACAAGCTCGGGGTGCTCCACGGTGGTGGTGTGATGGGTGATGACGCCTGGAATCAAGATTTTGCCGTCCGGCAGCTTCTTGGTCTTCCACAGCTTCCATTCGTGCTCGTGGCGCACATTCGCGGCCTCGATCGAATAGGCACCCGCCTTCACGTTCAGCATCAGGTCAACGATGTCGGACAGCTTCGCATCGGCGACGTGCGGCACGTGCCAGCTGCCGAAGCAGATGTGATAGCGGATGCGGTCCTCGGGAATACCTTCCAGCGCCTTGTTCAGCGCGGCGACTCGCAGCTCGGCCCATGCGTAATATTTCTTTGGGTCGTCCTGCGACAGATGGTCGAACATGTTGGCAAGAACGGCATCGTCGACCTGCAGCACGAAGCCTGCGTTGATGATTTCGAGATATTCCTCACGCAGTGCATTGGCGATTGCGAACACATAATCTTCTTCTTTCTTGTAATATTCGTTCTCGGCGTCATAGCCGACGCTCGCCGGCGCGACGGCTGTGAAGAAGACGTCATCGACCCTGGTTTTCTCAAGCGCGGTCTTCAGGGCGGCGATATTGCTGCGGATCGCCTCCTGACCGGCATAGGTGATCGGACCGACACAGGCATGCCCCGGCGAGCCGGTGACGGCGCGCGGGAAATGTTCCTTCATGAACTCGCTGAAACGGAATCGGTCGCGCCCGACCCATACCGCCTCATACATCTTGTTCGGGCGGTGCTCGAAGCCGGTCAGCCGTTCGAGGATGTAATTGGCCCAGCCGGACTTCCCATATTCGCCGTCATTGACGATGTCGATGCCGGCCTTGGCTTGACGCGCAACGATGTCCGTCACTTCCGCTTCCAGCTTCTTCTGGTCGCGGTTCCTGACCGCTTCGATCGCGGCTTGCGATCGTACGAGGCTGCCGACATGCGTTGTCAGGATGCGGTTTTCGCTACGCTTCATTGATCTGCCCGTTGAGGTGTCTTTGACGCAGGGTCGTATAGAGAAAATGAGGCGCGGCCAGACCGCCGCGCCTCATGCTATTGTCGGCGTTCAGTAAGCCGAATTGCGCTTCTTGACGATCGCTTTCAGGTCGTCGAGCACCGCCTTCGGATCCTGGCCGGTTTTCTTCACGTCGGCTTCCCAGTTGGCGACGATCGGCTCGGCCGATTTCTTCCAGGCCGCAAGCTGGTCGGCGGTGAGCGGATAGATATCCTGTCCGTCCTGCGCCTTCACCTTGGCCTTGCCACTGGACTCATAGTCCGCCCACGGCGTTGCGATCTTCAGCGCCCAGTCGCTCGAGCAATGGTCGTCCATCACCTTCTTTTGCGCAGGCGACAGCTTGGCATAAGTAGCCGGGTTCAGCACCCATACCTGCTCGGAAACGTAGATCGGAACGTCGATGTGATATTTCGTCACCTTGTCGATTCCGAACAGGCCGAGCGAGCCCCAGGGCGATCCCGCGCCTTCGGCGACGCCCTTTTCGAGCACGTCGCGGATTTCCGGTGCGGAAGCCTGCACGTTGCTTGCGCCGAGCGAGCGCATCCAGTTTGCGATCACGGCATTCGGCGGACGGAACTTCATGCCGTTCATGTCGGCTGGGACCTGCACCTTCTTCTTGGTGAAGTGGAAGGTGCCGGGATCGTGCGCGAACATCAGGCAGAACTTGACGTCCTTCATCTCCTTGGCGGCGTATTTGCGATACCATTCGTCCATGGCCGCGCTGCCTTGCTTCGAGTTGTTGAAGATGAAGGGCAGTTCGACCGCGGCGACGATCGGGAAGCGGCCGGGTTCGTAGCCCGGATTGACGTGCGAGATGTCGACGATGCCGTCGCGGGCCATGTTGTAGTGGTCGAACGCCTTGCCAAGCTGCTGCGACGGATAGATCGTAACTTTGATGGTGCCGTTCGATGCCTTGTTGATCGATTCGGCCCAGCTGACGGCGGCCGCGTGCATCGGATGCTGCGGAGGCACCCAGTGCGAGAATCTAAGCTCGACCGGCTTGTCCTGAGCCGCGGCCGGCGCGACCGCCAATCCGAGCGCCGACAGCGCTGTCAAACACTTTAGCACGCTTCTCATATTGGCATTCCTCCTGCGTTGTTTTCTTTAAAAGGCGAGAACGAACTCATACTGCAACTTTGGTTTTGAAACTGATCAGCGACGAACCTGGAACCAGATCGCGGGTCTGATGACTGCGCAACGCGAGTTCGAGATTGCGCCGCGCGAGTCGTGCGTGTTCGCGCATAAGGAACTCGGCGCGTTCGCCTTCGCCGTCTTCGATCGCACGCGCGACGCAGCGGTGATGATCCTGCGCCACCGTGAACAGGACGCGAGTCTCCGGCAGGCTCGCCTGAACGTTGACGAAGGCCGATGCCGAAGCGAAGGGCAGGGACACCGCGCGCGCGATCTGCCGCGACAGCACGGCGCTGTCGGCAAGGCCGATCACGATCTGATGGAAACGTTCGTTAAGTTCGACATAGTGCGAGAAATTGTCGGTCGAAACGCCGCGGCCGAGCACCAGATCGTCGAGTAAGGTCAGGCAGTCTTTCAGCGGCACAAAATCCGCCGGGGCAAGGCGGCGTTCCGCCGCGAGCCGTGCGGCAAGGCCTTCGAGCGTTCCGCGAATCTCGATCGCGGCGTGGATGTCGCGCTCTCCGAAGGCGGTGACCGCATAGCCCCCGGTCGGGATCGGATGCGTCAGCCCCTCCTGCTCAAGGCGCATCATCGCGGTGCGGATCGGGGTCCGCGAGACGCCGAGGCGCTCGACCAATGCGAGCTCGGACAGCCGCTCGCCAGGCTTTACGTCGCCGTTCAGAATAAGCTCGCGCAGCTTCAGCAGCGCGGTCACATTTTGCGGGGAAGGCGCGTCCATTGCATTGGTTTTTCGGCGTTTCCTGACCCGCAGGCTGTATACAATGCCGGGCGATGTCAACCGGCAAACATAGTCAAATCCGCATTCGCCGGACGCGCGAGCCGCCGCGATTGTATGCATGCCCACCTTCGCGCAGCGGTGAGGACTTGGGCGGCTAAGCCAGAGCGGCATCCGGTTTGGGCTCTTTCAGGTGCCGATGTCTTCAGGTGCCCCATGTCTTTAGGCGGCTCATGTCGGCCGCCCGCGGCGTTGTCCACACAGTCGGGATTGCGCTGTTCGGTATGGCAGGGTCAGCGTGATAGACCGGCGGCCAGGGAGCGCATCTCTATGACCGTCACGATTTATGGCATCAAGAACTGCGATACGATGAAAAAGGCGCGGGCCTGGCTGGACAAGGCCGGCATCGACTACACCTTCCACGATTACAAGACCGCGGGGATCGACAAGGCGCATCTCGAACGCTGGAGCAAAGCGGTAGGATGGGAGACGCTGCTCAACCGCGCGGGAACGACCTTTCGCAAACTCCCCGACCGGGACAAGGAAGGACTGACAGCGGCAAGGGCAATCAAGCTGATGATCGAGCAGCCGTCGATGATCAAGCGCCCGGTACTGGACACAGGCAGACGACTGCTCGTCGGCTTCAAGCCGGAAGACTACAAGGCGGCATTCGGGAAGACGTAGCCGCATTTGACGATCGCTGTTTCGGCGGCGGCGTATCCTCATCCCGCATGCGCCGCCACAGCCACGACAGGCCGGACCGTACATCGTGCTGCTCGCGGAAGCGAATCGGCGGAACGGCAGCGACGATCGGGCTTTGCCGCTGACCGACGACGAAGTTAAAGCTGTAATAGGGCTCCTGGCCCATGCGCAGATCGGAGACGATGATCTTGCCGTCGCGCTCGCTCAGCTTGAACAGCCCCTGTGTGAACCACGCCACGCGGGCGACCGCGGGATAGTCCCGCACCGCCTCGTACAGCGCATCGCCGCGTGGATAGACATCGAAAGCGATCCGCTTCCCGCGATCGAACAGCGAGCGGAAGCCTTCGAGATAGCCGTCCGGTGTCACCGCGACCACCCGCCACAGCACGGTATTGAACGGTGTCGGCGTCACCAGCAGGCGCTCGACGGTTCGGCCCTCCGCCCTGAGCGAGGCCTCCGCGATCGCTTTCACCTGCGCCTGTGCGAACACACTCCAGCCGATATAGAGCGTGCTGACGACGAGCCCGGCGAGGTTCCAGCGAAAGCCGCGCGTGTCGCGCAGGATCAGCGCCGCCGCGATGCCGACCAGCAGCGGTAAGGTGTAAAGCGGATCGATGATGAAGATGCTTCCGATCGCATAGGGAAAATCGGTGAAGGGCCGCAGGATCTGCGTGCCATAAACGGTGAACCAGTCGAGGATCGGATGGGTGACGAGCGCCAGCCAGACGGCGAGCCACCAGCGCATGAAATTGTCGCGCTCGCGCGCGGCAAGTACGGCGACGAAAGCGACGAGCGGCGAGGCGAGCGTCAGCCAGAACAGCGCATGGCTGTTGGCCCGGTGCAGGGTGACATTGGAGACCGGATCGCCGTGGTCGTAGAAGGCGTCGAGATCGGGCAGGGTGGCGGCCAGACCGCCGATCAGCACGGCCTTCCAGGGTCTGGTGCGCCGGTGCATCACCGCGACGCCGATCGCCGCGCCCAGTGCGAATTGAGACAGTGAGTCCATAGAAACTCAGCGGCGCTGGAACAGCTCGTAGCGAACCGGATTGTCCGGGCAGCTGGCGAAGCCGCAGATCGCCAGGGTGGACAGGATATTGGCAGCGGTCAGGCCGATCGCAAGCAGGATGCCGGCGCGCGCTGCGGCTGTTGGCCGCGGCTCAGGGGTGGTGCGCTCGAACTGACTGTCCAGAAGCAGCATCAAAGCGAGCAGCAGCAGCGCCGCCACGAACAAAATGAACGCCCATGTATAATAATGATAGCCGAAAACGGCGCTGCCATAACCTGGATCGCCCGGCAGGATGTGCAGCAGGATTTGCCGGATCGAGACTGCGGCGCCGGCCAGCGCCGCCAGCATTGAAAGCGCATAGTGGGAAGGTCTCGGTCCAAAGCGCAGATTGAGGATCGGCCCTATGGCCAGCGCGCATATCAAGGCCCGCTGCAGAAGGCAGAGCGGGCAGGGCAGTTCATTGCGGGCGAATTGCATCGCAAAGGCGGCGGCCAATACCGCGCTCAGCGCATAGAGCGAAAGCGTGTTGAGGGTCCGGGCCAGCGATCTTGCGTACATTTCAGAACGACAATGTGAGCGGATCGGTTATGTGGTGCACGAACAGCGCCATGGTCAGCAGCAGCGCGACGGCGAAACCGGCCATCGCGAGGCGCCGGGGCGCCGACCATGCGGCGGTCAGAACCGCGGTCCAGATCAGAAACAGCAGCGTGAAGATCATCGCAGGACGCCCGATATTTCCGACGTGCCAGAACCGTCACTGGCAAGGCGCCAGCGGTGATAGTGCGGGGCCGCTTTCCCCGAAAGGAAGGCGCACGGGAGCCATGGATTCGCCTCGCCTCAATTGATTTTTACATTGCCGGCCTTGATGATTGGCGACCATCGGCTGATCTCGTTATCGATCACCGCGCGGAATTCGGCCGGACTGTTGCCGACCGGCTCCATATATTGTGTGGCGAGCTTGTCGCGCACTGCGCGCGTGCGCAGCGCCTCTACCACGTCCTTGTTGATCGCGGCGACGAGGGCGGGCGGGGTGCCGCCCGGCGCGATCAGGCCCATCCAGGTATCGGCTTCGACATCCACGCCGGATTCCTTCAGCGTCGGAATATTGGCGAGAAACGGCGAGCGCTTCGGCAGCGACACCGCAAGGACGGTGACCTTGCCGACATCGGAATGCGGCGTGACGGAGATCGCCGGCAGCACCGCCATGTGCACGTCGCCGCGCATCAGGGCCGTCATCGCGGCGGGCGAGGACGGGTAGGGGACATGCACCATCTGTGCGCCGCTCTTCTGCGCGATTGCCTCCATGGTCAGATGCGACAGCGAGCCGTTGCCGATCGAGCCGAAATTGTACTTGCCGGGCTCCTTCTTCAGCAGCGCGATCAGGTCCGCCACCGTCTTGACGCCGAGATCGGGATGCACGGCGAGCGCGCTCGGCATGGTGACGAGCTGTGTAACGGGTGCGATGTCCTTCTGCGGGTCATAAGGCAGTTTGGCGAACAGGAGCGTATTGATCGCGAGCGGCCCGCCGATCGATACCCCGATGGTCGAGCCGTCGGGCGCGGCCTTGGCGACCGCGTCGGTGCCGGTATTGCCGCTCGCGCCGGTCTTGTTCTCGATCACGAAGGCGGAGTTCGGATATTTTGCCTACAACTGCTCGCCGATCAGCCGCGCGACGATATCGGGGGTGGAACCCGGGCCGAACGGCACGATGATGCGGACGGTCTTGGGCGGCCAGTCCTGCGCCTGCGCGGGCGCCGCTGCGGCAAGCGCCGCGATGATCAATGCTGCGATCGTCCTCATTGGTCCTTCCCCAGAAAGACGCCGTTGGCTTCGAGCGTCATTTGCAGAGTCTTTATATCAATGTCTGACGGCGGAACGCGATGTGCAAGGGCAAGATGAGCGCCCGCCGCCGCGGCCTCGCCCATCACGAAACAGGCCCCCGATACCCGTGCCGCCGATTGGCCTTCATGTGTCATCGAGGCGCAACGCCCTGCAACAAGAAGGTTGTTCACGCCCTCGGGAAGCAACATCCGGTAGGGAAGCTGATTATAGCCGCGGACATGCGGGATGTCCGGCCATTCCCAGACCACATCGCCTGCGACATGAGCTTCGATCGGCCATCCGTTGACGCCGATGGTGTCGTCAAAGTTCGCGCAGGACAGCACGTCCTCGCGGGTGAGACCGTAGGCCCCGCGAATGCGGCGGGTTTCGCGGATGCCGAGCTGAGGCGGAAGATCGACGATATAGGACTTCTCGAATCCCGGCGCCTCGGCTTTGAGGAATTCAAAAAAAGCCAGCGCCTGTTTGCGGCCCTCGACCTCACCGCGGCTGAGTTGTTCGGCGTCGGTGCCGTCAAGGGCACGGCCATTCGCGGTTGCGAGCTGGGTCACGTTCACGCGCCACTCGATCGCGTGCTTTTGCGGCCGCACGATTGCGCCCTTGCGGGGAAACCGCATGCCGCGGGCCTCGGCCTGGCTCATCAGGACCGGGATGGTGCGCCAGGCTTCGCCGGCGGCCTGCGGATCGACGCCGTTCAGCCGGAACATCATGGTCGGAAACAGCATCCCCTGATCGCCGCCGATATCGAACGGCGCGCCGGCAAAGGCGGCGACATCCGCATCGCCCGAGCAATCGATGAAAATACCGGCGCGCACCGCGCGGCGGCCGGATTTCGTCTCGATCATCAGCGCGTCGATGCGCTCGCCGTCCATCACGACGCCGGCGGCATAAGCATGGAAGAGAATGCCTGCGCCGCGTGACGTCAGCAGGTCGTCGGCGGCGATTTTGTACGCCGCCGTGTCATAGGCCTGCGCCTTGGTCTTGCCGAAAATCAGATGCGGTTCGTTGAGCCCGCCGAGCGATGCGATGCGGCCGAGCAGGTCGTCGGCGACGCCATGCACGACCTGCCGGATGTCGCCATGGACATTGGCATGCAGGCCGCAGAAATTGGTGACCCCGGCCGCGGTCCCCATACCGCCGAGGAAGCCGTAGCGCTCGATCAGCAGGACATTCCGGCCAAACCCGGCGCCCGCCGCGGCCGCCGCGAGACCGGCCGGCCCGCCGCCGATCACCACGATATCGTATTCGCCGAAGACCGGAACGTCTCGCGCGGGCTCGACGATGCATCGGGTGTCAGGTGTTGCGGTCATATGCAGGTCTCAGGTCTCGTCTCGCCGACGCATTATACAACTACACCGCACCCGGGCATGCGCCCGGGAGCAACGGAGCGGACTTGCCAGCGGCGCGCCGCTTGCCTTAACTGGAATCGCTCAAGACAGCACGGTGGATGTCATGGGTCTTAGCACGCTCGTTCTCGGACTGATTGTATTTTTCGCGCCGCATGTGTTCGTGACGCGGCGCGAGGCGCGCGCCCGGCTGATTGCGCGGATCGGCGAAGCGCCGTACAAGATCGCATTCTCAGTGATATCCGCAATCGGAATTGCGCTCATCGCCTATGGCTTTGCGCGCTACCGCGCGACCGAGTGGATCAATCTCTGGGATCCGCCGGTCTGGGCCCGCCATCTTGCGCTGCAACTGAACTGGCTGGCGATGATCTGCATCGCCGCCGCCTATATCCCGGGAAATATCAAGCGCGCCCTGAAACACCCGATGCTCGTCGGGGTCAAGATATGGGCCTTCGCGCATCTGATTGCCAACGGCGACCTCGGCTCGATCATTCTGTTCGGATCGTTTCTCGCGTGGGCGGTGTTCGACCGCATCACACTGAAGCGGCGCAGCGATTCAGGCGCCCCGGCGATCCGCAATGGCGGATGGCGTGCCGATCTGGCCGCGATCGTGGTCGGTACGGCGGTCTATGCCGCAATCGTTTTCTACCTGCACCTTGCCCTGATCGGTGTGCCGGTCATCGGCGGTTGATCTGGCGCAACCGCGCGTGCGTGGTGCGCCGCGCTTCACCTACGCGAACTGAACCTGGATGGTGTGGTCTCGCATATGGGCAACCGTGCAGGCGCGTGAAAATTTGTCCGCCCCGATCTGCAGCTTGAAGCGCTGCGGGATTCCCGCGGTGCTGGTTACATCGAGGCTCGCGCCATGATCGGACAGGCCGCGGACCGTGCAGTCGATGGTCGAATGACCCGCGTTGAACGAAATCCGCCCGGCCTTGAACACACGGCGCAACGTTCCGGTCAGGTCGGGCTTTTCGGCCTTCCACAGCGAACAGGTATTTCGTCCGGCACCCTTTGAGGCATAAAGCGCTTCATCGGCGCGTTGCAGGAGATCGCCGATGTCGCGGGCGCTGTCGTCGATCGACGACACGCCGAAGCTCGCCGTGAAACGCAGCGGGCTGAACTTGCCCGGTATGAAGATCGTTGCGATCGCGGCGCGCAGCTTCTCGGCAACGCCCATCGCGGCCGGACCGTCGACATGCGGCAGCACGATTGCGAATTCCTCGCCGCCGATCCGGCCGACCAGATCGCTCGTTCGCAATTCCTGATGGCAAACCTCGATACAGGCCTTGAGTGCGAGGTCGCCGACCGCGTGTCCGTTCTCGTCGTTGATCGCCTTGAAGTGGTCGAGATCGAAGGTGATGCAGCTCAGCGGGTGCTTGTGCCGCCGGGCCAGTGCGAAGGCGCGCTCGGCTTCCTGCCGGAAGGCCTGGCGCGCCAGCGCACCGGTCAGTCCGTCGCGCAGGATCAGCGTCCGCAGCTCAAGTTCGCTCATCGCCACCGCGGCAAGATCGGCCAGTATTTTGATATCGTCGTCGCCGAAAGCGCGCGGCTTGACGTCCATGGCGCACAGCGTGCCAATCGCCGTGCCGTCGGGCGTTCGCAGCTGCGTCCCTGCATAGAAGCGAATATAGGGCGGGCTTGCGACGAAAGGGTTGTCCTTAAGCCGGGGGTCCGCTGTGGCGTCGGTCACCACCATCGGCTCATTGAGCTGTATCGCCAGGTTACAGAAAGAAGTGCCCTTTTCGGTTTCGGTGTTCGCAAGTCCTTGCCGCGCCTTGTACCACTGGCGGTGACCGTCGAGGAACGTCACCGTCGCCATCGGCACGTTGAAGATGCGTGTGGTCAGCCGCGTGATGCGGTCGAACGCCTCTTCCGGGGGCGTGTCGAGCACGTCATACTTGGCGAGCGCGGCAAGGCGCTTGTCCTCGGCGATATTGGTGTCGGTCTGCATGGTCCGATTCCGGGCGGCGGACAACGATCCGGCGGTCCTGAGCGGATTATCCGCGCAGACTGTTGAAGAACCATTTGTGGTCTTGCTTGACGGTTGGTTTACGTCCGGCCCGTCCGCCCGTTTGCATGTCAGCCCAGCTGCCGGTCAGGCCGAGAGGTAGCGCTTCCCGAGCATGACATGCACGCCCTTGTTGCCATTGACGATCTGCATGATGCGCAAGTCCGCCGCGAGGCTGCAGAGCGTAAGCGTATAAGAATCCTGCCGCGACAGACCGGTGAATGGCCGTCAGCGCCGGTGCGGTGGTGAACCCGGCCTTCGCGTCGGGCAGCATTCCGGGCCGGCCCGAGACAATGGGGCATGGTTTGCGTTCGATCCGGTGTGGCGCCTGTCCCGATCATCCCTGAGCCGAGGTGTACTCTTCCCATCTCACGCCCAATCCGCTACTTCGCTGCCGGTATTGGGCCACGTCACATGGCCCGCCGGGAGTGTGCAGCCGTGTCCGTCCAGCAAGAGATCAGGCGCCTGACCGCGCCGGACATCCGTGCCCGCAAGGGCGGCGATCCGATCGTGATGCTGACGTCGTATCACGCGCATACCGCGCGGCTTGTCGACAAATATTGCGACGTGATCCTTGTCGGGGACTCGCTCGGCATGGTCATGCATGGGCTCGAGACCACGATACCCGTTACGCTCGACATGATGATCCTGCAGGGCCACGCGGTGATGCGCGGAAGCAAGCAGGCGCTGGTCGTGGTCGACATGCCGTTCGGCTCCTATGAGCAGTCGAAAGAACAGGCTTTCGCCTCCTGCGCGCGCGTGCTGAAGGAGACCACCTGCGGCGCGATCAAGCTGGAAGGCGGCGTGCGCATGGCCGAGACCATCCGTTTCCTTGCCGAGCGCGGCGTGCCGGTGATGGCGCATGTTGGTCTGACCCCGCAGGCGATCAACACCATCGGCTCGTTCAAGGCGCAGGGCCGCGACGAAGCCGACTGGGCGCGGATCGAGGAGGACGCAAAAGCGGTGGCGGAGGCCGGCGCGTTCTCGGTGGTGATCGAAGCCGTGGCCGAGCCGCTGGCGCGCAAGATCACCGCGCAGATTCCGATCCCGACCATCGGCATCGGCGCAAGCCCGGCCTGCGACGGCCAGGTGCTGGTGCTGGAGGACATGCTCGGGCTGTCGCCGCGGGTGCCGAAATTCGTCAAGCGCTACGGCGATCTCGGCCCCGGCATCGAAGCCGCCATCAAGGGCTATGCCGACGAAGTGCGAAGCCGCGCCTTTCCGGGGCCGGAGCATGTGTACGGTATGCGGAAAAAGTAGGCGTTCTTCCGCAGCTGTGCTTTCGCGTTCGGTGCGCTGCGCGGTAAGGTGGAGCCTGCAAGCGTGGCGGATGCGATCGGGGAACTCCCGCGTTGCAATGCCTCCTCGGCGGCGACATCCCGGGTGCGCATGATGTTTCCGATTCAGACCGGCGTCCCCTATCGCACTGCGCCGTTTGTCACCTGGTGGCTGATCGCCATTAATGTCGCGATCTTTGTCTACCAGTCGGGTCTGTCTCCGTTTGCGCTGGAACGGTTCCTCGAACGCTATGCCCTTATTCCGGGGCGCTACTTTTCTTCGTCATGGTTTCCGCCTCCGGCGGAATTTGCCGATTACCTGCCGTTCGCGACCAACATGTTCCTTCATGGCGGATGGCTGCATCTGATCGTCAATATGTGGATGCTGTATCTGTTCGGACCTGCGGTGGAAGACCGGCTCGGCCGTGTACGCTATCTGTTGTTCTATCTGGCTTGCGGTGTGGCTGCTTCAATCACGCACACACATTTCAACGCGGAGTCGTTGGTTCCGGCGCTGGGCGCCTCGGGCGCAATCGCCGGTGTGATCGGATGCTTTGTCCGGCTGTTTCCGCTTGCCAATCTCATCGTGGTGATTCCGATCCTGTTCGTGCCGTTGTTCTTTGAGCTTCCGGCACTGGTTTTTGTCGCGCTATGGTTTGCGATCCAGCTGGTGCAGGGCGCGGTCGAACTGATCCGCCCGCCGGTCGGCGGCGGCATTGCATGGTGGGCGCATATCGGCGGCTTTGTCGCAGGACTTTTGCTGACGCCCTTGCTGGTGCGCTCGCCCGGCAAGTATCGCCGGTATTATGCCGACGAGGGCATTTACGGATTTTCGCCGGACGGACGGCGCAGGTCGCGGGAGTAGGACGCCGATGAGCGTGACCGATATCTTCTGGCTGTTCTTTATGTTTACCGCGCTGCAGCCGCTGCTGCGGCAGCGGATGCTGGAAGCGATGCGCACCCGCAAGATTGCTCAGATCGAACGGGACCGCAAATCGCGGGTGATCCTGCTGGTCCATCGGCAGGAGACCATGAGGCTGCTTGGCTTTCCGCTGATGCGCTATATCGATGTCAATGATTCGGAAGAGGTGCTGCGCGCGGTTCAAATGACCGACGACGACGTGCCGCTCGATATCGTCTTGCACACGCCGGGCGGTCTTGTGCTCGCTTCGTTACAGATTGCGCGCGCGATCAAGGCGCACAAGGCCAAGGTCACGGTGTTCGTGCCGCATTATGCGATGTCGGGCGGTACGCTGATCGCACTTGCGGCAGACGAGATCGTGATGTGCCGGCATTCCGTGCTCGGACCGATCGATCCGCAACTTGGTCAGTCGCCGGCTGCATCGATCCTCAAGGTGGTCGAGCAAAAGCCGGTCGCTGAAATTGACGATCAGACACTGGTGTTGGCCGATATCGGCCGCAAGGCGATTGCTCAGGTCAGGGCCGCGGCGCGGGAGTTGCTGTCTGGCACCATGCCCGACGACAAGGCCGAAGCGCTCGCCGAAAAGCTTTCCGGCGGATACTGGACCCATGACTATCCGATCACTCCGGATCAGGCGCGGGATATGGGACTTCCGGTCTGCACCGAGATGCCGAATGCGGTGCTGGAGCTGATGACGCTTTACCCGCAGCCTGTGCGGGCGCAGGGTGGCGGTGTGGAATATATCCCGGTGCCGCGTCAGAAAAAGGCATGACCGCGGGTTGCGCCAGCCAGAGGAAATTGCGGCAGACAGAGGATGGCCATGAAGTTTCTCGAGCGGATGAACATCGGCACTGAACAATGGAGGCTCGCAACGGCCTATGAGAAGTTCGAGCAGATCGTCGTTCTGATTCTGACCGGCCTGATCATCGTGGTCATCGCATCGGCGATCTGGCATCTGGCCGTCAAAATCCTGTTTGCGCTGGTGCTGACAAGTTTGGATCCCACCGATCCAGCCGTGTTCCAGACCGTGTTCGGCATGATCTTCACGGTCATTATCGCCCTGGAGTTCAAGCATTCCATTCTGGTGATGGTCAAGCGTGAGCAAAGCGTGGTTCAGGTTCGCACGGTGGTGCTGATTGCCATGCTTGCCGTCCTGCGAAAGTTTATTATCATCGATCTTTCGGCGACGACGGCCAACCAGATGTTTGCGCTTGCAGCCGGGATTGTGGCGCTCGGGGCGGTGTATTGGCTGGTCCGCGATCAGGACAGCAAGGCGGAGCGCGACAGGCGCAAGCGAGCAGAGCCGTGAGCGAAGCTGCCATTCATATCGTTTGCCCGCATTGCGATGCCGTCAATCGTATTCCGGCAGACAAGCCCGCTCAGGCCGCCAAATGCGGCCGCTGTCATCGCTCGATATTCGAAGGCAAGCCCGTCGATGTTGATGCGGTGCGGCTCGAAAAAAATATCAAAGACAACGACATTCCGGTTGTCGTCGATTTCTGGGCGCCATGGTGCGGACCGTGCCGCATGATGGCGCCGGCCTATGCGCGGGCGGCCGCGCAGCTTGAGCCGACGGTTCGCTTGCTGAAAGTCGATACCCAGAACAATCCTGCAGCTGCGGAGAAATACAACATCCAGGCAATCCCCACGCTGATGCTGTTCCGCGGCGGCCGGACCGTTGATCGCCTGAGCGGTGCGCTGGACGAGCGCAGCCTGCAGCAATGGATCATGAGGCATGTGGCCTGATCCGATCCCGCGATTGCAGCAATCGCTAAACGTCCCCAAAACTGCGAGAAGCGGCAGCCGCCCCGCTGGCGGCGCATGGCGTGCATCTGCAAGGATACGATGGCGTGCGGCCTGGCGTTCGATCGCCTTTGCGTCGGCTCTTCTTGCGGCCGGTCCGTCGTGTGCCTCCGATACGATCCGGGCGGCAGTCGATCGCGCCATCCAGCCGATGATGAAGGAGCACGATGTCCCCGGCATGGCGGTCGGGGTCATCGCCGGCGGGACGTCTTTCTTCTTCTATTACGGTGTGGCTTCGAAGGAAGAAGGTGTGAAGGTCAATGCCGACACGCTGTTCGAGATCGGCTCTATCAGCAAGATGGTGACGGCGACGCTTGCCGGCTACGCGCAGGCGCAGGGCAGGCTGTCGCTCGACGATCATCCGGGCAGGTATATTCCCGAGCTGCAGGACAGCGCGCTCGGCAAGGTCACACTGCTCAATCTCGGCACTTACACCGCGGGCGGATTGCCGCTGCATTTGCCGAATGCAGTCAGGACCGACGCTCAGATGATGGCCTTCCTCAAGAAGTGGAAACCCGCGGCTATGCCCGGTACGCGGCGTGACTATTCCAATCCGAGCACCGGCCTGCTCGGGCGCGTGACGGCATCGGCGATGAACGGCAATTTTTCGGACCTGATCGAACATCAGCTCTTGCCGAAGCTCGGTGTCACAGCTTGCTTCATCCGCGTGCCGCAGGCGCAGATCGGCAACTACGCGTCGGGCTATCGCGACAACAAGCCGGTCAGGATGCGGCAGGCGGTGTTCGATCAGGAGGCCTATGGACTCAAATGCAATGCGGCGGGATTGCTGCGCTTCGTCCAAGCCAACATGCGGCCCGACATGCTGGAGCCGCCGGTCCGCAGCGCGGTGGAGGCCACACAGGTCGGGTATTTCAGGATCGGCGGCATGGTGCAGGGCTTTGGCTGGGAGCAATATCCGTTTCCGGTCGCGCTCAGGCAACTCGTGGCTGGCAATTCTGCCGACATCAGCATGAAGCCCAATGCCGCGGTCAGGATCGATCCGCCGCACAGACCTGTGGCGCCGACGCTATTCAACAAGACCGGCGCGACGTCGGGTTTCAGCGCCTATGCGGCCTTCGTGCCGGAGCGGGGGATCGGCATCGTGCTGCTGGCGAACAGATCCATCCCGGCGCCGGCCCGCGTCATCGCGGCGCACGCGGTGCTGGAGCGTCTGGCGCAGCAATGAAGGTGGTCCCCCGAAAAGGCTCACGAGCCGTTGGCCGCAAAGCGCGCGAGCGGCATTTCACGGCGGCCGGGTCGAGCGGGCGGCAGGTCCGGGCAAGCCGCGGCCGGGCGCGAGGATCGCGGATGATCATGGCTGCTCGCCCCGCCGAGGAGCGGTGCTCGCGGCCGAGGATTGCGGCTTTTACGACGATGAATGAAGGGGATAAGGCGGCTTTGCCTTGCCAGCGCCATATCGCTAGGTTACGGCACCGCTGTGCGAGCCGGCGGATAGGGGGCTCGAAGAACCGTCCGGGGACAAGCGTTTGGCTGATATCTTTCACGAAGTCGATGAGGAAGTCCGCCGCGAAAGGCTGAAGCGGCTGTGGGACCAGTACGGCCTCTATATCCTGGTCCTGGTTGTGCTTTTCGTCGCCGGCGTGGCCGGCTGGCGCGGCTTCGAATACTATCAGAATCAAAGGGCTGCGGAATTCGGCTCACAATTCGAAGCAGCCGCGGCGCTGGCCGAGGCCGGCAAGCTTGCGGAGGCCGAAAAGGAATTTGCCAGGATCGCAGCCGAGGGCAATCGCGGCTATCGCGTCCTCGCCCGCCTGCGCGAAGCCGAAGCCGCGATCCCGCGCGATCGCGCTGCCGCCGTCACGCAATTCGACGCGATTGCCGCCGACGCGAGTTTTGATCAGCGTTTCCGCGATCTTGCTGCGATCCGGGCAGGCCTGCTCCAAGTTGACACGGCGCCGCTGGCCGATATGCAAAAGCGGCTGGAGCCGGTTTCGGCCACAGGACGCCCATTCCGCCATACCGCGCGGGAGTTGCTGGCACTTTCGGCTTTCCGCGCCGGCGACAAGGCGGCGCTGCAGCGCTGGTCGGACCTGATCGCGTCCGATGCTGAAAGTCCCGCCCAGATGCGCGCCCGTATCGAGGCGATCTTGCTCCTGGCCGGCCTTGCGAAGGGGTGAGGATATGGCGAAGGCGAGCCGATCGACATTGGTCATGGCCGCGCTATGCGCCGCTCTCGGCCTGTCCGGGTGCGCCAATGGCAATTTCGACCTCGACCCGGCGACCTGGTTCCCGGATGGCAAGAAGAAACTGCCCGGCGAGCGGCGCGAATTGTTTCCGGAAGGTGTGCCGGGCGTAACGCAGGGCATTCCGCCGGAACTGATCCGCGGCAATCCGGCCCAGCAGGCGGCGCAGGATCCGGCACTTGCGCCGGCGCAGGACCAGCAGCAAGGCGAACAGCAAGCGCAGGATAAGCCGAAACCGCGGCCGAAGAAGGTCGCCCGGCCGCGTCCCGCGCCGGCGCCTGAGCCGGAGCCCGATGCAGAACCCGCACCGCGCGCATCGCAATCCGCGCCACGGCAGGCCCAGCCGGCGTCGTCGGGGGCGTGGCCGGCGCCGCAGGCCCAGCAACAACAGCAGCAGGCACCGGCCGCCGGCGCGTGGCCCGCGCCGCCTGCGGCCGGCACCTTCACCCGCTGAATCAAAACGCGCGCGCCGCCGCGTGCGCCGCTAAGATCGGCCCATGATTCCCAAAGTCGTCATTGTCGGCCGTCCCAATGTCGGCAAGTCGACGCTGTTCAACCGCCTGGTCGGCAAGCGGATCGCGCTGGTCGACGATCAGCCGGGCGTCACCCGCGACCGGCGCGAAGGTCTTGCAAAGCTTGGCGATTTGACCTTCACCCTGGTCGATACCGCGGGCCTGGAAGAGGCCGCGCCGCAAAGCCTGGCCGGCCGCATGCTGGCGCAAACCAAGGCCGCGATCGCGCAAGCCGACGCCATTCTGTTCGTCGTCGATGCGCGCGCCGGATTATTGCCGGCGGATCAAGGCTTTGCCGATCTCGTGCGGAAATCCGGCAAGCCCACAATCCTCGTCGCCAACAAGAGCGAAGGCAAAGCCGGCGCGGCCGGCGCGATGGAAGCCTATGCGCTCGGCCTCGGCGAACCGGTGCCTGTGTCCGCCGAACACGGCGAAGGGCTGGCCGATCTTTACGATGCGCTGCAGAGCGCCTTCGATGCTCGCCGATCTTCTGACGAGTCAGACGAAGAGGAGCCCGAAACCGATGCGCAGCCCGCCCGGCCGATCCGGGTTGCGGTGGTCGGCCGCCCGAATGCCGGCAAGTCCACGCTGGTCAACCGGCTGCTCGGCGAGGAGCGCCTCCTCACCGGACCCGAGGCCGGCATCACCCGCGACACCATATCTGTGCCGCTCGTCTGGCAGGGGCATAACTTTCTTTTTCACGACACCGCCGGCATGCGGCGCAAGTCGCGCATCGAGGAGAAGGTCGAGAAGCTCGCGGTGTCCGACGCGCTCGAAGCGATCCGCTTCGCCGATGTGGTGATCGTGCTGATGGATGCCGCGCATCCGTTCGAGGAGCAGGATCTGCGGATTGCCGATCTCGTCGAGCGCGAAGGCCGCGCGCTTGTCGTCGGCATGAACAAGTGGGACCTGAAGGGCGATGCGCGGGGCTCGGCCGGCAAGCTGCGGGGCGAGGTCGATCACTGGCTGCCGCAGGTGAAGGGCGCAGCCGTAGTCGCGCTGTCGGGACAGAGCGGGGAAGGGCTCGACCGGCTGATGCGCGCGGTGCTCGATGCGCATGCGGTCTGGAACAAGCGCGTTGCGACTGCCGAACTCAATCGCTGGTTCGAGGAAACGATTGCGGCGCATCCGCCGCCCGCGGTGTCGGGCCGCCGCCTCAAGCTCAACTACATCACCCAAACCAAGGCGCGGCCGCCGAGCTTCGTGATCTTCTGCACGCGCGCCGACGCGGTCCCCGAGCAGTATCTGCGCTATCTCACCAATGCGCTGCGCGAGAGCTTCGATCTGCCCGGCACGCCGATCCGCATCACGCTGCGCGAGAAGAAAAATCCGTATGCGGCTGGTAAGAGCTAAGTGCCATTCCCGAAAACCGAGCAGTCGTTAGGGATTGCACCGCCCAGCGGGCCGTCAGATTTTCATCTGGCGCTTCCTTCAGACTTATGCATACTTATAAATGCATGCGACTCTTTTTCAGAAGGACGCTGATCGTGCTGATCGCAGGTTCGCTCGCCCTTGCGGGGAGCAGCTTGCCTAAGCACGCGCATGCCAAGGGCGAAGGAGCTCACGGGGCCATTCACAACCATCATATGGGCATAGCAAAAGTCCATGATCACAAGATGGAGCACGATCATGGCGGCGATGCTGGCGCCTTAGCCGCTGGTTTTGCGTCGCCGGGCGAAGATGGTGTTGTGCTGAATAATTGCTGTGCCGCATGGTGCGCCTCGATCGCCTTGATTTTCACAACGGCTGCGCTTCCGAACGCCTCGCGAAATGGCGGGTTTGTTACTTCGACCGTGACGTCGCTCGCGCTCGTCTCGCGCAAATCTGACGACCCTCCACCCCGATAACTCCCACATCAGGATGACTGTGCACGCGTTCCTGTGAGGCGCGCGGTGCGACGTCGCGTGAGCACGGCTCGCCGATCCGGCAGCGGGAACGCTGTCCGTGCCGCGGGCCCTCATCAATCACGTTGGCCAGATCCGCTGGGCCTGTTCTGCCGGCTTTGGCCGTTCCTTTTGGGGTGGAACAATGAAATTTTTGCTGATCGGTCTTGTGCTGCTGCTCGCAGCTTGCAAGCCCTATTCCTATCCGATTGCGGGCCCCGATCCCGCTGATCCATCGGTTCGAGTCGCGCCGGTCCGATACCAGTATGCGCTCGGCTCGTATCTCAGCCAGCGTCCCGTCTCTCCCGCAAACTGGCGGGAGCAGAATCAACGCGTCACGCCGCAACAGCAATGAGTGCGTGCGATGAAACAGCCCGGTAGTTTTCTTTCATCGCAGCACAAGGCAGCGGTCTCTTTGCTGGTGGCCGGCGCACTGCTCTCCGGCTGCAACACCCTATCTCAAGATAGCGGCATCGCTTTCGTTGCATCGATTGCAGCGAACGACCTGAAAAAGGATGTGGCAGTAATTGCGACGCCCGAACAGGCTGCGCAAATTCAGTCTCGGGTCGACGAATTGTTGCGCAAGCCGCTGACCGCCGACGCGGCCGTGCAGATCGCACTTCTGAACAATCGCGGCCTGCAAGCGGCCTACAACGCTCTCGGCATTGCTGAAGCGGAGATGATAAGCGCGAGCCTGCCGCCGGCACCGGCCGTATCGGTTGGGCGGCTCTGGAATCGATTCGAACTCGAAATCGAACGGCGGATCGTCGGCAATATCCTCGCTTTGCTCACGCTTCCGGCCCGGACCTCAATCGCAGCGGACCGGTTCGAACAGGCAAAGCTTCGCGCGGCGGAGGCTACGCTGCGACTGGCCGCCGAGACGCGGCGAAATTATTACCGTGCGGTCGCCGCTCGCCAGCTCGCCGCCTATCTCGATCAGTCAAAAAGCGCGGCCGAAACGGCGGCCAAGCTGTCGCGCCGCCTTGGCGAAACGGGCGCGATGAACAAAATCGACCAGGCCCGCGAGCAGTCATTCTATGCGGAGATTACCGCACAGCTCGGCATGGCACGCCAGCGCATGGTTGTCGAGCGCGAGCGGCTGGTGCGCTCGATGGGGTTGTGGGGGCGCAATCTGTCATTTGTGCTTCCGGGCGCACTGCCGCCATTGCCGCGCCGGCCCTACGAACTGCCTGAGATCGAGGTTGAGGCCATCGCCCGGCGACTCGATGTGCAGTCATCGCGCATTGAACTGACCGTGCTCGCCAAGACTTACGGGCTGACCCAAGCGTCTCGGTTTATCAATCTTCTCGACCTTGTCGGTATCGGGAAGACAATTCAGGACAAGGAAACCGGCGAAAAGTTCCGAGTGCGCGGTTATGAGTTGGAGCTTCAGGTTCCGATCTTCGACTTCGGCGAAACGCGGGTGCGCATGGCGGAAGAAACCTACAAGCAGGCCGTCAATCGGTTGACCGAGAAAGCCGTGAACGCTCGTTCCGAAGCGCGTGAAGCCTACAAGCGCTATCGCAGCGCCTATGATATCGCGCGCCACTATCGCGACGAGGTAATTCCCTTACGCAAAATTATCTCGGACGAGACGCAGCTCCGATACAACGCGATGCTGATCGATGTGTTCGGACTTCTCACCGAGGCGCGGCAACGGCTCGCCATCAACAATCAGGCGATCGAGGCCCAGAGAGATTTCTGGCTCGCCACTGTCGATCTGCAGACCGCGGTGACTGGCGGTGGGTTAGGTGGCGGGAGCGCCGCCGAGACAATAGCTGCAGCCACACCTTCGGACGGCGGTGCGGCGGGGCACTAGAACAAGGGAGTGTTATTGTGCTTACCAGACGACGATTTCTTGGTACTTCGGCGGCGGTGCTCGCCAGCGCAAGCGCCGTCAGCGGGCGTGTTCAGGCGGCCAATATTCCGGAGGCGCCGACCACCGAAACCAATACGACGCAGCCGCCACTAGTGCCGGCGAGCGGGCCGGATTATCAGCCGGTAGCAACGCTCAATGGCTGGACGCTGCCGTGGCGAATGAAAGGCGACTGGAAAGAATTCCATCTCGTCGCCGAGCCGGTGGTGCGCGAATTCGCGCCCGGCATGAAAGGCAATCTGTGGGGGTATAACGGCCAGTCGCCGGGGCCCACGATCGAGGCGGTTGAGGGTGACAAGGTCCGCATCTTCGTCACAAACAAACTCCCAGAGCACACGACCATTCACTGGCACGGCATGCTGCTGCCGAACGGCATGGACGGCGTTGGCGGGCTGACTCAGCCACATATCAAGCCTGGCCAGACCTTTGTCTATGAATTCGTGATGCGCAAGAGTGGAACGTTCATGTACCACCCGCACGCCGACGAAATGGTCCAAATGGCCATGGGGATGATGGGCTTCTTCGTCGTGCATCCGCGCGATCCGAAATTCATGCGGGTCGACCGCGACTTCGTGTTTCTGCTCAGTGCCTACGACATTGAACCGGGAAGCTACATGCCGAGGGTCTCCGAGATGACGAATTTCAACATCTGGACCTTCAACACACGCGTCTTCCCCGGCATCGACCCGCTCGTCGTGCGCAAGGGCGACCGCGTGCGCGTCAGAGTTGGTAATCTGACTATGACCAATCATCCGATTCACATGCACGGCTATGATTTCGAGGTGACCTGCACTGATGGCGGATGGGTACGGCCGGAGGCGCGCTGGCCTGAAGTCACAATCGACATTCCGGTCGGTGCAATGCGCGCCTACGAATTCGTCGCCGATGAGCCGGGCGACTGGGCGCTGCATTGTCACAAGTCGCACCACACCATGAACGCAATGGGGCACGACCTGCGCAATTTCATCGGCGTACAACAGCGTGATCTCGTCAAACCGGTGCGTCGGCTCGCGCCGGACTATATGGCGATGGGCTCCGCCGGCATGGCGGAGATGGGAGAGATGGAAATGCCGATGCCCGACAATACGCTGCCGATGATGACAGGATTCGCTCAATTCGGCCCGGTCGAGATGGGCGGCATGTTTACCGTGGTGAAGGTCCGAGAGGGGCTAGCGCGCAACGATTACAAGGATCCCGGCTGGTACAAGCATCCTGCCGGCACGGTTGCCTATGCCGTGCAAAGCGTCCCGCCGGCTGTGCGGACCGATGGAGCTATTTCAAAGGAGAAGTCCGACCTTCGGGTGGTCAAGCCGGGCAGCCGAGGGGGTGGCCATGGCAATCACTGACACCACCAGCAAAAGTTTCAGCGCATAGAGGAGATGAAGCATGATGTGCCGACCTTTGATGATCTCGACATTCACCCTAGCCTTCGCCGTTGGAAGCGCCGCCCTGGCCGGGCCCGGTACTCCGGGCCACGGCCACAACCATGGCCACAACCATGGCCATGGCATGTTCTCAGCTGGAGAGCCAGGAAACGCCAAGAAACCGGCGCGGATTGTCCAAGTCACAATGCGCGAGAGCGACGGAAAGATGCTGTTCATTCCCGCGCGAATTGAGGTGAAACGCGGCGAGCAGATCAAGTTCATGTTGCGCAATAGCGGAGAGCTCGACCATGAGTTTGTGCTCGCGACCACCGAAGAGAATGTCAAGCACGCCGAAGAAATGAAAAAGAATCCGGAGATGGAACACGATGACCCGAATGCGAAGCGTCTGGCACCAAAATCGTCAGGAGAAATTGTGTGGCGATTTACAAAGCCGGGGACGTTTGAATTTGGCTGCCTCATCCCGGGCCATCGCGAGGCCGGCATGATCGGCACTGTCGTCGTCAAATGATTGAACTGAGGAGAACCAGCATGAAGAAGTTCACGATGGCCCTTGTCCTTTCACTCGCTCTCGCCGCGGGTCTGTCTCAGTCCGCATGGGCGCAGGCTCTGGTCGACGGCCAGGTTACCAAGGTCGACGAGGGGGCGGGGAAAATTACAATCAAGCACGCACCGCTGAAGAAATTCGACATGGACGCCATGACGATGGTTTTCCGTGCCCAGGATCCGGCCATGCTCAAGCAGGTCAAGGCGGGCGATCGGATAAAGTTCGACGTCGATAAGATCAACGGCCAGCTGACGGTGACGAAGATTCAAAAGGCGAAATAGCTCTGGCTCGCAGTGATCGGCTTTCGGGGTGAAAGCGAACCGGCAGGGCGGCCTACAGTTCTAGCGGGGTCGTCTTGCTGCACTCGTTACCGCCACCTCCTTGATAATCTGCAACACGGTGCGGCAAGCGAGCGTCGTCTTTCCGCGCGGAGACATCGCCAGCGCCACATAGCGGTTCACGGTCGGTGCGACGAGCCGCGATGATTGCAGCCGAAGCATTCGCGATGCCGCCGCGACGGCAAGCGGCCCGAGAAGCGCATAAGTTCCGCCGCGAGCGACAATGTTGGTCTGCATGCTAAGTGAGTCAGCTTCCAGCACGACATTGAGCGAGACCCGCTGCTCAAGCGCAATCTGTTCGATATGGTTGCGCCATGCACTCGGCCGGCAAAACTGGACAAGCGGCAGATTGTCCAGCGCCGCAAACTCCACCGTCGGCTTCGCCGTCAGCGGATCGCCGGCCGCACTGACGAGATGGGTCGGCGCCTCAAACAAATACACATCGCCGCCGCGCGGCACCGGGCTCATCCGAAACAGGATCGCAAGATCGACGCTGCCGTCCTCCAGCCAGGTTTCGAGTTGCGCGCCCTGGCCCTCGCGCACGGATATCTGCACCAGCGGATAATGCTGCTTCAGCCGCGCGAACACGGTGGTGAGCAGCGGATAGGCGGTCGAGGGCAGGCTTCCGATCCGGACATTGCCGATCGGCGTGCCCGCCGCGGTGCGAATGTCGTTCTCCAGTTCCTGCGTTGCGGCGATCCAGGCGCGAATGCGCGGGGCAATACGTTGGCCGAATTCCGTGAGCTGAACGCCGCGGCCGGTTCGGCGGAACAGCCGTCCGCCGCATTGCTGTTCCAACTCGCCGATGATGCGGCTGATCTGCGGCTGACTGGTGCCGTGTGTCGTCGCGACCTTGCTGAGACTGCCGAATTCGGCCGCGTCGATGAAAATCTTCCAGGATGCCGGGTCCATGGTGACCATTCCAGAAATACAAAACTAGTATAACTGAAAGAAGGGAATTGCGTCTTCTGAAATACCGTGACCGGGCATAGCGTCCTCCTGGAACGCCCGAACGGCGGCGAGGCGGCCCCACCGCAACGGCGCCCCCCATTCGACACCGGAGGAAATGCTATGCAATCGCTCGATTTGAGAGGCCTCGTCCCCGCACCCGTCACTCCGTTCACCCGAGACGGCGCCGTCGATCACGCCGCCATCAAGCGGCTCGGCGCCTGGCTCGGCAGCTTCAAGGAGGTGAAGGGGCTCACCGTGCTCGGTCATGCCGGCGAGGGCACCTTCCTGACCCCCGACGAGCAGGCTGCCGTGATCGAAAGCTTTATCCAGTCAACCAACGGACGTGTTCCGGTGATCGCCGGCATTACGCTGGAAGGCACCAAGGTCGCCGCGGCCGAAGCCAAGCGCGCGGTCAAGGCCGGTGCGCAGGCCGGTCTCGTCTATCCGTCGCATGGCTGGCTGCGGTTCGGGTATCAGAAGGGTGCGCCGCAGGATCGCTATCGCGCCATCTATGAAGAAAGCGGCCTGCCGCTGATCCTGTTCCAGTACCCGGACGCGACCAAGGCGACCTACAATCTGGAAACCCAGCTCGATATCGCTGCGCAGCCGGGAGTGTTTGCGATGAAGAACGGCGTGCGCAACATGCGGCGCTGGGATACCGAGATTCCGGTGATCCGCAAGGAGCGGCCGGACCTCCAGATCCTCACCTGCCATGACGAATATCTGCTGCACACGATGTTCGACGTCGATGGAGCGCTGGTTGGCTATGGCTGCCTCACGCCGGAGCCGTTGATCGAAATGATCGCGGCGGGCAAGGCCAAGGATTACAAGCGCGCGCGTGCCATTCACGATCAGCTCCTCCCGGTGACCCGGACCGTCTATCATCGCGGATCGCATATGGAGGGAACCGTCGCACTGAAGCATGGCCTGGTGGCGCGTGGCATTCTCGACCATGCCACCGTTCGCTCGCCGCTTCTGCCGCTCGAACCGGGGGCCGAGATCGAGATCGCCGAGGCATTGCGCTCGGCGGGTCTGCTGACCGCCAAGGCGGCCTGAGAGAACACGAAGGCGCCGGGGAAGAGCGCCGGATGAAATTGGACGGCACAGCGCTCATGGGCGCTGTGTCATCCGATCTTTAATGATCGCCACATTCTTTAAGGGAGGACAGCATGCTTTCACGCCGCAATTTCCTCTGCGCGACCGCGGCACTGGCCGGGGCTGCGGGCGTTGGCCCCGCCGCGCTGGCACAGGGCGCGACGTTTCCGAACCGGCCGATCCGGATCATCGTGCCTTTCGCAGCCGGCGGCGGGGTCGATGTCTATGCCCGTCTGCTTGCCGAAAAGATCGCGCAGCAGACCGGCGCGACCTTCGTCATCGACAACCGTGCAGGTGGTAACGCGACAATCGGCGGCAATGCCGTGAAGACCGCCGCGGCCGACGGCTACACCATGCTGTTTTCGGCGGCGACACATATGATGGCGCGTCATGTTCTGAAGAATGCGCCATACGATCCGCTGTCGGACTTCACGTCGATCGCCCGCGTCGGTGCGGCCCCGATGCTGCTGGTCATGGCACCAAATCGCACGCCGGCGAATGTTTCCGAACTGATCGCTGCGATCCGGAAAGAGCCGGGACAGTGGACGTTCGGCACGGCCAATCTCGGTGCACCGGGCCATCTGGCGACGCTTGCATTCAACCAGGCTGCGGGACTCGATACGCAAATCGTCGCGTATCGCGGCACCGCGCCCGCGCTGAACGATGTCGCCGGCGGCCATATCCAGCTGCTGATCGATCCGGTTCTGGCGCTGTTGCCGATGGCGCGCGACAAAAAGGTCAAAGGTCTCGCAGTAACCTCGGCCGAACGCACACGCCTTGCGCCTGATATTCCGACAATTGCCGAAAGCGGACTGGCCGGCTTCGATCATGCCTCGTGGTACGGATTGTGGGGGCCCAAGGACATGCCGGCCGCGCTTGTTTCAACGATCAATCAGATGGCCAACAACGCCGTGAAGCAACTCGATGCGGAAGGCCGTCTGTCTCAGCTCGGGATCGAACCGGTGGTCGAGACGCCGAAGCAATTCGCAGCCTATGCCGCGACATATGTCACGCGGAATGCAGAGCTGCTGGCCAAGGCCAAATTCGAGCCGGTGTGAGCGACAACAAGAGATCCGGCAAGACGAGAGAAACTCAATCCGGCGTGCGGAAGGTCAGCATCCGCTTCACCGGATAGGCATAGACCTTGCCGCTCTCGGTGACCGAGGGCAGGCACATCTCGACGATCTTGCCCGCGACCTGTTCCGGCGTTTCGAGTGTCATCGGGTCTTCGCCCGGCATCGCTTGCGCGCGCATGCGGGTGCGGATCGGGCCGGGCGTGAACAGGTTGACGCGCAGGTTGGTCTTCGCGGTCTCGGCGGCCCAGGTCTGCACCATGGTGTTAAGTGCGGCCTTCGACACTGCATAAGGTCCCCAGTAGGCACGGGCGAGCCACGACACGCCGGACGACAGAAACACCGCGCGGCCGGCATCACTCTTGAGCAGCAGAGGCTCCATGCAGCGGATCAGGTGCCAGTTGGCGGTGACGTTGACCGCCATCACCTCGTCCCAGGCTTTCGGCTCGACATGGGACAGCGGCGACAGCGGTCCGAGGATACCGGCATTGCCGACCAGAATGTCGAGCTTCTTGTACCGGTCGAACAGCGCGCCGCCGAGGCGCGCGATGCCGTCATAGTCCTTCAGGTCGAGCGGCACGAGCGTCGCGGTGCCGCCGGCCTTCGTGATTTCATCGTCGAGTTCTTCCAGACCGCCGACCGTGCGCGCGACCGCGATCACATGCGCGCCGGCTTTGGCGAGCGCGAGCGCCGTGGCGTGGCCGATACCGCGCGAGGCGCCGGTGACGAGAGCGAGACGGCCGGTGAGGGAAGGAGACATTGTGGACTGAAGCCTGGCTTGAGAAACGGGCAGGTCGGGTCGATGGCGGAGACGTTACCGCTTGTGCAGCGCGTCCATCAGGGCGCCGACGTCACGCGCCTGCGGATCGGGTGAGGCGGACAAGGCCGCGGCAACCGAATTGCGGTCGGCCTCGGAGCGGTTCTGGCTGAGTTTCAGCTTGCCTTCAAGCGCCTCGATGGTGAAGCGGAACCCGACAATGGCGCGCAGCTGCTTCTCCATATAGTCGCCGGGCGCGTCGGACACCTGCCACGGCTCCGGAAACATGGCTTCGTGGCGGTCCGACAATTCGGCGACATGGGCGAGCAGCGCGTCGCGCTCCGAGATGATCTCGATCCGGCCGCGTGCGCAGATCGCAACATAGTTCCAGGTCGGCACCGCCTTGCCGTGCTCGGCCTTCGACGGATACCAGGACGGCGAGACATAAGCGTCGGGCCCCATGAACACCGCCAGCGCGGGTTTGGTCAGGTCGCTGTCGCGCCATTGCGGATTGGCCCGCGCAATATGGCAGCGCAATTGGCCGAGCGGTCCGATGGCGGTGTCGAGAAACACCGGCACATGGCTGACCAAAGGTCCGTCCGCTCCGGCCGTGGTCAGGCTGCAAAAGCCGATCCGGCGGATTGCGGCGTGCAGAATGGCCGGGTCGGTCTCACGGAATGCTGGCGGGATATAGAGCATGACACGACCCGCGCCTTCACGGCACGCCGCCCGGCAGATCGACGCCCAGCCCGGCGGCGATCCTGAAAATCTGTTCCGGACGATAGGGCTTCTCGACAAACTCGCTGCGCGGAAGCAATTCCTGGCGCTCCGCATTGCCGCTGGCGTAAATCACAGGCGCATCGGCATGGCGCGCGCGCACCTCGGTCGCGAGCGACCAGCCATCCATCCCAGGCAGGCGGATGTCGGTGAAGAGAAGATCGAGCGACGGCATCTGCGACAGCCGCTGCAAGGCTTCCTCGGCGCTGCCGGCATCGAACACTTCGAAGCCCGACAATTCGAACTCGAAGGCGATCATCTCGCGCAGCAGCGGCTCGTCTTCGACGACCAGCACGACGGGGCGGCGTTCCTCACTCATGGGACGATATGACCTGGCATGGTCTGGCTCGCGAGGGGGCAGGACGGGCCGGCAGGGCACCGGGCCAGGAACATTACCGCAATGGATGCGGCATGTAAGCCCGTCCGCAGAAGCTGCGCCCGTGTAGTGTCCGCACGGCCGGCATGTCCCGCTTCACGAATTCGTGCGGGACGCCGGTTCAACTGGCTTCGGCCAGCAATGACAATTGCCGCGGCGCATGTGCGGTCGCCGTGATATCCGTCAGCGGGGTCGGATATTCGCCGGTAAAGCAATGGTCGGTGAATTGCGGGCGCTGCGGATCGCGGCTCTCGTAGCCCATCGAACGGTAGATGCCGTCGACCGAGAGGAAGGCCAGCGAATCCGCACCGATGAAGGCGCGCATTTCCTCCAGCGTGTGGGTCGCGGCAAGCAGCTTGTCGCGATCGGGCGTGTCGATGCCGTAATAGTCGGGATGGGTGATCGGCGGCGAGGCGATGCGGAAATGCACCTCCTTCGCGCCGGCATCGCGCATCATCTGCACGATCTTGGTCGAGGTCGTTCCGCGCACGATGGAATCGTCGACCAGCACAATGCGCTTTCCTGCGACCACGGCGCGGTTGGCGTTGTGCTTCAGGCGGACGCCGAGCTGGCGGATCTGCTGGGTGGGCTCGATGAAGGTGCGGCCGACATAGTGATTGCGGATGATGCCGAGATCGAACGGGATGCCGGATTGCTGCGCGTATCCGAGCGCGGCCGGGACGCCGGAATCGGGGACCGGCACGATCACGTCGGCATCGGCCGGCGCCTCGCGTGCGAGCTGGGCGCCCATCACCTTGCGGACTTCGTAGACCGGGCGGCCGCCGATGATGGAGTCAGGGCGGGCGAAGTAGATATATTCGAAGATGCAGGGACGCGGCGGCGTCGGCGGGAAGGGCTTGTGCGAGAACGCGCCCTTGTCGTCGAACACGATGACTTCGCCGTTCTCGATGTCGCGCACATATTTGGCGCCGATGATGTCGAGAGCGCAGGTCTCGGAGGCGAGGATCGGACAGCCGTCGAGGGTGCCCATCACCAGCGGGCGAATGCCGAGCGGGTCGCGGGCGCCGACCAGCTTCTTGTTGGTGAGCCCAACAAACGAATAAGCGCCTTCCAGCGCACGCAGGCCATCGATAAAGCGATCGACGAAACGCGGCTTGCGCGAGCGCGCCACCAGATGAAGGATCACCTCGGTGTCGGTGGTCGACTGCATGATCGCGCCCTCGCGGACGAGTTCGCGCCGCAGGGTCAGGCCGTTGGTCAGATTGCCGTTATGGCCGATGGCAAGCCCGAACGGGTCGAGCTCGGCGAACAGCGGCTGGACGTTGCGCAGCAAGGTCTCGCCGGTGGTGGAATAGCGCACGTGACCCACAGCGGACATGCCCGGCAGCCGGTCGATGACGTCCCGCTTGGAGAAATGGTCGCCGACCAGTCCAAGCCGCCGCTCGGAGTGGAACCGGCGCCCGTCGAACGAGACGATGCCGGCCGCTTCCTGACCGCGATGCTGGAGCGCATGCAGCCCAAGTGCGGTGATGGCCGCGGCGTCGGGATGGCCGAAAATGCCGAATACCCCGCATTCCTCGCGCAGGCGGTCGGCATTCAGGTCGAGATCGAGAGAGCGGTCGGAATCGGAGCTGTTCTTGTCGGGAGAGGCTGTCATCGCGCGGTCCAAAACCCTTCAATCCCCCGGACTCCCGCTAGCGCGCGGTCGCGGCCCTCGTTTCAATCAGCTGGCGCATATCCGAGCGGTCGGTGCGGGCATAGCCTTCGCCGGAATTCCGGGACGAGCCGGGGAGGGTGGAGTCGGACTTCTGCTGCCCGGCCGCCGGCTCCTCGCCTTCGCCGTCCTTGGGACGCTTCAGCCGTTTCAAGATGGTGCTTTCGGGGTCATCCGGCAACATCGACTTCAGCCAATCCCCCGTACCGGCCAGCACAACGCGGGATTTTGCACCGGTAACCCAGGTCGGCTGCGATTTCTGCGGCACCAGCCAGTCGAAAAACAGGTAGGCCACGACCACGATGATCAGTCCGCGGCCGAGCCCGAACAGAAATCCGAGGGTCCGGTCGAGCGCCCCGATTCGGCTGTCGAGGATCATGTCCGAAATCCGGACCGTAATGATCGAGACAATCAGCAGGGTGCCCAGAAACAGGCCGCCGATCACGGCACCCGCGGCGACATACTGGTTGTTGAAATAGCTTTCCGCGAGCGGCATCAGCCGCTTGTAGAAATAGAGAGTCGCGACCGCCGCGGCGATCCAGGCCGCAATCGACAGGATTTCGCGCATGAAGCCGCGAATCATGGCGAGCAGCCCGGAGATCAGCATCACGGACAATAAGATGATGTCGAGCAGCGTGATCGGCATGGTTGCGCGGGTTTCGTGCGGGCGGGACGGGCGCGCCTGTATAGCCGCCCGCCTCGGCTCCGTCACCCGTCTTTCTGCCCCGATTCTGTCATGAACCACAGCGTGCTGCCGCGCGACATAGACGAGGGCGGGTGTCTCTGGCGGGTTGCGGGCGGGTTTCGCGGCCGGTCCGGTTTCGTCACAATGGAGCGGTCCCCGGGACCGGGCGGAGGGAAGATGATGGGTTTTGGCACGCGCCGGATGGCGGCATTTCCGGCACTCGCGCTGGCGCTCTCAGTCTTGCCGGCTGCGGCGCAAGACGACGGACGGGCGCTCACCCAGGCCTACAACCGGTCCGGCCAAGAGCTGTTCCAGGCGCTGGCAGCCGCGCCCGGCAATGTCGTGCTCTCACCGTTCTCGATCGGCACAGCCATGGCGATGGTACTCGCAGGCGCCCGTGGCGAGACCGAAACGGAGATGCGGAATGTGCTGCGGCATACGCTGTCGGGCGAACAGATCGATGCCGCCAACGCGAAGACGCTTGCGGCCCTGCTTGCTTCGGGCGAGTCGTCCTGCCCGAACGGCTTCAAGCCGGCTGGACGCCTCTGCGAAGCGCCCGCACCGGCGGATAAGGACGCACCATGCCCACACGACGCCAATCGCGACGGCGCGCTCTGCGTGACCGACGCGCGGACGTCCGATGTCACGCTGCGCATCGCCAACGCGCTGATGCTGGTCAATCCATCTGCAACCGTCGCCAAAGATTTTCGTGACCGGATTGGCAAGCATTACGGCGCGGAGATCGTCGCCGGCGCCGATCTTGCGGCGGTCAACAACTGGGTGAAGGACAAGACAGAGGGCAAGATCCCAACAATCATCGACCGGCTCAATCCGCAGGACTCGCATGTCCTGCTCAATGCCATCTATTTCAAGGCGCCCTGGGCCCACGCCTTCGCAAAGACGGCAACGCGCGACCGCGATTTTCATCTGACCGCAGCCGAAAAAGCCGAGGTCCCGACCATGGCGCAGAGCGCGGCGTTCGCGATCGACAAGGGCGACGGCTACCAGGCGATCCGGCTGCCTTATGCGCGCGACGGGCTGTCGATGATCGTGATACGGCCGGACGACATTGACGGGATCGGCAAGGTCATCGCCGGCTTCGACGGGGCGAAACTCGATGCGCTGCTTCAGGCGCTGCGTGCCACGCCGCAGCGGACGGTTGCGTTGTCCCTTCCAAAGTTCAAGTTCGAGTTTGCGGCGCAGCTGATCCCGCCGTTCAAGGCGCTCGGCATGAACAAGGTATTCGATCCGGCAGTGTCGGACCTGTCCGGTCTGACCGGTCTGCCGCGCGAGCAAGCGCAATCGGCCATCGATCAGATCGCGCATCGCGCGGTGATCGAGGTTGCGGAGGAGGGGACCGAGACCGCGGCGGCAACCGCGGTCGTCGTCACCACCCGCACCATGGCACCCGGTCATCAGCCGGAGCGCTTCGCCGTCGACCGGCCGTTCATGTTCCTGATCGCGGACGACGCGACGGGCGCGATCCTGTTCGCAGGCCGCGTCAGCGACCCGAGGAAATAACGGAAACCTGTCTGCCGCGGGTGGCGCAGGCGGCGCTGCCTGCAAATGCCGCTGGGCAAAGCGCCGCCCGGGACTTATGGTTAACAAAGTCTCAAGGGCGGGGTCATGACGCTTCGAACCGTTTATGCGGCCATCATCGCGGTTTCGCTGGTTGGCGGTTCGCATCTCGCGGTGCATTACGCGATCGATGCGGTGGCGCGGGCGGGCACGCTGGAAAGCAGGCTGTTCCAGCCGGAGCTGCCGCCAAGCGGCCGTCGCCATGCAATCGCTCTGGCGCAGACCGCGCGCGGATCGATCAGATAGGATTGGTTTGCGTCACGCTTCGCGGCGCATCCGCTTCGGGTTGCCGCGCGCGGCAATGTCGGCGACCAGCGAGGCAAGGTTGCCGTGCGGGCTGAGTGTCAGCCCGGCATCGGATGGCGGATCGGCGCGGCCGGGATCGGGCAGAAAGGCGCGTTGGAAGCCGAGCTTGGCCGCTTCCTTCAGCCGCGCCGGCGCCTGGGCCACCGGACGCAGCGCGCCGGACAGCGACACTTCGCCGAAATAGACCGCATCTGCAGGCAAAGGCGCGCCCGCGAGCGACGACACCAGTGCGGCCGCGGCGGCGAGATCGGCGGCTGGCTCGTTGATGCGAAGGCCACCGGCGACATTCAGATAGACATCATGGGTGCCGAGCCGCACGCCGCAATGCGCTTCGAGAACGGCAATCACCATGGAGAGGCGGCTCGGATCCCAGCCGACCACGGCGCGGCGCGGCGTGCCGAGCGAGGTCGGCGCGACCAGGGCCTGGATTTCGACCAGCACAGGGCGCGTGCCCTCGATCCCTGCGAACACTGCGGTGCCGGGCGAACCGAGATCGCGCTCGGACAGAAACAGCTCGGACGGATTCGTCACTTCGCGCAGGCCGAGCCCGGTCATTTCGAACACGCCGATCTCGTCGGTGGGGCCGAAGCGGTTCTTCACCGCGCGCAGGATACGGAACTGATGCGAGCCTTCGCCCTCGAACGACATCACAGCATCGACCATGTGCTCGACCACGCGAGGGCCTGCAATCTGCCCATCCTTGGTGACGTGACCGACGAGGATCACGCAGGCGCCGGTTCGCTTCGCAAAGCGGATCAGCATCTGCGCGGATGCGCGGACCTGCGTGACGGTGCCGGGCGCGGATTCCACGCTGTTGGTCCACATGGTCTGGATCGAGTCGATAACGACAAGACGCGGCAATTCGCCTTGCGAGAGCGTGGCGATGATGTCCTCGACCGAGGTTTCGGAGGCGAGTTCGACCGGCGCATCGGCGAGCGCAAGCCGTTCGGCACGCAACCGGACCTGAGCCACCGCCTCTTCGCCCGAAATATAGACGCAGCGCTGCTTCCTTCGGGCAAGCGCCGCCGCGACCTGCACCAATAGTGTCGACTTGCCGATGCCGGGATCGCCGCCGAGCAGCAGCACCGATCCGCGCACGAGGCCGCCGCCGGTGACGCGGTCGAATTCGCTGAGTGCGGTTGCAAGCCTCGGCGCGTCGTCGGTAACGCCCGCGAGCGATTGCAAGGTGAAGGCCCGTCCACGCCCGGGAAGCTTTGCGCCGCCGGTTTTTCCGACAGGCGCTTCTGCCATTTCCTCGGCCAGCGTATTCCACTCGCCGCAGGACTCGCACTTGCCCTGCCAGCGCGAATAGGCCGCGCCGCAATTCTGGCAGACAAAGGAGAGGGACTTGCGACTCATCCGGCTATCGAGCCGCCAGAGCGAATGAGAAGTCAATCCGAATGCGTGTCACCCGCCTTTATAAATCCGCGCGTAGCGCCGTCCGAGGCTGGTGAGCACCTCGTAACCGATGGTGCCGAGCATGTCGCCGACAGTATCGGCATCGCGGATTTCGCCTATCACGGTGGCGAAGTCGCCGCGCTTGACGCTGCCGGCCGGCAAGTCGGTGACATCGAGCGCGATCAGGTCCATCGAGATGCGGCCGACAATCGGGCAGGGCTTGCCATTCACGAGCAACGAGCCGCCGGGCTTCTGGTCGCTGCCGCCCTGGGAGCGCGGGAAACCATCGGCATAGCCCATACTCACGATGGCGATGCGCGAGGGACGCCGCGCGGTCCAGGTCGCGTCGTAGCCGACGGTTTCGCCGAAGGCGATGTCGCGCAGCTTCACGATCCGCACTTTCAGATCGACAACGGGCTTCATCGGGTTGGGCTTGCCCGGCGTCGGATTGATGCCGTAAAGCGCCGCGCCGGGCCGGACCAGGTCGAGATGCGCCGACGGTCCGAGAAAGATGCCGGAGGAGTTTGCAATCGAGGCCGGCACGCCGCGGAACAGCGCGCGGATATCGCGGAACGCCAGGATCTGTTCCTGATTGCGCTGGCTTTCGGCGAATTGTGCCGCCACGAAATGGGTCATGATCAACTGAAGGCCGTGGTTCTCGGTATTGAGACGCGACGCAATGGCGGCAGCTTCCTCGACCGATACGCCGAGCCGGTTCATGCCGGTATCGACATGCAACGCGAAGCCGCCGTCCCAGTTGGCGGTGCGCGTGAACGCATCCCATTCGGCAAGTTCGGCGGTCGATCCGATCACTGGCCGCAGCTTGTGATCGGCGAAGACCTGTGCGGTGCCCTGGGGCAGGCCGTTGAGGATGTAGATCGCCGCATGCCGGGCGACCGTGCGGAGCCGCTTGCCCTCTGACAAATCGGCCACAAAGAAAACAGCGCAACCGATGTCCGCAAGGTGTTTCGCAACGGGCTCCAGGCCAAGCCCGTAGCCGTCCGCTTTCACCACTGCGGCGCATTCGGCTGGCGTCGCCGTGCTGCGCAATGTCCTGTAGTTCGCTTCGAGCGCCGACAGATCGATGGTCAGGATGCCGCCGGCCTCGTCGGTGGGCGGTCCCGCGGTGAGGGCCGGGCCGGACATGGCGGACGCGGGCGCAGGTGACAGCATCTTGGCACTCAGCCGCAATTTGAGGGATCAACTGGCGTTGATAAGCCAGCACGGTCCCGAAAGCAAAACTAAGGCAATCACGGAATCCGCTCCGGCAGCCGGTCTTCTGGCGCGAGATCGCTGAAGCGGGTGACACTGCCGTCGAACTGCAACTGGACGGTGCCGGTGGGGCCGTGACGCTGTTTGCCGATGATCACCTCGGCCTTGCCGTGCATCGCGGCCATTTCGACCATCCACTTGGCATGTTCTTCGGTGCCAGGCCGCGGCTCCTTGCTCTGCAGGTAATATTCCTCGCGATACACGAACAGCACGACGTCGGCGTCCTGTTCGATCGATCCGGATTCGCGGAGATCCGAGAGCTGCGGGCGCTTGTCGTCGCGGCTTTCGACCTGACGCGACAGCTGCGACAGGGCGATGATCGGAACGCTGAGCTCCTTGGCCAGCGCCTTGAGACTGGTGGTGATTTCGGTGATTTCCTGGACGCGGTTGTCCTGCGATTTGCGGCTGGAGCCCTGCAGCAGCTGGATATAGTCGATGACGAGAAGGTCGAGCCCGCGCTGGCGCTTCAGCCTGCGCGCGCGAGCGGCGAGTTGGGCGATCGAGAGGCCACCGGTCTCATCGACGAAAAACTTCATGTTCTGCAATTCGAGCGAGACATCGCGGATCAGTTCGAAATCCTGCTCGCTGATGCCACCACGGCGGATCGTGCTCGACGGAATGCCGGTGCGCTCGGCGATGATGCGGGTGGCGAGCTGCTCGGCCGACATTTCGAGCGAGAAGAAGCCGACGATGCCGCCATTGACGGTGGTGATGTGGCCGTCCGGCCGCACTTCGCCCTGCCAGGCTTTGGCGACGTTGTACGCAATGTTGGTGGCAAGCGCGGTCTTGCCCATGCCGGGTCGGCCCGCGACAATGATCAGGTCGGAATGCTGCAGGCCGCCCATCTTGGCGTCGAGATCGTGCAGGCCGGTCGCGATGCCGGACAGCTTCCCGTCGCGCTGATAGGCCTTCGCCGCCATGTCGACGGCGGTGGTGAGCGCCTGTGCGAAGGGCTGGAAGCCGCCTTCGTAGCGGCCACTTTCGGCGACCTCATAGAGCCTGCGCTCGGCCTCCTCGATCTGTTTTGACGGCTCGAAATCGACTGGCGCGTCGTAGGCCTCGTTGACCATGTCCTCACCGATCACGATGAGGGCGCGGCGCACCGACAGGTCGTAGATTGTGCGGCCGTAATCCTGAGCGTTGATGACCGTGGTCGCTTCGGCAGCGAGACGGGCGAGATACTGGCTGACGGTCAGCCCGCCGATATCGGCGTCGGCAGGAAGAAATGTCTTCAGCGTGACCGGGCTTGCCACCTTGCCGGCGCGCACGAGCTGCGACGACAATTCGTAGATTTTCTGGTGGATCGGCTCGTAGAAGTGTCGCGCTTCGAGAAAGTCGGAGACGCGATAAAAGGCCTCGTTATTGACGAGGATGGCGCCAAGAAGGGCCTGCTCCGCCTCGATATTGTGCGGGGCGACCCGGTAATGCGGCGTTTGATGATCCGCAGCGAGCTTGCGCGCGGTCGAGTCCTGCGATGCCATCGGTCCAACGAGAGGGTTGTTTTCAAATCAGTTTCTTAGGTCGCCAAAACGCGGCACGCGAACTCACAACGATTTACGCATCACCTCCGAGATTGCGCGAACCCCGACCGGACTGATCTACCACCGCGATCCGGCAACGTCAGCGGCAAACGCGAATGTCCCCATAACTCACGCCATCGCACGCTGGAATGCGGTCAGCGTCCGATTTCTTCTTGACGGAATGCGGGCAATTCGGCAGCGGCAGAAAACTTATTCACCGGCCATTCGTAGCGGCGGCGGACTTTTGCGCTCGCGCGCCCGCAACCGGTCTTCCTCGCGCTTGAGATAGTCGCGGGTGATCGGGACCGAGTCGACGCGCTTCGCCAGCTGGATCTGGAACACCATCATGCCCTGATGCCGGAATGCCATTTCCGACGCGGCGAGGTAAAACTCCCACATGCGGACGAAACGGTCATCATAGAGCCGCCGGGCCTCCTCGGCGCGCGCCATGAACCGCGCGCGCCAGGCCTTCAGCGTCTCGGCGTAGTGCAGGCGCAGGATTTCAATATCCGAAACGATCAGGCCGGCACGTTCAATGGCAGGCAGGACCTCGGACAGGGCCGGGATATAGCCGCCAGGGAAGATATATTTGTCGATCCACGGATTGGTCGCGTTGGGTCCTTCAGACCGTCCGATCGAATGCAGGACCATCACACCGTCGTCGGATAGAAGCCTGGCGCACTGGTCGAAAAAGGTGCGGTAATGTCCGATGCCGACATGCTCGAACATGCCCACCGAGACGATACGGTCGAAGCGCTCGCTGATATCGCGATAGTCCTGCAGCCGGAACTCGACCGAGCCGGCGAGGCCGGCCTCGGCGGCACGGCCCTGGGCCAGCTTGAGCTGCTCCTGAGATAACGTCACACCGGTGACCTTTGCGCCGCAATGCTCCGCAAGATAGAGACCAAGTCCGCCCCAACCCGACCCGATATCGAGCACGCGGTGGCCGTTTGCGATCAGGAGCTTGGCCGCAAGATGCCGCTTTTTGGCCAGCTGAGCATCGTCGAGCGTCTGATCCGGACTTTCAAAATAGGCGCAGCTGTATTGGCGGTCGGCGTCGAGGAAGAGCGAATAGAGACGTCCGTCGAGGTCGTAATGGTGAGCGACATGACCTGACCTGGGTTTCTTGGACCAATTTTTGAGAGAGAATGGTCCTGGAAAGGAGCTTGGTCATGCCAAAGAAGCGGTTCGGTGCGGAGCAGATTGTTGTGTTGCTGCGTCAGATTGAGGTGTTG
>JBMOOQ010000010.1:0-15426 GCA_049324435.1 Pseudomonadota bacterium
TGCCTTCATCGCGACAACGATCCTCTCCCAATTCGGCTTGCTATCTGGCAATCTCAGCCTGATCAGAGGATGCAATGCCAAACCGGATTCCGCTCGACCCGAAAATACCCAAGGCCTTCGACGCGACCCCGAACGAAGCTCGCAGCAAGGCGCAGCTCGATCAATGGTGGGATCGTCCGTACGGCATCACCTTGCCGGATGGTCGCATCGAGGTCCGCTGCCTGAATGGCGGGGGCATGGGATCGCTCGACCCATCTCGGCATCGCAGACAATTACGATGCGGCCTGTGCGTTGGCCGAAGCGAAGCAAGCGGATTGGTTGAAGTTCCGCGAGCGCCCGACCATCTTTCTTGACACTGATGAGGTCAAAGTGGTCCGCCAGCCACAGCGGCCCGACGAAGCGCCCCAGCAACTGGCGACGTTTCCCACGGCGCAGGACGCAAATGAATATCTGCGCGCCAACTTCCCCGAGGCATGACGGAGCTGCCGCCGCCACTCCGGCTCCTGGATTGCGTCGGCTTCGCCAAGCCGCCGCGCCGATGCACGATTGACCCCGTTCAAGGCAAGCCCCGGGCCTCCGGCGTTTTCATTCACACCAGCTCTGTCGGGGACCGTTCCACCGCCTAGCGAGACCCTCGGCAATCAGCATGTCGCCGATCGAACGTCCGCCGCGGGACACGGTGCGGAGCTTGCGGCCGTACTGGTCCTGGTCGCGGGCGCCGGCGGCGAGCGTGAACGGTCCCGCATTGAGCAATGTGTGCAACCGCCGCTTCGCCGCCTCGCCGAGGTCCGCCTCGCGCTGGCAGCGTGGCGGACTCAGCTCGGGCGCGTCGATGTCGGCGATGCGGATTTTCGCGCCGCGAAACCAGAACGTATCGCCGTCGACAACGCAATCGGTTCGCCGCCCGATACCGCAGATCGAGAACGTGACGACGAGCGTCTGTTCTGACGTCGCCACGGCGCGCGATGTCAATGCCGTGGACGGGCTGCCATCCTGACGATGGAGTGCCCACATGACGACGCCGGCGATGACCAGCGCCACGATCGCGAGCCGTCTGCCGACGGTCACGATGCGCGCACTGGCGGCATACGCCGTCGGCCCTCTGCCAGATCCGCCGATTCTCGCCTGCGCCTTTCCTCCCGTCCGATCACGTCCGTGCCCTCCTTATCTGTCGATTCTCTCGCTGTGCCACTATGCCGATCGCCGCCCGCTCGCGGGCGCAAACCTGTTGCTGGCGACGCAGGCCGTCATGTCCTTGCGCCGGAAATAGATCGCGCGGCCGCACCGCAGCGGTGGGTTGCCGGCCGTGAACACGATCTGTTCGTCGCCGCGCATCTGAGTGATCTCGTGCGGCAAGATCAGCGGCCGTCGCGACAGCAGCCGAGAGCGCGTTCGAGACGATCCGGAAGCCTGCGAGCTGCGGCTGATCTGAGTGACTTCGACCGTCGTGTCGCCGCAGCGGCGCGAGATGTATTCCGCAGTCTCGGGGTCATTGATCGCGCTGAACGACATCCAGGACGCCGACTCGAACCACTTCGATGCCGCGTCGCGGCCGCCATAGACTTCGCGCATCTGGCCGATCGACTGGAACAGCATCAGAAGCGTGATGCCATATTTGCGTCCGGCATCGCGCGCGGTCTCGAGGACACGCAGGAAGCCGAGGCGGGCGACCTCATCGAGCAGGAAGAGCGTGCGGCCGGCGACCTCGCCGGCGCGATTGTAGATCGCGTTCATCAGCGAGCCGATGATCAGGCGCGCCAGGCCGGGATGGTTCTCCAGCGTCTTGAGATCGAGGTTTATGAAGACGTCCATCGTGCCGGCCGCCAGCTCGTCGGTCGAGAAGCTGCCGCCCGACACCAGCGCCGCGTAGTTCTCGTAGGACAGCCAGTGCGTTTCCTTGACCGCATTCGCGTACACGCCGCTGAAGGTCTCGGGCGTCATGTTCACGAACGAGGCGACATTCTCCTTCACGAAGTCCGACCCCGAATGGTCGTAGATGGCCTGCAAGCGTTCACGCAGCTTCGGCTCGGGCTCGGACAGGTTTGCCCGCACCTTTCGCAGGTGCTGATCCTTCTTTTCCGTATGACCCGACAGGCAGACATCGGCGATCAGCGCGGTCAGCAATTGCAGCGCCGACGCCCTGAAGAAATCGTCGCGCACCGAATGCGTGCGCGCCACGTCGGTCATGATCCACGACGCGACCGAGGCGATGTCTTCTTCCTTGGTGCCGCCGAACCGGCCGATCCAGTCGAGCGCGTTGAATCCGGTCTCGGGCGTCTTCGGATCGAGCACGAAGACGGTGCGGCCGGCGCGCTTGCGATGGTCGATCACCATCGGCGCGACCTCGTTGGACGGATCGAGCGCGACCAGGCCGCCGCCCCATTTGAGCGCCGACGGGATCGTCACCGACGTCGTCTTGTAGCCGCCGGAGCCGGCGAAGACGATGCCGTGGGTCGAGCCCCAGGACGCATCGAAGCACAGAAGCGGCGCGCGGCCGCCCGCGCCCCAGCTCTCCGGGTCGCCGGCGCGGAATGCGCGATCGGCGACAGAGTCCTTGTCGACGCGATAGCGTTCGCCGATGACGATGCCGCCGCTTTGCGGAAACAGTCGTCCCGCGTCGCCGACGCTCATCCATTGCGCGTCGCCATGGATCGCGCGTTGTCCTGACACGCGCCGCGGCGCCGCCGCGGCGAAGGCGGCATTGCCGACAAGCGCCACGCGCAGGGCGAACAATCCGCAAGCAATCGCGGCGAGCGATCCCGTCAGCATGGCAGGATCCGCATAGGCAAGAACCGATCCGTCGCGGACTCGGCCGGCCAACGCCAACAGGCGGCTTCCCTCCGACCAGGCGGCGAAGCCGACGACGGCCGTCGCGCCGATGAGGACGCCCCAGCCGGCTGATCGCACTGCGCGCGCGCCGGCGCACGCGAACAGGATGATGACGCCGATGCCGGCCGCGCCGAGATAGGGCAGGGCGATGCCGGTCCGCCCCAGCAACAGCGCCGCCTGCGGCGTCTTTGCGAAGCTCGCCAGCCATTGCTCATGACCGCGCAGCGCGATCATCGCGCCGATCATCAGCGCCGCCGGCACGACGGTCAGCACGACCTTACTCGGGCTCATCGCTGAACGCCTTCGTGCCGATCGCCGCGAGCCGCTCGCGCTCGGCGTCGCTCGCGCGTATCCGCTGCGCGGCGTCGATCAGCATCCCGAGCAGGAGGGCGCGCTTCTCGTAGCGCAGCCCGGCCTTCACGATCAGGCCGCCGAGCTGGATCTTCTCGCGCGTGTCCTTCTTCCGATCCGCCGTTGTCTGCGCCCGAGCCATGCGGTCAAGCTTCCGAAGACGCGCCCGCGCCCGCGCCAGGCGGCTCGGGCGAACCCGACCCGCGCGCGGGCTTCGGCCCGGCGCCGGCCTTGCGAAATCGCGCCTTCACCTCCTCGAAGGCGGTCAGCAGGTCCGCCTCGTCGATCTCCAGATCGCCGAGTCCGGCCCTCAGGGCCACCCGGCCGATCCGCTCGGCTTCGCGCGTCTCGGCCGCCTTGAGCTGGTCCTGCAACCGGGCGATTTCTTCTCTGATCTGTCGCGACGGCTTTTTCATTCCGGTTGGTGATCCTCCTTCTGGCGCGCGGTACGCGCGAAGGAGAATTGACCGGGGATGCGCGAAGCGCACCCCGTCGGAAACGACAGGTCGGCGAAGCCGACGCTTTGAGGGATCATCCCGCCGATCCGAAGGGTCGGCTCCAAGGGCGCAGTAATACGTCGCTGACGCGACGTAGTTCTGCTCAGGCGGAAGGACGACGCCGGTCTCTTCGGAGCGACCGTGTCGTCACTCGCGCAGGACCGCCATCTTGGCCATCACGCATTTCACGCCGCAGATCATCAGCCGCGCCGATGGCCGCAGCGCCGTGCTTTCGGCTGCTTATCGCCATTGCGCGAAGATGACCTTCGAAGCCGAGGGACGCACGGTCGACTACACCGCCAAGCGCGGCATGGTGCATGAAGAATTCCTGCTGCCGGCCGACGCGCCGCAATGGGCGCGGGCGATGGTGGCGGACCGCTCCGTCGCGCAGGCATCCGAGGCGTTCTGGAACAAGATCGAGGCCTTTGAGAAGCGGGCGGATGCGCAGCTCTCCAAAGAGTACATCATCGCGCTGCCGATCGAGCTGACGACCGCGCAGAACATTGCGCTCATGCGCCAGTTCGTGGCCGAGCACATCCTGCCCGCAGGGATCGTGGCGGACTGGGTCTATCACGACGATCCCGGCAATCCGCACGCGCATCTGATGACATGCCTGCGCGCGTTGACGGAGGACGGATTCGGGCCGAAGCGCGTGGCCGTATTGGGGGCGGACGGAGCGCCGCTGCGCAACCGGGCGGGCAAGATCGTCTACAAGCTCTGGGCTGGCGACAAGAATGAGTTTCTGGCGGTTCGCCAGGGTTGGATCGACTTGCAGAACCATCATCTCGCGCTCGCCGGGCTCGACGTGCGGGTGGATGGCCGATCCTACGCGGAGCGTGGGATCGACATCGTGCCGACGACCCATGTCGGAGTCGCCGCGAAGGCGATCGAGCGCAAGGCGAAGCGGCAGGGACGCGGACCAAACCTCGATCGCCTGCGGTTGTTCGAGGAGCAGCGGCAGGTGTCGGCCGAACGCGTGCTGCGCCGCCCGGAGATCATCCTGGACATCGTATCGCGCGAGAAGAGCGTGTTCGACGAACGCGACGTCGCCAAGGTGCTGCATCGCTATGTCGGCGATCCCGCCGCGTTCGGAATGCTCTTGGCGCGCATCCTGCAAAGCCCTGATGCGGTCCGCCTCGAGAATGAAGGCATCGACTTCGCGACAGGCGCGAGAACGCCGGCGCGCTACACCACGCGCGAGCTGATCCGCATCGAATCCGAGATGGCCAGGCGCGCGATCGGGCTCGCCGGCGCGGACACGTTCGGCGTGCGCGATCAGATCCGCAACGCGGTTCTCGATCATCACACCATGCTCTCGGCTGAGCAGCGATCGGCCATCGAGCATGTGACTGCGGCAGGGCGCGCCGCCGCCGTGGTCGGGCGCGCCGGCGCCGGCAAGACCACCATGATGCGGGCCGCGCGCGAGGTGTGGGAAGCCGCCGGCTATCGCGTTGTCGGTGGCACATTGGCGGGCAAGGCGGCCGAGGGTCTGGAGAAGGAAGCGGGGATCGCGTCGCGGACATTGGCGTCGTGGGAGCTTGCCTGGAGCAAGGGCCGGTCGATCCTCGACAACCGCACGGTCTTCGTCCTCGACGAGGCGGGCATGGTCGCCTCGCGGCAGATGGCGACCTTCGTCGAGGCGGTGTCGCGCTCGGGCGCCAAGCTGGTCCTGGTCGGCGACGCCGAGCAGCTCCAGCCGATCGAAGCGGGCGCCGCCTTCCGCGCCCTGGTCGAGCGCATCGGCTATGCCGAGCTCGAGACGATCTATCGCCAGAACACCCAATGGATGCGTGACGCCTCGCTCGATCTCGCGCGCGGCCGAGTGGGGAAGGCGCTCGCAGCCTATCGTCATCACGGGCATGTCATGAGCGCGGAGTTGAAGGCGCAGGCGGTCACCGCGCTGATCGACGATTGGAGCCGCGACTACGATCCGGCGAAGTCGACCTTGATCCTGGCGCATCTGCGCCGCGACGTGCGCGCGCTCAATGACCTGGCCCGCGAAAGGCTCGTATCGCGGGGACTGGTCGGCGCAGGTCACGCCTTCCGCACCGAGGAGGGAGAGCGCCGGTTCGCCGCCGGGGACCAGATCGTGTTCCTGCGCAACGAGACCTCGCTCGGCGTCAAGAACGGCATGATCGGACGCGTCGTCGAGGCGGCGGCGGGCCGGTTCACAGCCGAGGCCGGGGAGGGCAGTCACCGCCGGCGCGTCGACGTCGACCAGCGCTTCTATCGTAATGTCGACCACGGCTACGCCACCACGATTCACAAGGCGCAGGGCGCGACCGTCGATCGTGTGAAGGTGCTGGCGAGCCTGTCACTCGACCGGCACCTCGCCTATGTGGCGCTGACCCGACACCGTGAGGATGTTGTGCTCTATTATGGACGCCGCTCGTTCGGCAAAGCCGGCGGCCTGATCCCCATCCTGTCCCAGCGCAACGCCAAGGAGACCACGCTCGATTACGAGCGTGGCGGCCTCTACCGCGACGCCCTTCGCTTCGCCGCCAACCGTGGCCTGCATGTCATGCGCGTCGCCCGAACCCTCGTGTCCGACCGCTTGCGCTGGGCGCGGCGCCAGAAGCAGCGGCTCGACGATCTGGCCGCGCGCCTGCGGGCCGTTGGCGCCCGTCTCGGCCTTTTCGACTCCCGTCATGTTCCGTCCACCAGCCGGAAGAAGGAGGCCGCGTCCATGCTGCCCGGTGTCACCACATGGCCGAAATCCGTCGCCGCGTCGGTCGAGGACAAGGTCCTCGCCGACCCGGCTTGCAGGAAGCAATGGCAGGAAGTGTCCAGCCGCTTCGCGCTCGTGTTCGCGAACCCGGAAGTGACATTCAAGGCCATGAACTTCGATGCCGTGTTGCACGATCCTGCAATACGCAAGGCGACGCTCGAGCGGCTTGCGACGGCGCCGGCCACCTTCGGCGCTCTGCGCGGTGACACGGGCATGCTGGCAGGCAAGGCGGCCGCCAAGGAGCGGCGCGAGGCCGAGGCCAATGTCGCCGCGCTCGGCCGCGAGATCGAGCGCTATGCGCGGCTGCGCGCGGAGGCGATGCGCAAACACGAAACCGAGGAGCGCGCGCTGCGGCTGCGCGTCACCGTCGACGTGCCGGCGCTCTCGCCGGCCGCAACGCTGGTTCTGGAGCGTGTTCGTGACGCCATCGACCGCAACGATCTGCCTAACGCACTCGCCTTCGCGCTCTCCAACAAGATGGTGGCGGCGGAAATCGAGGGGTTCAACAAAGCCGTGGCTAAGCGCTTTGGCGACGACGCGTTTCTGTCCAATCGCGCGAAGGAGCCGAAGGGCGCAGCCTTCGACGCTGCGGCCGCCGGCCTGCGCGAGAGCGAACGACCCGCGCTCGCGGCCGCATGGCCCATGCTGCGCGCTGCGCAGCAGCTCGCCGCGCAGCAGAAACAGGCGGCTGAAGCGGCCAGCAAGATCGAAAGCCAACGTCAGGTCGAGCGCCAGGATCAACGTCAAGCCCAGAGCCGCGGGATGACCATGAAATGAGATCGCGGGCCCTCATCTCAGCGCTGGGACTTGGCGCAGTCGCGCTCGCTGGCATCGCGGGCCTCGGCTGGGTCGGCGGCTTTCGCTTGAACGCGACGCCGAGCTACCCGCTTGGTCTCTGGCGCATCGAGCGGCCGGTCGGGCCGATCGAGGTTGGCGACGTCGTCTTTATCTGTATGCCGGAAGGCTCCGGCCTGACGCTCGGGCTCGCCCGGGGCTACCTACGCGCCGGGCGCTGCCCGGGCGGCGCCGGGCCGCTCATCAAGACGGTCGCCGCCATGCCCGGCGCGCACGTCGACGTCGGCCGATCCGTGACGATCGACGGTCACCCGCTTGCCCATTCCCGCGTCCGCTTGGCCGACGCCGAGGGCAGGGCACTCGCCGCCTATGCGGGCGGCATCGTCCCGCCCGGACACTTCTATCTCCACTCCGATTACGCAGGCTCATATGACTCACGCTACTTCGGGCCGCTCCCCGACGCGGGGCTCCTCGGGCTCGCCCGGCCGGTCGCCACGTTCGATCCGTGACGGGCTGCGTGCAAGCGCCCTGATCGCCCTCGCGGCCGCGACTGGGACGTTCGCATGGAGCGGCGTCACCCTCGCGCTTCCCCTCGCCTTAGCCTTCCCCGCGCTCTGGGCGGCCGCGCCGACGCGCATGGTCGCAATCACGGTCTCGGCCGCATACTTCCTGGCCGCCTCCCGTGGCCTGCCGCAGGGGGTGATGACTTTCTATGGGTCGGGCGTCGTGTGGGGCGGGGCGCTTTGGATCGCAGCCTCAGCCATCTTCGTCACCGTCCACGGTCTGCTGTGGTCGCCTCGGCAGGGATGGGCGCGGGCCGGGCGATTTGCGCTGGCCAGCCTCCTGATGGGTGTCCTGCCGCTCGGGATCGTCGGCTGGGCGCATCCGCTGACCGCCGCCGGCGTGCTGTTTCCGGAATGGGGCTGGCTCGGCCTGGCCGCGGCCGCAACCGGCATGCTGGCGCTTACCACCAGGCTGTGGCCGATCGCGGCGCTCGCGCTCGCAGGCGCGTGGCTCTGGTCCGCCGCAGAGTGGACGCCGCCGTCCGTACCCGATGGCTGGCGCGGTGTCGATACCGCGATGAGCGCATCGCTCGGCCGTGCAACCGATCTCGATCAGCATCGCGCATTGCTGGCGCATGTGCATCGCGCGGGAGAGGCGGGCGCCCGCGTCGTCGTCTTGCCGGAGAGCGCGCTTGGGTTGTGGACCCCGACTGTCTCGCAAGTTTGGATGGATGCTTTGCGGACGACGCGCGTGGTCGTGATCGCCGGCGCGGCCGTGGTTGATCGGCAGGGCTACGACAATGTCCTGGTCGAGATTGCCGCAGGACAGGCGCGTGTCCTCTATCGAGAACGAATGCCCGTGCCGGTATCGATGTGGCAGCCATGGCTGTCGTGGATCGGCGAGGGCGGCGGCGCGCGGGCGCATCTCTTCGCCAATCCGATCGTGACGTCGCAAGACCGGCGGATCGCACCGCTGATTTGTTACGAGCAACTTCTGGTCTGGCCGGTGCTGCAGTCGATGCTGCATGCGCCCGACACGATCGTCGCCACCGGCAACGGATGGTGGACTGCCGGCACGTCCATCATTGGGATTCAACGTGCCAGCGCCGAAGCCTGGGCGCGGCTGTTCGGCGTGCCGCTCGTAATGGCGTTCAATCGATGAGGGAGACAGTGATGGTCGATGCAGCCCTGATTCAACAATGCGCCGATCCCAGTCTCAAGTCCGCGATCGTCGAGAAATTCATCGCCACGGCCGGGTCGGAAAATCCGCTCGCCATCACGGTGCGCGCCGGCGGCCGCGTGGTGCTCGTGCCGCCGACGAAATCGCCCGACGAGGCGCTTGAGCTCGTGCGCCGCTATGTCGGGCAGGCCGTCGTGCGCGTCGGCATCACGCAATATCCGGCCGGCGTCGGCGTGACCGACGCGTCGCAGATCACCGCCGATCTGGTCGATCCTTGCAAGAACATCCGCATCGGCACGGCGTTGTTCGCGAAGGTCTATCGCATCGTCGTGAAATGGTATGGTGTCGAAAATGACAATGCGTTCGAGGACGCCATCATCGCGTGGCGGACCGGGACGTTCGAGGACGTCGCCGTGTTCTCGGCGCCCGATCCCGGGCCAACCGCAGCCACGCCGCCGCGCACCGATGAGAGCGCTCCGCGTGAACGGCCGCCGAAGCCTCCCGTCGACCAAAAGGCGCCGGACTCTGATCCAAATCGCGCGGGAATTCGCATCGACCTGTCGGGAATCGGTGTTGGGAAGCCGCCCAACAAGCAAAAAAACAAAGCGGACGACTGAGACGATGCCTATGGCAACGCTCTCGAATCGCCGCAATGATGCGGCCGCCAAAGAATTTTGAGGGGATCAATTTTCACAGTGTCGAAGATCTGAAGGGTTGGGTATTGGCCGATCCCGCCTTCATAGACTTCAAAGCGAACTCCGCACTGAAAATTCGGCATGGTCCAAGCGACGCAGCTAGCGTCACTTTGCCGGGCCGCTTATAACCCCCGTAGGCAGTACGCGCTGCCTGGGGCGTAGAAACCCCGCAACTCATCGGTTGGTGCCGCCCGACAGCGGCATCGGAATCCTCTGGCCAATGGCCGGGGGCCTGTGACGTATGTCCAGGTGCCTCGGCGCTAAAGGTCATAGGGGCCGTATGAGTTGCGGCTTTCTAACCCCCGGCTTGGGTTCGGAGATTAACGTCAGCGGGGGCGCACCGCGGACCTACCAATTGAAAGACCGATGGCGACAAAAGAGGATACTCGAAGTCACGATAACGCCGACGTGGTGATATCGATGACGAATCTGATCGCGCCACTTTCATCGGACCAGATCGAAAAGCTGACGATCGAGGCAATTCACGAGCATCGCGCTGCGCTTGCGAGAGCGGAGGCGGCATACGAATCCTGGCAAACAGCAGAGGCTGCAGAGGCCGATACGGCTGCAGATCTCCTGGCAAACTACACACGGTTGATGCTTGCCGCCCATGCGCAGCAGTTGGTCCTTGCGACCTTGATCGATCGGCTCGGGTTTATCCCACGCGTGCTGCCAAGCTAGGTCGTCTCGACTGGCACACTCACCGCCCTCTCTAGATCAGCTCCCTTTCGACGGCGAGCCTGACCGCATGCGTCGTGTTTGTCGCACCAAGCCTGTCACGCGCGCCCTTCACATAGAAGCGTACCGCTCGCTCCGAGATGCCGAGCAGGTCGGCGATCTCATCCATAGTTTTCCCCATCGATGCCCAGGCGAGACAAAGTGATTGGCGCGGCGTCAATGCGACCGGCGCGTTGTGCGCTGTGCGCACGAGCCGGTTCAGGTGAACATGCACGAACGCAACCGCCGTGATCGCATGGGCCACGTTGCGGACCTCTGCGTCGGCGTTCGGCCTGTCGGAAGCGAGCGTCAGCAGCGCCGTGCGGCCGAAGCCGCCGCGCACCGGGATTGAGATGCCGCTCCGGATTCCAAAGTCCGCGGCCTCGCCGAAGAAGCCCACCGCTTCTGGCGCGGAGCCGGCGCTTTCGGTCTGAGACCAAGGGAAAGGATGCATCGCACGCTTGGCGATGGTCACGACTGGATCAATAGCCGCATAGTTGTTGTTGAGATAGGTCTGCTGCCATTCGGCGGGATAGTTGGAGAGCGCGCGAACGTCGCCGGCCCGGACATTGAGGTAAGCGAAGCGATCAAAGCCGACCGCGGCTGTGAAGTTGCGGAGCGCCTGCTTGATAGCTCGCTCGTCCTGCGCAAGATCGCTCGCTTCCATGAGGTCGTTGAGTCCTTCATCGAGAACCTGAACGCGCGTCATTGGTCTCCGATCTCCTTTTGTTGTTGGCTGGTCTGTTATATCGAATAAGGTCTCCTAATCTTGCTCGTGACGCCGCCCCCTTGAAGCGCGTCGAGTTTGTCTGAATGCCGCGCCGGCTGCTTGAGAATATTCTGAACGCCTTCCCGGGTGTTCGGAGTAGAATTTTTCCGCATCCCTCTTTCATTCGGAAAATACTTAGGATACTAAATTCCGAAAATGCAGAACAAGTGCGAAAATAGTCACACACGGGAGAAAAGCATGAGATCAATTTTGGCTGCCCTCGCGGTAATCCTAACCGCAGCCTCGAGTGCCGGTGCTCAGGGCGCCTATCCAAACCAGCCGATCAAACTTCTGGTTCCCTATGCGGCGGGCGGACTGCCGGACACAGTCGCGCGTATCGTTGCACAGGGTTTGACGGCGCGGCTGGGGCAACCAGTCGTCGTTGAGAACCGGCCCGGAGGAAACGGCAGTATCGCTGCCAGCGCATTAGCCTCAGCTCCTCCTGATGGCTATACGTTTCTCGTAACCGACGGCTCAATGCTGTCCATCAATCCGCAACTTTTTAAGACCGTTACCTACAATGCACAGAAAGACTTCGTACCTGTCGCATTGCTCGGGCGCGCGCCGCTTTTTCTTGCGTCCCATCCGAGCCTTCCGGTCCAATCCTTAAAGGAGTTTGTCGACTACGTGAAAGCCAATCCCGGCCAAGTCAACTATGGCTCGTCAGGCGTTGGGAGTACGCATCATCTTTCCATGGAAGCGCTAAAGTCAGCACTGAAACTGGAAATGGCACACGTACCATTTCGGGGCACGGGCCAATCGGTACCTGCTCTCCTGGGAGGACATGTGCAGGTGCTATTCTCAGCTTATCCTTCTCTCGTTGGAGCAGTTGAAACAAAGAAGCTTAATCTGCTCGCGACAAACGGTTCGACGCGGTCACCGCAGGCGCCGGATGTGCCGCCGATTGCCGACATCATCCCCGGCTTCGATTTTGCAGTCATGGTCGGAATGCTCGCTCGCGCTGGCACCCCGGCGGCGATCGTTGACAAGATCGCTTCCGAGGCAATCGCCGCGGTAAAAACGCCCGAAGCACTGAAACAATATTCCGCGGTTGGAATTGAGCAATCCACCGCGGGCCCGGCGGAATTCCAGCGCGAGATCAATGCCGAAATCGAGCGTGTGTCGGCCGCGATCAAATCGTCAGGAGTTAAGATCGAATAGCATCTGCAGGCTGCTTCTACCTGAAGCACGAAAGAAGGGCCGAGCCCGTCCAGTGCCCCTTGCATTTGGCGCTGGGCGGGCAAAGCAAAGTCTACATCCCTATCGGCAACGCTTTGGGTGGAGACTAAACGGTCCCGGATCCCGCTGCGCGGCGAAGCAATCGGGTCGAGTAACTATCGCTCTTCCGGCGTGGCCACTCCGCACCATCCCTTGATGAGATGGCTAAAATCAGCGTTGAAATTGGATATGGCACACATACCCCGAGTTCGGCGCGCGGGCCAATTAGCTCCTGCCCGTTTTGGGCGGCATGTATCAGGTATGCACAAGTGCTGTGCCCTATCTTTCGTTGAAAGGAGCAGTTTTGAGACCAAAAAAAGCTCAATCTTCTGGCAAACAAATGTTCCCAAGATCGTCGCGCAGGCGCCAGGCGGGGCACTAGACAACCGGTCTCTCTTATCTATATACTTAGAGAGCTAAGTATATAGGGCTGATTTTGTCCCGTCCTTCAGGGAGTGGAGCTATGCTCACCGCCGTGGAAAATGAGCTTTTGTGCCGTGTAGAGGGCGACGCCCCGATGGGGCGCCTCATGAGGCGTCATTGGGTTCCCGCGTTGCTATCGGAGCAGATCAAGCCGGATGGTCGGCCGGTGCGCGTCCAATTGTTCGGCGAGAAACTCGTTGCGTTCCGGGACAGCGACGGGAAAGTCGGGCTTCTCGGCGAGGCTTGCCCACACAGAAAGGCTTCCCTGGCCTTTGGCCGGAACGAGGAATGCGGGCTGCGTTGCCTCTATCACGGCTGGAAGTTTGATACCGATGGCAATGTCCTTGATATGCCATCAGAGCCGAAGGCAAGCGCTCTTCCGGAGAAGGCGAAGCATCTATCCTATCCAACGCGCGAAGGCGGTGGCTTTGTCTGGACTTATATGGGCCCGTCGGACGCCATGCCCGCCTTCGAACGGCCCGCGTGGGCGCCGGAAGACGATACGCGCGTCGCAATTGCAAAGATCGAACTGCCGTGCAACTGGGCGCAGATCATGGAAGGCCAGATCGATTCCGCGCATTCGTCCAGTCTGCATTCGTCGGACATGAGGCCAGCCAAGGGCGAGGCGACCGCAAAGGGTGATCATTGGGTTCGGCCCTCGACGGACAAGAACCCGCGCATCCAGGTCCAACTGACAAACTACGGCATGCGCTATGCCGCCATCAGGCGGCCGATTACAAATGCCAATACTCACGATTACGTGCGCATCACGACATATGTCGCGCCGTTCACGGCGCTCATCCCGCCCAACAGCTCCTATAATGTTGCGAGTGTGATCGTGCCGAGAAACGACACGAGCAGCTATTTCCACTTCATCGCGTGGGCCGGCAAGGACAAGGTCGGTATCGATACCGATGCCTGGCGGAAATTCTGCGTGCTCTCTGTCGGCGAAGATGTCGATGTGGATTTCAGGCCGATCAAGAGAAACGCGCACAATGACTATCTTCAGGATCGCGAGCTGATGGAGTCGGGAAGTTTTACCGGTATTCCCGGTATTCCGAATCAGGATATTGCGATGTGGGAGTCAATGGGCGCGATCGCCGATCGGACTCAGGAACGATTGGGCGCCAGCGATATCGCGATTGTTCAGTTTCGCCGCCTGATGATCGAAGCGGTCCGTCGCTTCGAGGAGGATGGCCGCACCATTGGTCAATTCGAGCCGCGACTGCCGCAAGCGAAGTTGCGCTCGTATCAGGGCGTGGTGGAAAAATCCATCCCGTGGCGGACGCTCGGAGCATCCGACGAGGAAGTTGGCATATTGCAAGGACTGGAAGAGGACGAGACAGAAAGGGAAATGGCTGGCGCCGCCGCCTGAAATCTTGCATTGTTCTTCCGAAGCGGTCCTTTCGGTGCCATGACGCATCGGAAGGATTCGGAAAGGTAATGCGGCTTCCGCAAGCCCGGACCGTCGTAAGTCAGATAAGCAGATTTGCTATGTCACTTATTCGATTGGAAGCGCGCCCCGATGGCAGGACGGGCCTTTTCTATCTGGAGATTTATCACCCGGCGGAGGCAAAGCAGCCGCTGGTGACAACGGAACCGCGCTACAAGACCGCGGCGGCCGCCGAGAACGACATTCTCGCCATCATCGCGTCGCGCGCGAATATGCAAGACTGAGTATCAAATTTCGAGAATGTGCGCCCATGCTCAGATCTGGTGCAGCAGGGCGACCTCGTTTCCCTTGTGGGCCGATGTCAAGATTGCAAGACAAGCTTCCAGTGTTGAGAGGCCCCACTCCCCCGAGTGCAGCGGTGGCGTGCCGTGCTCGACCGCATTGTAGAGTTCGTCGATCACTTCGCTCCGCGGCACGGTTGGGGCGGGGATTGTCTCGACATGGCGTTCTGTATCGCCATAGACGAAAATGCCATCGGGCATCGGGCGCAGGTCGGCGTGTTCACAGCTCACGACGACAAGCCCGAAATGGTTGTGCGAGAGGGCTGAGCCGATCCGGAACGCATCCTCGCCGGCGGGTCCATATGCACGGCGGTTCTTCATATCGATCTCATCCTGTGCGGATCTCACGCCTTGCAACGCCTTGCGAGCCCTCCCGTACTGCTCGGGATTGCGGCGATTCCCGAGTTCGCCATGCCACCCGTTGAATTCATCGCTGTCGAAATGCGCATAGCCGCTATAGGTCAGGGAAGCGAAGCAGCCCCCTTCAAACAAAATTTGCGCATTATACGCACCTTCAGTCGCGCGTTGTACGTCCCAGCATCCGGTGAAGGCGCGAATTGATCGTGCCGGCGAAAGAGCGAGCAGCCGCGCGATGTCGATTTGATGCGCGGCCTGGCTGAAAACGACGCCTCCGCCCCGGCTGGTGTCGAGCTCCTCGGGCCGACGCGGCCGATACAGGAAGTCGGTAAAATTGAGCGCCGTGATCATGCGAACCCTGCCATAGATTCCTGAAAGAATGAGTTCGCGGGTCCTCAGATAGGGCAGATCGTAGCTGTGGCTATGGCCAACCAGCAGATGGATATTGGCACGCTTGGCAGCCTCGATCATCTCAAGGCATTCGTCGATCGACAGCGCCATCGGCTTCTCGACCAGCACATGCTTGCGATGGGCCGCCGCAAGCTTCACATGATCGACGTGGAATTGATGCGGAGAGGAAACATAGACAGCCTGTATATCGGGATCCGCGCAGAGATCTTCGGCGCTTGC
>JBMOOQ010000011.1:0-14957 GCA_049324435.1 Pseudomonadota bacterium
CCGGCCTCCTGCTCACGCAGGATTGCGATGATCTGTTCTTCGGTAAATCGGCTCGGCTTCATGGTCCATCCCCTTCGGAGGTGATGGACTCTACCTATTCTTGGAGGAGTTAGCGGGGCTCAGACCACAATCTATCTCCTATTCCGTACCAACGGCTAGTCTCCCGTGCACGCCCCCTCACTCCCCAAACCGCAGCATCACCGCATCCACCACCGGCGCGGCCTTCCGCATCGCGTCGCTGTCCGACATCAGGCTCCGCTCGCCGATATAAACCCCGGCATTGTCCGCGGCATTTTCAGGCCCCTCGCGCATCATGAAGCGCAGCGTCAGCGTGCAGCCGCCGGCCTGCTTCTCCAGTGCGCCGCCCTTCCAGTCCAGCGTGGTGCCGCCGTAATCGAAGCCGAAGCCCCAGAGTTCGAATGGCCGGCCGTTGCGCGCCTCGACCTCGGCGAGCGGCATGAAGCGGCGGATGCCGTGCTCCGTGCGCCAGGCCGCGTCGATCCCGGTGCGGATTTCGGACGGATTGCGCCGCCGCTTCTCGTCGGTCCACAGCACCTCGATGCGGCGGGTCTTGTCGCGCGGGAAGATCACACTCGCCGTCACGGTCTCGCCTTCGCCGATGCCGACGCGCTGCACCGCGACGTTTTTGGCGCCGAAGGCCTTCACCAGACTCGCGTGGGTCGCGCTCTTCACGAACGGCCCGGTACAGGCGATAACCTGATCGGGCTTTTCCGGTGCGGCGTGCGTAAGCGATGCGGTGAGCAGCAGCGAGAGGGCGGCGAGGGCGCGCAATGTCATACGCGCCGCCATTACTTCCTAAACTTCTTGCTGGTCCAGCCGCCGCGCTGGCCCGGCTTGCCGAGCGTCGAACGCGGGCCCGCCTTCGCGCTACGCGCTTCGTCGGGCGAGCCTTCGCGGAACGGGATGGCTTCGGTGCCTGGGCCCATGGAGTCGAGATCGGGAAAATGCGGCGCCTCTCTTGTCTGGTGCTCCGCACCGCGGCCGCCACGGCGCCGTTTCTGTCCCGGACGGTCCGGCAGCACCTCGTGATAGGAGGCGACGCCCATCTCGTCGAGCGTCGGCTTGTGGGGGCGGGAGTAGGGATCGACGCGCGAGCCTTTCCCCCTCACCCCGCCGCTCTTCGCGCGGCGACCCTCTCGCCCCAGGGGAGAGGGTGCTGCGGAGCGTGTCGTGGGGTTGTCGCTCACCGCAAGCTCGGTGGCGCGCAGCCGCTTGATCTCGTCGCGCAGCCGCGCCGCTTCCTCGAAATCGAGATCGCTCGCCGCCGCGCGCATGCGGCTTTCGAGATCGGCCAGCACCGCCTCGAGATTATGGCCGATGGTCGCGGCCTCGGCAAAATCGCCCTTGCCGTCGCCGGTGTCGATCAGCACATGGTCGCGCTCGTAGACGCTGTCGAGAATGTCGGCGATGTTCTTCTTCACCGAAGCCGGCGTGATGCCGTGCTCCCTGTTATAGGCCTCCTGCTTTTCTCTGCGGCGATTGGTCTCGGCAATCGCGCGCTCCATCGAGCCGGTGACGGAATCGGCATAAAGGATGACGCGGCCGTCGACATTGCGCGCCGCTCGACCGATGGTCTGGATCAGCGAAGTCTCGCTGCGCAGGAAGCCTTCCTTGTCGGCATCGAGGATCGCGACCAGCGCGCATTCCGGAATGTCGAGACCCTCGCGGAGAAGGTTGATGCCGACCAGCGCATCGAAGGCGCCAAGCCGCAAATCGCGGATGATCTCGATGCGCTCGATGGTGTCGATGTCCGAATGCATGTAGCGCACGCGAATGCCCTGCTCGTGCAGATATTCGGTGAGGTCCTCGGCCATGCGCTTGGTGAGCACCGTGATCAGCGAGCGGTAGCCCTTCTGCGCGGTGGCGCGGACCTCGCCGACGAGGTCGTCCACCTGCGTGCGCGCGGGGCGGATATCGACCGGCGGGTCGATGAGACCGGTCGGGCGGATCACCTGCTCGGCGAACACGCCGCCGGATTGCTCCAGCTCCCAGCCGCCAGGGGTCGCCGACACCGCAATGGTCTGCGGCCGCATCGCGTCCCATTCCTCGAAGCGCAGCGGCCGGTTGTCCATGCACGAGGGCAGACGGAAGCCGTATTCGGCAAGCGTCGCCTTGCGCCGGAAGTCGCCGCGGAACATGCCGCCGATTTGCGGGACCGTCACATGGCTTTCGTCGATGAAGACGAGGGCATTGTCCGGCACATATTCGAACAGGGTCGGCGGCGGCTCGCCGGGTTTGCGCCCGGTGAGATAGCGCGAGTAATTCTCGATCCCGGCGCAGGAGCCGGTGGCTTCCATCATCTCCAGATCGAAGAGCGTGCGCTGTTCGAGCCGCTGCGCTTCGAGCAGGCGCCCGGCTTTGGTGAGTTGGTCGAGCCGCATCTTCAGCTCGGCCTTGATGGATTGCATCGCCTGGATCAGGGTCGGGCGCGGCGTGACATAGTGCGAGTTGGCGTAGATCTTGACGAATTTCAGTTCGTCGGTCTCGCGGCCGGTCAGCGGATCGAATTCGGCGATCTTTTCGATCTCGTCGCCGAACAGCGACACCCGCCAGGCGCGGTCCTCATAGTGCGCCGGAAAAATCTCGATGGTGTCGCCGCGCACCCGGAAGGTGCCGCGCGAAAAGTCCAGCGCGCGCTTGTATTGCAGCGCGACGAGATCGGCGATCAGCTGGCGCTGGTCGATCCTGCCGCCCTTCTTCAAGGAGAAGGTCATCGCCGAGTAAGTCTCGACCGAACCGATACCGTAGATGCAGGACACCGAGGCAACGATGATGACGTCATCGCGTTCGAGCAAAGCGCGCGTCGCGGCATGGCGCATGCGGTCGATCTGCTCGTTGATGGAGGAGTCCTTTTCGATATAGGTATCGGTGCGCGGGATATAGGCTTCCGGCTGGTAGTAGTCGTAATACGAGACGAAATACTCCACCGCGTTGTCGGGGAAGAAGCTCTTGAACTCGCCATAGAGCTGCGCGGCCAGCGTCTTGTTCGGCGCGAGCACCAGGGCAGGGCGCTGCGTCGCCTCGATCACCTTGGCCATGGTGTAGGTCTTGCCGGAACCGGTGACGCCGAGCAGCACCTGGGTGCGATCTCTTCGGTTCACGCCCTCGACCAGTTCCTTGATCGCAATCGGCTGGTCGCCCTTCGGCTCCATCTCGCTCTTGATGACGAGGCGGACGCCGCCTTCGGATTTTTCCGGGCGCGGAGGACGATGCGGGGTCCAGGCCTGTTGGTTGAATTCGGGGCGGCCGGTGCGCAGCAGCTGTTCCAGCGCGGCATTCGATGCCGATGCGCCGGTGACGCCGCGGCCGAGATCGATCTCGTCAGGATTTTTCTCGCGCCGCTTGCCGACCGACGAGCCGGGCAGCGGCGCATTCTCGTCGACGTCGAGCCCGAGTTCCTTCGCCAGAGCCGGATCGATGCCGGATACCGGCGGCCCCTCGAACGGTGCACGTGCGACATAGCCCGATTGCGGCTTCTCGCGGAATCCGCCCGGGGTCGATTGGCGGGCGGTGTGCTCGGCGCGGCGGTCGGCCCTGCGGTCGAACGAATTGTCCGGCGGCGGCTGAAGCCCGGTGCCCGATCCCAGTCCGGCACGGCCCTTGCCGATCGCCGGGTTCAGCAGATCGTCGAGCGCCGGATCGTGCGCCGGCGCCTCCGGCCGGTGCGCCTTGGCACGGGTCGGACGCGCGTAATCCTTGGTCTTTTTTGGCTTGTCGGGAGATTTGGGCATGCTCGTAGCAATATGGGCGGAGTCGGGCGGCGATAAAAGGGCGGGTTTTTGCAGGACGCGGTCTTGAGGAGCCGCCGGCTCTTCGTTCACCGGCTGATCGAGTGCAGGACGCAATCTGCGCAATGGCGCTCATGGCCGGTGCTCTGAACGCGAAAGCGAGTGCGACAATGTTTCCGATTGCAATGTGACGACGTCTGAAGCGCAGGCTCTCTGCTGTCATGAATCTCAATGCGGCGCTCCGTTTTTTGCATTTTCGGCGGCTGACGCTGCCTGAGTTCCACAGATGTCCGATGTTATCCATCCGGTTAATGTGCGCTGAGGACAGGACACGCTTTGCTAAGGGGGAATCACCTATAGTCGGGCCCGCTACAGGCTTGATCGCCTGTTGCTGCTGGGCCCGGACAACGAGGATCGATCCCCTTGAATGACGACGCCGAAATGTTCGACCTCGCGCCGGTGTCGCTGTGGCTTGAGGATTACAGCGCGCTGAAGGTCTTGTTCCAGCGCTGGCGCGATGAGGGCGTCACCGATCTGCGCGCGCATTTTGCCGCCGATGCATCGCGGGTGAAGCAGTGTTCCGCCTGCATTCGCCTGATCAAGGTTAACAAAAAGACCTTGGCACTGTTCGGCGCGAGCGACATGGAGCATCTCGTTGCCAATCTCGACAAGGTGTTTCGCGACGACATGCTGACAACGCATGTCGAGGAACTTGTTCAGCTGTGGGAAGGCAAGCCCTCATTCGAGAGCCACACGGTCAACTATACGCTGAATGGTCAGCGCCTCGATATTCAGCTGCATGGCAGCATCCTGCCTGGCCACGAAGAAGCATGGGACCGGGTTCTGGTCGCGATCGAGGACGTGACCGAACGCGAGACGGCACGCCGCAAGCTGATCGCCAGCGAGAATTACGCGCTCGGCCTGTTCGCGCATTCGCCGGTGTCGCTGTGGGTGGAGGATTTCTCCGGCGTCAAGAAGCTGCTCGACGAGGTGCGCGACCGCGGTATCACCGATTTCCGGGTTTTCACCGATGTGCATCCGGAATTCGTCGCGCGCTGCATGAGTGAGATCCGCGTGCTCGACGTCAACCGCCGCACGCTGGAACTGTTCGGCGCGCCCGACAAGGCGGCGCTGCTGCGCGCGCTGCGCGATGTGTTCCGCGACGACATGGAAACGCATTTCCGCGAGCAGCTGATCGACCTGTGGGATAACAAGCTGTTCCAGCTGCGCGAGGTGGTGAATTATGCGCTGGACGGCACGCGGCTAAACCTGCTGCTGCAATTCTCCGTTCTGCCGGGCCGCGAGCGCGACTGGTCGCTGGTGCAGGTGGCGCTCACCGACATCACCGCGCGCAAGAAGGCGGAGGCCTATCTCGAATATCTCGGCACCCATGACGTGCTGACCAAGCTGTTCAACCGGTCGTTCTATGTCGACGAGCTGAACCGGCTCGAGCGCAAGGGGCCATATCCGGTCACCATTATTATGGCGGACCTCAACGGGTTGAAAGCGGCGAACGACGAATTCGGTCACGCCGCAGGCGACGCGCTGTTGCGCCGCGCCGGGGAGGTGCTGAACACCGTCGTCGAGAAGCCGGCCCATGCCTGCCGGATCGGCGGCGACGAATTCGCCATCCTGCTTCCGGAAGTGGACGAAGCCGGCGCGGAGGCAATGATTCAGAGCATCCAGGATCTGGTCGCGATCAACAACACCTTCTATCCCGATCTCACGCTCAGCCTCTCGATGGGGTTCGCAACCGCACGCGCGGGCGAGCGCATGGAGTCCGTGGTCAAGCGCGCCGATCTCGCCATGCTGGACGCCAAGCGCCTGCATTATGTCGAGGCCGAGCACGATCGCCGCAGAACGCCGGTGCTGCGGGCCGGCTGAGGGCCGGGCACTCCTTGCTGCGGCTCAGGGTCAGCGTGCTACGGTCCCAGGCTCCCGATAGGGCTCCGGCCAGAAGTTCCGGATATCTTCAGGCATGGCGTGCCGCACGTCATCGATCTCGCCCGGCGAAATCTTGACATTGAGCAGACGGCAGACCTCCATCACGGCCTGTGCAGCATTCGGGATCGGGTCAGCCTTGAAATGCCGCGTCACCGCCGCCGTAAGGTCGTTGAGGCTGCGCGCCTTGACCGGCGTCGCTGCCGGCCGCCAGCCCTCATAATAGGCGCCGCGCAAGAGCTCGGGCAATTGAGCGCCGAGATCGACAGCCTCGTTCACCGGCAGCAAATCGCGCAAAGCATGCAGTGTAGACTTCAGGAGGCGGTAAGAGCGCGGCTTGTTGTTCCAGCCGAGCCGCGTGTCAAGATCGTTGATCCAGATATGCGTGAGCTGAATCGTGTGATCGAAGCTTTCAAATCCGCTCATGACGCAACTCCATTGTACGCATGAACTTTTAGAAGCCTAACAGATGAAAAGCGTAAGTCCGGTTGCGTGCGGGGCGTTGATTTGAGTCAAGGGCGATGGGCTGCGGAAATGGCGATATAATTGCAATGTGAACCGCGAGGGGTTCCATGACCGGTACCGTCGTTGCAGATGCGCCGTCCCGCAACTTCGCGGCCCAGCGCGAAGAGATGGTGGAGCGTGCGATCCGTTCGCGCGGCGTGCGCTCGAAGCTTGTGCTCGATGCGATGCGTGCGGTGCCGCGGGAGGATTTCCTGCCGGCGCATCTGCGCGAATTTGCCTATGAGGACTCGCCGCTGCCGATCGAGGCGGAGCAGACGATTTCGCAGCCCTATATCGTCGCCTTCATGATCGAGGCACTCAATCTCAAAGGCGGCGAACGTGTTCTGGAGATCGGCGCAGGCTCGGGCTATGCGGCGGCGGTGCTGTCGAAGATCGCGGGCGAGGTCTACACCGTCGAACGGATCGGGCAACTCGCCGAGAAGGCGGCCGCGCGTCTCGCCGATCTCGGTTACAGCAATGTCCATGTTCTGCACGGCGACGGCACCAAGGGCTGGCCGGAACATATGCCTTATGACGCTATCGTCGTCGCCGCGGGCGGGCCGAAAGTGCCCGATGCGCTCAAACTGCAATTGAAGATTGGCGGGCGGCTCGTCATTCCGGTCGGCACCGATCCGACCGTACAGGAACTGGTGCGCATCACCCGGGTCTCCGAACAGGACTTTATGCGCGAGGATCTTGCCGATGTCCGCTTCGTCCCGCTGGTCGGCGAGGAGGGCTGGAGCCCGGATGGCAGGCGCGCGAAGACAGCCAAGCCGGCACAGCGCAAACTTCCAGAGCTGATTGCCGATGCCTGCGAACCGTTCGATGCGATCGAGACGGCGCCGCTGGCGAATTTGCTCAACCGGATCGGCGATGCGCGCGTCGTTCTGATCGGCGAGGCGACCCACGGCACATCGGAATTCTACCGGATGCGCGAGCGTATCACACGCGCGCTGATCGAGCAGAAGGGCTTCCGCTTCGTGGCGATCGAGGGCGACTGGCCGGATGCGGCGAGGGTCGATCATTATGTCCGGCACATGGAATATCCACCGTCGGAGTGGACTGCGTTTGCACGCTTCCCGACTTGGATGTGGCGCAATGCCGAGACGCGCGCCTTCGTCGACTGGTTGCGAGACCACAACGTCGGCCGCCAACCGCAGCAGCGCGCGGCGTTTCATGGCCTCGATCTGTATTCGCTCTATGACTCGATCCGTGCGGTCCTGAAATATCTCGATGAGGTCGATCCGCAGACTGCGCGGGTAGCGCGGGAGCGTTACGGTTGTCTGACTCCCTGGCAGTCGGATCCGGCAACCTATGGTCATGCTGCGCTGACCGGTCAATACGGGTCCTGTGAGCCCGCGGTAACGGCTGTGCTGACGGATCTGATGAAGAAGCGGACGGCCTATGCCGAACACGATGGCGAGCGATTCATGGATGCCGCGCAGAATGCAAGGCTCGTTGCCAATGCCGAGCGCTACTACCGCATCATGTATTACGGCTCGCGCGCATCCTGGAATTTGCGCGACACCCATATGTTCGAAACGCTGAAGACGCTGCTGGGCTTCTACGGCCCGGAGACAAAGGCGGTGGTCTGGGCGCACAATTCGCATGTGGGCGATGCGTCGGCGACCGAAATGGCGTCGCGCGGGGAGCATAATCTCGGGCAATTGTGCCGGAGCGAATACGGACAAAGCTGCTACCTCATCGGCTTCGGGACGCATACCGGGCAGGTCGCGGCGGCGTCGGACTGGGACGGCCCGATGGAGGTGAAGGATATCGTGCCGTCGCTGCCGTCGAGCTATGAGCGGATGTGCCACGATGCCGGCGTGCGATCCTTCATGCTGCCTCTGCGGCATGCGCCGGAAACGCTAAGGACCGCATTGCAGGAGCCGCGCCTGCAGCGCGCGATCGGCGTCATCTACCGGCCGCAGAGCGAACGTGTGAGCCATTATTTCCAGGCGGTGCTGCCCGGTCAGTTCGACGATTATATCTGGTTCGACACCACGGGACCGGTTCGGCCATTTGCGACGCACGAACTGGAGGGTATGCCGGATACCTATCCGTTCGGATTATGAGCGGCCGATCCTCGGTGCATGCTGGAGGTTTGGCACACGGCTATACCGTTACGGTGCGATCAGCGGCGTCAAGACACGCACGATCCGTTCCGCCGCAGTCGACGGCGGAAACACGCCGATAAACTTGCCATCGCGGTCCATCAGATAGATGTAGGCCGAATGATCGAAGCCATAATCGTCGTCGCCCTTGCCCGGTACCTTGTTGAAATAGACTTTGTAGGCATAAGCGGCGCGCCGGATTGCGCTTTCATCCCCGGTAAGCCCTACGATGTTCTCATGAAATGAATCGACATAGGTTGCGAGCAGCGCGGGGGTATCGCGTTTCGGATCGACCGAGATGAAAAGTCCCTGGACCTGACTGGCCTGCGGTCCGAGCGCCCTGAGCGCGCCGGCCATCGCCATCAGGTCGGTCGGGCAGATATCGGGGCAATGGGTGAATCCGAAATAGACCAGCAGCAGCTTGCCGCGGAAATCGGCGTCGGTACGGGTCTTGCCGGTGTGATCGACGAGCGTAAAGGGCCCGCCGATCGTGCCCTTGCCCCACATCACCGCGTCCATGGATTCGGCAGCGGTGACGAGGCGGGTGTCGTCGGCGCGCGGTGTGAGCGACAGCATCGTCGCGAGCGCGACGACGCCTATGAACGCAAGCGCGCGCACCCAAGGTCTCACATTTCTAGCGGTCACGCGCCGAAGGTCAGCAGGCTGCCGGTCGTCGACAGCACCAGCCGGTCCGGCATGTGAGTCTGAATCGCCTGAGTGAAGTTGGTGCCGCTGCAATGCATCGGCACGACAACGTCCGGGTTGAGCTCCCGGATCTCGCCGACGACCTGTTCGAGATAGTCCTTCGGTGCTGGCGCCAGATGGAAGCCGCCGACAAGGGCATGAATCTTCTGGATTCCCGATACCTCCTGCGCCTGCTTCGCCGAATTGACGATTCCGACATGTCCGCAGGAACTGATCACGACAAGGCCCTTGTCCTTGATGTTGTAGACCGTGGCGTGCTCATGAATGTGCTCGTCGGGAACGATCTTGCCTAGCAACTCGGCCGGTGCGTAATGCGAGGCATTGCAGCCGAGCCCGTCCTTCATCGCGAATTCGACCATGGTATTGGGCAGCACACGCTCCTTGCTGACCCGCTTGATTTTGCCGGTGGTGAAGGCGTGATCGGCGACGACGGCCGGATTCTCTGCCAGCACGACAGACACTTTCTTCGCGGCGAGTTCACGCCGGTCGAGCGCGCCGAACTCGGAAAGCGCATTCTGCGGGCCGGTCAGGCGCGCACAGAAATTGTCCTCGCCGCCGGCATAAAGCTTCAGGTCGGCAGGCAGCTTGTCGCGATATTTTGCGAGGAATCCTTGCAGGCCGCCGAAATGGTCGAAATGGCCGTGGCTGACGATCAGGGCATTGGTCTTGGACGGATCGACGCGCAGAATTTCGATATTGTTGAGCAGCGCTTCGGGGCTGTAGCCGAAATCGAGGAAGATGTTGCGCTCCTCGCTGCCGCGCTGTGAAACCGCATAGAGCGACAGGCCCCATTGATTGTGCAGGATGTCGCGGTAGGTCGCGCCGCGCCCACCTGCTGCCGGCGGCTGGCTGCTGACGCCAGCAACGGTCATCGGCTTCAGGAAAATGTCATGGCTGGAATCGATCAGGATTCGCAGCGACAGCTTGTCCACGGTCGGGACCTGAATTGGCGCAGCGTCGGCGAATTCGACGCAGGCGAACTCTCCGGCAACAGCGGCAAAGGCGGTAGCGGCGAAGGAGTGTTTCAGAAAGTCACGGCGCGCGATCTTCGTCATGGCGGTGCCCCATAAGCTTATGCGCAAGCACAATGCCTGCACATCGCGACGGACATCATGCTAGGCCCGAGACAGGCACGACCTCAAGCAAACAGAATTCTTTATTGCTGCGGCGCGGGAGAAGGATTTGGACTGCCGGAGCCGGAAAGCCGTGGCGATTCACGCATGCCAGCAAGCGGCTCAAGGTGGTGCCGAGGCTCGCCTCACAGCAACGTGTACGCTCCTTCGCCTGTAAGCAGCCGCCGCCGCGCGGCGCTCAAGCAGAAGCGATCAGCAACTCGGTGAGCCGGTCGGGCATGTCGATCATGGCGTCATGGCCGCATGGCATGTCATAGACATTCCAACCGGGATCGGACCGCAGCCGCACCGCGATCGCATCGAAGCCTGCCGAGGTGAAGCCTCTGGCGCGGATATAGGTTTTCTTCGCGATCCTTTCGCGCGCACCGGACAGCTTCACCGGATCGCCATAGGTGCCGATCGGCTGCGGCGTGCATTTGCGATCGACCAGGGCGCGATCCCTTTCGTTGACGTTGAAATAGGCCGCGCTTGCGGGCGGAATGCCGAGGTCGCCGCGCTTGATCGCGGCGTTGACATTGTCGCGCAGGCCCTGCCGCGACATACTCATGATGGTCGCGCCGTTCTCCGGCACGAAGGCGTCGAGGAAAACAATGGAGGCGATCTGCGGCCGCACCTTCTCGGCGACGCCGGAAATGACGATACCGCCATAGGAATGACCGACCAGGATCACGCGCTGCAAATCCTCGAAGCGGATGATGTTGGCGATATCGTCGATATGGGTGCTGACGGTCGGACGCGCGCGGATGAGATGCGAACGGTCGCCAAGGCCGGTGAGGGAAGGCGCATAGACCTTATGCCCCTTGCGCTCAAGCCGGTCGGCGACCCTGCGCCAGCACCAGCCGCCATGCCAGGCGCCGTGTACGAGGACAAAGGTCCGCACCTCGCTCTGGGCGACGGCCGGAGCGGCGAGCGCGGAGGCTGCTGCAGTTGTCCCGGCGAGGATGGAGCGGCGCGTGAGAGACGAGCGAGCGCGTTTCATGCCGTCAGCATACATCAACGGTCATCCCGGCGAAGGGGTGGTGGACACGTCTGACTCCAGGCGCGATCAGATGCGCGCGCGCTTCCATTCCTTTTCCGGCAGCTTTGCGCCCGCCCTGCGGATCGACTTGATCTGCAGCGGAATCTGGCCGGACTTTTCAGCGATCTCGCGGTCCTGCGCCTCGATGATGTGACGCGCGGCAGCGTCCCCTTCGATCCCACCGAGTTCTTCGGCCGGCACGCGCCGATTTGAACGCTGGCTGCCGTCTTCGTAGATCACGTCGAACAGGATGAACTCGGTCCGTTTGGTGGGCTTGCGGGCCATGATTGTTCTCCGTGTTGGAGCGCCGGCGGCCGGGCATAACCGGAAAACCGGAATGCCGCGCTTGGGATAAGCGCTCGAATCTTCGACGTGGTGTGCAGATGAGTCAGGGCGTAAAGCCCAGTTTGAAAGCTATATGCGCAACGATCTCGTTGGCCGCAAGCCGCTGGGCCATGCGCGCGGCATGCTCTGGCCATGCGACCGCGATCTTGGTCGAGTACACGTTATGCGTGTAAAAAGTGAAAATGATCCCTATGACGGCACAAATCTCTTGTATGATAGGGACTTTCATATACAATCTATGATTGTATTTGTTGACTCGGCGCCCTGAGGCGTTCATTGGGAGCTTGTCATGGCAATCGATTCCAACACGGCAGCACAGCTGGTCATTAAGGGTTACAGTGAGTTCAGCTCGGGCGTAGCGGCCGCTGCCGCGCGGCCCGAGGCGGCGGCCGCGGCAGCTCCGGATTTTTGCGCGCTATGGCCCAAGGCGAAGCCGATCCTTCAGGTGCTGGTCGGAATCATCGCGATCCTTCCGATTCCTGGCGGCGGTGCGATCGGCGGCGGCATTCTCAATGGACTGATCACGCTCGGCGACCAGATCTTCAAGGACAAGTGCGGCGGATAGGGCGCGGCCTATTCACGGCCGGCGCTGCGATCATGACGGGTGACGTGCTGCGGCGTTGATAACCTACTCCGCCGCGGCGAGACCTGGGGCGTCCGGTGCGTCGATGAAGCCGCCGGACTGGCGCTGCCAGAGCGAGGCGTAGTGGCCGTCGGCGGCGAGCAATTCGTCGTGCGTGCCTTGCTCGACGATGCGGCCCTTGTCGAGAATGACGAGCCGGTCCATCCGTGCGATAGTGGACAGCCGGTGCGCGATCGCGATGACGGTCTTGCCCTTCATCAGTTCGTCGAGGCTCGACTGGATCGCAGCCTCGACTTCGGAATCGAGCGCGGAGGTCGCTTCGTCGAGCACGAGGATCGGCGCGTTCTTCAGGATCACGCGGGCGATCGCGATGCGCTGGCGCTGGCCGCCGGACAATTTCACGCCGCGCTCGCCGACCTGCGCATCATAGCCACGGCGATGCCGCCAGTCTTCCAGCCCCAGAATAAAGTCATGCGCCTGCGCAAGCTTCGCCGCAGCGACAACATCCTCGTCAGAGGCGGAGGGGCGGCCGTAGCGGATATTGTCGCGGATTGAACGGTGCAGGAGAGACGTGTCTTGCGTGACGACGGAAATCTGGGTGCGCAGGGATTCCTGCGTCACCTGCGCGATGTCCTGCCCGTCGATCAGAATGCGGCCGTTCTCCAGCTCGAAGAAGCGGAGCAACAGATTGACCAGCGTCGATTTTCCCGCGCCAGAGCGGCCGACGAGGCCGATCTTCTCGCCGGGCTTCACGGTGAGCGAGAGGTTTTCGATCAGGCCCTTCTCGCTGCCATAGCCGAAGCGGATGTCCTGAAATTCGATCTCGCCGCGCGTAACCTTCAGTTCCTTCGCGTCGGGCTTGTCGGTCAGGCCGAGCGGGCGCGCGATCGCGCGCATGCCTTCCTGCACCACGCCGATATTCTCGAAGATGTCGGTGATCTGATAGGCGACCCAGCCGGCCATATTGACGATCTGCCAGGCGAGCGGGAGTGCCATCGCCACCGTGCCGACCTGCACCTTGCCCTGCGTCCACAGCCAGATCGCCAGCGCCGCGACCGACACGACCATCGCCGCGTTCAGTGTCGACAGTGTGAGCGTAAAAAGCGTGTTGAGGCGCAGCGAAGCGTGGAAGTGTCCGGTATGGGTCTCGATCGCGTTACGGACATAGGCGTCGTCCTCGCGGGCGCGCGCGAACAGCTTCAGCGTCAAAATGTTGGTATAGGTATCGACGACTCGTCCGGTCACGAGCGAGCGCGCTTCGGATACTTCGAGCGACCTGTCGCGCATCCGCGGCACAAAGACCCGCAGCAGGATTGCATAACCGATGAACCAGACGAGGATCGGCAGCGCGAGCCAGGGGTCGGCGGAGGCGAGCAGCAGCATGGCGCTCGTGCCATAGACGAGGATGTACCAGACCGCGGTGATCATCGAGACCACGCTCTGGCGGAGCGCAGGTCCGGTCTGCATCACCTTGTTGGCGATGCGGCCGGCGAAATCGTTCTGGAAAAACGCCCAGCTCTGCCGCACCACGTGCCAATGGCTCTGCCAGCGGATCAGATTGGTGAGATTGGCGGCAATGGCCTGGTTGGCGACCATGTTTTGCGTGGTGAGGGCGAGCGGGCGCAATACAACCAGTACCGCAGCCATCGCGAGCAGGATGTGCCAGGATTGCGCGAACAGGGCGGCAGGGTCGCTTCCTGTGACGAGCGTGACGACGCGTCCGATAAAGACCGGGATCGTTACGTCGAGCAGCGCGACGATGAAACCGGTCACGAACAGCGCGATGAACAGCCCCTTCGCCTGGCGCGCGAAGTGCCAGTAGAAGGCGGCGAGCGTCGGCGGCGGCTCCGGATTGTCCGGCAGCACCGTCGGCTGCAAGGCTTGTTCGAACCACCTGAACATAGGGGCATCCAAAGACAAAAAGGCGGCGCCACGCGCCGCCCGGCTCGATCGCGAGTTTATCGGATGCCGCGATCTAGGTCCGCATCTTGTCGATAGAATGGCCGCAGCCGGACCGGTGGCCGGACCTCCTTCCATCATCCGTTGCAGGAGGTCTCCGGCGTGGCAGCCGCCGGGTCGCCCGGACCGGCAAGCACGGCGGTGAGAATTGAGGTTTCGGCGGCGTCGTCCGTCGATGCTCTGGGCCGCAGACGGCGCTGCAGATAATAGTTCGTCAGGCCAACCATCAGCTTTTCGCGGGCATGCGCGGCGCATTGCGGATTGATGGTTGCGATGACCGGTTCGATACGCTCAGGCAGCGGGGTATCCTGCAAATCGGACACGGCGCGTCCGTCGGTTGCCATGGCGATCGCAGAGGCCTGTACGGCAGCGATCGCTGCGGATGGACCGCGGGCCGGAACGGCATCGGCACGCGCCTGGTGCGAAGGACCGCGCAGTGCCGCGGACAATAGCAAGATGGCCGTCGCCAGCAGCAATCCGCCGACGAGAAAGCCGGCCAGCCTGATCGGCTCCGCTGCGCAGGGTTGCATGGCCACAGCCGGGCGGTCGCGAAAGCGCCGCCGGTGCGGATAGAGGATTCGATGCGGCACAACGGATCGGAGAAATGAGGTCAGCATGGGAGCATCACCGAAATCAGCGAATGGCATGCTCGTACTGCGCCAGGCCTTAAGTGCGCTTAAGACGCAACACCGATCTGCCTGAAGGGTCACGCGCGCGCTAACATGATCGGTTAGAGCGAGTTGGGGTCGATTTGAATCGTCAGGGATTCCCAAATCAGTCGAAGCATGATTCATCCTTGCGGCCGGGAGGAGGCTGGCTTGGATGGCGCATGGAGAGGCTCTTCGCATTCGGGTAATCAAGGCTGTCGTTGAAGACGGCCTTTCGCGGAACGAGGCGGCGCGGATT
>JBMOOQ010000012.1:0-13967 GCA_049324435.1 Pseudomonadota bacterium
GTTGTCTCAGCAACGCCATCAAACCCGCTCGAAAGCGGCTCGGCCACCGGAACCGGGCGCCCGGACTCTTGCGGTCCGCGCCCGGTTCTTCGGTGGCCAACTGTCAGGTGATTACGATCTCAGGACAAAACACTGCACAGCGACCGCCCTACGCCTCCACATAAAGACGTGTATGCCCGGCTCAAGGCCGGGCATGACGGGGAGAGAGCGCGTTACAAATCGCGATACGCGCGCTCGTCGGCAGCGCTGCCCATTCGGAGAAGGCGGCGAAGGGATCGTCCACCTCTGTCGGGTCGAGCACAATCTCGCGCGAGATCGGGGTCTGGTTTTTGACCGAGACCTTGGTAGAGGCGGACGCAGGACGGCCAGGACGTTTCATGCTGCCAAGATGACGCGGCGGCTTACGATCCGCAACTTGCCTCTCCCGCTTTCGACGGCCATAACTCACCCCTCACCCCGCAATCCGCGTAAACCTCGGACGCCACACGCCCAGCACCACATTGGCGGTTGCGACCGCGAGCAGGATCCACAGCGACATGGTCTCGGGGCCGAGCGAGGCGGCGAGTTCCGTCACCGGCACTTCGCCCGCCACCGCGCGGGCGGCGAGGTCGGCCTCCTGCTTCATCGGGCCCTGCACGCCGACAAAGCCGTATTCGAACAGCAGGATGCCGGACAGCGCCTTGGCCCAGGGCCAGCCGACATTGTGGAAGGCGCGGTTCACCGCGATCGCGAGCAGCCCCGCGATCAGCGTCAGCGCAAGCGATGGCAGGAAAATCCAGGTGGCGACGCGGCTGATCGCCTCGCGCATCAGCGCATATTGCGCAAGCTCGGCCGGCGCGGGCGTCATCTGCAGCAGGACCAGCAGGCACGCCATCGCGCCCATCAGCCCGATCGCGCCCATGGTGTGCAGGAATTTCAGCAAGCGTCGCATGGCGGTCCGCCCGGTGGCCGTGCCTGATTCTAGGCGCGGGGCCCTTGTCATCCCACTCCCCTGTACGCCGCGGCGGGCCGTCCGGTTCAGTTCTTCTTGACAGCGGGAGAGAATAGGACTATATTCCAAACCATCCCGCCCCGGGCAAGGGGCGTCTGATCAGCGTCATGAGACGCGGGGCGGGGAGCGGTGGCCGTGCGTGCGCTTGAGACGTGAAGCGCAGCACGGAGGCCCAAGCTGCGATGATCCGGGTCCAGTACCTGGGCTCACCAGCGGAGGATAACAAGTTGGCCGCCCGTGCCAGGGCGTCGCTCCTCCGGGGTTGTCGCAGAGCAAGCCTATAAACACCGCGCGCGGAACGCCGGAGTTATTCGGCGGTCCGTGGTGACAATCGCTCATGCGCTTCATTCACTTGCGCATGAGGCCATGGGCTTGGCTGAAAGCCCGGCGTTCCGCGCGCCCTTGCGCTATCGCGAGGGCAGGAATGCAAGGAGGGACCAAGGCGCGCCCGCGCCTCAAAGAACAGGGCCGGTTTCGCGCGTCCGCGCCAATCTCCAACATCACTCACTGCAGCTGCTGCGCGAAATAATGCAGCGTGCGGCGGTACACCTCGGAGCGGTTCCACTCGCGCATCACCTCGAAATTCTGCGTTCCCATGTTGAACGGCTGGCCGCGCTGCCATCCGTTGGTGCGAAGCAGGTTCGCGGTCGAGGCGAGCACATCCGGCACCGAGCGGCGCAGATCGACATGGCCGTTGCCGTCGAAATCCACGCCATACTTGATGTAGGACGAGGGCAGGAACTGGGTCTGGCCGATCTCGCCGGCATAGGCGCCGATCATTTCCTTCAGCGGCAGGTCCTGGCGCTGCAGGATCTGCAAGGCGGCGAAGAGTTCGCGCTGGAACAGGTCGGTGCGGCGGCAGTCATGCGCGAGCGTCGCCAGCGTGCGAATGATCGGCAGCTTGCCCATGTCGGCGCCGTTGTCGGTCTCCATGGTCCAGATCGCGACGATCAGCTCTTTCGGCACGCCGAATTGCTGCTCGACGCGGGCGAGGAGCTGCGCATGCTTCTGCATCATCGCCTTGGCGCGCTTGACGCGGGCGGCGCCGACGCGGGTTGCGGCATATTCCTCGAAGGTCTTGCGGAACGTGCCGCGCTGGCGGCGGTCGAATTCCATCACCTTGGGGTCCGCCGTGATGCCGGCAAAGGCCTGCGCGATCACGGCCTGAGAAATCCCCTTGCCCTGCGCCTCGCGCGAGAATTCGGCGATGAAGCGGTTGAAGTCGCCGCCGCACTGGGCGGCGAGGGTCGGCGTTGCAAACAGGCAAAGAACCAGCGGGAGCGCAAACAGGCGGGCAAACATGCGGGGGGCCTCAAATCGGGGTGGCGGTCAATATCGCACGGCAATTGTGGCTTTAGAAGAGAGCGGGCGCGGCCGTTCGGCGCGCCGGGCCCTGTTTTCCCGCCGGCGCAGTGCCAATTTCCGATGCAGGCGGATGCCGTCAGGCGGTCTGGCGGCCTTCCTTCTCCTTCAGTGCGGCGAGAGCGTCCTCCAGAAGCCGGCGCGTGCGCGCCGCGTCGGCCGGATCGATCACATCAAGATCGAGGAACAATTCGACGCCGGTGGCGTGTTCGGAAATCACATGCGGGCGCTGCCGCAGGTCCTGCAGCAGGCCCTCCACGGCATACGGCACCACCTCGCGGCTGATCCCCTTCATGGTGATCGGCGGCAGCGGATGGGCGCGCACGATCTCGCGCACCAGCGCATAGGTTTCGTAGGACATCACGATGCCGCCCGGTTCGGCGATGGACTGCAGGCGGGCGGCGAGGTTCGCCTCGGCACCGATGATGGTGTAGTCCATGCGGTCGTCACTGCCGAAATTGCCGACATTGCAATAGCCGGTATTGATGCCCATGCGGGCGCGGAACGGCTCCTCGATGCCGCGCCGGCGCCATTCGGTGTTCAGCTCGGCGAGCCGCCGCTGCATCTCCACCGCCATTTCGAGGCAGGCGCGGGCATCCTCCTTTTCGCCTTTTGTCTCCGGGTCGCCAAAGAACAAGAGCATCGCATCGCCGATGAACTTGTCCACGGTCGCGCCGTGCCTGAGCGCGATCGCCGACATTTCGGTGAAATATTCGTTCAGCAGCGCGGTGAGATCCTCCGGCTGCAGCCGCTCGGTGGTGGCGGTGAAATCCTTGATGTCGGAGAAGAAGATGGTCAGCTTCTTGCGCTCGGTGGCGATCGCCACGTCGCGCTGGCCGGAGAAGATGCTCTTGTAGATCTGCGGCGAGATATACTTCGCGATCTTCATCGAGATCGTCGCGAGAAAATCGTTGGCCTCCGACAATTCCCGGTTCATGCCCTTGATCTGCTCGGTTTGCTTGCGCTGCAGTCCAAGGAAGGTCACACCGATCAGCCCGACGCCGGCGAAATAGGCGAGCAGATACTTGAAGGCAAAAATATTGTCGCCGATTGGCTGATGGATGATCAGCTCCTGGATGCCGCGGACATCGCCGACCTTCCAGTCCTTCTTGGGCGAATCGGGATGCTTGTTGTGGCAGCTCACGCAGGCCTGCGCCATCGTCACCGGAGTGGCGAGGCGGATCGCCCGGTCGAAAATGTCGCCGGTGACCTTCACTTGCGGTTTCGTCGGGTCTGCGCGCAGCGCCTTGATCGCATTCATCTCGAATTCGTCGAGGTTGTGCGATTCCCGGCCCGCGAAGGGATAATCCGAGACAAACCGGTACTGCACGGCATCGTTGCGGCCGGAAATTTGCTTGCCGAGTTCGATCGACAGGGTCGCCGGAATCGGAATGCCGCCATCCACCTCCCGATAGTTGTGGGTCGGCACGGCCACATTGCGCGACAGGACGCGGCCAACCACGTCGGTCGCATAGAAATTGCGCATGTCGTTAATGATGCGGCTCACCTCGTCGGATTGACGGGCGAGAATCCGGTCGGAGAGGGCGCGCATATCGAGCCAGGCCGCGACCGGCAGACCGGCCAGCATGGCGAGGACAAGGACGATGACGAGGACACCATAGCTGCGGGCGCGGGTGCCGTGTTTGGCGGAGACGTTGTCAGTCATTACCGGGATCTGTGGAGGGACTTTCGCCGCGGGTTATTGCCCAGACATCGGCGCAATACCAGCCGCAACTTTCGGCTTAGCATGTGCAATAGCCGCGCAATCCGTGACGCCGTCCGGGAAACCGGATCTGGAACTTTTGTAAAGCGCGCACGCGCCGCGAACGGGTTAGACGCCGACGCGTACCGATGCGTTGGTGTCGCAGTCAGAAACCGGCAAAATCAACTGCGTCCGACATCCCCGTTGCGGCCGGTTGTCACGCGGCGCGTGCGTGACTGGCAACGCACGACAGGCGGGATCGGTTCACCCGATCACGGCCTGAAACCGCGGGCCGGACCCCTTGACCCAGATCAAGGATGCACTTGGCCGATCCTGTCAGTTTGACCGCAAACGATTGGAAGGGAGGACTTCCGTGCATCATCACGACATTCCGGGCACGGTCATCTTCGACGGCGAACAGGCCAAGAAGGGCTATGCGCTGAACAAGATGTGTTACTCGTTCAATTCCAAGGCGGCACGCGACGAATTCGTCAAGGACGAAGACGCCTATTGCACCAAGTTCGGTCTGAACGAGCAGCAGCGCGCGGCAATCCGTTCGCGCAATGTGCTCGATCTGATCGCCGCCGGCGGCAATGTCTACTATCTCGCCAAGTTCGCCGGCATTCTCGGCCTCAACGTGCAGGACATCGGTGCGCAGCAGACCGGCATGACGGTCGAAGCCTTCAAGGAAAAGCTCGCCGCGGCGGGGAGGTAACCATGGCAACTATCGTCGGTGCGATCGCGACCTCGCATATTCCGGCTATCGGCAAGGCGATTGCCGAGCAGAAGCAGAGCGATCCCTACTGGAAGCCGTTCTTCGACGGCTATATCCCGGCGCGTGAGTGGCTCGCCAAGGCGAAGCCCGATGTCGTCGTGAGCATCTACAACGACCACGGCCTCAATTTCTTCCTCGACAAGATGCCGACCTTCGCCGTCGGCGCTGCGGCCGAATATCGCAACGAGGACGAGGGCTGGGGGCTGCCGGTCCTCAATTCCTTCCCGGGGGATCCGGATTTCTCCTGGCACTTGATCGAGTCCCTGGTCGCCGATGAGTTCGATATCGTGACCTGTCAGGAAATGGCGGTCGATCACGGCTTCGTCGTTCCAATGGGCCTGCTCTGGCCGAATACCGGCACATGGCCGGTGAAGAGCATCCCGATCTCGATCAACACCGTGCAGCACCCGCTGCCGAGCCCGGCGCGCTGCTACAAGTTCGGCCAGGCCATCGGCCGTGCGATCGAGTCCTATAACAAGAACCTGCGGGTCCTGGTGCTTGGCACAGGCGGTCTGTCGCACCAGCTCGACGGCACGCGGGCCGGCTTCATCAACAAGGATTTCGACCGGCTGTGCCTTGAAAAGATCGTCAGCGATCCGGAGGCGCTGACACATTACACCATCCCGCAGCTGGTCGAATATGCCGGTGCGCAGGGCGTGGAATTCCTGAATTGGATCACCATGCGCGGCACCATGGGCGGCCGGGTGACGCAGATTCACAGCAACTATCACGTCCCGATTTCCAATACCGCAGGTGCGACGCTGGTGCTGGAGCATCAGCCGATCATGCAGCGCCAGGCTGCGTGACCGTATTCAAGACTTTCAAGCAAGGACCGGGCGCAAGGACGAGCAACAATGGCACGACTGAAACTCTGTGTGGCGGGCGAGGGCGCCTTCGGCTGCAAGCATCTCGATGCATTGTCAAAGATCGATGACGTCGAGGTGGTGTCGCTGGTCGGCGGTGTGGCCGAGACCACGGCCGAAGTGGCCAGGAAATACAATATCCCGCACTGGACGCTCGACCTTGGCGAAGGCTTATCGCGGCCCGGCGTGGAAGCGGCGATTCTCGCGACGCCGACTCCGATCCATGCGGCGCAGGCCGAGCAATGCCTGAAAGCCGGCAAGCATGTGCTGGTCGAAATTCCAATGGCCGATTCCCTGGCGGATGCCGAACGGCTCGTTGCCCTGCAGCAGAAAACCGGCCTTGTCACCATGGCCGGTCATGTGCGGCGATTCAATCCAAGCCATCAATGGGTGCATAACCGCATCAAGGCCGGCGAACTGAAGATCCAGCAATTTGCGGCGCAGACCTATTTCTTCCGCCGCACCAACCTGAACGCACTCGGCCAGCCGCGCAGCTGGACCGACCATTTGCTGTGGCATCACGCCTGCCACGCAATCGATCTGTTCCTCTATCAGACCGGCGAATATCCGACGCAGATGCAGGCGGTGCAGGGGCCGATCCATCCCGAGCTTGGCATTGCCATGGACATGGCGATCCAGATGCGGGTGCCGTCGGGCGCGATCTTCACGCTGTCGCTGTCGTTCAACAATAACGGTCCGCTCGGCTCATTCTATCGTTATATCTGCGACAATGGCACTTACATTGCCCGCTACGATGACCTGTTCGACGGCTACGACAAGCCGGTCGATCTGTCGAAGGTTGCGATCTCGATGAACGGTGTCGAACTCGAGGATCGCGAATTCATCGCGGCGATCCGCGAGGGCCGCGAGCCAAATGCCAGCGTGGTGCAATGCCTGCCGGCCATGCGGGTGATGGGTCAGCTCGAAAAGACGTTCCTGAGCGATACGCCTGCTGCAAAGCTGAAAGCCGCGTCCTAGCAGGCTCCCGGTCATGCCTGTACAAGAGTCATGACACGCGCAGCCCTCGCGAAAGCGGGGGCTGTGCATTTTGGTCCGATGCGGCGCTGCGCGCTTCGCCTATCATGAGGCATAACGAATCGGACCATCGTCTCCATGTCACACAAATCCCGCACCAGTGTCGCGAGGCTGACTAAGCTCGAACATCGTTCGGAGCGCGTTTTGGGGAGGCGCCGTTTCGCGGCCCGGATGGGTCTGGCGGTTGCATTATGGGCGGCCGTGATCGCTATCGGTCTGGCGATCGGCATGGCGGGGTACGCCTATTTCGAGGGCATGGGATTCGTCGACTCGTTCGTCAATGCCGCCATGATCCTGTCGGGCATGGGCGTCTTCGACGATCTCAAGAATCCGAACGCCAAGATTTTTGCCGGCTTCTATGCGTTGCTGTCCGGCCTGATTCTTCTCATCGCGGCCACGTTTATCCTGGCGCCGGTTTTCCACCGCGTCCTGCACCGCTTCCATGTCGAGGATGACCGGGACGATCGCGATTGAGCACCGGCAGCTATTTTCGTCGCGCTGGTGCCGCAGGGACGACGGCCGGCTGCAGACCGGCGAGCTTGCCGCCGCCGGAGCGCGGCGTGCGGCGCTTGCCAATCATCATGATTGCCGTGCCCATGGCCGCGCTTCCGATCGTGATCGCGAAGCCGAACAAGAGGAGCAAGAATGCAATTTCAGGCGACTGGTCGGACAGGATAAGGTCTCGCAAACGGCCCGGATTGATCAGGAGAAGCCCACCGCACAGGAGCAAAGCCGCTGTCAGCCCGGCCGCCAGATTGACGAGCAGCAGCCGGTACAGCGGGTCGCGCGATATGAATTTGAGCCGGGCTGTCCTCATATCTGGGCTCCAGGACCTCTCTTGCTCCAGAACCTCTCTTGGCGTCGTCCGCCGAAGCATTGCATATAGACATCAGGGCATCAGCAAGGCGGATATGATCGATGACGGGTTCGACGGCAATCGAGGGCAAACCACGTGGCGCACTCACGGTCCGCGTGATCGCGATGCCTGCGGATACCAACGCCAACGGCGATATCTTTGGCGGCTGGGTGCTATCGCGCATGGACCAGGCCGGCGGGATCGCCGCGGTGGAGCGCGCCAAGGGCCGCGCCGTCACCATCGCGATCGAGGCCATGACCTTCATCCGGCCGGTCAAGGTCGGCGACGTGCTTGAGGTCTATACTGAGCTTGAAAAGGTCGGGCGCACCTCGATGAAAATTCACATCGAAGCCTGGGCGCGCCGCTTCATGACCCACCACCACGAAAAGGTCACTGACGCCAACTTTACGTTCGTGGCGATCGACGACGCTGGCCGGCCGCGTGCCATTCCGCGGGATACGATCGAGGCCTGAAACGATTCCGGGCCTCGCGCGTTTAGCACCGCCGTCATTTCGGATGCATCGACCCGGTGTATCTCGAATCGCATTTGCACCGGAATCGCTCGATGGATGACACGCTGGTTCTTCTGAATGCCCGCGCCGGCGCGTTGATCGACATGGGCGCCGAGCGGGTGCGCGACGCTCTGGCATCCTCGCTCAAAGGACGGTATGGGCGCGTGGATATCCGTCTGGTTCGGCCGGGTCATCTGAAAGACGAGATCGAGCGCGCCGCGCGCAGCGATATTTCCACTCTCATTGTGGGTGGCGGCGACGGATCGGTGAATTGTGCCGCCCATGCGCTGGCAGGGTCATCGAAGACGCTCGGCGTTTTGCCGTTCGGCACCATGAATCTCTTTGCACGCGACCTCGGCCTGCCAGCGAGTGTCGAAGCCGCGATCGAGGCGATCGGCGATGCCAGACCGCGCCGGGTAGATCTGGCGCGGTTAAACGGCCGGCACTTCCATTCGCTGTCTGGCCTTGGCTTTTTCAGCCAGATGGCACGCGCCCGCGAGGAGGTGAGGGGGCACAAGCTCGGGCGCCTGGTCGGTGTCGGTATTGCCGCGATCCGCGCGCTGCGCCGCACTGCGCCATTCGAACTCGACATTCGCACCGAAAGCCGGCGCGAGCATGTCGAGGCGGTGGCGGTGCTGGTCACCAATAATCGCTTCGGACCGGACTGGCGGCGCCCGGCGCTCGACGAGGGTCTGCTCGAAATCCATATCGCCGAGCATGACGGCGCGCTCTCCAAGCTGAAGGCCAGCGCCAATCTCCTCGCCGGCACCTGGCGCAATGACGACGACACCGACGGCATCCGTTCGATCATCGCCCGTCATCTCGTGATCGGACGCAAGCGCCGCCGGACCTTCGCCGCAACCGATGGCGAATTGCGGCGGGAATACGTGCCGCTGCGTTACGAGATGCGGCCCGGCGCGCTCACCGTGCTGTCGCTTTAGCGGCAGCGGAAAGGTTCCGGTTTGCCCAATCTTGCAATCGCGGCGCGCTTCACCATGTGATCCGCGCCATGAACGCATTCGCATCCGCATCCTTTGCAAATCAGGCCCGCCGCGCCCGCTCTTCGCGCCGCTCCGCCACGCCCGCCGAGCGCATTGCCCGCATCGAGTGGCTGGCGGCGCTTCTCGACACGCGCTTCGTGATCCCCTTTACGAAGTTCCGGTTCGGCGCGGACAGCCTGATCGGCCTTGCGCCGGGGCTGGGCGACGTCGTCACCACGGCATTGTCGCTCTATATCGTCTACGAGGCCCGTAAGCTCGGCGCGCCGAAGCATGTGCTAGCGCGCATGCTGGGCAATGTCGCAATCGACGGTCTGTTCGGAGCGATTCCGGTCGCGGGCGATGTTTTCGACGCGATGTTCCGTGCCAACCGCCGCAATGTCAGCATCCTGCGCGCACATCTGGAACGCGCTGGGCGGTAATCACCATCTTGCATTTTCTGATCGCGAAAGCTCCGCCAGCTCCCGGTGCACGAAATGAGCGGAGATCGCGACGCTGTGCTACACACTCCCGGCAAATCACGTCGGGGGAAACCATGCTCAAGAAACCTGCCTGTCCGGTCATCGCCATCGAGGAGCATTACTGGGACGAGGAATTGTCGGCGACCTATGCCGGCATCGGCCGCGCCACCCACAATCCCGACCAGGAGAAGCGGCTGCGCGATCTCGGCGAACTGCGTATCCGCGAGATGGACGAAGCCGGCATCGACATGCAGGTGATTTCGCATGGCTCGCCGTCCACACAGGGGCTCACCGGTCCGGAGGGTGTCGCGCTGACCAAGCGCGTCAACGACCGGCTTGCCGAAGCGATCGCCAAACACCCGACCCGCTTTGCCGGGTTCTGTGCGCTTCCCACCTCCGATCCGCAGGCGGCAGCCGCCGAGCTCGAACGCTGCGTGAAAATCGGCTTCAAGGGCGCGATGATCCACGGCCTCGCCAATGGCGTCTGGCTCGACGACAAGTCGCTGCGCCCGATCTTCGCCGAGGCCGAGCGGCTCGACGTGCCCGTCTATCTGCATCCGTCGATCCCGCTGCCCGCGGTAATGGACGCCTATTACAAGGACTATGTGAAGGATTACCCGATGGTGATCCGCGCCGCCTGGGGCTTCACGGTCGAGACCGCGACGGTGGCGATCCGCATGATTTTATCCGGGATGTTCCAGGAGCATCCGAAGCTCAAGATCATCCTCGGCCATCTCGGCGAGACGCTGCCGTTTCTCGTCTGGCGCATCGATCAGGCTTTGTCGCGGCCGGGGCAGAAGTCGATGAGCTTCCGCGAGGTGTTCTGCAAGAATTTCTATGTCACCACGTCCGGCTTTTTCTCCAATCCGGCGCTGCTTTGCACCGTGATGGAGATGGGCGTAGACCGCATCCTGTTCGCGGTCGACTGGCCGTTCGTGATGAACCCGCCCGGCACCGCGTGGGTCGATACCATTCCGCTCTCCGACGAAGACAAGGTGAAGATCCTCTCTGGTAACGCGAAAAAGCTCCTGAAGATGTAGGGCTTCATATTCCGCTCGCACACCGCGGGATTCGCAAGGACGGATCAAGGCTGGCCGCCTTAATCCGCCGCGTGACCCTTTTTCGAAACCGGTTTCATGCGCCGACTCGGCAGGACCAGGCCCTGGGCCCTCCTGCCAACCGAGTTTGCCGGCAGACGCCGGCCTGGAACGGGCAGCATCCGACTCCGCCTATGCCGGCCAGATTGACAGTATACTGAAAAACAGTATGCTGTGAAAAAATCTTCAAGACGCATGCGGTGAAACGGCCGGGCCGCAAAACCGGGAGGAAACGACATGGCAGCCAAATCCAAACCATCCATCATCGTGGCCGGTGGCGGCATCGGCGGTCTGTCGGCAGCCATGGGGCTCGCGCGCGTCGGCGCAAAGGTCACCGTGCTCGAACAGGCCGACGCCTTCGGCGAGATCGGTGCCGGCATCCAGATCGGGCCGAACGGCTTTCACGCGATGGATTATCTCGGCGTCGGAAAGACCTGCCGCGAACGCGCGGTCTATATCGACAACCTCATCATGATGGACGGCCTGTCGGGCGAGGAAATCCTGCGCGCGCCGGTCGGCGAGCAATTTCGCAAGTTTATGGGCAATCCCTACGCGGTGATTCACCGCGCCGATCTGCATTCGGCATTTCTCGATGCCTGCCGCGCTTCGCCGGATGTGACCCTGGTCAACAAGGAGCGGGTCGTCTCCTACGAGAATACGCCGGGTGGGGTACGGGTGAAGACCGCAGCCGGTAGCGTTTATGAGGGCGATGCCCTGATCGGCGCCGATGGCATCCGGTCGGCGATCCGCGAACAGATGACGGGCGGCGACCCGCTGCGCTTGTCGGGCCACGTTGCCTATCGCGCGGTGCTGCCGATCGAACAGATGCCCGAAGATCTGCGGTGGAACGCAGCGGCCATCTGGGTCGGGCCCAAGACCCATTTCGTTCATTATCCGCTGCAGGGCTGGAAGACCTTCAATCTGGTCGCGACGTTCGTCACCGATCTGGAGAATGTCGGCAGCAACGAGCCTGGCAAGCGCGAGGAGGTGGTCGAGAAATTCCAGCACATCGTCCCGCGAATCCGGCGGGTTCTGGAAATTCCGAAGGACTGGCGCCGCTGGGTGCTGGGTGATCGCGATCCCATCGCGAGCTGGATCGATGGCAATGTCGCGCTGCTCGGCGATGCTGCGCATCCGACCTATCAGTATTTCGCACAAGGTGCGTGCATGGCGATGGAAGACTCGGTCTGCCTGTCGGATGCCTTCGAAAAGGCGGACGGCGATGTCACCGCCGCCCTCAAGGCCTATGAAACGATTCGCATCCCGCGTGCCTATCGCGTCGTTCTGTCATCGCGAGAACTCGGACGCATCTTCCATGTCGATGGTGTTGAGCGGCTGGTGCGCAATGCCTGGCTGAAGGACAAGACGCCGGAAGAATTCTACCATTCGGTCCGCTGGATCTATGGCGGCAACGGTCTGACCGGGGCCAGGCCGAAATCGGCTGCCGGCGGCCAGGCGGCCTGAATCTCGGACGGCGGCGGGGAGAAGCGTCATGCGGCTCAAAGACTTGCAGACGCAGCCCGGACATCTGATCCGCCGCGCCCAGCAGATCGCGGTTGCGATCTTCATCGAGGAATGCGCGGCGTTCGATCTGACGCCGGTGCAATATGCTGCGATGGTCGCAATCCAGGAGAATGAGGGCATCGACGCCACGCGGTTGTCGGCACAGATCGCGTTCGATCGCTCGACGCTCGGCAATGTGCTGGAGCGGCTGGAGGCGAGGGGGCTGATCGAGCGCTATGCCTCTGCGGATGACAAGCGCATCAAGCTCCTCAAACTGACTGCGCAGGGTCGCACCGTGACACGCCGTGCCGAAGCGGCGGTACGGCGCACCCAGGATCGCATTCTTGCGCCGCTTGCGCCGAAGGATCGCCGCGTGCTGCTCGAATTGCTCGCGCAGCTCGTTGAGCTCAACAACGATGCCTCGCGTGTGCCTCAGCGGCTGACGGCCTGATTCGAGTTGCCCGATTTCTGCCGCAGATGTTGCGGCCGGTGTCGCTTCAGTTGCGATTGATGCGCGATTTGCATGGCTCGTATCGAGTTACAAGACCGGCCGCCTCACATCCGCAACATCCGGTTACAAAGCGTGACAGCGATTCCGGAACAAGGGGCTGCGCAGCCGCATTGCGGCAGGTAAAAGACGCGCATCCTCAACAATCACCGGAGCTGAGATGACTCGTGTGAGCACGATTCGTGTATCCCTGTTTTCGCTCGGCATCATTGCTGCGGGCCTGATCCCGATGTCGGGGGCCAGCGCCAATGAAGCCTATGCCGCCTTGGTGCAGCGCCATGCCGCTGCGCACGGCCTGCCGCCGTCTCTCGTGCATCGCGTGATCATGCGCGAAAGCCGCTACAATCCGCGCGCGGTGTCGAAGGGCAATTACGGCATCATGCAGATCCGTCTCGGGACGGCGCGTGCGATGGGCTACACCGGCACTGCCGCCGGACTGCTCGACGCCAATACCAACATGACCTATGCCGTGAAATATCTCGCCGGTGCCTATCGCGCTGCCGGAGGCAATCACGACCGTGCCGTCGCGCTCTATGCAAGCGGTTATCGCGGCGGCCGTTCGGCCCGCGTCGCACGGTCGGATATGACGGTCACCCCGACTGTCGGCGCGATCGGTGCGGACATGCCGGTGTTCTCGCCGGAGGCGCGCCAGGCCCGCGGCCAATACACCTCGAAGCGGATGCGCCGCGGCTCGACCGCTGCCGGCAATCCGCGCGACCAGGTCTGGTAATGCGGCGGGCGGCCCTCCGCCCGATCCAAAGCTTTTATGCTGGGCGGCATTTGCCTTGCCGTCCGGCATTGCTATGAGTGCGGTCCCGTGCCACCCGCCGGCCGGGCCCGTAGCTCAATGGTTAGAGCCGGCCGCTCATAACGGTCTGGTTGCAGGTTCGAGTCCTGCCGGGCCCACCACCGGATACACCGCCTCTTGCAGAATTGGCCACCGCAGGGCCAGAGCGGGTGGGGAACATGAGGCTCAATGCGCGACGGCGGCAGCTCCATCGGGGTGAAGCTTCTGAGCGGCGAGGGCGACCTCAGTCCTGTTTCGGACCTGAAGTTTCTGCATCAATGCCGTCATGTAATGTTTGACCGTGCGCTCGCTGATTTTGAGCGATGTCGCAATTTCCCTGTTGGTTTTTCCACGAAGCAACAGTCGCACGATCTGGTTCTCGCGAATACTCAGACGCACCGCCTCGGCAGCCGCTCTCCGCAAGTTCGCATCGCGCAGGGCATTAATCACGCGGCTCGCGAATGTCTGAGAAATATAGGTTTCGTCATTGAGAACGCTCTCAAGAGCCGTCAGGAGT
>JBMOOQ010000013.1:0-84643 GCA_049324435.1 Pseudomonadota bacterium
TTACCTCGCTGACGTTCTCACCCGGATCGTCAACGGTCACCCCAACAGCCGCATCGACGAGTTGCTGCCCTGGGCCTATCCCACCGCCGCATCCCTCAACGTCGTGGCCTGAAAACAACGCTTACTGCAGAAGGCCGCCGCTTTCGCATTCTGGCTGTCGTCGACGACTTCACGCGCGAATGTCTGGCACTGATCGCGGACACCTCACTGCCGGGTCTGCGGGTTGTGCGCGAACTCGAGACCATCATTGCCCGGCGCGGCCGGCCGGCGATGTGCGTTTCCGACAATGGCACCGAGCTCACCGGCATGGCGATCTTGCGCTGGTCGCAGGAGACACGGGTCGAATGGCATTACATTGCACCGGGCAAGCCGCAGCAGAATGCTTTCATCGAGAGCTTCAATGCCCGTCTGCGCGACGAACTGCTCAACGAGACATTGTTCAGCTCGCTCGCCCAGGTCCGCGCGGTCCTGAGCGCGTGGAAGGACGATTACAATCATACTCGTCCGCACAGCGCGTTGGGCAATCTTACGCCCGCCGAATTTGCCGCTCGCAGCGCCACAGAACCGCAACGGGGCGGGGCGCCGCGCTACACGATGGGCTCCGCGCCCCGCCCCGTTGCTTCACCGAACCCTATGGGTTCAAATGTCGCCGGGACTCTGCTCATCGCTGGATGAACCGCGGGGCTCAGACCACTCCTACACGCCTCGTCTTTGGATCGACATTGACATAGCGAACAGGGCGATACGAGTTGTGGACAATGGATGCGGCATGTCGTTGGACGAAGTCCGCTTCTGCTTTCGTCCAAATGTGAGCTTCAAGAACAGGCGAGAATCGCGCGGGCACAAAGGCGTCGGCGCGACTTTTCTCGCATATGGGTTTGGATTGATTCGCCTTGCAACGAAAACCGCTCCAAACCAAGAAATTGCTGTAAGGCTCGCAAGCGGGCGCCAATGGGCAGACGATCAAACCGCTGCATATCCTCGTCCACGCTTGGAATTAGATTCTTTCGATGCGCCAGAACTAATGCACGAGACCTCCGGCACAGCGGTTGAGATAAAAGTAAATGCCGGCCAACGCCCAGATCTCGGCTGGTGGAACGCCACAACAGCAAGTCAATGGTATCACATACTTCGAATGAAAACGCCGCTAGGCGGCGTGTACCTGTCAGGAGAAAGTCCGCCGAAGGTGAAAGTCACTGTGACCGTGACCGACTACTCAAACTCCCGAAGCGCAGAGGAGTTTGACTTTGTCGAATACCCCTATCCGCATGAGCTACCTCAGGTTTTGAGCAAGGTAAAGTCATATGACGAGATCCGTGCTGCTCTAGATGGAGTCGAGGGTGACACGACTAAGATTCCACAAGAGATAAAGGGCGTGGATGCGCTATACGGAATTTGGACCGCGGAAGAAATCGTTGATGAGGATTCACCTTTCTCAGGCTTGAAATTCACAACGGAACAAGAGGAGTTAGTTCGCAGGCATAATGTCGCAGTCTACGGATGCTTTATGAGCAGTGCAAAGCAATGGGGACTGTATCAGCGCGATGTTTTGAGAATACGACGAGACCCCCTCATCCTTAAGGGCGGACTTCTAATTGCTAGCGACTACATGATTCAAGGCGATTTGAGTGTCATCCCTCTAACTTCCACGATTGGCTATCAGGCAAACACTCACGTCATCGTTCATTTTCGCGATGGAAATCCCGATATGGGAAGAAAGGTGTTTCAACCTGAGCTGAAAGCGCTTGCTGAGGATCTGGCCCGGCAGGTAGTAAACATTTTCAAGAGATACCTCTATCTAATGCGCGAGGACACAGGAGCGGCCAACCTCGCAAATGAAACGGATACGTATCATTGGTTGGAGGACAAAAAGCAGTATAGAACTGAGCATCCTTTGGAATTCGCATTTGACGGGAGACACATCGCTTATGCTTGCGAACCATGCGCTGAACAGGACGTAATCGCAATTTTCCATGAACTAGTAGGCATGGGCGTAATTAAAGGGATACGATTTTTGTGCACTTCTGAGCGTGATAAATATGATGGTTGTTACATTAGCCACTACGACAACCAAGAGAGATTTGGTTTCGAGATAAACAATAGACCGCTCGGTGTTAGCTCTAAAATAATTTCGCCCCGCGAATCTAAGCCGCAGGTCTTAGAATATAAGTTTGACCTTGATGGGCTGATCGCTGACTTCGCAAAAGAGCTTAAATTTCAGAATCAGATAAATGGAATTGTTTGCTGGAAGATTGGCGACAGTTATCAAGAAAATTTCTCCGTTCGCAGCTACTTGATCGGAGAAGAGGGAGCCGCACGACAGCTGTACGGTGCCACTCACTCATTGTGGCACGAAAGGATGAAGCTTGCCGACATCATCTGTGTGTCAGATCTTGTGCGCTTTCTCAAAGATCCTGAAGCTCTAAAGGCTGAGCACCAAACGAGATTCAAGATTTGACCTTCGGACAAAACCGCTCTTGACAAAAGTCCTATAGCATAATATTCCTATCGCCACCTCGCTCATCGAGGGGCGCTCTCGCGAGGCGTCGTTTGAGCGGAGCGAGGTGCGGCGCCTGCTGGTCTGCCTCGCACGCAGATCACCGGGGGGCCCCGGGACCCCGCTCTACGGGCACTACGACCCGTGCGCGAGGAGCTCGCTGGACGGCCTGCGCCCCGGTTGGGTGCAGGTACGCAAACGCGGCCCGGGGCATCGTGCGGTCCGGCGTGAGCCGCGCACAAAACGCCGCCAGGACGGTGCGCCGGGAGGCGGCTGCGGTTCAGCAATGGGCCGCGGCATTCAGGACTGGCCTGCGCCTGCCGGCGCGCCGTCCGCCCCTCTCCTCGCCTGCGCGATGCTTGGCATCGTGAGGACGATTTGCCATGGCTGTTTGAGATGTGAATCCGCCCCTCTCTTGTCGCGGACGCGGCGCGACATGAGCAAAGCCGATGGCGCGCCGCTGCGCCGGGACACGAGACCGGTCAGGGGGACGACGTCACGGATCGCACAGCAAATCGGCCCCGCATCCGCGAGGCCGCCTGCCTTTCCAGTGCTGGCAGCACAATGCCTTATCGGCAGACCCGGCGCGTCTTCACGATGACGCGGCCATTCGGCGTCACAGTACGTGTCTTGACCACGCGGCAATGACCGCGCGCATAGTGTCCGCGATAATGGTGGCGATGCACGCCGTGATGATGATGGCCCGGGCCGACGCGAACGCCGACGCCGTGCTCGCCGGCGCGGATGCTGACCTGTGCGCTTGCAGGCGCGGCAAATCCGACGGCGGCTGCGGCCGCGGCGATGATGAGCAGTTTCTTCATGCGGTGCATTCCCTCTGCTTTGGTTACAGCGGCTCAACGGAGCGGCCCGCGCAACGTTCCGGAATTGCTGCCGGTTTATTTATGCGCGCGACGGGAACGATCGCGGCCTGATGGTCCGTTCATGCATCGCGGCGCACGCGACTGTGACCGCAGCGCGCGGCGCGCTGCGATGACTTGGTTCCGAAGCTGCGATAACCTGCCGCACCCGGACCGGAGTTTCGCCATGCGCTCTCCCATTCCGCTTGCCGCCGTGCTCTGCCTCATCGGCGCCGGTGCCGCAGCCGAGTCCGTCCGTTTCGACGAGCTTGAGGGCCTGACCATCGAAGCGAACTGGATCGAGGATCTGACTTTCCGTCCGCTGAAGGACAAGAAGCCTCGCACCGTGCGCAGCCCGCGCCAGGTCACGCTGAATTTCGGCCCCGGCGGCGCCATCCAGCACAAGCTGATCCGCACCGCCGGACCGCATTCGCGCACCGACAACCGGCAGATGACCATCGACAGGCAGCAGCCGAGCGGCCTTGGCTTCGTGCGCTGGGCGTTCGAGGACGGCCGTCTGGTCTATATCGAGACGCTGTTATCCGGCGCGCGGCGCCTGACCGTCAGCCTCGACCGCAAGGACGGCAAGCTGACCTGCGCGATCTCGGCGCAGGTTGCCCGCGAGGGTAACAAGCCGGTGCTGACCATCAGTCTCGCCATTGCCGAGAAGGTCGAGCTGCTCGACGTGAAAGTGTCCGGCGGCGATTGCACGGTCACCCGCTGACGCAGGGCTCAGTTCTCTGCCGGCGCAACGGTGGCGCTCTGCCCGCTCCGCTTCAGCGCATCGGCGACGAAACCGGACGCCTTCATCTCCTCGACAAAGCCGCGCAGATAGCGAGCGCCGGCCGTGCGCTCGGGCTTGGTCCCCATCGCCTGGCGAATCTCCATGAAGCTGTCAGGCAACAGCCGGAAATCGGGATTGGCGTCGATATATTTGCCGATCAGCTGGCGCACGCCGCCGAGCGCATCCAACGTCTCCCGCGCGAAGAAACCCGCAAGGTCGGCTGGCTCCGGCGGCTGGCGCAAGAGCTCGGCATGCTTGAGCGTGCGGGTGAGAAAGAGATCGTAGGCGGACTTGGCATTCACCGCGATCCGTTTGCCCGGCGCATCGAGTTCGGCGACGCTCTTGTATGGTGCGTCCTTGCGCACGAGATACGTGCCCTCGATCAACACATAGGGTGCGGTGAAGGCGATCTCCGCGGCGCGCACAGGCTCGATCGCGAGAAACGCGATGTCCCAGGCCAGCGGATCGGGCGGAGTCGCTTTCGCGGCATCGAACACGCCGCCCGCACCCGGAAACGACACGAAATGCACGGGCACGCCGAGCCTCCGCGCGAGTTCGCGGGCGAGATCGGAGGCGACGCCGCGCGGCTGCTGCTCGTCCGGGCCGCGCTGGGCGAGGACGCCGTTGCCGTAATTGATCGCGGCCCGCAGCACGCCGGCGGGCGCAAGCTCTTTCGCGGCGTCGGCGGGGGCCTCGCTCATAGAGTCAGTCCTTGCGATCAGTTTTTTGCGGTGAGTTGGTCCGGCGCAGCGCTATTTGAACTTCATCCGCCGCGCATCGGCGTCCATCTCAAGGCAGGTGAGCAGCTCGACATAGCTGCCCGAGCCCATGCCCGCGGTGCGGGCGCACAGGGTGCGGTCGCCCGCCGGATATTTGGACCAGTTGGCCTCCAGTTTCTGCCGCGCCGCATTCTCCTCGGAGATGCAGCGGCTGTAGCGCTCGTTCAAACCGGGGCTGTCGAGCCCGCCCTTGCAGGTCGGCTCGATGTTGAAACGTGGCACTGCATCAGAAACGGCAAAGGCGAACGGCAAGAGCAGCGCGAGCGGCGTGGGGAAGGCCATGGATGCAGTCTCCGAATATCCGCGGCCGAATGTAAAGCATCGCCGGTCAAAGGGGAATTGCATCGACGGTGTTTCCGCCGGCTTTTCGCAAAAGCCGCAGCAATGTTAACATGGTGTTGCACGGCCTGCCCGCAGCAATCCGCACAGGAGGACGTCATGGCAAAAGGGCAAATGCGCTCGGCCAAGGAAAAGAAAAAGCCGAAAGCCGACACCAGCAAGGTGAAACAGCTATCGGCTTACAAGGCCGCCCAGCTTCAGGCTGGCAAGAAGTGAAAGCCATCGCGCGCGCAATGCGCACGATGGATGCCGGTCACGCCGCGGTCTTTTTCTTGGCGGCGCGCTTCAGCGGGAAGGCGGGGCTTTCATAGAGCGCGCGCATCTCGGCTTCGGTGTAGCGCGCCTCGTTGACTTCGAGCGTCGCGCCAAGAAGCGCGCCGCCCGGCATGTCCTCGATCGCGAAGCGAACCGCTTCAGCGGCGGTGTTAAATCGCTTGTAACTGAACGGACCGCGCACACGGCGGCTGCGGCTCGGATAAAGTTCCGCCGGCGCCTTGTAATCGAAACCGGTGAGATCGCGGACCTGGGCCTGCCATCGGGCACGATTGATGGCCTGGGGCTCGTTCGCCATTGGCTCTACTCCTGTCGCTTCAAAAAGAATCGCAGCGACGGAAAGCGGCGCTGGCGAGACATCAAATCAGTTGCATCTGCCGGGAGCACGGATGCTCGGACCGGCTGACCTTAAATAGGCCCCCATGGCGTCAAATGCCAGACGTCATTGCGGAAAGGGCTCCAAAAAGATGACCGGGATATGGATTAAGCCTATGATTTGAAAATACTTTTCTACTAATGCTGCAACGCAACAAAAATTGTTGACGTTCGAAACAATTTGTTTTATACTTCAAATAATTTGAGGTGCGGCGACACGCTTGGAATTTTTTCCGGCCAGAAGGGTCAGCCGGCGCCACCGTAAGCACCGGAGCTCAGGTATTCATGTCCGACCATCCAATGCGCGGCTTTGCCCGCGCGTTTTGCGATGCGCTTGCCGCGCGTGAGCCGGCCCGCATTGCCCCTCTGATCCATGATGACATCGACTGGACCGTGTTCGGCCCGGTCGAACTGTTTCCGTTCTTCGGCCATCGCAAGGGAAAGCCAGCCGTGATCGCCATGCTCGGACGCATGTCGACCATCCTGCAATTGCGACACTGCGACACCGAACGGTTCCTCGCCGAAGGCTCCAACGCTGCCAGCATGATGCGGTTGACCGCTCTCGATGTCCGCACCGGCCGCACGCTCAGCCTGCGGCTCGCCCTGTTCGCGCAATTTTCCGGGGACAAGCTGACGGCGCTTCGCGTGGTCTTCGATACGTTCGACGCGGTCGAGCAGGCGCTCGGCCGTCACATCGATCTGTCGGCGGTCGCATAGCTCTCCTCCCGGTTTGTGAAGGCTCGCGCCATTGCAGCGCATTGCCGTGTTCCGCATAATTCGACAGATGTGATGCGGGAGCGGAGAATGCGAAATATCGCAATAAGGGCCGGCGCGCTGGCTATCGTCGCCATTGTTGCTGGCACCGCAGGTGCCGCTCCGTTGCTCGCTCAGTCAGCGGCAGGGTCTTCAGCCGCAGAGACCGTGGCAGACAAGGATGTGCCGGGTGCGGTCGTCTCCGGCATGAAGTGCAAATCCCCCGCCGGAGCAATGACTCGGCAGTCATTGTCCGGCGGCTTCATTTTCATCCGGTCCTGCGCTGACAGCGCAGAGCCGCAGGTCCGTGTCGTCTACGCGACGGGTGTTGACGGGGCCGGTGCGCGCCTCCTGCAGTTTCATCGGCCCGAGGGGCGCCGCATGTCGGCGCTGGCTACAGTGTCGATCCTGCCGGCCGAGAACGAGATTGCGGGCACCACCGGACGGCTGACGCGGCGGATTTGCCGTGCCGAGGGACGCTGGCGCATGGAAGGCAAGAAACCTGCACCCAGCCTGGTCTTTTGGCGGCAGACAAAGGACTGCGACGGCAAGACCGGCTGGCAGACCATCGTCGGCCGCGCACGGTAATTCGCCACCGGACGGCGCGGTATTTGGCGCCAAATTCGCCGCATTGGTACCACGGCAACGCCACCATGACGCGCAGCTGGTGCCGCTTTGCCATGCGGCAATCACTCCTTTCCTGGGGATTGCGCGGGAACCTTCTCGCGCACATGGAAGGAGTATCAGTATGAGCGCTATCAAGCGCCTTGGCGATGTAGACCGCCAGGCTTCGAACGAATTCGAAGGCGAGATTCGCGAATTCATCCGCCGCGATGTCTCGGCCCGCCGTCCGGGCAGCGACCCGGTCACGAATTCTCAGGTCGAATCCGACAATCTGAATTCGTTGCTGGAGCGGGTCTCCGGCGCAACCGTGGCCGAGATTGACCGCCTCATTGGCGAGTTGCAGACCATTCGTTCGCTGCTGCAGAGCGAGGGCGACAGGGTTCGCCGCGAAATCACCGGTTACGCCGGACTGAGCCAGTCGGCGGTCGCGACTATGAAGGTGATCAACGAGACCCTCGCGCAGTTGCGGCCGAACGCATTGCCCGCGGCATCGCGCAAGGAATAGCCTGACCAAGGAATAGCCTGACAATGCGGCTTCGCTCAGAAGCCGACGCCGATTCCGCCGATACCGATGCCGATCCTGCCGCGTCCTCCTATTCCGATTGAAACCGGGGGACCGGCGGGCTGCGGAGCGGCTGCGCCGAAGATTTCGCGGTCGGTCGGCGGGCGAATTCGCTCCTGACGTACAGCTTCGCGCGGCGGCGCCCGCCGCGCCGGCGGCTCGGCCTTGCGCAAACGGTCCTGCGGACGGCCCGCCTGTTGCTTGGCCGGTGCCTTGGAGGCCGCGGGAATCGCGACACAGCGGTCACCCACTGCCCGTTCCCCGCTGCCGCAGGTCAGCGCACAGATGCGGCCCCGCTGAACCTTCACGGTTTCCAGAGCGGTGATGGTGGCGCCGCGTGTATCGAGCGACATTGCGGCGCGCTTGTTGAATTGTTCGAGCGCCTCCCGCGACTTTGTCGTCCAGTTTCCGTCGGTCGTACCGGGATCGCAACCGACACGTTTCAGTTCGACCTGCAGCTCGCGTGCGATCGCACGATTGTCGACCTTCGGTTCCGGCGGCGTGACATTCGGAGCCGGCAACACGGCAACGCGAGAGGCTGGCGCAGACGGCTGAGCGGCAGGTTCAGGCTGATCGCGGACCGTCAGCTTTTCGATATGCTGACGCGCCAGCGATGCATAAAATCCGGATGGATGCACTGCGAGAAAGGACTCCCAGGCTTGCTTGGTACCGACGCGCTCGGCGAGCTCGTAATCGCGCTGCGGGTCCGCAGCAGTGACGGCGGCTTGCGGATTCGGCACTACTGAAATCTGCCGCGACGGCTCCGCCGGTTTGGCCGCATCGGGAACCAGGGCAACTTCGGCACCACCCAGCGATCCGGCCACGAACGGCTCCTGGCGGCTGCCGGTCGCCCGCACGACATCGTCGCGCACATGCCCGAGTGCAATGCGGATGTCGCGCCCCGGCACCGCAAGGTTTTTCACAAGCGCCGCCGCGAATGGACTGTTGTCGCCGGCGCCGTCATCGGCCGTCGCTCCGGGCCGCGTTGCGAATGCGATCAGCGTATCGGTCGATACCGGATCGACCTTGGCCAGACCACCGGTGACGTTGCGCGTCGAAACGCTGCGCTGCATCGTCCGGACAAAAGGGTTGTCGCGGCAGGCGTCGAGAATGACAAGGCGCAAGCGGCGTGCCGGTTCGATCGCACGCATCACGCGGTCGAGCGAGAGCGCTTCGTCTTCGACGTCGAAATCGCTGACCAGCTTGGCGTCAACCGGCAAAAGATAATTGGTGCCGTTCACCTCGATGCCATGACCGGCGAAATAGACCACCGCTATGTCGGCATCGCGCGCAGCCGCCGTAAAGTCCCGCGCAACGCGCTTGAATTCCAGATTGCCGAGATCGAATTTGGTTTCGACCGTGTCGAAACCTGCCTTGCGAAACATCTCGGAGATCGCGGTAGCGTCCTTGCCCGGATTCGCGAGCTGGCTTGCATTCTGGTACGAGGAGTTGCCGATAACGAGTGCAACGCGCTTTCCGGCATGTGCGTCGCCTGCAACGAGCACAAGGGCCGACAGACCGCACAGGATCGTAGCCAGACGCCTCATCGCCAACCTTCCCGCTACAGCTGCCAGTCAATCCTACCAGCGTGACCCAGGCCATCCAAGCTGTGTCGGGGCCGCAAGCCGGCAGGTTCACGGGAGTTTGTAGGCGTCGCTGACCGGCACCGTTAACGGGTTCCGTCGGATTTCGTCACGATGTCTACGATCTGACGTTTGGCGGGGTCCACAATGACGATGGCTTCGTCCGCGACCTTTGCGAATTTGAAGTCGCGCAGCAACCCAACACGGTCTTTCACGGCAATCGGAATTTCGGTCAGGATCACGGAATCCGGAATCTTCGCACCGATCGCAATCTCGTTGCCCTTGGCAATGACCGGCGCCGGCTCATCGCGGATCTCGCGATAGATAACGCGCTTATGATCGGCCGTCAGTCCCAGACCCGAACCCGCGGTGCCTCGTCCATCGGTTTGCGCCATCGCAGCGGCCGCCGGGATAAACAGCCAAACGGCAACGATGGCAACACGCCATGCACGAAATTGCAGCACGATATCAGGTCCCGGCAGTCTACAATGCCCGGTCGGACTTGCGCGGCGCGGGCTGCGTCACGCTCACCGGATCCGATCCGGCCATGCTCTCCTCGAGCCCCTGCTCCAGTTTTCTTTCCGAACTGGGCTCGTCTTTCGAATGAACCGGCGGCTTCTTGATATCCGGGCTACCGCCGCGCTTTTCGGTCGAGGGATGCGCCATGTCTGTGCTCCAAAAACGATTGTGAGCACAACGCATCCGTACCGAAGTCGGTTCCCGGAAAGACGTCAGCGGCGGATCCGCCCGAGAGGATCCGTTAGCGGGCCGAGGCAATCAGCGGATCGGGACGAGCTTCCACGGCTGTGTTGACGTGCGATGTCACCACCACCAGCGCGATCAACGCGACGATCGCGACAACGGCACCATAAGCAAAGCCGACCAGCCTGAGCCCTCGTCCGTTCGCCATATCTCGTCCGCCCCCGTGGCAAATCGGCGGCATCCGGCCACCGGCCGCTTCACTTACCGCGCACACATTGATGATTCGATAACGGTTCAATAGCCGTCGCGCGTACACAGGTCTAGCGCAAGCCTGCAACACCTACAGCATTGTGTAGGCGCCTGACATCATCGCGACGTGCTGACGGTTCGACGCGCCGAAGATTGCAACACGGCCGAAGCTCGTCGTTGTTCCCGCGCGGATAATGCGCGCATCGGCAAGAAGGTCGAATTGCGCGGGCGCGAGGAAATGCGCGGTTTGATCGACGGCCGTCATCGGCCGGTAGCCGTTCCATGCGGCGGCACAGGCGAAGATCATGGCGGCGTCAGCGAAGGCCATCAGCGCCTGCGTCGAGACGGTCCGGCCGTCGGCGCAAAGCTTGCGCGTGAAAGGCAGCCGCAGGACTGCGCCGGGGTACCAGTCCCCCGATGCGCCGGCCGGCCGCCATGCCTCCACAGCCTCGATCAGCAGGCCCAGGTCCTGGGTCCATGGCGGGATGACCTCGAGCATCAGGCGGCTCGCCGCCCGCAAGCCGAACATGCTTGGCGTCGGTGAAACCGCTTCCGATGGCATTCCTGCCCCCCGCGCGCCCGCAGGCGCGGCCGTTGCCGCACGAATACGGCCAGATTAGCCATTCATATTATCGATCGGGAATCGTGATGCGGTAAGGGGATAAGAGCCGCAACCGGCACAAAGCTTGTGCAAAAGAACCATCGGGCCACATGCAACACTGCACCGGAAAATGCGCGCCGCGGCCGCGCCGGCCAACGCTGGCCCTTGACCGCAACCTTTTGTCCCGGCACCGTCTTTCCGCTTCGTTTTGGGGGTCATCATGTCCGTCAGGCGCATCGCCCTAGTGCTCGCCGCCTTCGCTGCGGTGATGGCCGTAGCTGTGCAGGCCAAGGCAGCGAACTGGCTGGAAAAGAATTTCTGGATGAGCGGCCCGCGCTACAGCGGCAATTTGCCGGCCTGCGACAATGGCTGGGCGCTGGGGACGATCAAACTGCGCTTCAGCGGTAAAGAGGCCGCTTTTTGGAATTCACGACTGGGAATCATTGAATTCGCCGATATCCACGAGACCGCCAATCGACCCTGGTCATCCGACACGATCCCACGGCGCTTCTGCACCGCCCGAGCGCTGATTTCCGACGGAATCTGGCGCCCCGTGCACTACCTGATCGGCGAGGACCTTGGCATGATCGGCGCGACCTGGGACGTGGAATGGTGCGTGGTGGGCCTTGATCGCAACTGGGCCAGCAATCCGGCCTGCCGGATGATGCGGCCCTGATATCCACGTTTCATTTTCTGTTTGTTCTTGTAATGTTCCAATTGCCGCGGTAGCTTTCGGCGGTGAGGATCATCCGTCGGGGGCGTATCATGACGACGATCGTGGACCGCGCTGCGGTCATCATTGCTTTCTCGCTGATTATGACGGTCGCGGCGTTTGCGCAGGATGCGCGGCCGGATAATTCCGCCGCCGGCGAGCGCTTCGCTCAAGACCGGTTCGCACAGGAACGGTTTCAGCCCCGCCCCCAATCCGATCAGCGGCGCGATCAACGCAATCAGCCGGGCCAGTTCGATTTTTATGTGCTGGCCTTGTCGTGGTCGCCCTCGTTCTGCGAAGTCTCGCGCGAGCGCAATGGCGGCCGTTCCAACCTGCAGCAATGCACCAGTGCACGCCCCTATTCGTTCGTGGTTCACGGCCTCTGGCCGCAATACGAACGCGGCTTCCCGCGCGAATGTCAGGTGCCGGCACCGCGCCTTTCGCGCCGGATCGTCGACTCGATGCTCGACATCATGCCCGCGCCCCGGCTGGTCTTTAACCAGTGGGACCGCCACGGCACCTGCTCGGGGCTCGATGCGCAGACATATTTCGATACGGTGCGCAGGGCGCGCGAGAAGGTGCAGATCCCGGCCAAATTCCAGGACATTACGAGCTATCTTGCGGTTACGCCCGCAGACGTCGAACAGGCATTCATCGACGCAAATCCCGGCTTGTCGCCCGAGGGCATTACGGTCACGTGCGACAGCCGGCGGCTCAGCGAGGTCCGCATCTGCATGTCGAAGGACCTTCAGTTCCGCAGCTGCCCGGAGGTCGATCGCCGCTCCTGCCGCAATGACAAGGTCATGATGCCGCCGGTGCGCGGCGGCTGATCTGCGTAACCGGTCAGCGCACCCGGCATGGCGTCGTGAATGGCATCGCGATGGATGACGTCGGGCCTCATGCCGGATGGCGCGTGTGTCGTGCAGCTTGACGAATGGCCTTTGCCGTTCACTCTGCACGCCGGATGAATTACCGACACGCCTTCCACGCCGGAAATTTCGCCGATGTCGTCAAGCATGCGCTGCTTGCACGCGTGGTCGCCCATCTGCGCAAGAAGGAGCAGGCTTTTCGCGTGATCGATACGCATGCCGGCGCCGGGCTCACCGATCTGTCGAGCGATGAGGCGCGGCGCGGAGCGGAATGGCAGCTTGGGATCGGCCGGGTCTGGCCATATCCATTCGCGGCCGACGCGGCTGCACTGCTTGAACCCTATTTGTCCGCGATCGCGGCCTTCAATCCAGGAGACACGCTCAGGCGCTATCCGGGATCGCCGCTTCTGATCCGGCAATGGCTGCGTCCGCAGGACCGTCTGATCGCATGCGAACTCGAACCGGGCGCCGCGCGGGCATTGTCCCGCAACCTGCAGCGCGATCCCCGCATCAAGGCGATCGCGATGGACGGCTGGACCGCACTCAATGCGTATATTCCACCGAAGGAAAAGCGCGGCCTGGTGCTGATCGATCCGCCCTATGAGCAAGACAATGAATTGCAGCGCGCGGCCGAAGCGATCGGTGCCGCGCATCGCAAATGGTCGGGCGGCACCATCATGCTCTGGTATCCGGTCAAGGATCAGCGCGAGATCGCGCGCTTCATCCGGCAGCTTGCGGGCATGGCTCTCGCCAAATCGTTGCAGATACAACTGTCACGCCGCAGGACGGCCGAGACCCGGCTGCGCGGCACCGGCCTGGTCGTGGTGAATGCGCCCTGGACGCTGCAAGCCGAGGCGCAAATTTTGCTGCCAGCGCTTGCCGGCGCGTTCTGGCCGGGCGAAGACGCCGAAATTCTTAACGCGGCCCTGCCGTCACGATGAATCGTCGGGCAATCCTCTTTCCACACGCTCTGCATTGGTCTTTACTTGCTCAGGCTTTGACGTTCCGCCCTCTTCAGGGGGGCCGGCGGAGTGACAGAGGCCCGTACAGAGGCTGACGCTTTCCCCGATTGTGAATGTCCGGCCGAGCCGCTGCCGTGTCGGCTGCGGCTTAGCAGTTGCGGGAAAGGGGCCCACGATGGCTCAAACAGGTGTCGTCAAGTTCTTCAATGGTGAGCGCGGCTACGGCTTCATCAAGCCGGACGATGGCGGACGCGACGTATTCGTCCACATCACAGCGGTGGAGCAGGCCGGTCTGAAGTCACTCGCGGAAGGACAGCGGATCAGCTTCGATGTCGAGCCCGACAAGAAAGGCAAAGGGCCGAAAGCCGTGAATCTCGTGATCACGGGATAGCTCGAAGCATTCGATCAGCTATTGTCCTTGCGTGCCCGCGCGCGGCGCGACAGCGGCCGCGGACCCACTATGATTTTTCCCGCTTGAAATATCGTCCACCTGAGAATGCCCATGATCCTTCGTTCGTCGCCGCCTTCGCCGTTCGGGCGCAAGGTCAAGATCGCTGCCGCCGTGCTCGGCCTCATCGATCGTATCGATATCGTCCCGGCCGACACCAATGATGCAGCGGATGAGTTGCGCACGCAGAACCCGCTCGGAAAAATTCCGACGCTGATCCTCGACGACGGCCGCACGCTGTTCGACTCGCGTGTGATCCTGGAATACTTCGATCATCTTGCCGGCGGCGGCCGTATCATCCCGGCGAACCCTGACGCGCGTTTCGCAGCGTTGCGCATGCAGGCGCTGTGCGACGGCATCATGGACGCATCGATCCTGCAGGTCTATGAAGCGCGCTTCCGGCCCGAAGCCATGCGCCACCAGCCCTGGCTCGATTATCAGGCCGAGAAGGTGACGCGCGCGCTTGCCGCACTCGAAGCCGAGCCTCAAGCGCTCAATCCGATCCCGCATGTCGGACAGATCGCGCTCGCCTGCGCGCTCGGCTATCAGGATCTGCGCTTCTCCGGCACGTGGCGCGGTTCACACCCAAATCTGGTCGCGTGGCTTGGCCGTTTCGCGGCTCAGGTTCCCGCGTTCGAGAAGACGCGGGTCGCAGCCTGATGCTTGGATGCCGGTGACGCCCGCGGGACTTGCCCGCGGACGCATTGCATCGATCAGAAGCGATAGTTGAAGCCGAACCGGAGCAGGTTGTTGTCGAAGCCGTGATCGGCGCCGGTTACGGTATAGGAGCGGCTGGAGAAGCCCATATAGAGATACTCGGCCTTTACCGACCAGTTCTGCGTCAGTGCGTATTCGGCGCCGGCGCCGACATTCCACCCGATATGGCTGCGATCTTCCTCGAGCGCGTTGAGCTGCGCCTGAAGGCCGCCGAATGCAAGACCGCCGGTTGCATAGAGCAGAAGGTTGTTCCAGGCGGCAACACCGACGCGCCCGCGCAGGGTGCCGAACCACGGATTCGAAAACTGCCACGGTGCGAACGTGTCGTCGGCGTTGGAGATATTGAGGTCGCCTTCGACACCAAAGACGAAGTTGCCGTTCTGCCAATTATATCCGGCCTGGATGCCGCCGGCGATGCCCGATGGTTTGGCGGGATTATTGTCGACGTCGCCCCAAAGATAACCGATATTGGCGCCGAAATACGGGCCGGTCCAGCGATAGACAGGGACCGGCGGCGGCGGCGCGTATTGGCGGTAGCCCAAATCGGCCGCCTGCGCGCGACCCGAAATCATGACCGTCGCAAGGGCTGCGACTGCGGCCAGCAACTTCTTCATCTTACTCACTCCCCACCGGTTTCCGCGTCAGGCGGATGCGCGCGGGAGCCAAGAAACCGACCCGCGCCGGTGGCCGATACACGGCCTTTTCAGCTTCGAGTTATCGGGTTGTTTAAGTTAAACACTCGTGAATCGGGCGGGAGAGCTAAACGCATCGCTAACGGATCGTAAAAAACCCGGAAACCTCTGTTAACGATCCATTGACTCAACGACCGCCCTTGCGGAAGCGAATTCCAGGAGACATCTGAAGCCGCTCCCATGCATGGCCGAAAGACCGACATCGAGCCCGAATTCGAGCTCGCCGACGAAGACGAGGATCAGGGGCTGCCGCTTCCCGAACCGGATCTTGCGCCGGATGCTCCCGCGCAGCGGCCGCTTGCGGCCGGCCGGGCGGTGATTGCGGCTCATCTGAAGCATGCGCCGGCGACGCCCGGCGTCTACCGCATGCTCGATCAGGCCGGAGAGGTGCTCTATGTCGGCAAGGCGAAAAGCATCAAGAAACGCATCGCCTCCTATGTCCGGCCGACCGGGCATGACAGCCGCATCGCGCGCATGATCGCGGCGACCGCATCGCTCGAATTCGTTACCACACGGACCGAGACCGAAGCGCTGCTGCTGGAAGCCAATCTGATCAAGCGGCTGCGCCCGCGCTTCAACGTCTTGATGCGCGACGACAAATCGTTCCCCTATATCGTGATCGGCCGCGACCACCCTGCCCCGCAGATTCTCAAGCATCGCGGCGCCCGCACGAGGCCCGGCGACTATTACGGACCGTTCGCATCGGTCTGGGCCGTCAACCGTACGATCACTGCGTTGCAACGCGCCTTTCTGATCCGTTCATGCTCGGATGCGGTTTACGAAAGCCGGACACGGCCCTGCCTCCTGCACCAGATCAAGCGTTGCTCCGCGCCCTGCACTGGTGAAATCACACCCGAGGCTTATGCCGAATTGGTCCGCGAGGCGCGGGACTTTCTGTCCGGCAGGAGCCACGCCGTGAAGGAACTGCTCGCCGCTGAAATGGAAAAGGCGTCGCAAGCCCTCGACTTCGAACGCGCGGCGATCTACCGCGACCGCCTTGCGGCATTGTCGGCGATCCAGTCGCAACAGGGCGTGAACTTGCGCGGCATTGACGACGCTGATGTGTTCGCGATCCACCAGGCCGGCGGCTATAATTGCGTGCAGGTCTTCTTCTTCCGCACCGGGCAGAACTGGGGTAACCGCGCCTATTTTCCGAAGGCTGATCGTGGCCTGCCGGCTGATGAAGTGCTGAACGCCTTCATCGCGCAATTTTACGACGACAAGCCCTGCCCGCGTGCGATCCTCGTCTCAGAGGATATTGCGGAGCGCGCGCTGCTTGCGGAAGCCTTATCTGCCAAAAGCGGATATGCGGTCGAAATCACAAAGCCAAAACGCGGCGAAAAGCGCGACGTGATCGAGCACGCACTCGCCAATGCGCGTGAGGCGCTCGGCCGAAAGCTCGCCGAAACCTCCTCGCAGCAGGCGCTGCTGAAATCCTTCGCCGAATTGTTCGGATTGCCCGCTCCGCCGCGGCGGATCGAGGTGTACGACAACAGTCACATCCAGGGATCGAACGCGGTCGGCGCGATGATTGTCGCCGGTCCCGAAGGGTTTGTGAAGAACCAGTATCGCAAGTTCAACATCCGCTCCGAGGAGCTCACGCCCGGCGACGATTTCGGCATGATGCGCGAAGTGCTGCAGCGGCGTTTTAAGCGGCTGTTGAGCGAATATCCGCGCGCCCCGCAAGCGCCACTACCGTCGTCTGCCGGGACTTCTCTTGCGTCACCCCACCCGCAACGGGGGACGGAGCGGCCCACGGACGGGGACGAAGATGCAAACGACGGCACTCGCGCCGAAACGCCATGGCCCGATCTCGTCTTGATCGACGGCGGACAGGGACAGCTCGCGGCCGCGCGCGAAACGCTGGCGCAAATCGGCGTCACCGACGTGCCACTGGTCGCGATCGCCAAAGGCAGGGATCGCGACGCCGGGCGCGAGACCTTGTTCATGGCCGGGCGTGAACCGTTCCGGCTGCCGCCCCGCGATCCCCTGCTCTATTTTATCGAACGGTTGCGCGACGAGGCCCACCGCTTCGCGATCGGCTCGCACCGGACACGACGGAAACGGGACCTCCGGGAAGGTGGCTTGCAGGAAATCCCCGGCATCGGCCCGACCCGAAAGCGCGCGCTCCTCAACCATTTCGGCACCTTGAAAGCGATCGAACGCGCCTCGCTGGCCGATCTGACAAAGGTTCCCGGCATCAATGCCGACACCGCACGCCGGATCTACGATTTTTTTCATGAGCGGCAGGCATAGCGTCCGCCCTTATTTTCAGCGGATGGCGGGTGCGGCAGCGAAGCCGCGGGACAAAATCAGGCATTCGTCCGGCACGGGTTGACGGGGACGGGCGGGGTGTGTTCGCTGCCACCATGAATTCGGTATCGACGCATCGCATGTCGGGGGGCGCGTTTTCCCTGCCGAACGTGCTGACCTATTGCCGGATCGCGGCGGTTCCGCTCGTGGTCGCCTGCATGTATTGGCAGGCGATCCTCCAGGGCGGACTGTGGCTCCGGCTGGTTGCGCTCGGAATCTTTATCGCCGCCGCCATTACCGATTTTTTCGACGGTTATTTCGCGCGCAGCTGGGGACAGCAATCGCGGCTCGGCCGCATGCTCGACCCGATCGCCGACAAGCTTCTGGTCGCGTCCTGCCTGCTGATGCTGGCCGCGGACGAAACCATCAAGGGCTGGTCGCTGTTTGCCGCGATCATCATTCTGTGCCGCGAAATCCTGGTATCGGGCCTGCGCGAGTATCTTGCCGAATTGCGGGTCAGCGTGCCGGTCACAAAACTCGCCAAATGGAAGACAACGCTGCAACTCGTCGCGATCGGCTTTCTGCTCGGCGGCGAGGCCGTGGACTATTATCTGCCGCACAGCTTCCTCGAATGGCGCTGGCGCCACGGCGACGAACCGCTGCCGCTGACGACCAGCATCGGTCTCGTGCTGCTCTGGATTTCTGCGCTTCTCACCCTGTATACGGGCTGGGACTATTTCCGCGCCGGATTGCGGCATATCATCGACGAGGATTAGGGCATGCCGGCCATATCTGGCCGCGCATGCATCGAGGACATCGTGAAGCTCGTTTATTTTGCATGGGTGCGCGAGCGCATCGGCAAGTCGGAAGAGGACGTCAGTCCGCCTGAGAGTGTCGGCACGGTGGCGGAGCTGATGACATGGCTCGCCGGCCGCGGCGAGGAATATGCCTATGCGTTCGAAAATCCGAAGGTGATCCGCACAGCGATCGACCGCAAGCATGCCCAGCCCAGCGCTCCGATCGCGGGCGCCCGCGAGATCGCATTCTTTCCGCCGATGACGGGGGGATAATGACTGCGACCATCCGGCTGCAACGCGAGGACTTTGACGCCGCCGCCGAAGTGGCAAAACTGACGCGCGGACGCACCGATATCGGCGCGATCGTGACATTCACTGGAATCTGCCGCGATCACGAGGACGGACACGGTGTCAGCGCGCTGACGCTCGAACATTATCCCGGCATGGCCGAGGAAGAGATTGCGCGCCATGTCGCCGAAGCGGAGGCTCGCTGGCCCCTGTTGGGCGTTACTGTGATTCATCGCTTCGGCCGCATGACGCCCGGCGACAATATCGTGCTGGTGGTGACGGCCTCCGCACACCGGCAGGCAGCGTTCGAGGCGGCGTCCTTCCTGATGGACTATCTCAAGACGCGCGCGCCGTTCTGGAAACTGGAAGAGCGGCCGGACGGCAAGGCCTGGGTTGCGGCAAAGGACTCGGACGACGACGCTGCGGCGCGATGGGCGAAGCCGTAGCCCGCGTTGAGCGCAGCGCATGCGGGAAAGCCTACCGCATCGTCGCCCCCGCGAAGGCGGGGGCCCATATTCCAGAGCAGTGGTTATGAGTCCCCTGCGCGGGGACGACCAACACAACTTAAGCCGCGCGGGATTTCGGCTGCACTTCGGCCGAGTAGTCGTCCATCAACTGCTTGGTGATGGCCCCCGGCGTGAAATTCCACTTGTCGATCTGCGCGACTGCCGTGACCTCCGCCGCCGTGCCGGTGATGAAGCACTCGGAAAAGCCTGTCAGTTCATCCGGCATAATCCGCCGCTCGATCACTTCGACGCCGCGCCGCTTGGCGAGATCGATCACGGTGCGGCGGGTAATGCCGTCGAGGAAACAATCGGCGATCGGCGTGTGGATCTTGCCATCCTGGATAAAGAAGATGTTGGCACCGGTGCATTCGGCAACCCGGCCTTCCCAGTCCAGCATCATCGCGTCGGCGAAGCCGCGCCGCTCTGCGCGATGCTTCGAGATGGTGCAGATCATGTAGAGCCCCGCGGCCTTGGCAAGACACGGCGACGTGCGCGGATCCGGGCGCCGGTACTCGGCGAGGTCGAGCTTGATCCCCTTCAGACGCTGCGCCGGATCGAAATAGCTCGGCCACTGCCATGCCGCGACGGCGAGATGGATCACGTTGTTCTGTGCCGACACGCCGAGCTGCTCCGAGCCGCGCCAGGCAATCGCGCGCACATACGAATCCGGCATGTTGTTCTTTTCGATCACAAGCCGCTTGGCGGCATCGATCTCGGCGACCGAATACGGCACCTCGAAATCGAGAATGTTTGCCGACTTCTTCAGCCGCTCCGAATGCTCGGTGCTCTTGAAGATTTCGCCGCCATAGGCGCGTTCGCCCTCGAACACCGCGCTGGCATAGTGCAGCCCGTGCGTCAGCACGTGAATTTTCGCCTCGGGCCCGGGAACGAGCTTGCCGTCAAACCAGATCAGGCCTGGCAGTTGATCGAAGGGCACAGACATCAGCTTCCTCCTTGGCGAAGCTCGGCGCGGGGCGCTGCCAGACTATCTTGCATCGGGCTTTTTTGCCTGATGCGTCCATTCCCATTATTGTCCAGCCCATGCGACGCATACCACGTCGGAACCGGCAAGAGCCGAGAGGGCAGGATATTTCGTTACGATGGCTCTTTCGGTAACAATCTTCCGAAAATATGTCAATAGTACTGACCTAAATAACCGTCGATTGCCAGCATGTCCGTGACTCCGCTTCGCGACCGCCTCGACACCCCGCAGCTTGACGCGGCCGGCGAGCCAATCTGGGACCTGATCGAGCTTCTGTTTTTCGCCTATCGCGATTTCGTGGGCGATGCCGACGATGCGTTGGCGAAATTCGGATTCGGCCGGGCGCATCACCGGGTGCTGCATTTCGTCACCCGCCATCCCGGCATCAAGGTCGCCGACCTGCTCAATATCCTCAACATCACCAAACAGTCGCTTGGCCGGGTCCTGAAACAGCTGGTGGATCAGGGTTACATCTTGCAAAAAGAGGGCGAGAGCGACCGCCGCCAGCGCCTTCTTTATGCCACGCCAAAGGGCGAAGCGCTGGCCATGAAACTGGCGAACCTTCAGACCGAACGGATCGCGCGCGCGCTGGCCGATCTCGGTGCCGGCGCCCATGAGGATGCCCGCAAATTTCTGATCGCGATGATCGACAGTCGTGAACGCGATCACGTCCTGCAGCTGATCACGCGCGCTGACCGGCTGAGGCAGAGCAAGCCCTGAGGGCACCGATCATGGAGATCAACCGCGCGGCACCTTCCGGTCCGGCCGACGATGCACCGCACCTGCTGGTGGTCGACGACGACCGCCGCATCCGCGATTTGCTGTCGCGCTTTCTCGCGGCCGAGGGTTATCGCGTCACCACCGCCGACAACGCGGCGGAAGCCCGCGCCAAGCTCCAGGGGCTGCATTTCGACCTTCTCATTCTCGATGTGATGATGCCGGGCGAGAGCGGTTTCGACTTGGCAAAGTCGCTGCGCGAAAGCTCCAGCGTTCCGATTCTGATGCTGACCGCCCGCGACGAGACTGCGATGCGGATCGAGGGATTGCAGATCGGCGCAGACGATTATGTGGCCAAGCCGTTTGAGCCAAGGGAACTGGCGCTGCGCATCGCCAACATCCTCAAGCGCGCCCAGCCAGCGGCACCCGCTCCGGTCGAATCGGTGCGGTTCGGCGATTTCATCTTCCATATCGCCCGCGGCGAACTGAAGCGCGGCGACGAGGTCGTGCGGCTCACCGACCGCGAGCGCGACATGCTGCGCGTTCTTGCGGCCACGCCCGGGGAAACGGTGCCTCGGCTGTCGCTCGCCGGCAACGATCCCGCGGTCAACGAGCGTGCGGTCGACGTTCAGGTCAACCGGCTGCGCCGCAAGATCGAGCGCGATCCGGCCAACCCGCTGTTCGTACAGACCGTGCGCGGGATCGGCTACCGCCTGGTCGTGTCTCCTTAGGCGACTAAAATGAAAAGGGTCGAGCCAGGCAAAGAAAAAGCCACTCGGCGCCGCGACGGCGGGGCCCCGGACTCAAGACCGCCGGCTTCCTGGCCATGCCGCAACGAGCCGCGGTCCGGGAGACTGACATGACCAGTCTCGATATCGGTTTGCAGACTATTCGTTCCGCCGCCAGCCGGGTGAACCTGGCCTGGGATCGGCTCGGCGGGACACTCAAGCGCTTCATGCCGACCGGGCTCTATGCCCGCGCGCTCCTGATCATCATCGCGCCGATGGTGATCCTGCAATCGGTCGTCGCCTTCGTATTCATGGAGCGGCACTGGAATTCGGTGACGCAGAAACTGTCGTCGGCCGTGGTCTCCGATATCGCGGCCCTGATCGACGTTTACCGCGGATATCCGCAGGACGCGCAGCACACCCAGATCCGCCGGATCGCCCAGGAGCGGCTTGGACTGGTGGTCGATTTCCTCCCTGCGACCGAGATGCCGCCGCCCGGACCGAAGCCATTCTTTTCGCTGCTCGATCAGGCGCTGTCGGTCGAACTGCGCAAGATCAAGCGCCCGTTCTGGATCGATACGGTCGGCAAATCGGCCCTCGTCGAAATCCGCATTCAGCTCGACAATGCGGTGATGCGGGTTCTGGCGCCGCGCAGCGCGGCCTATGCATCGAATTCGGAAATCTTCCTGTTCTGGATGGTCGGCACCTCGCTCGTGCTGCTCACTGTGGCGATCATCTTCCTGCGCAACCAGATCCGGCCGATCCTGCGGCTTGCCGACGCCGCGGAGGCCTTCGGCAAAGGCCGCGACATGCCGAATTTCCGGCCGCGCGGCGCGCGCGAGGTGCGGCGGGCAGCGGTCGCGTTCATCGAAATGAAGCTTCGCGTCGAGCGCGCCATCGAACAGCGCACCACGATGCTCGCCGGTGTCTCACACGACCTGCGCACGATCCTGACCCGCTTCAAGCTCGAACTCGCCATGCTCGACAAAGGCCCGGAAATCGACGCCCTGAAGAAGGACGTCGACGAAATGCAGCGCATGCTGGAGGCCTATCTCGCCTTCGCGCGCGGCGACATGGGTGAGCAGGCATCGCCCACTGACATGGCCGAGTTCCTCGAGGAACTGAGAAGCGATGCCGAACGGACCGGCCATAAGGCGACCGTGGAATTTTCCGGGCAGCCGGTCGTCACCGTGAAGACGGCGGCGTTCAAGCGCTGTCTGGCCAATCTTGTGACCAATGCGGCGCGCTACGCCCATTCGATCGCCATAACGGGTCATCGCGATCACCGCTGGCTCACGATCACGATCGACGACGATGGGCCAGGCATCCCGCCGGCGCAGCGCGAAGAGGTGTTCAAGCCCTTCCTGCGCCTCGATAATGCCCGCAACCAGGACCAGGGCGGCACGGGCCTGGGACTCGCAATCGCACGCGACATCGCCCGCTCGCATGGCGGCGATGTCATGCTAGGCGATTCACCGCTTGGCGGCCTGCGGGCCACGGTACGTGTTCCGGTTTAATAAAAAATTGTTGCACTTAAAAGTTGCAGGCGATAGCTTTCTTACCCTCTGCTCCGGGAGGGCTCCATGTCGCGGACGTGCAAGGTTCCGGCTTTCATTGTCATCCTTGCCGGCGGAGCGCTTCAGCCTCAGCTCGCAAGCGCACAATCCTGCGCCCTTCTCAATTCACACGACAAATCACAGGGCGATTTGTTCGCCGTACATCGCACGCTTGACCGCGTGCGGGGGCGCTCCGTCTACAAAGTCACATATCTCGAACCCGGACTCGCGGGACGAAACCAGATTCCGTTCGACGAAAAAGTCCGGCTTGTCTACGTGATCGAATCGTCCGGTGCCCAATCAAGGGATTTCTCAGGCGCGCTTGCGGTGCGTCTGGTTTCAAGCGCTGCAAACAGCACGCAAAAAGAACAGCCCAAACACGTGCATCTGTCACGGGACCAAGTGCGCTCACGCGGCCAAGTCAAACCGGAATGGACCAGAAGCGTCGATGCATTACGCTATTACAATTACCACAACCCCTATGCACTCCGTAGCTCTGACAGCCTGTTGGAGCGCGAATTCCACACGGAGTACCAATACCGTGCAAACGAGCCAGAGAAGGCGACGCACACGCCTGCGGACAGGCGGAGACAGTTTCATTTTCCTGAAATGCGGGCAGCGGAGCCGGGCGAAGGATTTCGCGCTCATATCGCCCGCTGGTTCGGGACTGGTGCGCTCGCCGCGGTGCCTCAATCAAGGTTCGAGGCCCAGATCAAATATTATCATGAACGGCGCCCAGATGGACGCTGCGTCACGATCCAGCCCTATCTCGAAGGCGGCGACAACGGCCGCCTGAAGATCACGATCGGCGACCTCGATCATCCAGGCGGTATTTTGTGGGGTACGCAGCACTGGATGATCTATTGGACGGCGTCAAAATCGACGACGAACCGATAGTGCTCAGATGAACGACATCAAGCAGGAGCCCGGTTCGCTCGGCAAGCAGAAGGAGCCTGCTTGGCTCAGCAAATTCTCCGGCTCGGTCCAGGAGTTTCTCGTCGCCGTCGCCGATGCACGTATTCCTCCGGGGAGAATGCGCGTCGTCCCCAAACAGGGGATTATGAATTCGATGACGGCCGGACTCGGGGTCATTCTTTATACAGCGGCGGCCCATGGTACGGCTCTCAACCGAAATCTGTCGCTGATCAGCGAATTCATTCTGGCAATCATTGGCGCCGCATTACTCTTCGTTGCGGCAATCTTGGTCCTGTTCTTTGCGAGAGGAACCGAGGAGATTTTGAAGGAATGGAACAAGACAACGAGTGTGTTCATCGCGGTCTGGCTTCTTGCCCTCGTCGTATTCGTCATCCTGTACTACCCATTGGTCTTGATCACAAATGAGATCATACTGATCGACAAGCTCGCCTACGGCTTGAACAGCCTGATCTTCCCGACGGATGTGGCCTGGCGCGATGACCTCACCAAGTCGTTTATCTGCACATTTTTTGCGGGCCTGTTCCTGATTTACCGGAGCAAACGCGTCGACCCCTCGCTGTCGCTCAGCAGCTTCGAACCCTGGCTTTGGCTCGCGATGATGACGGTGATCGTCGGAATCGTTTTCGACATTTCGATGTTTGTTTCTTTCTGACGATAGCCCGCAACAATCGGCCCACAGCCGCAGCGAAATATCGAGGCCGCTTTACGCCGCCACGCCCGCGTCATCCGGCTCGGGATCGCGGCGGCGCCGCGCACGCCAACGGCCGGCCTGCAACCGCTCCGGAATAGCAAGCATCGTGTCGAGAAAGCCGGACCAGCGTTCGGCGCGCGCCAGCTCGCGGTCGAGCGCAGCCATGGTGCGTGCGAGCCCCGGATCGTCGTCGTTCGCCCAGACCGAGAGCACACGCACATACATCAATGTGAGTGCCTGCGCGCGCAGCGCGCCCTTGGGACCTGAGGCGGAAATTCCGGCCGCCGTCATCATCCAGCTCATCGACCGCGCCGCCAGACCATTCATCACCAAGGCCAGCGGCGGATTGCACAGCGTCGAGCGCATCAGCGAGCGGATCGCCGCCTTGTGACCGGCATGCGCATCGAGGCGGCGCATCAGGACGTCGAACAATCGCTCGCGCGCCGGCTCTCCGGCCATGTCGGCAGTGTCGGCCGACAACACCTTGCAATCCACATCCTTCATGTGCGCGGCAAGGATTGCAGTCACCGACGAGAACTCGCCGCGCAGATCGGCAAGCGAAATGCCGGCAGCCTTCGCGATGTCGTCCAGGCCGATCCGTTCCAGCGGCTCGGTGGCAAGCAGCGAGAGGAGCGCATCGATAATCTTGGTCCGATTGGTGGGGTCGGTCATGGCGAAATCCCGTTCATAAGCCGCACCTCAATGTAGGCGGCGGAACGCGGCGCTTCCATGACCCGAATGAATGCCGCGCCTCAGCCCGCCAGTTCCTTGGAGCGCTTCGTCGCGGCCGCGACCGCGCGCCGCATCAGCGGGTCGAGCCCGTCCGATGCCATCAGCACATCGAGCGCGGCCGCTGTGGTCCCGGCCGGCGAGGTCACATTCTGGCGCAGCGTCGCGGCATCGAGCGGCGAACGATGCAGCAATTCGCCGGAACCCGCGATGGTCTCGCGCGCCAGCCTCGCGGCGAGGTCTTCGGGCAGACCGGCCGCGACGCCCGCGCGCGCCAATGATTCTGCGAGCAGAAACACATAGGCCGGTCCCGAGCCCGAGACGGCGGTCACCGCATCCATCAGGCCTTCGTCGGCAATCCACTCCACCGAACCAGACGCCGCAAGCAGGGCATGGGCGCGCTGCTTCTGTTCAACAGTGACGGCCGCATTGGGCACCGCCACGGTGATGCCGCGCCCGATCGCCGCAGGCGTGTTCGGCATCGCTCTGACGATCGCCGCCCCAGGCAGTCCGGCTTCAAGAAAGCCGAGCGTCTTGCCTGCCATGACCGACAGCACCAGCGTCCCCGCGCCTGTCAGCGCCGCGACCGAGGGCATCACGTCTGCGGCGACCTGCGGCTTCACCGCAATTAAAACCGTTCCGATATTGGTGATTGCGCCGGGTGGCGGATTGAGCGCCACGCCCTTCATCGACAGTGCCACGAGCCCCTCGGCGGGATTTGGCTCAATCACCACGACATTGTGCGGATCGAGACCGAGCGCGAGCCAGCCTTCCAGCATTGCGCCGCCCATCTTGCCTGCGCCGACCAGAGCAAGCAGGCCGATATCGTGGAGACGGGGTTTGTCGGAATGAATCATGGCGCATCACTCTCGCTTTACCTCCCCCTGAAAGGGGGAGAGCCTGCCCCGGACTTGATCCGGGGTCGATTTGCGAGCGCAGCGAAGCAAATCGGGAGGGGGTCAAGCAACTCAGAAAAGACCCCCTCCCCAACCCTCCCCGTTTCAGGGGGAGGGAGTCCGCGAACAGCATGGGGTGCAAAGGACGATCAAGCCTCGCCGGAGGTCTCGAACAACGCGGCGTCCAGCGCCTCGCGGGCCGTTTTGCCGGCCCAGAGCACGAACTGGAAAGCAGGGAAATAGCGCTCGCAGGTATCGATCGCGGTACCGAGCACGGACTTGCATTGCTCGTCGGTCGCCTCGACGCCGCCGGCAAGAACCAGCGCGTGGCGGAACATCACGAGCCCGTCATTCGGCCAAAGATCGAAATGACCGATCCACATCTGCTCGTTCATCTGCGCGATCAGTTGCTGGACTTCCGCGCGCCGCCGCTCCGCGACCTTGATGTCGAACGCGCAGGCCAGATGCAGTGCCTCGATTTCGCCCATCCAGGTGAAGGACACCTGATAGTCATTCCAGCGGCCCTTGATCAGGATGTTGATCTCGTCGTCGCCCGCCCGCTCGAAGGTCCAGTCGTTGACGGAGGCAATGCGTTCGACGACGTCGAGCGGATTGCCATGCGTCGTCCGGTCAATGTCGATCAATGCCATCTTCATCCGCCGCCTGCGAGGCTTCGCTTTTCACCAACGCACGCGCACTGAAAAACCACCGAGACCGGACATTCCGCCGCGGCACAATCCAGCATCGCCGGATTGACTCGCGATCGGCGAATCACTTCGCCTTCCGACTATAGCCGCACCGATTCCGGGCAACCAAGCCAAGAATTGACCGCAAGAGTCTCGTCGTAGATTTTTTGAATCGGGGCAACGCAGCCAGTGGCAATGTCCACAATCCGCACTGCGTCAGTTTGACTCAATACACAGATGATCGCGGCACAGGAGTCGTCGCGCCGTCATTCCGGCACGGCAGAGGTTGCAATCAGTCGAACAGGCTCGACACCGATTCTTCGTGAGCGGTCCGGCCGATAGCTTCGCCGATCAGATGCGCGATCGGCAGCACGCGGATGTTGTGCGCGTCCTTCACCGCCTGGGTCGGCTGGATCGAGTCGGTGATGACCAGTTCCTTCAGCCGCGACGAGGTGATGCGCGCGATCGCGCCGCCGGACAACACGCCATGGGTGATATAGGCATAGACCTCTGTCGCGCCCTGGCTGAGCAGCGCGTCGGCCGCATTCACCAGCGTGCCGCCCGAATCCACGATGTCGTCGACAAGGATGCAAGTGTGACCGGCCACATCGCCGATCACGTTCATCACCTCGGATTCGCCGGCCCGCTCGCGCCGCTTGTCGATGATGGCGAGCGGCGCATTGATGCGTTTGGCGAGACCACGGGCGCGCACCACGCCGCCGACATCCGGCGACACCACCATCAGGTTGGCGAGTTCGAAGCGCTCCTTGATGTCGCGCACCATCACCGGCGAGGCAAACAGGTTGTCGGTCGGGATATCGAAGAAACCCTGGATCTGCCCGGCATGGAGGTCGAGCGTCATGACCCGGTCGGCCCCGGCATGGGTGATCAGGTTGGCGACGAGCTTGGCCGAAATCGGGGTGCGCGGGCCGGGTTTGCGGTCCTGCCGGGCATAGCCGAAATATGGCACCACCGCCGTGATCCGCCGGGCCGAGGACCGCCGAAGCGCGTCGATGATGATCAAGAGCTCCATCAGGTGATCGTTGGCCGGGAAAGACGTGCTCTGGATGACGAATACGTCCGCTCCGCGCACGTTCTCCTGGATTTCTACGAAGATTTCCATGTCGGCAAAGCGGCGCACCACCGCCTTGGTCATGGGCACTTTCAGGTAGTTGCAGATCTCGGCCGCAAGCGAAGGGTTTGAATTGCCGGCGACGAGCTTGATCGCTCCGTTTTTCGCCATCCCCTCTCCTCGCTGATCCCTCTTGACGCGCGTCCATTTGGCGCGCCGCGCCGGACTGATACAGGGGGGGATGGCGTTCCGCAATATGGCGGAATTTGTTCTCCCTAACGGATTTTCCGCCACTCAGCGCAGCGACGCGGCGGACGCCACGCGATCTCCGCCGGCCACCGGCCGCGATGGCGCCGGCCGGACCGGAGCAGCCTGTGGCGCAGGCTCGGGCGCTGCCGCGGCGACCGCCGAGCCTTGCGACTCCGGCGCGCGGAAATACTCGGACAGCTGCTCCATGCCGCTGCGGGCGGCGCGGGCGAGCACCTCGTCGCTGACGGTCTGCCAGGCGTCACGGCCCGCCTTGCCCGCCTTTTCGTCTCCTGAGATGCGCAGGACCCGCTGGCCTTCGGAATCAAAAACCTCCCAGACCCAGGACAAGGTGGCGTCCCGCTTGCGGGTGGTCCACAGCGAGACATAACCCTTGATGCGGTACGGCGCGAACCCCTCGCGGGTCACAACCGGGACCCGCTTGGCCTCGGCCTCGTCGCTAAGTTTGCGAACATATCGGTCGAATACGGCAGGCGGGAGCCCATCGACACGGTCGAAGGCCACGGTCGAATGCTGGCGTGAGGGCAGACTTGCGCCGCCAGTGGTAGTGCACGCCGCCGACGAGAGCGCAAGCGCGATAATGCCGACGATGCGCGCCGACAGCGGAACCATGACACCCCCGTGGACTGTCAGGACTGTTGTGGTCTGTTTCAGCCGTTAAGGATTTGGTAACCGGAATTTCCTGCGCGGTCCAGCCGCGCGAACGGGCCGCTAATCCGTCAGGACGATGGCGTTGACATGCCGCCCGTAATCCGGTTCGGCCCGGTGCGTCGAACGGCGGTAGCTGTAGAAGCGGCCGGGATCGGAATAGGTGCAGATGCCGATATCTTCGAACCGCTCAATGCCGCTCTGCGCGAGCCTTGATGCAATGAAGCCCGGCAGGTCGAACATGGCATGGCCCGCGCGCGCCGCCGGACTGAAAAAGCGCGCATGGCTTTCGTCCGCCCGCACGAATTCGTCGACGAAACTCTGGCCGACCTCATAATTGCTCTGCCGGATCAGCGGGCCGAGTGCGACACTGATACGGCCGCGGCGCGCCCCGAGACTTTCCATCGCCGCGATCGTGTTTTCGATGACGCCGGAGAAGGCACCGCGCCAGCCAGCATGCGCCGCACCGATGACGCGCGCCTGCGCGTCCGCAAACAACAGCGGCCCGCAATCGGCGGTGCTGACTCCGATCGCAAGACCAGGCGTCTTTGTCACGATCGCATCCGCCTTCGGCCGGGTCTCGACAGTCCAGGGTTCGTCGACAATGACCACATTCGGCGAGTGAATCTGGAACGCTGTAATCAACCGGTGTGACTCGACGCCAAGCGCCTTCGCCATACGCGCGCGGTTCTCTGCGACGTTCGCTGCGTCGTCTTGCGATCCGACGCCGCTGTTAAGGCTGGCATAAATGCCACCGGAAACGCCCCCCTCACGGGTGAAGAAGGCGTGCCGGACGCCATCCAGCGCGGACAGTGACGCAGCGTGCAGCTTCATGCCGAAAATCCCGGAAGCGGGCCAAGCTTCGGATCGCAGATCGCAATGACCTTGAACAGATCGCCCATTCCGGTCCGTCCGCTTTCTGTCAGCCGCGCAACAGCGGACGTGATGGCCGCGGCCTGTTCGGCAGTTGCGTTCCGCCGCAACGCTTCGGCGCGCGCGTCGATCCCAAGCTCGCGCAGAAATTTCGCTTGCGTGACCGGCCCCTGCACCGCAGCCCCCATGCTTTCGGCGGCCTGACCAAAAATGAAAAAGTCCACATGCGCCGTGATATCGGCGAGCCCCGGTGCCGACAGCGGATCGGAGAAAGCATGCTCATTGACCGATTGCAGCGTTTCGCCAATGTCGCTTTCGACATGACCGTAGTCGATGAACAAGGCCGCGCCGTTCTCGCGCACGCGCCGCGCGATATCGAACGCATCGATGTCGTTGCGCCACTCGAACACTGCACCGACCGGCGCCTCCTTGATCTTCTTGGGCATGAAGCGGTCGAATTGCGGCAGCGGATCGGGAGCCAGTCCCAGCGCGAAATCGCCGTTGGCATTCAGTCCGATCACGCGCTCATGCCAGCCGTCATTCTGCTTCACGACCTGATGAACCGGCAGCGCATCGAGATATTCGTTGCCGAGAATGATGCACGGACCTTCCGGCACGTCGAGCAGGTGGCGATGCCACGACAGCGGCACGTCCGCATCGGCCAGCGTATTGCGCTGCACCTGCTCAAGGGCCGGACTGATCTCGACCATGTGAACCGAAAGCGCCTGCCGGAATTTCGGCATCACCTTCGCGGCCCGCAGCGCGTCCCGCATCATCGTGCCTCGGCCAGGCCCCAGCTCGATGAGCTTGATCGCCTCCGGCTCGCCGAGCATGCGCCAGACCGACAGCGCCCACAGGCCGAGAAGTTCGCCGAAAATCTGGCTGACCTCCGGTGCCGTGGTGAAATCGCCGCCCGCGCCGAACGGATCGCGAGTCACGTAATAGCCGTATTGCGGATGGGTCAGGCACAGCGACATGTAGCGCGCGATCGGCATCGGTCCGCCGACGGCGATCAGACGACGAATTTCCTTTTCCAGAGGCGACGGCTCGCTCATGCGGTCTGGCTCCCGGCTTTGCTGTCAAGCGCGGGACGCCGCAGCGCATGCCATACAAAGGCAAGGCCTGCGAGGAACAGCGGGATCGACAGCAGCATTCCCATGGTCAGCCCGCCCCACAGGAACCCGAGCTGCGGGTCCGGCTCGCGGAAGAATTCGCAGAACGAGCGGCCGAGCGCATAGACAATCGCAAACAGGCCGATGGTGAGCCCCGGACGTTTCAGCGCACCCATGCGCACCGCAATGGCCAACACGACGAAAAGGACGAACCCTTCCAGCGCCGCTTCGTAGAGCTGGCTCGGATGGCGCGGCAGCGGTCCCGCTCCGGGAAAAATCACCCCCCAAGGAACATCGGTTGGCCGGCCCCACAGCTCGCCATTGATGAAATTCGCAATGCGGCCGAGAAACAAACCGATCGGTCCGGCTGCGCAGGTGATGTCGCCGAGCGACAGGATCGGGATGTTCCGGCTGCGCGCGAACAGGAACACCGCCGCAACACAACCGGCGAAGCCACCATGGAACGACATCCCGCCGCCCCAGATCTGGACGATCTCCAGCGGGTGCGCGGCGAAATGTGCGGGATTGTAGAACAGCACGTAACCGATGCGGCCGCCGAGGATGATGCCGAGCGTCACCCAGACAACGAAGTCGTCGAAATCCGCGACGCTCACCGGCGCCTTACCGCCCCAGAGGGCGTCATTGCGGATGATGATCCGGGCATAGAACCAGCCGAGCAGGATGCCGGCAATATAGGCCAGCGCATACCAGCGGATCGCCAGCGGCCCGATGCTGATCAGCACCGGGTCGAAATTCGGAAAAGGCAGGGCCGCAACCGGCATTACGATCATCCAGTCAGGAGGGCCGGCGCGCTTGCAGGGCCGGGGCGGCTACGCCATATCACATCGAGGCGTGTTCGGAAGGAGCGCAGCATGACCCAAACCTCGGGACGCTTTTTTGACGAGATCGCGCGGCTGATGAACGACGCGGCCGGAGTCGCTCAGGGCGTCCGGCGCGAATTCGACACACTGTTCAGAACTCAGGCAGAGAAGTGGCTGCGCGATCTGGACCTCGTCAAGCGCGAGGAGTTCGAGGCGGTCAAGGACATGGCCCGGATCGCCCGGGAAGAAAATGAGGCTCTTAAAGCCCGAATTGCCGTGCTGGAGGCCAAGGCCGGGATCGCACCGCTCGCTGGAACCGGCGGGCAGCCCGACGTCAGCGACATGCGCCTGGACGGCTGATTTCCTGCGATTCCCGCGTTAACCCCTGATTTCTTGCCATTCCGGCCCTTGGCCGGTATAAGCCCGCGCGACTGCGGCCCCCGCACCCCTGGAGGCTTGCCGCAGCCATTTTCCGACAATTCAGACATCCAACCGACAGGACCAAGCGCATGACCGCCGTAAAGGAAATCAAGGCGACGTTGCGCCCGAAGGCCGGCAAGGGGGCCGCCCGGGCAGTGCGTCGCGAGGGCCGTACCCCGGCCGTGATCTACGGAGCCAATGAACCCCCGCTCGCAATCTCCGTCGACCACGTCGACATCCGCACCAAAATCTATGCGGGTCACTTCCTGACCACGCTGTACGACGTCGAGATCGACGGCAAGAAGCATCGCGTCATCCCGCGCGACTATCAGCTCGATCCGGTGAAGGATTTCCCGATCCACGTCGATTTCATGCGGCTTGCCGAAGGCGCGCTGATCCGCGTGAACGTGCCGGTCCATGTCATCAACACGGAGCAATCGCCGGGCGTGAAGCGCGGCGGCGCGGTCAATATCGTGACGCACTCGATCCCGCTGCGCTGCCCCCCGGATCGCATCCCGCAGGCGATCGAGGTGGACGTGGCCGGGCTCGAAATCAACAATTCGAAGCATCTGAGCGACGTGAAGCTGCCTGACGGCGTGAAGACGATCGGACGCGAGGACATGACGCTCGTCACCATCGTGCCGCCGTCCGGCTATGCGGAAGAGCAGCGCCAGGCTGCGGAGGCGGCGACTGCCGCTGCCGCTGCCCCTGCTGCTGCCGCGCCCGCCGCCGGCGCAGCCGCCCCGGCTGCCGCAGCAGCCGAAAAGAAGCCGGCCGAGAAAAAGTAAGCTCGGCCCTACACAGGCGGCGGGGCGCCCTGCCCCGCCATCATCGCCATGTTCCTCCTGGTCGGGCTCGGCAACCCGGGCGCCCGTTATGCGGGCAACCGGCACAATATCGGCTTCATGGTGGTCGACGCGATCGCGAAGCGCCACGGCTTCCCGCCGTGGCGCCGCCGCTTTCAGGGCGTCGCGACCGAAGGTTCGCTAGGCGGCATCAAGACCTTGCTGCTGTTGCCCGGGACTTTCATGAACGAATCCGGCCGTGCCGTCGGAGAAGCCGCCAGCTTCTACAAGATCGGTCTCGACGATATCGCGGTCGTTCACGACGAGCTCGATCTCGCGCCCGGCAAGGTGCGGATCAAGATCGGCGGCGGCGTTGCCGGACATAATGGGCTGCGTTCGATCTCCGCTCATGTCGGCAACGACTACAAGCGCGTGCGCATCGGCATCGGACATCCCGGTGACAAGAATATCGTACATTCGTACGTGCTGTCGGATTTCTCGAAGGCCGAGCGCACCGGCTGGGTCGAGACGCTGATCGAGGCGATGGCCGAGAACGCGCCGCTGCTCGCGCGCGGCGAGGATGCGAGCCTGCAGAACAAGGTGCATCTCGCGCTGGCCGCGAAGGGATTTGACGACAAGCCTGACAACGGCGCGAACTGAAGGACTGGATTATCTCATGGGCTTCAAATGCGGCATCGTCGGATTGCCGAATGTCGGCAAATCGACGCTCTTCAACGCGCTGACCGAAACCGCTGCCGCGCAGGCTGCGAATTATCCGTTCTGCACCATCGAGCCGAATGTCGGCGAAGTGGCGGTCCCGGACCCGCGGCTCGACAAGCTCGCCGCGATTGCCAAGTCGGCGCAGATCATCCCGACGCGCCTGACTTTCGTGGATATCGCCGGCCTCGTGCGCGGCGCCTCCAAGGGCGAAGGACTCGGCAACCAGTTTCTCGCCAATATCCGCGAAGTCGACGCGATCGCGCATGTGGTGCGCTGCTTCGAGGATTCCGACGTCACCCATGTCGAGGGCAAGGTCGATCCGGTCGCCGACATCGAAACGATCGAAACTGAGTTGATGCTGGCCGATCTCGACTCGCTCGAACGCCGGGCCGATGCGCTGGCAAAGAAAGCCAAGGGCGGCGACAAGGACGCCAAGGAAACCGTCGATCTGATGCAGCGTGCGCTTACGCTCTTGCGTGAAGGAAAGCCCGCGCGACTGGTCGAGCGCAAGCCTGAAGAAGAAAAGGCCTTCGCGATGCTCGGTCTGATGACCGCGAAGCCGGTCCTTTATGTCTGCAATGTGGACGAGGGCTCTGCCGCCACCGGCAACGAATTCTCAAAGAGAGTGGAGGCCCGCGCGAAGGAAGAAGGCGCGGTGTCGGTGATCATTTCGGCGAAGATCGAATCCGAAATCGCCGTGCTTTCGCGCGAGGAGCGCACCGAATATCTCGAAGCCGTCGGCTTGAAAGAAGCGGGCCTCGACCGGCTGATCCGTGCCGGATACGAGCTTCTGCATCTCGTCACCTATTTCACCGTCGGGCCGAAGGAAGCCCGCGCCTGGACCATTACGAAGGGCACCAAGGCGCCGCAGGCAGCAGGCGTCATTCATACTGACTTTGAGCGCGGTTTCATCCGCGCCGAGACCATCGCCTTTGACGATTATGTCGCCCTCAACGGCGAAGCCGGGGCACGCGACGCCGGCAAGCTGCGGCTCGAAGGCAAGGATTATGTCGTCGCCGACGGCGACGTCATGCACTTCCGGTTCGCGACCTGACGCCGGCCCGCTCTGGCGGTGCGGACGCGATCCAGTCCACGCCGCGATAGCGGATCGCGCCGAGATGCTCGTTGATGCGGAAGATCACCATCACGATTTCGCAAAGAATCCGCACGAAGATGATGCCGGCCAAGGTGAACACCATCGCGCCGGCCAGCAGCAACAGTTCGGCAATCATATTGATCGCCATCATGCCGAGCGCGGTCAGGATCAGCGACAGCCCGGTCAGTGCCACCACCGCAAGACAAAGCCAGTAAAATACCCGAATGACGGACGGCGTGATGAACCGGTCCCATTGCAGCAATTCGGAAAAATCCATCATAACGCGCTCTCAGCGTTGAAAATATCCGGCGCGGCAGTGCGTGAAACTGCACACAGCCATGCGTCGCGGTCAACCGACCTGGACGCGCAATTGACGCCGTTGCGCCCGGCCGCTACCCAATCGGCTCTGCCGAAATGGTGTGCACGCCCTTGGCCAAACTTTATTTCGAAGACTTCCAGCCTGGTCACGTGGCCGAATACGGCCCGCGCCTTGTGACGCGCGAGGAAATCATCGCCTTTGCCGCGCAATACGACCCGCAGCCCATGCATCTCGACGAGGCGGCTGCACAGAAAACGCTTCTGGGCGGACTTGGGGCGTCGGGCTGGCATAGCTGCGGGATCATGATGCGCATGATCTGCGACGGTTTCATGTTGAACGCGGCCTCAATGGGCGCGGGCGGCGTGGAAGAGGTCCGGTGGCTGCGTCCGGTCCGTCCAGGCGACCGCCTGACTTTGCGGGTGACCGTTCTTGAGACCCGCGTCTCCAACAGCCGGCCGGACATGGGCATCGTCCGCATCCGTTACGAGATGATGAACGCGCATGGCGAATGCGTCATGACCATGGTGACCCCTGCGATGTTCGGCCGCCGTCCGTCGGAGTCATCGTCATGATGCGCTTTTACGACGATCTGCGTGTCGGCGACCGGATCGCGCTCGGCTCGCATCTATTCACCGCGGAGGACATCAAGATTTTCGCGCGGCAATTCGACCCGCAGGCCTTTCATATTGACGAGGACGAGGGCGCGCGCTCGCATTTCGGCGGACTGGTCGCGTCAGGCTGGCACACGGCATCGATGTGGATGCGAAAGCTGGTGGATCACCACAAGCGCGAGGCCGAGGTCCTTCGGCAACGCGGCGAGCGGATCCCGGAAGTCGGGCCCTCGCCCGGATTTCGCGATTTGCGTTGGTACAAGCCGGTCTTTGCCGGCGATACGGTCACCTATTCGTACGAAGTGATCGCAATGCGGGTGTCCAAGTCGATGCCTGCGCGTGGTGTCGTTACCGTGCTCGGTAGCGGCACCAACCAGCACGGCGTGCGTGTCTTTTCGCTCGAGAGTATTTCCTTCTTCGAGCGGCGCGATCCAACGCCGCCATGACTGCCACGGCCGATAGCGACGTCGCACGCCGCGACGAGAAGCGTACGCTATTGGTGGCATCCGGCGCCCATGCTTTGCATGACGGCTATACCGACCTGATCTACGTCATGCTGCCGGTCTGGCAGGCGGAGTTTGGGCTGACCTATGCGGCCGTCGGCGCGCTGCGCGGCCTTTTTGCGGGCACCATGGCGAGCTTGCAAATTCCGGCCGGGCATTTGTCCGAGCGTTACGGCGCCGCCCTGATTCTCGCCGGCGGCACGGCGCTGACGGGACTGGGCTATTGCCTCGCTGGACTGAGCGGCGGATTCGTGGCGCTGCTCGCGGCATTGTTGATCGGCGGCCTCGGCGCCAGCACGCAGCATCCGATTGCGTCTGCGCTTGTGGCACGGGCATTTTCTGGTCCACGTTCGCTCAAGGCGCTGGGCGGTTACAATTTCGCAGGCGACATCGGAAAGATGACGGTGCCGGCGCTCGCGGCGCTGATGATGACCGTCATGCCGTGGCGTGCAACCGTTATCATCCTCGGTTCAGCGGGCTTTCTCGCGGCGATCCTGATTATATGGGCGACTCCGCGCTTCGGCCCGGCTGCCGCTATGGAAAAAGCCGATACGGCTGGTCCCGCGGCGACGACGATTTCAGCGCCGCGCTACGCCTTCCCAACGCTATTGTCGATCGGCGTGATCGATTCCGCCACACGCATGGGATTCCTAACCTTCCTGCCGTTCATCCTGACTGCGAAGGGCGCAAGCCTGGCCACGATCGGAATTGCGCTGACCCTGGTCTTTGCCGGCGGCGCAGCCGGCAAGCTGGTCTGCGCCTTCGTCGGCGCGCGCATCGGGATCATCAACACGGTGTTCGTCACCGAAGTGCTGACCCTTGTGTTGATCCTCACACTGCTGCCGCTGCCGCTCGCAGCCGCGTTTGTGATCCTGCCGGTCCTCGGAATCGCGCTCAATGGCACATCGTCGGTGCTGTATGGCTCAGTCCCCGCGCTGGTCGCGCCTGAGACACGAACCCGCGCATTCGGCCAGTTCTATACCGGCACCATCGGTGCCGGTGCGATTGCCCCGATTCTCTATGGCTTTATCGGTGACCGGGTTGGCCTTACTGGCGGCATCGTCGCTGTTGGCGCGATGGTGCTTCTGACTTTGCCGCTTGCATTCGCATTAAGGCCGGCTTTCGCACAGGCGCGGCCGTAATCTCACCGCCAGTCGCCGACGACCGCCTGGACCAGCGTCAGCGCCGCGACCGCAGCGGTATCGGCACGCAGGATGCGCGGGCCGAGCGAAAGTCTGATGACCTTCGGATGCTTCAGCAGCATCGCGCGCTCCTCTTCGGCAAAGCCGCCTTCCGGCCCGACCAGGACCGCAAGTGGCGTACCCGGCGCAATTGCCGACAAGGCCGCAACCGGATCGCGCGTCTGTGCATCCTCATCGCAGAAGATCAAAACCCGATCGTTCGACAGCGCATCGAGTGCCTTCGCAAGCGGCATCGCATCATGGGTCTCCGCGATCGTGAGGATCCCACATTGTTCTGCCGCCTCGATCGCATTCGCCCGCATCCGCTCGATATTCACGCGCGCAGCCTGGGTGTGGCGCGTTGTCACTGGCTGCAGCCGCGACACCCCGAGTTCCACGGCTTTCTGCACCATGTAATCAAGCCGCGCGTGTTTCAGCGGCGCGAACAGGTAATGCAGGTCGCAAGCGCCGTGCTGCGGCCGCGTCTGCTCGGCGATGGCGAGCGCGACCGACTTCTTGCCTTCGCGCTGCAATGCCGCGCGCCATTCGCCATCGCGGCCGTTGAAGGCCAGAACCGGGTCTCCCGGATCGAGCCTCAGCACATTGGTCAGGTAATTGGCTTGCGCCTTGTCGAGCGAGACAGTCGTGCCCTGCCGAAGGTCGGGCGCGACAAACAGGCGCGGGGTGCGAAAATCGTAGCGGGGCATCGTTCACATCAAGGTCAGCGCCGGAGCGGGAAACTTTCTCATAACCGGCAAGCCTTCTATTATTCCCTGAATCGCATTTTGCCGCCGTGTCGCCTATTTTGCGGGCTTGATCACGGGGGAGCGCCCGGAAGGCCGAGGGGCCGGGAGAACCAAAAATGAGGTTAGCTTCAGGTCTGTCGACCGCGCTGACGCTGGCGGCCCTCGCAGCGCCCGCGCTGGCCGCTCCGGACCATGGCCGGATGAGACTCGCACAGGCTGGTCCACCCACCTCGGGCTGGAGCACCCCTGGGGCAGCGCCGCAATCGGCTCAGCCCGGCCCGCCCAGCTCCGGATGGGGGGCACCGGCCCCGCAGGCCGCTCCGGCGTCGCCGCCCTCGTCCGGCTGGGCGTCGCCCACGGCGCCGGCAGGGCGGCCTGCGGCCTCGTTCGGCCCTGGAGGTCCCGGTGGAGCAGGCGGTTTCGGCGGTGGCCCGCAGCGCAACTGCATGGCGGAAATCCAGCCGCTGCTGACCGACGCGCAGGAAAAGGGTCAGGCTATCCAGAAGGCCGCAGCCACCAAGCAACAGCCTGTCGTCTGCCAGGCGTTCAGAAATCTGGCCACGGCCGAGGCCAAGCTCATCAAGTATTTCGACGATCACGGCAAGGAATGCGGCGTTCCGCCCGATGCGGTGAAGGCCCGCAAAGGCAATTACGCGAAGATCGTCGAAATCCGCACCAAGGTCTGCGACACCGCTGCTGCACCCAAGCGCGCGCCGAGCCTCAGCGATGCGCTCGGCACATCGCGGCTGCCGACCGTATCCGACGCGCCGTCCGCGGGCGGGCGGCGGAACAGCACCTTCGATACCCTCACTGGCAACCCGCTGAACCGATGACCGGGACCGCCGGGCGGGTCGCCGATTCGACCGGAAACTGGGTCGACACAGCGGCCCCCGCCTGGCTCAAGCCCTATCTGAGGCTGGCGCGGCTCGACCGCCCGATTGGCTCGTGGCTGTTGCTGATGCCGTGCTGGTGGTCGGCCGGCCTCGCCGCGATCGCCGCGGGAAAGCCCTACCCCGATCCCTGGCACTGCCTGTTGTTCTTCATCGGCGCCTTCGCCATGCGCGGCGCCGGCTGCACCTGGAACGACATCGTCGATCGCGATCTCGACGCCAAGGTCGAGCGCACCCGTTCGCGTCCGATCCCGGCAGGTCAGGTGACGACGCGTCAGGCCCTCGTGTTTCTCGTTCTGCAGGCGCTGGCCGGGCTGATCGTGCTGCTGCAGTTCAATCCCTTCACGATCCTCGTCGGCATCCTGTCGCTGGCCACGGTCGCAATCTATCCATTCCTCAAGCGCGTCACGCACTGGCCGCAGATCGGTCTCGGCCTTGCCTTTTCCTGGGGTGCATTGATGGGCTGGCCCGCCATATTCGGCCGGCTCGATCCGGCGGCATTCATTCTTTACGCAGGATCAATCGCCTGGGTGATCGCCTACGACACCATCTACGCGCACCAGGACCGCGAGGATGACGCGCTGATCGGCATCAAATCGACCGCGATCCTGTTCGGCGAACGCACGAAGCCGATGCTGGCGCTGTTCTTCTCGATCGCGGTCGTCCTGATTGCGATTGCAGGCTGGTTCGCGGGCGCCGGGCTGATATTTGCAACCGGACTCGCAGCCTTCGCCCTGCATCTTGGCTGGCAGGTGTGGCGGCTCGATATTTCCAATCCGGATCTCTGCCTGCGCCTGTTCAAGTCGAACCGTGACGCAGGCCTGATGCTATTCGCCGCAATGATCCTCGATGCCGCCTTGCGGTGATCAGTTGCGCGCGATGATCTCGCGTTCGCCCCGACAGACCTTTTGCAGTCCGATGTGACGGCCAGGCTTGCGCCGCATCAGGATCGATGGCCTGCGTTTCCGGATCGCGGAACGGCGCCGTCTGCGTGCGACCGAATCTCCGGTCAGCAGCATGCGGCGGCCGGCGCAGACCTGGCGCATGTCGCCGGTCGCATCGCGCAGCCACAGCGACAGCCCGAGCACGCGGCCCCAGGCACGCCACATCACCGCAGCTTCATCGGCCGGTGCCGCCTCTAGAAGCGGAACGGACAGAGCCGGATCGGCATGATCGAGAATGATGGAAGCGGCGGGACTGCCGTCCTCGGCCGGTACCAGCGTGATGCCAATGAAGGCTTCGACCGCCAGCCGGATTTTCATCCGCATCCCGCGCACTGCACGCCGCAGCACCACGCGATCGCGGTCGAGTTCGATCTGCCGCATCTGCCCATCCGCTCCGGCATCGCGTGCCGGAAATCGAACTGGCAAAGCGAAAGGGTCGAGCCGCAGCGCGCGGCCCGACCCGGCAGGCAAGGCCCCGCCGGCTTCCATTTGACGCCTCGAATTGCTCCCCCGGACTTTTTCGTCCGTTATGCGCAGGAGCTTGCCACAATGCCGTCGGAAAGCGCTTAAAAAGCTCAGTTAATCAATGATTTCGCGCACTTCCTCGATTCGCATGATTGACGAGTTCTTTCCGCCCTGCGGCCGGATGTGCCTCGCCGTCTCAGCTTGTGCTTGTCAGAGACGGACACGGCCCCTAAATCGGACGTCTCATGCAATCCCTTCTTGATCAGACTGCCCTCAGCAACCTTGCCGAAGGACTGGTCCGCGCCGCGCAAAAAGCCGGAGCGGACGCAGCCGATGCGATCGCCATTCGTTCGGTGTCGATCGGTGTCGATATCCGCGACGGCGCCGTCGAAGAATCCGAACGCTCGGAAAGCGACGATGTCGGCTTGCGGGTTTTTGTCGGCCACAAGCAGGCGGTGGTTTCGACCAACGATATTGCGCGGACCGATCTCGCGGCACTTGCCGAACGGGCGGTCGCGATGGCGCGCGTGGCACCCGACGACCGTTTTGCCGGACTTGCCGATTCCGATCGGCTCGCACGCGAACGGCCCGACCTCGATCTGATCGATCCGGACATTCCTGCCGTGGCCGAGCTCGAACGCCGCGCACGCCTTGCAGAAGAGGCGGCGCTGTCGGTCAAGGGAGTGACCAAATCCGGCGGAGCGTCCGCAGGTGCCGGCATCAGCGGCATGGTGCTGGTGACGAGCAGCGGCTTCCACGGGTCTTATCTCGCATCGCGGCAAAGCGTGTCGATGATGGCGATTGCCGGCGAAGGCACCGGCATGGAGCGCGACTATGATCATTCCTCCGCCTTGCATGGCAGCGATCTGACGGCGCCGGACGCAATCGGGCGGAGCGCCGGCGAACGCGCCGTTCGCCGGCTTAATCCGCGCAAGGTAAAGACCCGGGCCGTGCCCGTCATTTTTGATTCACGGCTGTCCAACACCCTCGTCAGCCATCTGGCGAGCGCGGCCAATGGCGCATCGATCGCGCGCAAGGCGAGCTTCGTGAAAGACAAGCTCGGCGAGCGGCTGTTCGCCCCCGGTATCAGGATCGTTGACGACCCGCTGCGCAAGCGCGGATTGCGTTCTCACCCCTTCGATGGCGAAGGCGTCGCAGTGCAGAAAATGATTGTCGTCGATGACGGTATTCTGGCGTCTTGGTTTCTCGACACTGCAACGGCGCGCGAACTTGGGATGACGACGACCGGTCACGCCGCCCGCGGCGTTTCGGCACCGCCATCTCCGCTGCCGAGCAACCTTTATCTTGAGCCCGGCAACCTCACTCCCGAACAACTGATTGCCGAAACCGGAACCGGTTTCTACGTCACCGACCTGATCGGCATGGGCACCAACCTCGTCACCGGCGATTACAGCCGCGGCGCCGCCGGCTTCTGGATCGAGAATGGCGAAATCGCCTATCCGGTCAGCGAAGTGACCATCGCGGGCCATCTGCTCGACATGTTCCGTTCGCTCACGCCGGCGGACGATCTGGCGTTCAAGTTCGTGACCAATGCACCGACGCTGCGCGTGGAGGGCATGACGGTTGCCGGTCAGTGACTCAAGCCGTCGGAATGCGGCACTTGCCGAAGAGCTTGGCCTCGCCGTGCGCGAAGCCGGCCAGATCGCTCTGACCTATTTCCGCGGCACGATCAAAAGCTGGACCAAGGATCACGAATCTCCCGTCTCCGAAGCCGACATCGCGGTCGACGAGTTTTTGCGCGCACGGCTGACGCGGGATGGCTTCGGCTGGCTGTCGGAGGAAAGCCAGGATGACCGTTCGCGTCTCTCCGCAGAGCGGATTTTCATCGTCGATCCGATCGACGGCACGCGATCCTTTCTCGCCGGACGGCCGGACTGGGCGGTGGTTGCGGCTGCCGTGGAAAAAGGGCGCCCGATCGCGGCCGCGATCTATGTGCCTGCCGATGACGAACTCTACACGGCAGCGGCGGGAAAAGGCGCCACCCGCAACGGAGCCCCGATCGGAACGACCGTGGGCAGCAGCCTGACCGGCGCCCGGATTGCCGGCCCCAAAAAAATGCTGGAACGCTTCTCGACAATCGATCCGGATATGCGTCCCGTGCCCAAGATTCACTCGCTGGCATTGCGGCTCACGCGTGTGGCTGAGGGCCGGATCGACGCGGCTTTTGCCTCGATCAATGCGTATGATTGGGACCTTGCAGCCGCCGATCTTTTGGTGCACGAAGCAGGCGGCGCGATGACGAATTTCGCGGGAGAAGCGCTGGTCTACAACCTGCACGATCCTGTTCACGGCGCCGTTCTCGCCGCCGGACGCGACAGACATGCAGCGATGCTGGACCTCGTGCGCAAGCGCCGCAAGGAATTCGCCTGACCCTCAGGAAATCACCATGTCCGATCAGGCCCCACAAAAGCAGCTCCTTCATCTTGTTCTCGGAGGTGAACTCGCCAGGCTCGACGATGTCGAGTTCAAGGACCTCAGCAAGGTCGATATCGTGGGTGTGTATCCGAACTATGCGACCGCCTACGCCGCCTGGCGTGCCAAGGCGCAGCAGACCGTCGACAATGCTCAGATGCGGTATTTCATCGTGCACCTGCACCGGCTGCTCGATCCCGAAATGCCCGGTCAAGCCACGCGCTGACAGCCACTAGACGGGATCCGGTATGCTGTCGTCACGGCGACTCGCGCGCGCACGCTGGGTTCAGAAGACGATCGGCGTGCTGGCTGCGGAGTATCTCCGCTTCGTTAATTTGACGAGCCGTACCGTGACGGTACCGGGCGACATTTATGAGCGTGCAGGAGACGACCTGCCGGTCATCATCGCGATGTGGCACGGTCAGCATTTCATGGCTCCCTTCATCAAGAAGCCAGGCTACAAGGCCAAGACGCTTATTTCCCGGCATCGCGATGGAGAAATGAATGCGGTGGCGGCCGAGCGGTTGGGTGTTGAGACAATCCGCGGCTCGGGCGATCATGGAACCGAATTTCATCGTAAGGGCGGCGTCAGCGCCTATTTTCAGATGTTGCAGGCGCTGTCCGAGGGGTACAACGTGGCATTGACTGCGGACGTGCCGAAAGTATCGCGGGTGGCAGGACCCGGCATCATCCGGCTGGCGCGCGATTCCGGGCGCGCGATCTACCCGGTCGCGCTGGCCTCGAGCCGCCGCAAGGTGATCGACAACTGGGATCGCAGTACCATCAATCTTCCGTTTAGCCTGATTGCGGGTGTGGTCGGCGATCCGATCCGCGTCAGCAGCGATGCGACCGACGCGGACCTCGAAGCGGCGCGTCTGGCGCTGGAGGCCGCATTGAATGCAGCGACCGAACACGCCTACGCAATCGTAGACCGCAAGATCAAGAGTGAGCCGCGTGGCTGACCGTCTGCCCATGACATTGCGCGCGTACCGCCGCGCGATGTCGGCGGCGACGCCCCTTGCCGATCTTTGGCTCAAGCGCCGCCTGCGGCGCGGCAAGGAAATCGAAGAACGGCTCGGCGAACGCCACGGCGAGTCCACGCTGGCGCGTCCGGAGGGACCGCTCGTCTGGCTGCACGGCGCCAGCGTGGGTGAGCTCATGGCGGTATTTCCGCTCATCGAGCGGCTAAGAACCCAGCATGTGCATGTACTGGTGACATCTGGAACCGTCACCTCGGCAAAGGTGGTCAGGGATCGGATGCCGGACGACGTGCTGCATCAATTCATACCGCTTGACACGCCGCGCTTCGTCACGCGTTTTCTGCACCACTGGCGGCCGGACCTCGGATTGTTCATCGAGCAGGACCTGTGGCCGAATCTCATCGTGGCAGCGGCACGCCGGCGTATCCCGCTGGTTCTGATCAACGGCAGGATGTCCGAACAGTCCTTCAAGGGCTGGCGCTCGCTGAAGCGGACCGCAAAGGCACTGCTCAAGAACTTCGATCTGTGCCTTGCGCAATCGGCGCTTGATGCCGAGCGCTTCTCCGAACTTGGCATGCGCGCGGTTCACGTGACCGGCAATCTCAAGCTCGACGTTCCGGCGCCGCCCGCCGATGCAACCAGGCTTGCGGAAATGCAAAACGCCGTCGCCGAACGGCAAGTGCTGGTGGCCGCATCCACCCATCCCGGAGAGGACGACGCCATCATCGAAGCGCATCGCCGCGCCCGCAAGACGCGCCCGCGTCTGCTCACGATCATCGCGCCGCGTCATCCCGAGCGAGGGCCCGAAGTGCTCCAGCGCGCGGTCGCAGGAGGATCGCGCGCGATGCTGCGTTCGCGGGGCGTCATTCCCGACTCAAGAACGGACGTCTATGTCGCCGACACCATCGGAGAACTCGGCCTGTGGTACCGCCTGGCACAGGTGGTGTTCATGGGTGGCTCGATCGTGGAGCATGGAGGACAGAATCCGATCGAGGCTGCGAAGCTCGCCAAGCCGATCCTCCACGGTCCGAATGTCTGGAATTTCGCCGACATCTATGCCGCGCTCGACGCATCGCGCGGCGCCGAGGAGGTCGAGAATATCGGCCATCTTGCCATGCGGATCGGCGATTTGATGAAGGATCCCGCAAGCCGCAAGGCTGCAGGCGACGCTGCCTTCCGGACCGTGGATCGTCTTGGCGGCGCGCTGGATCGTACCTTTGCCGATCTCGAGCCCTATCTGCTGCAATTGCGGCTCACCTATCAGGCGTCCGATGCGTGAGCCGGGCTTCTGGTGGGAGAAACCGGGCCCCGCCGCGTGGTTGCTGTTTCCGTTCGCGCTGATCTATGGGGCCATCGCCAGCTGGCGCATGCGCCGCACCGGATTTCGCGCTGGCATTCCGGTGATTTGCATCGGCAATTTTACGCTTGGCGGCACCGGCAAGACGCCGACGGCGATCGCCATTGCAAAGCTTCTCGCTGCCAAAGGCGAGACGCCATTCTTCCTGACGCGCGGCTATGGCGGCTCGCTCTGCGGACCGGTACGCGTCGACCCCGCAATGCATCGTGCATCGGATGTCGGCGACGAGCCGCTGCTGCTGGCACGCACGGCGCCGACAATCGTATCGCGCGACCGCGCCGCCGGTGCTGCCTTCGCACAGAAGGCCGGTGCCACTGTCATCGTCATGGATGACGGATTGCAGAACCCGTCCCTGCACAAGGATCTGTCGATCGCTGTGATCGATGCACGCCGCGGGCTTGGCAACGGCTGCGTGTTTCCGGCCGGTCCGCTGCGCGCGCCGCTGCTGGCGCAACTGGCACAGGTCCATGCCATTCTCGCCGTCGGCTCAGGCGATCTTGCCAGCCAGATCGAGACGCTTGCGCGGGGCCACGGCCTGCCGCTGCTCCGCGCACAGCTCGAACCCGCCCGCGAGGCTGTTGCCGCCATCGGATCGCGCAAGGCGCTTGCCTTTGCCGGCATCGGCGATCCGGAAAAATTCTATCGCACACTGGCGAAAGCCGGGATCGACGCAACGGCGAGGCAGAGCTTTGCCGACCATCACCGATATTCTGAAGAAGACGCCGCGAACATTCTCGCGCTCTGCAAGGAGAACGGGCTCGTTCCGGTCACCACCGAAAAGGATCTCGTTCGCCTGTCAGGGCAGGAGGGCGCGCGCGGCCAGCTCGCCGCCGCGGCCAGGGCGGTTCCGGTGACGCTGGCCGCCGACAACCCGGCGCTGCTGGCTGAATTGATTCAGACGGCGGTAAAAACCCGCCGTCAGCGCGCCTGAAGGCGCTGCAGCACCGCCTGTGGCGATGCATAGGCCTCCTGGAGGTCGACGCTCCAGTATTTCAGCTCCTCGAGCGGGATCGGCACGTTGGTCACCGCGCAGCGCACGAAGGCGCCCGGCCGGACGATCCGGAAATCGCCATCCAGAAACTTCACCTCGGCCTCGCCGGCCATGGGCGGGGGGCGGTCGAAGCGGTTGAGCACTTGAAAATCCTCCTGAATTCCGGCCCCCCGGCGGGAATGCGGTGGCGGTTGCAGCGGTTCAACATAATGGCCCGGCGACGAAGGTCAAAGGGGACTTCCGGCCGCTTTGCCGTCATGATGGCCCTATCGGGTGGATTCGGCGCGACCTGAGACCTGCCATGCAAAGATTCATCCTGCTCGCGACCCTGCTGTGGCTCTGCGGCACCGCGCAGGCGGCGCCGCCGCAGCAGATCGAGATCCCGACCGACGACAAGCCGTTGCAAGCCGTGCTGTTTCGTCCAGACGGGGCCGGCCCGTTTCCCGCGGTTGTGGCCCTGCATAGTTGCGATGGTCTGCGCGACAAATCTGCCACCCTTCTCAAGCCGGTGCTGGACTGGGGACAAATTCTGACATCGGCGGGGTTCGTCGTCATCTTTCCCGACAGTTATGCGTCGCGCGGGCTGTCGCAGCAATGCAGCGTCTATCCGCCCAAGATCCGCCCGGACCGCGAGCGCCTTGCCGACGCGCGCGCGACCCGCGACTGGCTGCAGCAGCAGGACTTTGTCCGGAAGGATCGAATCAGCCTTATCGGCTGGCACAATGGCGGGATCGCCGCGCTCTGGGCCGTGCGTCCCAATCTCGAACCAAGTGACGACCGGCCGGACTTTCGCTCCGCGGTGGTGTTTTACCCGGGCTGCCGTCGTCTCGGCGATACGGCCTGGAGTACGCGCATCCCGACCCTGATCCTGATCGGCGCACTCGACAACTGGACCCCCGCCAAACATTGCGAGGACATGGCCAAAAACGCGCGAGGACGCTCCGCGCAGGTGTCGATCGTCAAATACAAGAATGCGCATCACGCCTTCGATCACGACGGCGTAGCGCTGCGGCAGCGGCGCCATATCGCGTTCGCGCCCGACCCCGGCGGTCGCGTCACCGTCGGAACAAACAGCGAAGCGCGCGCGGACGCGATCAAGCGCGTCGTGCATTGGCTGTCGCGTTGATCAAAACGGACGTTCAGCCGAACAGGCTGCCCTGCCCCGATGGGCCGCCGCGCGGTTTGCTTCCCTTCCCGCGCGGTTCCTTGTCCGCCGTCGCTCCGACACGGCCATCGGCGAACTCGATATCGAGCGACATGCCTGGCGCGACCTGTGACGCTGCGTGCAGCGGAAAACCCTTGCTGTCACGCACCAGAGCAAAACCGCGGCTCAGTACGGCGCGGTAGGAAAATGCATTCAGTAATTTCTCTGCCGATGCGAGGCGCTGGGTTCTGCGCTCGAAATAAACCTTGCGTGACAGCGATCGACGCTGCGTCAGCGTAGCAATCCACTCGCGGCAGCGCACAAGGCGCGTGCGCAGCAGCTGCGGCGACAGCCGGGCGGCGACACGATCGAATTGCCGGTGATGCACTTGCGCATTGGCCTGCAGCGCGCGGGGCAGCCTGTCGGCGGCCGCATCCAGCCGCTGGCGCGGGATCGCGAGCAGATTGTCGAGCGATGGCAACGCACGTACAGCGGCGCGCAGTTCGGTCCGCCGCGCCTCCTGTCCCCGCAGCCAGCAGGCCTGCACCCGCCGCGCCTGGGTCGCTATTCGCATCAGCAGTTCGGAACGCACCGGCACAGCCATTTCCGCTGCGGCCGTCGGCGTCGGCGCGCGCCGGTCCGAGGCGAAGTCGATCAGCGTGATGTCGGTCTCATGACCGACCGCGGAGATCAGAGGGATCATGCTCGCGGCCGCTGCGCGCACCACGATCTCCTCGTTGAAGCACCACAAATCCTCCAGCGAGCCGCCGCCGCGGGCAACAATGAGAATATCGGGGCGCGGAATATCGCCTTCTTCGGCCAGCGCGTTGAAGCCCTCGATCGCCGCCGCGATTTCCTCGGCGGCGCCGTCGCCCTGTACCCGCACCGGCCAGACCAGCACATGACGCGGAAACCGGTCGCTAAGCCGATGAAGGATATCGCGGATCACGGCGCCGGTAGGCGACGTCACCACGCCCACGACGCGTGGAAGGAAGGGCAGCAACTGCTTGCGCGCCTCGTCGAAAAGGCCTTCGGCGGCGAGCTTCTTCTTGCGCTCCTCGAGCAGCATCATGAGCGCGCCGGCGCCCGCGGGCTCCAGCGTCTCGATCACGATCTGATAGTTCGAGCGGCCGGGATAGGTGGTGATGCGGCCGGTGACAATGACCTCAAGCCCCTCTTCCGGCTTGAAGCGCATCCGGTTGAAGGCCATCTTCCAGATCACGGCGTCAAGCCGCGCGCCTTCGTCCTTGAGGGCGAAATAGACGTGGCCGGAGGAGTGCGGGCCGCGATAGCCGGAAATCTCGCCGCGCACCCGCACATAGCTGAAATTGTCCTCGACCGTGCGCTTGAGGGCCTGCGACACCTCCGACACAGTCAATTCCACAACATTGATGCGGGCGGCTTCGGTCATATCGGGTCGATTCGCTTGCGGGTCTGCCGCTTCATGCTACACAAACGGCCTCGAAATAAGGCCTTTCGCAACGAATGAACATCCTTCTCATCGGTTCCGGCGGGCGCGAACATGCGCTGGCCTGGAAGATGGCGGCGAGCCCGCTGACGGACCGGCTGTATTGCGCGCCGGGCAATGCCGGGATCGCTCAAGAGGCCGAATGCGTCACGCTCGATCCGGCGGACCACGCAGCGGTGATCGCATTCTGCAAGGCAAACACGATCGACCTTGTCGTTGTCGGGCCGGAAGCGCCACTCTGCGCGGGCATTGTGGACGACCTCGAAGCCGCAAGCATCAAGACGTTCGGACCATCGAAGGCAGCGGCGCGGCTGGAGGGCTCGAAAGGCTTCACCAAGGATATTTGCCGCGCCAGCAATATCCCGACTGCGGCCTATCAGCGATTCACCGAAGCGGCTCTCGCAAAAGATTACATCCGCAAACATGGTGCGCCGATCGTAGTCAAAGCTGACGGCCTCGCTGCCGGAAAGGGCGTGGTGGTTGCCGACACGGTCGCACAAGCTGAAGCCGCGATCGACATGATGTTCGAGGGCGGGCTCGGCGCAGCTGGCGCGGAAGTCGTGATCGAGGAATTCCTTGAGGGCGAGGAAGCATCTTTCTTCGCCCTGTGCGACGGCACCACGGCGATCCCGCTGGCATCCGCGCAGGATCACAAGCGCGTTTTCGACGGCGACAAGGGGCCCAATACCGGCGGTATGGGCGCGTACTCGCCTGCGCCGGTGATGACGCCGGAGATGACGGCGCGTACGATGACCGACATTATCGAGCCGACGCTGCGTGCGATGGCCGCGATGGGTTCGCCCTACAAGGGCGTGCTGTTCGCCGGTCTGATGATAACCGCGGATGGCCCGAAGCTGATCGAATACAATGTGCGCTTCGGCGATCCGGAGACGCAAGTGCTGATGCTGCGCCTGAAATCCGATCTCGTGCCCGCCTTGCTGGCGGCGCGCGACGGTGTATTGAAATCCTTCGATCTGCGCTGGTACGACGACGCTGCCCTTACGGTGGTGATGGCAGCGAAAGGCTATCCCGGCGATTACAAGAAGGGCACGGTGATCGGCGGACTGGACGAAGCCGCCAAGGTCGAAGGCGTGCAAATTTTCCATGCCGGCACCAAGGCGGAAGACAACCTTATCCTCGCCAATGGCGGACGTGTGCTGAATGTCTGCGCCATCGGGCGCAATGTCGCCGAGGCGCAGCGGCAGGCTTACGCTGCAGTAGACCGGATCGATTGGCCGGATGGATTCTGCCGCCGGGACATCGGACGACGGGCAATTCAACGCGGCACGTGAGGCTGGCATCCGGTCTCCGCGCAAAGTAAACAAGATCCGTATGACCGACCTCGCCGACCTGTTCCCCGGATTTGAATCGCACTGGATCGACACCCAGATCGGCCGGATCTTCGCGCGGTCCGGCGGTGACGGCCCGCCGCTTCTTCTTCTGCACGGCTATGCGCAAACGAACGTTATGTGGCACAAGGTGGCGCCCGCGCTCGCCGCAAAATTCACGCTGATCCTGCCGGACCTGCCAGGCTATGGCTGGTCGGTCGCGCCGCGCTCCGGCAAGGGCCACGCGCCCTACGACAAGCGGTCGATGGCGAAGGTCATGGTCGAGGTGATGGAGAAGCTCGGTTATGCGCGCTTCTACCTTGCAGGCCATGACCGTGGCGGCCGCGTATCCTATCGCCTCGCACTCGACCATCCCGGCCGGCTGATCAAGCTCGCCGTTCTCGACATCATCCCAACCTACGAGATGTGGCACCGGATGGATCATACGCTCGCCATGAAGGTCTGGCACTGGCAGTTCCTCGCGCAGAAATATCCGATGCCGGAAATGCTGATCGAGAAAGCTCCTGTCGAATATCTCGACTACAAGATGGCGAGCTGGACCAAGGCCAAGGACCTGTCGGCGTTCGATCCGCGTGCGCTGGCCCATTACCGCGCCTTTTTCTCCGATCCGCTGCGCATTCATGCCACCTGCGAGGATTATCGCGCTGGCGAAACCACCGACCTCGGTCACGACGAATTCGACCATGCCGCGCGCAACAAGATTGCAACGCCCCTGCTTGCGCTGTGGGGCGCAGCCGGCATTCCGAGCGAGAATTCGCCGCTTGCGATATGGAAGGACTGGGCGAAAGAGGTATCGGGTAAGGCAATCGATTCCGGACATTTCCTCGCCGAGGAGAACCCGGACGCGACCGCACGCGCGTTGCTCGAATTCTTCCGCCCCTGACTGCCAATGACTGCCATCGACCGCCAGGCGGCCTTTTCCGGAACCAAAGAGGTCGCTCCTGCGCTGGCAATCGATGCGGACAGATTGTCCGGTTATTTGCGGGAGCACATCCCCGGCTTCTCTGGCCCGCTCACGATCCGGCAATTCCGCGGCGGCCAGTCCAACCCGACCTATCTCCTGGAAACGCCGCAGCGGCGCTACGTGCTGCGGCGCAAGCCGCCCGGCAAGCTCTTGCCTTCCGCGCACGCAGTGGACCGCGAATTCCGCATCATCTCCGCATTGCACGCGCAAGGCTTTCCGGTGCCGGAACCTTTCGTCTATTGCGCAGATGACTCGGTCGCCGGCACCGCCTTCTATGTGATGGGATTTGCCGATGGCCGCGTGTTCTGGAATCCGGACATGCCGGGTTCGAACCCTGACGAGCGCGCTGCCGTTTACGACTCGATGAATGCCACGATTGCCAAGCTGCATGCGTTCGATCCGGCCGCAATCGGGCTCGCCGATTTCGGCCGCGGTGAGGGTTATGTCGGCCGCCAGATAGACCGCTGGTCGAAACAGTATCGCGCGTCGGAAACCGAAAGCATCCGCGACATGGATGCGCTGATCGAGTGGCTGCCGCATAACGTGCCGCCGCAACAGACGATCCGCATCGTGCACGGCGACTACCGGCTCGACAACACTGTCGTCGCGCACGACCGGCCGGACATCATCGCCGTACTGGACTGGGAATTGTCGACGCTCGGTGATCCGCTCGCCGATTTCACCTACCACCTGATGCAGTGGCACATGCCGCATTCGGACAGCCGCGCCGGCACCGGGTCGCTGGTCGGTCTCGACCTCGAGGCGCTCGGTCTGCCGTCGCTCGCTGACTATGTCGATCTCTATGTCGCACGCACCGGTCTCGATCCGCGTCCGCATCTGCCGGCCTATCTCGCCTATAACTTTTTCCGTATCGCCGCGATCCTGCAGGGCATCATCGGCCGCGTGCGCGACGGCACCGCAACCAGCGACCACGCTCCGGCCAAAGCGGAGATGATACGGCCGCTCGCTGCGACCGCCTGGCGCTTTGCGAAAGAGGCAGGGGCAAAATGAAAACCGTTGCGCTGGCGCTTGGCGGCGGCGGCGCGCGCGGGCTCGCACATATTGCTGTACTCGAAACGCTGGATGAGATGGGCATCCGGCCGGTGGCGATCGCCGGCACCTCGATCGGCGCCCTGCTTGGCGCCCCCTATGCCGCCGGCATGAGTGGCGCGGACATTCGAAAGCACGTCACGACGCTCGCCCGCGATCGCGCCGGGCTGTTCAGCAAACTGGTCGCGGCACGCGCCGGCGGCAGCCTTGGCGCGCTGATCGCCTCCGGCTTTCGCAGCGCGTCCCTGATCGACGCGGAGAAATTCTGCGCACAATTTCTGCCTGACCGCGTGCCGGAGGACTTCAGCGCGCTGCAGATTCCGCTCACCGTGATCGCGTCCGACCTTTACGGCCGCCGCGAAGCCGCGATCTCGTCGGGTCCGCTGCGGAGTGCGGTTGCCGCCTCGATGGCAATCCCGGGCCTGAGCCGGCCGGTGATGTTCGAGGGCCGCGTGATGGTGGATGGCGGCGCGACCAACCCGGTGCCTTTCGACAAGGTGCGCGGTCTTGCCGATATCGTGATCGCGGTCGATGTCGCGGGCCCCCCGGCGGAAGACTGCACAGCGATGCCGGACTCCATCGAATGCTATCTCGCAACGATCCTCGTGATGGCGCAGACCATCATCGACGAGAAGAGCAAGCATGGCGGACCTGACATCGTGCTGCGGCCGAATGTCGGCATCTTTCGGGCGCTGGATTTCCTGCGGGCGAGTGCAATCCTGCGGGCTGCCGAACCGGTCAAGGCCGAGCTGCGCGCGAAGCTTGGCGCGTTGCTGGCGGCGTAGCATCACCGCCGCGCGGCAAAGAAATCCTTCAGCATCGCACTCGCCTCGCTTTCCCCGATCCCGCCATAGACCTCCGGCCGGTGATGGCAGCTTGGAGAGGCGAAGAACCGCACGCCGTTGTCCACGGCTCCCCCTTTCGGGTCGGCCGCGCCGTAATACAGGCGCCGGATGCGCGCGAATGATATCGCGCCCGCGCACATGGCGCAGGGTTCGAGCGTGACATAGACATCGCAATCGGTGAGCCGCTCGGTTCCGAGCGCCCGGGCGGCCTGCCGGATCGCAATCATCTCGGCATGTCCCGTCGGATCGCGATCGGTAAGCGTCCGGTTTGCGCCCCGTCCGATGACCACGCCCTCGCGGACCACCACACAGCCGACCGGCACCTCGCCCGCGGCGGCCGCCGCCCGTGCAAGATCCAGCGCCTGGTCCATGAAGGTTTTCGGCATGAGGCCCTTCTTTATGCGCGCCCTTATATGGGCGCTTTATTCGCGCGCCAATGCCCGGCATAACGCTACCATGGCTCAAAAGGCAGAATCGACCGCTACGGGTGACCGTATCGCCAAGGTGATGGCGCGCGCAGGGCTGTGCTCGCGGCGCGAGGCCGAGGCCTGGATCGCACAGGGACGGGTGTCGGTGAATGGCGAAACCATCGCCTCGCCGGCCCTGAACGTCACCGCCGCCGACAGGATCGCGGTCGATGGCAAGCCGCTGCCGCAGCGGGAACGCACGCGGCTGTTCCTCTATCACAAGCCGCGCGGCCTCGTGACCACACATGCCGATCCGGAGAAGCGGCCGACCATCTTCGAACATCTGCCGAAAACGATGCCGCGCGTGGTCAGCGTCGGCCGGCTCGACCTCAACACAGAGGGGCTTCTCCTTCTCACCAATGACGGCGGGCTCGCCCGCGTCCTTGAATTGCCGTCGACCGGCTGGCTGCGGCGCTATCGCGTGCGCGCTCATGGCTCGATCCTGCAGCCGCAGCTCGACGCCTTGCGCAAGGGCATCACCGTTAATGGCATCCGGTACGGTGCGATCGAGGCGACCGTCGATCGGCTGCAGGGCGCCAATGTCTGGCTCACCTTTGCCATCCGCGAAGGCAAGAACCGCGAGGTGCGCAATGTGCTGGAGCATCTCGGCCTGAAGGTGAACCGGCTGATCCGCGTATCCTTCGGACCGTTCCAGCTCGGCGACCTTCCCGAAGGCGCGGTGGAGGAAGTGCGCACGCGGCATCTGCGCGAGCAACTGGGGGAACGCATCGCAAAGGAGGCGGAAGCGGATTTCACCGGACCGATCACGGTTATCGACGAGCCGGAGGATGATGAGCCGGTTGCGCTGAAAGCGCACGGCCGCACCAAACCCGAGAAGCCAGTGAAAGCCGGCCGCCCGGAAGCGCCGAAGCCGAACAGCAAAGCTAAAAGGCTTCGCGAACGCTTCCGCACCTCGGACCGCCCCGCGACCGGCCGCACCAAACGCGATCCGCGCGGCAAGCGGCCCAAGCGGAAGCGCTGATGCGCATCGTCGGCGGCAAATTCCGCGCGCGCACGCTCTCCGGCCCGAAGTCGCAAGGCATCCGCCCGACTTCGGACCGCACCCGCGAATCCATCTTCAATATTCTGATGCATGCCTATGGCGACCCGGTGGAGGGGGCCCGGGTGCTCGATCTGTTTGCGGGTACAGGGGCACTGGGCCTGGAGGCGCTGTCGCGGGGCGCAGCGTTCGCGCTGTTCGTGGATGACGGGGCGGAAGCGCGCGCTCTCATCCGCCAGAATATAGAGGCGCTCGGCACCGCGGGGATAAGTCGAATCTTCCGGCGCGATGCGACGAAGCTTGGCGATGTGCATCCGAACGAGCCATTCTCGCTGGTCTTTCTCGATCCGCCCTATGGCAAGGGGCTGGCGGAGAAGGCGCTCGTCTCCGCTCGCACGGGCGGATGGTTGAAAGAGGATGCGCTGATCGTGGTCGAGGAAGCCAAGGGCGCGTTCGTTGCGCCCGAGGGTTTCGCGGAGATCGAGCGGCGCGACTACGACGACACCGAAATTGCGTTTCTCAAGCTCCAATAAGCCGCGCTACTTCCTCCCGAACAGCCGCTCGATATCGGACAGCTTCAGCTCAACATAGGTCGGGCGGCCGTGGTTGCACTGTCCGGCATTCGGCGTGACCTCCATCTCGCGCAGGAGCGCATTCATTTCCTCAGCCTTAAGCCTGCGCCCCGCGCGTACCGAGCCGTGGCACGCCATGGTGGCGGCGACATGCATCAGCCGCCGTTCCAGCGGAAGTCCGTCGTCCCATTCCGCCATATGCTCGGCGAGATCGCGCACGAGCGCAGCGGCATCGATTTCGCCCAGAAGCGACGGCGTCTCGCGTACCGCGACGGCGCCGGGACCGAAGCCTTCCAGCACCAGGCCATATTTCGCAAGTTCATCCGCGCGCGATACCAGCCGTTCGACATCGGCCTCGTCCATTTCGACGATCTCGGGGATCAGCAGGATCTGCCGTGCGGCGCCGTCGCGCTCCACTGCGGCCTTCAGCCGCTCATAGACCAGCCGCTCGTGCGCGGCGTGCTGATCGACGATGACAAGGCCGTCTCTGGTCTGCGACACGATGTAGGTGTCGTGGACCTGCGCGCGGGCGGCTCCGAGCGGCTTGTCGAGTGCATCGGGCGCAGGCGCGATCATCTCCACCCGCGCGCTCGCGGCTGCAGGACCGACATCGAATACTGCCTGCGCGGCTTCGGCAAGACCGAGCGCCGCATTGCCCTGTGCGGCGAAGGATTGCGCCGGATACGGCGCCGACGGCGAACGCCGCCAGTCCCAGCCACTTCGCGGCGGCGAGGACGCGGGCCGGAACGCACTCACCGTTGCCTCGCCGCCAGTGCTCGCGGCACGCCCCGCTTCGCGCGTCAGCGCCTCGCGCAGCGCGCCGAGGATCAGGCTGCGCACCAGACCCGGATCGCGGAACCGTACCTCGGTCTTGGCCGGATGCACGTTCACATCGACCTCGCGCGGATCGATGGTGACGAACAGCGCCACCGCGGGATAGCGTCCGCGCGGCAGATAATCGGCATAGGCCGCATGCACCGCGCCGACCAGCAGCTTGTCGCGCACCGGCCTGTCATTGACGAACAGATATTGCCCGAGCGAATTGGCGCGGGTGTAGGTCGGCAGCGCCGCGAAACCTTCAACGGAGAGGCCCTCGCGTCCCGCTCTCACCTCGACCGCATTCTCGCGGAAATCCGCGCCCAGAATGTCGCCAAGCCGCATGAGACGCCCGGCCGGTCCGGGCTGCGCCGCAGGCCAGGTGACAGCGCTGCGCTCCTCGCCCGCCAGCGTGAAGGCGACGTCCGGCCGGCTCATGGCGAGCCGCCGCACCACTTCGCGCACGGCCTCGCCTTCGGCGCGCTCGCTCTTCATGAATTTCAGCCGCGCGGGGGTGGCGTAGAACAGGTCGCGGACCTCGACGCGGGTGCCGGCATTGAGCGCGGCCGGTGCGGGCTCCGATTTGACGCCGGCCTCGACGGTGAGACCCCAGGCGTGCGGTTCGCTGGCGTGGCGCGTCACGACCGAGAGCTTCGAGACCGACCCTATGGATGGCAGCGCCTCCCCGCGGAAGCCGAGCGTGGCGATTGCCATCAGGTCGTTGTCGCTGGACAGCTTCGAGGTGGCGTGGCGTTCGACCGCAAGATTGAGGTCGTCGCGCGTCATGCCCGAGCCGTCGTCGGTCACGCGGATCAGCCGCCGTCCGCCGCCATCGGTGACGATCTCGATTTTCTTTGCGCCGGCATCGAGTGCGTTCTCGACCAGTTCCTTCACCGCACTAGCCGGCCGCTCCACCACCTCGCCGGCGGCGATGCGGTTGACGAGGGATTCGGGGAGCTGGCGGACGGGCATGGGGCGAGTTTACCGGATTCGGGGGATGGACGCGCGGAAGCTCCGTCGCCCCTGTTGTTTGGCCGGCGCGGGGACGCCGGTATTGCGTGAAGAAGTGAGGGGAATGATGCGCCGTAAGACGCAGGGCATTCCTGATACGCCGCACGCCATTGCTGACGCACGGCCGCCTCACGGCGCACCATTGGCGGCGTTCTGGTGCGACGCACGAAGCATCGCACTGACCCCGGGGCCGCGTTTGCGTACCTGCGACCCCACCGGGTGCAGGCCGTATCAGCGAGCTCCTCGCGCACGGGTCGTAGTGCCCGTAGAGCGGGGTCCCAGGGCCTCCCGGGAGCATGGCTGACGAAGCCATCCCCGCAGGCGCCGCACCCGCTCCATCAACTGGCGTCACCGGTTGACGCCCCTCGTTGAGCGGGTGACACCTTTATATGCTTTTATTCCTAATATGTCAAGGATCGATTTCGACCTCGTGCCCCGGACGCGGCGCAGCATGAAGCGTAGCGAAATGCCGCGCCGCAGAGCCGGGGCCCATCGATCTGCAACAGGTGGGTCCCGGTTCTGCAGCGCAGGACTTGCGCCCTGCGCTGCGCCCGGGACACGAGAGCCGCTGGGGGATCGGCAATTCAATCCATCCGCACCCGGCCGCGCATGCCCTTCACGTCGGCGCGGCGTTTCTTGCCTTCGAGACGCTTGGTCTTCGATGCCCTGGTCGGCTTGGTCGCGACCCGCTTGACCGGCTTGATCGAGGCCTCGCGGATCAGTTCGATCAGCCGCTCGCGCGCCTCGGCGCGATTGCGCTCCTGGGTGCGGGCTGTCTGCGCGATGATGACGAGAACGCCGTCCTTGGTCAGCCGCTTGCCGGCGAGTTTCATCAGCCGGATCGCGACATCGTTCGGCAGCGAGGGCGAGCGCCGCACGTCGAATCGCAGTTGCACCGCGGTCGAGAGCTTGTTGACGTTCTGCCCGCCGGGACCGGAGGAGCGCACGAAGCTCTCCTCGATCTCGTCCTCGTCGATGGAGATCGTGTCGGTGATGCGGATCATGGGGGTAAGGTAACAAGCGCGGGTCGGATTAGCGTAGCGCGATCCGCCGACATCATCGACGCTACGCCTGCCCCGCCAGATAGCGCTTCGCCAGCACCTTGCCCTCTTCGACGGCGGGCTGATCGAAGGCGTCGACCCCGAGGAGATGCGCGGCGATAATGGTCTCCAGCATGAAATGCATCATGAGTTCGCCGAGCGATCTTTCATCGATGGTTTCGAGATGGACGGTACGGACCGGGCAACCGTTCTTCGCCAGCGTTTCCGCGGTGGCGCGCCCTTGCGCGGCGACCAGATCGCCGATGGTCCTGCCGCCGAAATCCGGCTCGCCCATGCGCGCGGCGAATGCGGGATCGATGGCGGGCCCCTTCGCCGCAACACCGGTCGTGATCACCGTAAACAGCTTGTCGCGCGGTCCTGCGATGAAGAGCTGCAACTGGCTGTGTTGATCGACCGGGCCGAGCGCGCCGATCGGCGTCGTGCCCTTGCCGTCCTTGCCGAGGCTCTCGGCCCAGAGCTGGACATACCATTTGACGAATTTCTCCAGCCGGTCGGCATAGGCCATCACCGCCGAGATGGTCTTGCCTTTCTCCTCCGCGAGCGCGATTGACAACGCAGCGCCGAGCGCGGCCGGCACCTCGCGCGCAGGCTGTCCCGCGAGCGCGGGCGCGAGCGCGGCGGCAGCACCCTCGCGAAACGCCACGATATCGAGGCCGAGAATCGCCGCGGGCAGAAGGCCGACATTGGTCAGCGCCGAGAAGCGGCCGCCGACTCCCGTGTCGTGTTCGAGGAATTCTACGCCCTCCGGCTCCAGAAGATCGCGCAGGCCGTTGCGCTTGCCGGGCGTCGCCGGCTCGCTGAGGCCGAGGAATGTGTCCGCGACGCGGATGTTCAACGCCTTGCAGGCGGCGAGCGCAGCCGCAGTCTGCATCAGGGTCTCGCCGGTGCCGCCGGATTTCGAGATCGCGACGAAGCGCGAGGTGGTGAGCGGCAACCGCGCGAGCAGCAGGCCAAAGCTCAGCGGATCGAGATTGTCCATGAAATGGATGCGCGGGCCGACGCGAAGCGCACCCACGCCGGGCACTGCATAGCCCGCAAGCTGCGCCAGCGTCTGGCCGCCGAGACTCGATCCGCCGGTGCCGAGAAACACGATATCAGTTGCACCAGCCGCCAGCCGCTTGGCGGCAGCTTCGACCGCGGCGAGGTCGCCTCGCTCGGCCGGCAGATGCAACAGCCGCAGGCCGCTGTCGGCGTGGCGCGCGCGGAGCCAATCGAGCGCGGCTTCGCTACGCGCCAGCGCCCGGTCAAGGGCTTCGCCGGAAATCCCGTGCGGGCCGATGGCGGCCTCGCGGGCGAGGTCGATAGTCTGGACGATCATGGCGGTGCTTTAGCGGATTGGGATAATTGTGGCCAATGGGAACGGCCACGGCGGGCCTTAGGCCATGCCGCCCGATGATGGTCTTTCCGGGGCGCAGTGCAGATACGCCTCCTTGACCGCGATCACGAGACCGAGGGTATCGCTCGCGATCGATGCGACGCTCTATTTGTGAGCTGTGATCAGCCGCCCCGCTTTGCGGCCGCGGCCTGCTGCGTGCGCCCGACCACGGTGAACAGCACGCCGCCATTGAGCAGGCGGTTGGCCACGCGCTTCACGTCATCCAGCGTGACAGCTTCAATCAGGCCGTTGCGGCGCTCCCAGTAATCGATGCCGAGATCGTCGACCTGGAGCTGCACCAGCTGGCCCGCAATCTTCGTAGACGTATCGAAGTTCAGCGCATAGGAGCCCTTGAGATAGGACTTCGCCTTTCCGAGCTCATCCTCGGTCGGACCATGCTCGGCGAGCCGCTTGATCTCCGCCTCGATCAGCCCGACCGTCTCGTTCGCCTTGTCGGCGCGGGTCTGGGTGGCGCCCATGAACAGGGCCGCGGCGTCGAGCGGCAGCAGATAGGAATAGACCGAATAGGCCAGGCCGCGCTTCTCGCGCACCTCGCTGTAGAGCCGCGAGGTGAAGGAGCCGCCGCCGAGGATATGGTTGACGATAAAGGCCGGGATGAAATCCGGATCCTTGCGCGGAATGCCGGAGCCGCCGAACGCAACCACAGTCTGCGGCACGTCGAGCTGCACCTCCAGGCGCTTGCCGACTGCTTCCGGCCGCACCTGCGGCACCGGGCGCAGCTGCGCCTTCTGCGGCAGCGCGCCGAACACCTGGTCCAGCACCTTTCCGAGCGTTGCGGCATCGATATCGCCGACCACGCCGACTTTCAGATTGTCGCGGGCGAGAACCCGCCCGGCATAACCGGTCAGGTCGTCGCGCACGATGGTCGGCACCGATTCAAGCGTGCCGTTGGTCGGCAAGCTGTAGGGATGGTTCGGAAACGCGGTGCGCCACCACAGCCGCGACCCGATCTCATTCGGCGAGGTGGTCTCGCGCTTCAATGCCGTCATCATTTGCGCACGGATGCGCTCGACCGGCTCCGGATCGAAACGCGGCTGCGTCAGCGCCAGCCGAAGCAGGTCGAATCCCTCGTCCTGGCGCGCGCTCAATACCTTGAGCGACCCGCGCAGCTCGTCGCGGCTGGCGCGAAAAGACAATTCGACCGCATTGCGCTCGGCCCGTGCCTGGAACGCCTTGGCATCGAGATCGCCAGCGCCCTCGTCGAGCGCAGCGGCGGTCATGTAGGCGACGCCGGGCTTGCCGGCGGGATCCTGGTTGGCGCCGCCCTTGAACGAAAACTCCATGGCGATCAGCGGCACCGACGGTTCGCGCACCAGCCAGGCTTCGATGCCGCCGGGGCTGACCACCCGCTCGATCTTGGTCATCGCCTGCGCGGCCGGCGCCAGCAGGAGAAATGCGCCCGCGGCCGCAGCGGCGAAACCGTAAGAAACGCGGTTGGGGATCATGAACGGCGCTCCTGCGGCTTGGGATGCTCCTTGACCAGATATCCGGTCACCGAGCGGCGCTTGTCGAGCCAGGTCTTGGCAGCATCGCGGACCTGATCGGCGGTGACCTTCTGGATGCGATCCGGCCAAGTCTTCAAATGATCGACGGTGAGCCCGGTGGTCAGCGCGCCGCCATACCAGCGCGCCATGGTCGCCTGGCTGTCCTGCGCGTACACAACATCGGCCACGAGCTTGATCTTGGCGCGCTCGAGTTCGTCGTTGGTCACGCCGGTTTCGGCGACCTCGGCGATAACCGCATCCATCGCCTCTTCGAGATCCTTCAGCGATACGTCGCTGCGCGGCGTGCCGTAGACACCGAACCGCGTATAGTCGAGGGCCGTGCCCTGGTACCAGGCGCCGATCGAGGTCGCCATCGGCTTCTCGATCACGAGTTTCGCGTAAAGCCGGCTGTTGGTGCCGCTGCCCAGAATTTGCGACAGCACCTCAAGCGCCTCGGACTCGCCGGGCTTCGCGCGCGCGGCCGAGGGCACGAGATAGCTGCGCTGCAAGCTCGGCTGGGTCACGCGCGGATCGGCGAAGGTAACGGTGCGGACCGAACGCTGCTCCGGCTCCTGCGGACGAATGCGCGGCCCGATCTCGGCGCGCGGCGCGATCTTGCCGTAGGTTTCCTCGGCCAGTGCCTTCACCTCGTCGGCCGTGACGTCGCCGGCAACCACGAGGATCGCGTTGTTCGGCGTGTACCAGCGATTGTAGAAATCGATCGCATCCTTGCGGTCCAGCTTCTCGATCTCATGACGCCAGCCGATCACCGGGCGGCCGTAAGGATGATTGAGATAGAGCGCCGCCTGCACTTCCTCACCGAGTTTGGCGGAAGGTGAATTGGCGACACGGCTGTTCTGCTCCTCCAGCACCACGTTGCGCTCGGGCAAAACCGCCTCATCGGTGAGCGTGAGTCCGGTCATGCGGTCGGCCTCGAACTCCATCACCATCTTGAGCCGGTCGCGTGTCACGCGCTGGAAATAGCCGGTATAGTCGCTCGACGTGAACGCGTTCTCCTGGCCGCCCATGGTGGCGAGCACCTTCGAAAACCGGCCCGCCGGATTCTTCTCGGTTCCCTTGAACATCAGGTGTTCGAGAAAATGCGCGATGCCGGACTTGCCCGGCGGCTCGTCGGCGGAGCCCACCCGGTACCACACCATATGGGTGACAACCGGCGTGCGGCGGTCGGGAATGACCACCACTTCCATGCCGTTGGCGAGCTTGAAATGCGAGACGTCCGGACCGGACGAAGCGAAATTCGGTGACACGCAGGCCAGGACAAGTGCAGCGGCCGCCGCACAGGAAGCAAGAAGCGTTCGTCGGCAGATCATCAATGGTCTCACAATGGCCGCCGGCATCCCAAGCGGAGGGCGAAGCGTCAGCTCAATCTGGGCTGACAGTGCGGAAATGAAAAGCCTTCAAGGACGGGCCGATCATTAATTTTCCGACACGCTCGGGCCGCGGATCCTCCGTCGGCTCGCAGCGAGCACCGGCGATGCAGGCGCCCGCAGCGCCGCACTAGTCGCCGGTGCCGCGATTGGACAGGTCGACCGGCTTGGCGCGCTCCTGGCGCGGCGTCAGCCCGTAAGGATGGGCCGCCGAGGGCGTCTGATAGCCGGGCGGCGGCATGGTCAGGTCAGTACGGACCGGCTCGCTCTTGAAGGTCGCCACCTCGGGCTTGGTATTGTCCTTGAACAGGGCGCCCAGCAGACCGCCCTTGTAGCCGAGTTCGCTCGGCTTCACCGGACGTTGGCCGTCCGACTCGGCGTCCTGCGGCCCGGTTGGATTGGCGATGCGACCGGCACCCGCCTTGCGGCCCATCTCGAGCTCGGCGGGCGTGAGCGGCCGGTCGTCCTCTTCCGAGCTGCGCCGCGGCGCATTGCGTCTGGCCGCTGCGCGCTTCTTGCGCTCGACGACTTCCGGGTCTTTCGGCCAGGCCGGGCTGGTCGCCGCGACGTTTCCAGTTTCCGGCTTCGGCAACTGGCCGAGATTGGGCGGAACCACCAGCGGCGGACGCTCGCGGTAATTGATCGAATCGCGATCGTTGATGCCAAACAGCTTCTTGATGAACTTGGTCTCGAAGCTTTCTTCCTCGTCGTCATCGTCGGCGGCGAGCGCGACGGACGGGACACAGACAGAAACCGCGGTCAGCACTGCCATGGCAGCGAGCAGCGCGGTCACGATCCGGCGCCAGTTGCCTGGGCGCCCCGCGCTCTCCACGGATACGGCTTTCGAGACGTTTGGTTGCAAGACGTGTCCCCGCACGGTCGGATACCCCCGTCGCTTCCCCGGTCCGAAAATCCTCAGCAATCAGGGCGCTTTTGCGGCGCGGCTGCCCACAAAGGTCTCATACAGCAAACCCGCCACACCGGCAACGATGGCCACATCCGCGAGGTTGAACACGTACCAGTTGAAGGCCCAGGTTTCGGTGGTGATGTGCAACAGCGCAAAATCCACCACCGCGCCATGGGCCGCCCGGTCGATCGCATTCCCGATCGCCCCGCCGATGATCAAGCCGAGCGAGACTGCCGTCAGGCGGTTTTCGGCTCTGGACAACCAGCCCCACAGCACGGCGACCACCACCGCCTTGAAGCCGAGCAGCATCCAGGCGCCGGCCGCACCATCCTGCGACAGCCACCCGTAGCTGATGCCCCGGTTCCAGACCAGGACGAGGTCGAAGAACGGCAGGATCACGACGCGGCCGAGCTTGCCGAGTTCGAAGCTGTAGAGGAGCCACAGCTTCAGGGCCTGATCGGCTAGCGCGGTGACCAGCGCCGCCGCGACGCCGTCGCGGGTGAAAGGGCCGATGAGGAAGGAGCGAAAGGTCATCGGCGGCGGATCACTCCGCCGCCTTGCGCAGTGTGTCCCATTCGCGGAGCGCCTGCGCGTCGCGCGGGGTCACGTCGGGATATTGCGGGTCCTCGCCGACGCTTTCACTGATCTTCCAGGAGCGCGCGCATTTTTTGCCATGCGCACGCGCGGGCACGACCGCGACGCCGCGCACATCGTCGAGACGGAACGCGTCCGCGGGGCCCTCGCCTTCGGCAAGCGTTGCATTCGAGGTGATGCAGATCTCCGCAAGATCGGCGTCGACGATGGCATTAAAGAGGTCGAGGTCGGACACATAGACGATCGGCGCCGCTTCGAGCGAGGAGCCGATGCGCTTGCCCGCCCGTTCCAGTTCCAGCGCGCCGGTGACGACGCGGCGCACATTCCTGATCTTGCGCCATTTCTCCGCGAGCTTGTCGTTGCGCCAGGCCGCCGGCACGTCGGGGAACAGCTGCAGATGCACCGAGGCAGCGTCGTCGCCGTAACGCGACAGCCACGCTTCCTCTGCGGTGAAGCACAGCATCGGCGCGAGCCAGGTCACCGTGCAGCGGAACAGATGATCGATCACCGTCAGCGCGGCCTTGCGCTTCATCGACGAGATCGGATCGCAATACAGCGTGTCCTTGCGGATATCGAAATAGAAGGCGGAGAGATCCGACGTCATGAAGGCGTTGAGCATCGCGAAGATGCGCTTGTAGTCGAAGGCGCGGTACGCTTCCTTCACCGTCGCATCGAGCTCGGCGAGCCGGTGCAGCATGAGCCGCTCCAGTTCCGGCATCTTGTCGACCGAAACGCGCTCGTCGTCATGGAAATGCGCGAGCGAACCGAGCATCCAGCGGATGGTGTTGCGCAGCTTGCGATAGGTCTCGACGTTGGTTTTCAGGATTTCCGGACCGATGCGCAGATCGTCGGCATAGTCGGACGCGCAGGCCCACATGCGCAGGATGTCGGCGCCGGAATTCTTGATGACATCCTGCGGCGCCACCGTATTGCCGAGCGACTTCGACATCTTGCGGCCGTGCTCGTCGAGCACGAAGCCGTGGGTCAGCACCATGTCGAACGGCGCAATGCCGCGGGTGCCGCAGCTTTCCAGCAGCGAGGACTGGAACCAGCCGCGATGCTGGTCCGAGCCTTCAAGGTACATCACCGTGTCCGTGCCGCCTGCATGTTTGCGGACGATGCCCTTGAGCTGCGGGAAGTTCTTTTCGTCTTCCAGCACAAAAGCATGGGTCGAGCCGGAATCGAACCAGACGTCGAGAATGTCGTCGACCTTCTGCCAGCCTTCCTTCGCGCGGTCGCCGAGGAAGCGCGCGGCTGCGCCTTCCGCGTACCAGGCGTCGGCACCTTCCTTCTCGAAGGCATCGCCGATCCGTTTGTTAACGGCGGGATCGTTCAGGATCTCGACCGAGCCATCGGGCTTTTCCTTCACAAACACCGCAATCGGCACACCCCAGGCGCGCTGACGCGAGATCACCCAGTCCGGCCGGCTCTCGATCATGCCGGTGATGCGGTTTTCGCCTGCGGCGGGGATCCACTGCGTGACGGAGATCGCGGTCATCGCGCGGTGGCGCAACGTGTCGCCCTTCCCCGCGATATCCTTGTCCATCGCAATGAACCATTGCGGCGTGTTGCGGAAGATGACGGGTTTCTTCGAGCGCCAGGAATGCGGATATTGGTGCTTGAGCCGGCCGCGTGCGATCAGCATGCCGGCATCGATCAGCGCCTTGATGACGGCCTCGTTGGCGTCACCCTTCTCGCCCTTGTCGGTGATGACGCGCTTGCCGGTGAAGCCCGGCGCATGGGCGGTGAGTGCGCCGTTCTCGTCAACGGTATAGGGGATCGCGGTACCAATGCCCCGAGATTCCAACTCACGTGCGTTTGCAGTCCAGACTTCGAAGTCCTCGCGGCCGTGGCCAGGCGCAGTATGAACGAAGCCGGTGCCGGTGTCGTCGGTCACGTGATCGCCAGGCAGCATCGGCACGGTGAAATCGTAACCGAGCGAACGCAGCGGATGCGCGCAGCCGAGATCGGCAAGGTCGGCGGCCGGCACGTCGGCGATCTTGTCGTAGCCGGTGACACGCGCCTGCTTGAACACGTCGCCTGCGAGATTCTCCGAGAGGATCAGCAGATCGCCGAATTTCGCCCAGTTGTCCGGCGCAGCGTCGGTGACCTTGTAGAGCGCGTATTTGACCTTGGGCGAGTAGCTGATCGCGCGGTTGCCCGGCAGCGTCCAGGGTGTTGTGGTCCAGATCACCACCGACGCGCCCTTGTATTTTTTCTCCAGCGCCTTGTGCCGCTTGCCGCGCGCGAAGCGCACCGGAAACTTCACCCACACGGTATCGCTCGTATAATCCTCGTATTCGACCTCGGCCTCGGCGAGCGCGGTCTTTTCCACCACGCTCCACATCACCGGCTTCGATCCGCGATACAGCGTGCCGTTCTGCGCGAACTTCATGATTTCGCGCGCGATCTGCGCTTCGGCCGCAAAGCTCATCGTGGTGTAGGGATGATCCCAGTCGCCCTCGACGCCGAGCCGCTTGAATTCCTCGCGCTGCACGTTGAGCCAGTGCTGCGCATAGGCGCGGCATTCCTGCCGGAATGCGATCATGGCGGCGGGATCGGAGAAGTCCGGCTTGGCCTTGTTCTTCGAGCGATAATTCTCCTCCTCGACCTTCCACTCGATCGGAAGGCCGTGGCAGTCCCAGCCCGGTACATAATTGGAATCGTAACCCAGCATCTGCTGGCTGCGCGTCACCACGTCCTTCAGGATCTTGTTGAGCGCGGTGCCGATATGAATGTTGCCGTTGGCATAGGGCGGGCCGTCATGGAGGATGAATTTCGCCCGGCCCTTGGCGGCCTCGCGCAGCTTGCGATACAGATTCTCGTCCTTCCAGCGCTTGAGCAGCAAAGGCTCGCGCTCGGGCAGGCCGGCGCGCATCGGAAATTCGGTGCGCGGCAGGAACAGGGTCTCGGAATAGTCGCGTTCAGTCTTCGTCATGTCGGGAAATCGCCTCTGGCGGGGCGTGTGTAGCAGGCGTGCCGCGATGCGAAAAGGCGCGATACCGCGCGGGCCGGGTCAAATCTGCCCAAGCGGCGGAAAAGCGCCCGGACTGCGGGCGAGCGCATCGCGGGCCCGCTCGGCATCGAGGTTCATCTGGGCCGTCAGCGCCTCCATCGAGGCAAATTTCTCCTCCGGCCGGATCCAGCCGATCAGCGCGACGTCGATGACCTTACCGTAAAGATCGCCGGAAAAGCCGAACAGGAACACCTCCAGCAGCGGCGCCCCGTTGTCGAAGGTCGGACGGCGGCCGAAGCTTGCCACCCCGTCGTAGCGGGCCGCGCCAATCCCGACCCGGACGGCATAGATGCCGTGCTTGAGGCCGCAGGCCGGGTCGAGCCGCAGATTGGCGGTCGGGAAGCCCATCTCGCGGCCGCGCTTCTCGCCATGGATGACCTCGCCCGACACGAACCAGGGATAGCCAAGGAGTTCGGCCGCCTCGACCACACGGCCGGCTTCGAGCGCGGTGCGGATGGTGCCGGACGAGACCGGCCGGCCCTCGTCCTCGAGCTTGGGCGCGACATCGACGGGAAAGCCGTGGCGCTTGCCGGCCTCCGTCAGAAAGGCGGGCGAGCCCCCCCGCCCCTGCCCGAAATGGAAATCGAAGCCGATGGCAACCCCGCTGACACCGAGCCGCCCGACCAGGATGTCCGACACAAATTGCTCTGCCGGCAGTCCGGCCAGCGCGGCGTTGAAGGTCAGTACCACCGCGCCGTCGAGCCCGGTCGATGCCAGCAGCCGGAGCTTCTGGCGCGCGTCGGTCAGACGGAACAGCGGCACGTCGGGACGGAAATAGCTGCGCGGATGCGGCTCCAGCGTCAGCACCGCGGACGGCTTGCCCGCCGCGGCGGCCCGCTTCATCGCGAAATCGATGACAAACCGGTGGCCGCGATGCACGCCGTCGAAATTGCCGATCGCAACCACCGCACCGCGCAGCTTTGCGATTTCGGGGCCATCGTCGCGGACCACTACAAACGGCTTCTGTCGTTCGGATTGCAGCATGAAAAACTGGGAGAGGTCATGATCGCGGTTGCCGACACCGTGTCGGCCCGCCGCCGCCGCAAGTCAAGTGAAGTCGCGCCGTCACGCTTTAGGGCGGCCCGGCACCGATACGATCGCCTCGCCGTCCAGCACAGTGGCGTTGTCCACCAGCGCCTCGCAGCGCAGCCGGACCTTGCGTCCTTCCGGCACGAGCTCGATCACCTCGACGATCACCGTCACCACATCGCCGATCCTGACCGGGGCGTGGAAGTTCAAGGTCTGCGACCGGTAGACCGCGCCCGCACCCGGCAGCCGGGTCCCGAGCACGGCCGAGATCAGACTCGCGGTGTAAAGACCGTGGGCAATGCGCTGACCGAAACGCGTGCCCTGCGCATAGGTGTCGCAGAGATGGATCGGATTCTCGTCGCCCGAAATATTTGCGAAGCCGACGACATCGGTTTCCATCACCGATTTCATCAATGTCTCGCGCATGCCGACATGCAGGTCCTCGAAGCACAGCGTGCGGACCATGCGAGGATCGATGGCGGCTTTGACGGGCGCTGTTGTCATATCGCTTTTCGTCGCGGCAGTTAACGAAGTCTAAATTGCTGCAGGCTTGGGCAGCGCGCAATCCGCCTTTAGACAGATTTTGCCTGCATTTTTGGCTCTGCCGGCTGGCGCCCACAAATCTTGCGGACTTAACGGATGTTCAAGGCCCGGATGCTAACGTGGAATACATTGGGCAACGCGCTCGATAGCGGCCGCCGAATTGCTATTCGGCCGCGATGACGGAGCTTGTGGCGATGGCTGTCGATCTTTCAATGCCAATTTTGGTTGTCGACGATTACAACACCATGGTTCGTATTATCCGCAATCTTCTGCGGCAGGTCGGTTTTCGCAATGTCGACGACGCATCGGACGGCATCAGCGCACTGCGCCGGCTGCGGGAAAAGAAGTACGCTCTGGTCGTGTCCGACTGGAACATGGAACCGATGACCGGCTACGAACTGCTCAAGGAAATGCGCGCAGACCCGGAGCTTGCCTCGGTGCCGTTCATCATGGTCACGGCTGAATCGAAGACCGAGAATGTCATCGCTGCCAAAAAGGCCGGCGTCAGCAACTACATCGTGAAGCCGTTCAACGCGGCGACGCTGAAAGCGAAGATCGACGCGATCTTTGCCGAACAGCCGCACGCGGCCTGATTTCGTTATTCTACCACATCAGCCGGCGTGCGATCGCGCGCGGCTTTCCGCCGGCCGCGATCAGCACACGCTCGACCGCATCCGGATCGGGATTGTCACGGCCGCCGAACTCGGCCGCGTGAATGCCTGCGGTCACGAACAGGCAGTCGATACCGTAGGACGCGGCCCCCGTGAAGTCGGTGCGCACCGCATCACCGATCGCAAGCACGCGCTTGCGATCGACGGGTTTACCCCGCACGTGCTGTGCAAGCTTCAGCGCAAGATCGTAGATCGGTGCATAGGGTTTTCCGGCGTAAAGCACCTCGCCGCCCAGCCGGGCATACAGGTCTGCAATCGCGCCGGCGCAGTAGAGCAATTGCTCGCCGCGCTCGACCACGACATCCGGATTGCCGCACACCATGAACAGCCTGCGCGCGAGCAATTGTTCGAGCAGGACGCGATAGCTCTCCGGCGTTTCGGTATCCTCGTTGAACAACCCGGAACAGATCACGTAATCGGCAGTCTCGGCCGGTGCGAAGGTCACCGCGAGTCCGTCAAAGATCGCAAGGTCGCGCTTCGGTCCGATATGGTAGATCGACTGTCCGGGCCGCTTCGCGATCTCGTCACGGGTGACGTCGCCCGAGCTGACGATCGCATCATAGATCGACCGCGGCGCGCCGAACTGCGCAATCTGGGTCGCAACAACGCCGTTCGGCCGCGGCGCATTGGTGATCAGCACCACCGTGCCGCCGCCGTCACGGAAACGGGTCAGCGCATCACAGGCCTCCGGGAAGGCTGCGACGCCGTTATGGACCACGCCCCAGACGTCGGAGAGAACGACGTCGTAACCGGACGCAATCGCCGAGAAATTGTCGGTGAAGATGGTCAAGGAAGCAGCCTGGTTGGATCGGAGGGCTGCAGCCTTTAGCGCGCCTTGAGGCTGCCGTCACCCTCAGATCGCAGCCCGCACCGCGGCGCCGAGGCTGGTGTCCGCGGGCGGCCGTTCCGCACTGGGAGCAACCGCGGGAACGCCCTGCAGCGCGTCGGCCCGTACCGGCCGCGGCGCGGAGAACAGGAAGCCCTGACCGAAGCGGACATCGTAGTCGAGCAGGTCGACCACCCCGGCTTCGGTCTCGATACGCTCAGCGATCAGACTGATGCCGTGACGGCCCAACAGATCGGAGAGATCGGCAGCATGGATATCGGCTGCGGTTCCGCCCTTGCTCAGCAGAAGCTGCGCCGGCACCTTGACGAAGCGCACGCCAAGCTCGGACAGATCGCGCGGACCGATCCGCAGATCGGTCACGTGGTCCATCGAAAAGCGGAAGCCGAGCGCGTTAAGCCCGGCCAGGCTCTCCTGTTCGATCGGCCCCATGGTGCGAAGCGCGCTCTGGGTGAATTCGAGCGTCAGCGATGAACTCAGCGCGCGATTGGCATCCAGGAAATCATAGAACTGGCGGAAAATCTCGGCGTCGATCAGTGTCGCCATCGAGATATTGCAGAACAGCCCCACTTCGCGGTTTTTCAGGAGGAGCCGGCGTAACACCTGTACGCAGCGGAAGAGCTGCATATTGTCGATCTTCGGAACCAGCCCGGCTGTCTCGGCATGGGGCAGGAAATCGCTCGGCAGGATCAGCGTGCCGTCCTCCATGCGCAGCCGGGTCATCGCTTCGTAGTAGCGGACCTTGCGCTGCGGCAGCGTGACGATCGGCTGGAGATAAAGATCGATCCGGCTGTTCTCGATCGCACCCGAAATGATGGCGGCAATCTCGTCGGCAGTCCGGCCCTTCAGCGGACCTGTTGCGACGAGTTCATTGACGGGCGCTGGCGGTGGCGCAACAGGCGGCGTCTCCGCAGCGGTGTTATCGACCTTTACGATGGATAGATCGGGCCTAGGCTCCGCTGCCGGCATGGCAATCGCCGCCGGCGCGGCGGCAGGCTCGGGCGCCAGCGCCGGGGCCGATTCCTTGACAGGGGCCGGGGCGGCAGCCGGAGCGGCGGCAGGAGCCCCGGCCAGCGCTGCAAATGCGCCAGACCGTTCGATGGCCTCGGCAATCAGAACCGGGGCCGAATGCTTCATTTCCTGAAACCGCGCGTCGTGACTTGCAACCGCATCGGCCAGTTCCTTCACCAGAACGCCAAGCTCGCCGATCTCCGCTGCAAGCGCCTCATTCGGCGTGTGTGTGCGTCTGGCAAGATCCTGGGACTCAAGCGCATGGACTTTCCGGCTCAATTCGCCGACCTGCCGGGCAAGATCCGCAGTTCCGCGTGACAGATCGGCGATCTGGTTGCCAACATCGTTGCGATCGCGCAGCCGCGCCGAAACGGTATTGTAGAGAGCGAGCGCGGTCATGACCGTGAGTGCGATCACCGCCGATTCGGCACCGGACAGACGGAAGACGAGGTAACCGACGGCGCCGATCGATGCGGCGATCAAAATCACGCAAATTGCGATGAAAATGGCTGTCAGCCGCTGCATGGAAGCCCCAAAGGGACAGACCGGCCGCCGCGCCGATTCGCCCATCTGGATATTAATGTCCACGAGCCGCCATCCAAGCGCAAGCAATCCGCCGTCAAAATCTTGCGGACGGTTGCCGGGCACAGCAGGCTGTCAGTGTTGCGGTGGAACGATCCAGTATCCGATCCGGACATTGCTGGGCGCCTTGCGGGCGGCGCCTCTGGTATGCCGCGGCAGTTCGATGACACCGGGCGGACCTTCGGCGCCGAAAGTCTGGCGCCATTCGTCCACATGCGCCATCGGCAGCCCCTCTTCCCAGACGATCAGGACACCGCGCTTTCTGACGTCGTCCATGTCGATCCAGGGGCTGATGCGTGGCCGGCCGTGCACGATCACCCGCGGGCGGTCGGGGGAATAGACCGCGACATTGTTGGCGGCGAATTCGGTGCCGGCAACATAGGCGAGTTTGGTCCCGGTGATGTCGTGCCATTGCCGAGTCATCTGCGCGGCAAGTGTCTGTCCCGGGAAGTCGACCGCCTTCGGACGCGACCGCAGATGCGGGTCGGCGAGCCAGGTCCCGATCCAGATCACGGGCGCTAATACAAACAGAAACATCACACCGGCGGCGAAGACCGCCATGCGCCGCGGATCGGACACAGGCCCAAACCACAGGATCGCGGCAAGCGGCAGAAAGGACCAGAGCGGATAACCCCACATCGCGATCGGGGCGCGACCGGTGGCGATCGCAACTGCCGTCACCACGATGAAGGGCGCAAGGGCGAGCGTCGTGACGTAGCGGCGCGCAAACCCAGATTGCGGCGTCACCGGCTGCGCCGGCGCAATCCGCGGAAACAGAGTGACGCCGAGCAAAATCAGCGTCGGATGGATGAAGAAAATCTGGCTCGCGATCCAGGTCAGCGGATAGGTGACGTACTGAAACGGCCGCTCCGGAATCTTCGCACGGTTGCTGACATACTCCATCGGCAGGAAGCCGGAATCGACCAGCCACCACGCATTCGGCGCGATGACAACGACGAAGGCTGCGGCCATCAGCCACGGCCCCCTTGTGCGCAAGGCCTGCCTTGCGACCGGATCGATCAGAAGGAACAGCGCAAGGCTGATGGCGAGCGCAAAGGCCGCGTATTTCGACCAGAACGCCAGCGCCAGCATGGCGCCGGCCAGAAGCCAGTCCAGTGCGCGTCCGCGCACCAATCCACGATAGAAAAACAACCCGGTGAGCGCCCAGAACGGCAATTGCATCTGGTCATGGGCGAACTTCACCGCGGAATAGTTGTAGTAGTGAATGCCGACCAGCGACAGCGTTGCGATCAGCGCCTGAACCGGCCCGGCAATGTCCCGCGCCAGCAGGTAGACGGCGATGAAGCAGCCTGCGACCGCGAGCGGGCCGAGCAGATAAACCGACCCGATCTGCCCGGTCAGGCGATAGGCCAGATCGGCCATCCACCACGGCAGCGGCGGGTGCTTCCAGTAACCGAGCTGCCATTCCCTGCCGAGCGCGAGATCCTCGGCAAGGTCGAGTTCCAGATTGGAGCTGGTCAGCAGCGGCAGGACAAACCAGACCAGAAGGTGCGCGCCGAGCAGGATGGCAAGGGTTTGCCCCGGCTTTCGCAGTGCGAAATCGACGGTTGCGCCGAGGGCGCCGCCGCCCGCTGTCGCCGTTCTCGCATCCATGCTTGCGCCGTAGTATGCCCAACCCGGAATGGCCCTCGCGGGCCGGCCGGTATTCAGTGCCCGCCAAGCCCTTGCGCGTCAACTCGGGCAAAAGGCGGTCCAGGGAAGGCATGTGACGGGACGATGAACGATCCGCAGCCCGACATTTCGGTGGTGCTGCCGGCTTTCAACGAGGCCGGCAATATCGCGCGCATGGCGGCGACGCTCGACGGCGTGCTGAAGCCGCTCGGGCGCTATGAGATCGTGTTCGTTGACGATGGCTCCTCGGACGGCACGCTGGCGGCGATCCGCGCCGCGGCCGACACGTTTCCGCAGGTGCGCTACGTCTCCTTCACCCGCAATTTCGGCCATCAGGAAGCGCTGCGCGCCGGCCTGCGTCACGCGCGCGGACGTGCCGTGATCGTGATGGACGCCGATTTCGAGCATCCGCCGGAACTAATTCCGCAGCTGGTCGCAGCCTGGCGCGACGGCGCCAAGGTGGTGGCGACGCGACGCGAGGACGGCGAAGCCGATCTGCCCGCGCTGAAAAGCGTGACCTCCCGGCTCTATTACCGGCTGCTCGATGCCATCGGCGATGTGCGGATCGAGCCGGGATCGTCCGACTTCATGCTGCTCGATCGCAGCGTCGCCGATACCGTGAATGGATTTGCCGATCAGGACGTATTCCTGCGCGGAGCGGTACGCTGGCTCGGCTTTCCGACGAAAACGATCGCCTTCTCGCGCGGCGCGCGCACCTATGGCGAGAGCAAATATACCCTGCGGCGCATGATCGACCTGGCGGTGACCGGAATTGCCGCGCACAGCGTGCGGCCGCTGCGGCTTGCGATCTGGCTGGCGCTTGGCTTCGCCGCATTAGGACTGCTGCTGCTGGTCTATTCGGTGGTCAGTTATCTCCTGGTGCCGCAGACCGTTACCGGCTGGACATCGATCATGGCGACGATCGCCTTGCTCGGTGCAGCGCAACTGCTCGTACTCGGCATTATCGGCGAATATGTCGGCCGGACGTTGCGCGAGGCGCGCGGCCGCCCGACCTACATCATCGGCGAGACCGAAACGGACCGGAAACCTGAGCGCGAGGTGATCGGCTTCCGCCGGCCGGCGGAGTAGCGGCGCAACGCCTTAGGCCACCGCCTTGATGACGCGCGCGGCCTTGTCGAAAATCTCGCCGATCTGGCTTTCGCTCACGATCAGCGGCGGCGACATCGCGAGCGAGTCGCCGACAGCGCGCAGCATGATGCCCTCGTCATGGAAGCCGCGGTCCATCGCATCGTAGCCGCGCTTGCCGACCGCATCGGGCTTCGACGCGAGATCGATGCCGACGGTGATGCCGACGCAGCGAATGTCGAGCACGTTCGGCAGGCCCTTCAGGCTCATGCAGGCGTCGTACCAGAGCGGTTCAAGCTTTTTGGCGCGCTCGAACAGCCCTTCGTCGCGATAGACGTCGAGCGCGGCAAGGCCCGCGGCCACCGCCAGCGGATGCGCCGAATAGGTATAGCCGTGGAAAAACTCCACGACATGCTCCGGCCCATGCATGAAGGCGTCGTGAATCTCTTTCTTCACCAGCACACCGCCCATCGGCACCGAGCCCGAGGTCACGCCCTTGGCGAAGGTGATCATGTCCGGCACAACGCCATAGCGTTCCGCGGCGAAGGCATGACCGAGCCGGCCGAACGCGGTGATGACCTCATCGAACACGAGAAGAATCTTGTATTTGTCGCAGATCGCGCGCAGCCGCTGCAGGTAGCCCTTCGGCGCGGGCAGGACGGCGGTCGAGCCGGCCATCGGCTCGACGAACACGGCGGCGATGGTGTTGTCGCCGTGCAGCGCGACCAGACGCTCCAGCTCGTCGGCGAGATGCGCGCCCCAGTCCGGCTCGCCCTTGGAGAAGGCCTGGGCCTCGCGGTTATAGGTGTGCGGCAGATGGTCTACGCCTGCGAGCATGACGCCGAACGCCTTGCGATTATTGGCGATGCCGCCGACCGACATGCCGCCGAAGCCGACACCGTGATAGCCGCGCTCGCGGCCGATGAAGCGGGCCCGCTGCGCCTGGCCGCGCGCATTCCAGTAGCCGAGCGCGATTTTCATGGCGGTATCGACCGCCTCCGACCCGGAATTGCAGAAGAATACGTGATCGAGCCCGTCCGGCGCCATCGCCGCGATCCGGCTCGCCAGCTCGAACGATTTCGGGTTGGCGTACTGGAACGGCGGGGCGAAATCCATTTCCGCGGCCTGCGCCTGGATGGCGGCGACGATCGGCTCGCGGTTGTGCCCGGCATTGGTGCACCACAGGCCCGCCGCGCCATCGAGCACCGGTTTACCCTCGGGGGTGAAGTAATGCATGTCTTTCGCGCGCGACACCATGCGCGGCCGCGCCTTGAAGGCGCGGTTGGCGGTGAACGGCATCCAGAACGCTTCGAGGTCGTTCGGAACGGCGGTGGCGGCAGGCTTGCGGGCGGACTGGGTGCTCATGGTAGCGCCTTTTTTTGGCGGGGCTTCGATGATTCCTGTGCATTCAACGCTGAGCGGACGGTCGCGGCAAGGGTGGTCTCGTGTCCCGGACGCGTTGCATCGCTTCGCGCTGCGACGCGCCCGGGACACGAGCGCTTGCCGGTCCGCAACGCGGCTGTTACCACGCCGCATCCGTAGGCTGTAGCAACTATCAATGACCGACAAACCGAGCAAACTGAAGGCGCGGCTGCCGCGCGGCCTTGTGGACCGCGCCCCGGCTGAAATCGCCTCGACACGCGCGATGCTGGAGAAAATCCGTAGCGTTTACGAACTCTACGGGTTCGAGCCGGTGGAGACGCCCGCGATCGAATATACCGACGCGCTCGGCAAGTTCCTGCCGGATCAGGACCGCCCGAACGAGGGCGTGTTCTCGTTCCAGGACGACGACGAGCAGTGGCTGAGCCTGCGCTACGACCTGACCGCTCCCCTGGCGCGCTATGTCGCCGAGAATTTCGACGCTCTCCCTAAGCCCTATCGCAGCTATCGCGAGGGCTGGGTATTCCGCAACGAGAAGCCGGGACCGGGCCGCTTCCGGCAATTCATGCAGTTCGATGCGGATACGGTCGGGAGCGCCTCGATGGCGGCTGACGCCGAGATTTGCATGATGGCGGCGGATACGATGGAAGCGCTTGGCATTCCGCGCGGCAGCTATGTGGTGAAGGTGAATAACCGCAAGGTGCTGGATGGGGTGATGGAGGCTATTGGGCTTTCCGGCGATGAGAACGCGGCAAGACGCCTGACCGTGCTTCGTGCGCTAGACAAATATGATCGACTTGGCGAGGCCGGAGTTGCTGCACTCTTAGGACCGGGCAGGAAAGATGATAGCGGCGACTTCACAAAAGGAGCCGATCTCGAAAAGCAACAGATCGAGTACCTCGTTAAATTCATATCCATCGCATCTACGATTAACAGCAGCATCAGGGAAGAAGAAGCGACTCTCACGGAGAGGTCTGGCCGCAGTTCAAAGATTGGTGAGCAAAACTTTTATGAAAGTAATCGCGCGCTCCTGACAGTACTGCCTCAGCAGGTCCCTCTTGTAGAAACTGGATATGATGGACTTGAGGAGTTGATGCAGCTTTGTGTGCTTTGTGATGCCGCAAGCTATTCGCCGATACAAATTCGATTCGACCCCTCCGTCGTGCGCGGTCTCGAATACTACACCGGCCCGGTCTACGAGGTAGAACTCCTGATCGAAACCAAGGACGAGAAAGGCCGCCCCGTGCGCTTCGGCTCGGTCGGCGGCGGCGGGCGCTATGATGGGCTCGTGTCGCGCTTCCGCGGCGAGCCGGTACCGGCGACCGGCTTCTCGATCGGGGTGTCGCGGCTCGCGGCTGCTCTCGCGCTTGTGAACAAGCGCGATGCACAGCCAAGTTTCGGCCCCGTGGTCGTCACGGTTTTCGACCAGGATCGAATCGCAGATTATCAGCGCACGGTCGCGGAGCTTCGCAATGCGGGGATTCGCGCCGAAATGTATCTCGGTTCGGGAAAGTTCAATCCGCAGATGAAATATGCCGACAAGCGCAACGCGCCCTGCGTGGTGATTCAGGGCTCGGATGAGAAGAATGATCCTGCGGGCGAACAGGTGGTGGTGAAGGATCTGGTCCTCGGCGCCGAGCTGTCGAAGCTGGAAAAAGGCCGCGACGAATACCTGCAGAAACAGGCCGAAGCGCAGCGCAAGGTGCCGCGCGATCAGCTGGTCAAGACCGTGCAGGAGATTCTCGCGCGCCATGGCGTGAGGACGCGCGTGGCGTAGTCTTCTGTTCCCGGACGCGGCGCAGCGTGCAACCGGCGCGCCCGGAACATCAGCTCACAGGACCAGCAGCACATCCTCTTCCGGCACCAGCGGAACCCGCTCGACGCGCTTGGTGACGTCGATCGGATGACCGACGACCTGTTCGGCAACATCGAAGGTATCGGCGATGGACCGGAAGGATACGAGTTTCCCATTGCGGAAGCGCATGAAATGCATGCCACGGAACCGGATCTCACGGCCGGTTTCGCGCTGGCGCGCATGGACCTGCCAATAGGTCGCGGCGCGCTCGCCCTGGATCGCCAGATGCTCGAATTCGAAATCGTCGATGCGGAAGAAGCACGGCATGATGCGCGTGATCACTTCGATCGTTTCGGCCTTGCCCTGACGGCGGCCGTAATAATCGAACTGATCGACCGGCCCGGTAATGAGCCATTCCACGTCGTCGTCGAGGACAGCCCCTCAAGCAGATTCGCATCGCGCGTGACATAGGCGCGATAGAAATCGGCGAGCCAGGACGGCATCTCCCGTCCCTGCACGGTTCGTGGTGAAGCGGCGCAGCAGATTGCGGACGTCATAATGCGACCACGTCCTCCGGAGTCACTTTATCGGGATCGCCATAGGCATCGATCCGGTGGCCGACCACCTGCTCGGCGATGTCGAAAGTATCCGCAACGCCTTTCAGGACGGCCACTTTGCCGTCGCGGAAAACCGCAAAAATTGCAGTCTGATACGTCAGAACGCGGCCGGTGTCGTTCTGCACCGCCGTGATATCGTTGATGAAGGCTGCAGTATCGCCGTCGATCAGCATGTCCAACGGCTCGTAGCGCTTGACGGTCAGAACCGACGGCATCGCGCGTCCGATATAGTCGACCACAGCCGCTTTGCCGCGCCGGTAGCCGCAAAAGCTAAAGCTAAAGTGATGAACCGGCCCTGCCATGAACCACTCGACGTCATCGGCAAGATGTTTCGAAAGCCGAATGGGATCACGCGAGGCAAGCGCCTCGTAGAAGGCCCCGACAGCCGAGCTCGATACCGGTTCACCCATGATTGTCTCCGGACAATCACTCAACGTGACGTTCGAAGTCCTTACTTTCCGTGACAGCGGAAACGGTCCGGGGCATCCGGCCGCTCCGTGTCCTTGTTGGACTCCGCCAGCATGGCGCGAAGTTCCTTAATTTTCCTGATTGCGGACAAATTCGCATAATGGAATTTGTATGGCCTGGTTAACCATTTGACATGGCCGCGCCGTTAAGCGCCGCCGCGGAGTGGCGTCGAAACCTCAACACTTCCGTGCTAAAGGCCCGCGGCCATGACCAGACCGCAGACCCCCGCCCGGCCCGATCCACAGGTGGAGACGCTTGTCTCCGCCCGGAGCCTTGTCGCGACCTATGAACAGGCGGGCTATGCGCGGGCGCATCCCGCCATCCTGCAGCCGGCCGAACCGTTCCTGGACCTGTCGGGCGAGGATATCCGCGCCCGGATGTTCCTGACCGCCGGGCGCTCCGGCGAGGAATTGTGCCTGCGGCCGGATTTCACCATTCCCGTGTCGCGCGACTATCTCGCCTCGGCGGCGGCCGGACAGCCGCAGGGCTATTGCTATCTTGGACCGGTGTTCCGCGACCGCGGCGCGTTGCCCGGCGAATTCCTGCAGGCGGGGATCGAGTCCTTCGGCCGCGCCGACAAGGCCGAAGCCGACGCCGAGACGCTGGCACTCGGCCTCGCAGCGACTGCGCATTTCGGCAACCGCGCGCCCGAAATCCGCATGGGGGATGTCGGGCTGTTCTCGGCGCTGATCGAAGCGCTCGATCTCGCGCCGGCCTGGAAGCGGCGCCTGGTGAAGGACTTCAACCGCAAGGCCTCGCTGGCGCATGACCTCGACCGGCTCACGCTTGGCAACGGCAATGGCAAGCCGGATTATCAGGGCGTGCTTGCGGCGCTGGCCGGCTCGGACCCCAAGGCGGCGCGCGCGCTCGTGGCCGATCTTCTCTCGATTGCCGGGATTTCGGCGGTTGGCGGCCGTTCGGTCGGCGAGATTGCCGACCGGTTTCTGGAGCAATCGACGCTCGGTGCGTCCGCCACGCTGCCGCGTGACACGCGTGCCTTGGTCGAACGCTTTCTGTCGATCGGCGGCAATCCGCTGGAGGCTGCCCAAGCGATGCGCACGCTCGCGAAGGAAGGCAAGCTCGCGATCGATGCGGCGCTCGATCTGTTCGAGAGCCGCAATGCCGAGATGAAAACGCGCGGCATCGACCTCTCCCGGATCGCCTTCTCCTGCGCCTTCGGCCGCGGCATGGATTACTACACCGGCTTCGTGTTCGAACTGACCGACGGCAAGGCGAACGAGCCGCTGGTGGCCGGTGGACGCTACGACGATCTGCTGACGCGGCTGGGATCGCCCTCGCCCATCCCCGCGGTCGGCTTCTCGGTCTGGATCGAGCGGCTCGCAGGAGGCGTGTCATGAGCGCGCCGCTCATCATCGCGGTCCCGGCCAAGGGCCGCCTGCAGGAGAATGCGGAAGCCTTCTTCGCGCGGGCCGGAATGAAGCTCGTCAAGCCGCGCGGCGCGCGCGACTATCGCGGCACCATTGCCGGAATGGACGGCGTCGAGATTGCGTATCTGTCGGCGTCGGAAATCACCGCCCAGCTTGCCCAGGGCGCGGCGCATCTCGGCGTGACGGGTGAGGACCTGGTGCGCGAGATGATCCCAGATGTGGACGCGCGCGTGATCCTGCTGGAAGGGCTCGGCTTCGGCCATGCCAATGTGGTCGTGGCGGTACCGCAGGCCTGGATCGATGTCCGCTCCATGGCCGATCTCGACGATGTCGCGACCGCGTTCCGGCTGAAGCATAACCGCAAGATGCGGGTCGCGACCAAATACGTGAATCTCACGCGCGGCTTCTTCGCGCAGCATGGCATCGCCGATTACCGGATCGTGGAGAGCTTGGGCGCGACCGAAGGCGCGCCCGCGGCCGGCACCGCCGAACTGATCGTGGATATCACTACGACCGGCAATACGCTTGCGGCCAATGCGCTAAAGGTGATCGACGACGGCACGATGCTGCGCTCGCAGGCCAATCTGGTCGCCGCGCGTGGCGCCGACTGGAATGAGGCTACGCTCGACACCGCGCGCCGGATTCTCGACCGGCTGGCCAGCCAGGCCCGCGCGCAGGCCTTCCGCGAGATGCGGACGCGCTTTGCGGGCTGCGACGACGCTCTCCTTGCGCTTGCGCGCGAGAAGTTCGGCATCGTCACGCCATTCGGCGGTCCGACCTCGTCCGGCATGCTGACGCTGCATTGCCCGCCGGACCAGGTCTTCGCGCTGGCCGATTTCCTGCGCGAAAAGGGCGCGCAGGCGATCTCGGTGAGCGAAATCGATTATGTGTTTACGCAGGACAATCCGCTGTTCGAGAGGCTGAAGGCGGGCGTCTGAGCCGTTATGGCTAAGCCTTCGGCTTGCGAAACACCACGAAGTGGGAAATCGAGAAATTGACCAGGAAGCTCACGCCGATGGCGAGGAGCTTGGCATAGAGGACCGGCAGGATGAGCGCCGCCAGCACCAGCGTCGTGGTCGCCGCAATCAGTCCGAGCACCTGCGAGGCGACGAAGGCAAGATAGGCCCTGGCGGTGAGCCTGCGCCCGGATTCGGCGGCAAAGGTGATGAAGGAATTCATCGCATAGGAGCCGCTGACGGCAACGGTCCAGGCCAGCACGTTCGCGACCACGAGCGAACCGGTCAGGTATTTCAGAGCGAGCAGGAACAGCCCGAGATCGACCAGCGAGTTCACGACGCCGACCGATGCGAAGCTTGCAGCCTTCAGCAAGAGCGCCTGGCGCCGCAAGGCCGCCACGATGCGGCGCGGAAAGCTTTCGGGAGCGGGCGTATGCGGCATTGACGGACGTTAACTTTCTGAAAGAACGGCGTTTTCTGAACAAAAGCTCATGCAACATCCGCGGTCTGAGCCTATATTTTGAACGGCCGCACAAGGCCGGAACAGGCGCGACATGCCAACGAAAGCAGGACGAGACGGGAATACATCAGCGGCGCCCGCACGCAAGCGCGGCGAGCACGGTTTGTCCATCATCGTGCCGTGCTTCAATGAGGCCGACAATCTGCCGGCCGTGCATGCGCGGCTATGCGAAGCGGCGCAGGCGCTGCGTGAAAAGCGCGGCCTGAGGGTCGAGGTCGTCTATATCGACGACGGTTCGCGCGACAACACCTATGCGGTCGCCAGCGCCCTGCCCGCGATCAGACTCGACGTTCAGACACTGTCGCTGTCGCGCAATTTCGGCAAGGAAGCGGCCCTGATGGCCGGGCTGCATCATGCCCGCTACGGTGCGCTCCTGTTCATGGACGGCGACGGCCAGCATCCAACCTCGCTGATCGAGCGGCTGGTCGGGCACTGGCTCGATGACGGCTACGACGTGGTCTATACCGCCAAGGCGCATCGCGATCAGGAATCGCTGCTGCGGCGCGCGGCCGTGAAGATCTTTTACACGCTCATCAATTTCCGTGCGCGCCACAAGATCCCGGAAGATGCCGGCGATTTCCGGCTGCTGTCGCCGCGCGCCGCCGAGGCGTTGCGGCAATTGCCGGAGCGCAACCGCTTTTTCAAGGGCCTGGCAAGCTGGATCGGGTTTCGCCAGTTGCGCGTCGATTACGAACCGGCCGAGCGCGTGCACGGCCGCACCAGCTGGAATCTCGGATCGCTGATCGGATTGTCGATCGAAGGACTGACGTCGTTCTCCGTGGCACCGCTGCGGATCGCGAGCCTGCTCGGAATCCTGATGGCAACCGGCGCCATCATTTTCGGCATGACGATTCTCTATGAGACGCTGGTCTACGGCAAGTCCGTGCCAGGCTACCCGTCCCTGGTGGTCGGACTGATGGTGCTGGGCGGCGTGCAGCTCATCATGATCGGCGTGCTCGGCGAATATATCGGCAAGATCCTGTCCGAGCAGAAAGCGCGGCCGGTCTATTTCGTCGCCGAGCACCAGATTCGCAGCGAGGCGGGCGAGCAGGCCGACGACAACCGCCGGCCCGGCGCGGCGGCCTGATCGCATGCACGCAACCGGGCTGCGGCGCATCGTTCTGTGCGCTGACGATTATGGTATGGCGCCGGGAGTCAACGAAGCGATCCGCGATCTGATTGCGCGCGGGCGGCTCAATGCCACCTCGGCGATGGTGGTGGCGCCGTCGCTCACCGGAACGGACGCGGCAGCGCTCGCAGACCTGAAACGCAGCAGGCCCAAGCTTCAGATCGGGCTGCATTTCACGCTGACAGCGCCGTTCCGGCCGGCGAGCGATAGCTATGCCCCGCTCAAATCGAACGCCTTTCTGCCGCTGCCGGCGACTCTCGGACGCGCGCTGATCGGGCGTCTCGACCGCGCGCGCATCGCGCAGGAATTGCGTGCGCAGATCGGGGCGTTTTCGCAGCGATTCGGGTTCCTGCCGGATTATGTCGACGGTCACCAGCACGTGCAGATCTTCCCGCAGATCCGCGATGCCGCGCTGTCGGTGATGCGCGATATGCTGCCGGGAGCCTGGATACGGCAATGCGGCCGCGTCACGCCGCTCGCGACGCGCCTCGCCGACCGCAAGGGTCTTTTGCTCGACACGATGAGCCGGGGGTTCCGCAAGCGTGCCGCTGCGGCCGGGGTTGGATACAATCCGGCCTTCGCCGGCGCCTATGATTTCGGATCAAGTCCCGATTTCGCCGTGCTGTTTCCGAAATTTCTTCAAGAATTGCCGGGCCAGAGTGTGGTGATGTGCCATCCAGGCTTCGTGGATGACGAGCTCAAGGCTCTGGATCCGCTCACCAATTTGCGCGAGCGTGAATATGCCTATTTTGCGTCGGACGATTTCCCGAACGTGTTGCGAGAGCACCGCGTCACGTTGTCGTGACATCTCCCGTCGCTGCAGCGGGCTTCCTACATCCAGTTTGCCCGTAGCGACGGGCATGGAGGACGATCGATGACACCGCAGGAACGCAAACTGGTCGAAGATCTGTTCGAACGGCTTGCGACACTCGAACGCAATCCCCGCGAGGCCGACGCCGAGGAGGCGATCCGCGCCGGCCTGCGCAAGGCGCCAAATGCGGCCTATGCTCTCGTGCAGACCGTGCTGCTGCAGGAGGAAGCGCTGCGTCAGGCTAACGAACGCATCCGCGAGCTCGAAGGCGGCGAGCCGGAGCAAGACCAGAGCCGCGGCGGATTTCTCGATTCGATGCGCGACGCCGTGTTCGGCGGCGGCAGCGCCCGCAGCTCGGTCCCGCCTGTCGGCGGACGGCCGATGGGCGTGCCGGCGGGGTTCCCGCGTTCCGGCGAACCCTATCAGCCGCAAGCCGCCGGTCCGTATTCGCAGCAGCCGGAACCGGCACGCGGTGGCGGGTTTGGCGGCTCGTTTCTCGGCACTGCCGCTGCCGCTGCAGCAGGTGTGATCGGCGGCACGTTGCTGATGAATTCGCTCAAGGGCGCCTTCGGCGGCGATCAGGCGCATGCTCAAGGTCTGGGAAATATCGGCGGCTCATCGCCCAATCCATGGGGCGACGCCACGGCCGGCGGCGGCGACCTTGCGCGTCAGGCCGGTATCGACAGCATCGGAAAGCCGGGCGGCGAAACCGAACGTGCGGGGTTGTTCGATCAATCGCATGGATATGATGAGGAATTCATGCCGGACGAGGATGGCGACAGCGATCTCGATATCGGCTTCGATGGCGATTACCTTTAGTCAGGCCGGCACCGTCACATAACAGAAGGGCCCGCGCGTCACGCGGGCCCTTCTATTTGCCGGGCCGGCCGGCGCCTGCCGGAAGGCTGGGGTCCTTCTGCGGCAGACGATGGCGCGGCCCGCTGATCGCCGCTTTTGCGATCAGATGACGACAACCTTGGTGCCGACTTTCACACGCTCATAGAGATCGACCACATCCTCATTGCGCATGCGGATGCAGCCGGACGAAACCGCCTGACCGATGGTCCAGGGCTCGTTGGAGCCGTGAATGCGATAGAGCGAGGAGCCCAGATAGAGGGCGCGCGCGCCGAGCGGATTGTCGGGGCCGCCGGCCATGTAATGCGGCAGATCGGGACGGCGCGCGAGCATCTCTTTCGGCGGCACCCAATCCGGCCACTCCGCCTTGCGGGTGATGGTCTTGACGCCGGCCCAGGTGAAGCCGGGCCGGCCGAC
>JBMOOQ010000014.1:0-83213 GCA_049324435.1 Pseudomonadota bacterium
TCGCCGCCATCGGCTTCGTCATCTTGTGCTGGCCGAGAATGGCGCCGACGATCAGAACCGGCGACATACCGCCGATCTGCTCGCAGATGTATTTCCAGGTCCAGCCCTTCTCGCGCTTGATGTCGATAAGCTTCTCGGTGAGGTCGGAACGTTTCATGCTGGGTCTCCTTGGATCAGCGTGTTCTTGAGGTCTCGTGTCCCGGGCGCAGCGCAGCGTGCAACGTTGCGCTGCAGAACCGGGATCCATGGTCGATGCTTATGCCGTGTCGGTCCCGGTTCTGCGGTGCACCACTTCGTGCTGCACCGCGCCCGGGACACTCACCACCACCGGCTCCGCCGCGCCCGGCCGGATCACCGGCACGTGACGCGGATCGAAGCCCGGATTCTCGCTGACGAACGTCTTGCTGCGTTCGACCAGGAAGTCGATGATGTGGTTGCGGACGGCGTAATAGAGCGGGTGCTTGTGGAAGTCGGTGCGGCTTCTCGCCTTGGGCAGCGGGTTCTCCACGATCTCGGCCAGCACCGCGCCGGGGCCGTTGGTCATCAGCACGATCTTGTCGGCGAGATAGATCGCCTCGTCGACGTCGTGCGTGATCATGAACACGGTCTGCCCGGTCTCCTGGCAGATGCGGCGCACCTCGTCCTGCAGCGTGCCGCGGGTGAGCGCGTCGAGCGCCGAGAACGGCTCGTCCATGAGCAGGATTTTCGGATCGATCGACAGCGCGCGCGCGATGCCGACGCGCTGCTTCATGCCGCCGGAGAGTTCGGATGGGCGCTTGTGTTCGGATCCGGTGAGGCCGACGAGGTCGATGAACTTCTGTGCCTGCGCGTGAACCTGCGCCGACGGCCATTTGCGCCATTTCGAGGTGACGGCATAGGCGACGTTGCCCATCACGCTGCGCCAGGGCAGCAGCGAATGGCCCTGGAAGATCACCGCGCGGTCGAGGGAGGGCCCCTCGATCGCCTGGCCGTCGACGATCACCGCGCCGTCCGACGGGGTGTCGAGGCCGGCCAGGATGTTGAGGACGGTGGTCTTGCCGCATCCGGAATGGCCGATCACGCAGACGAATTCGCCGCGCGCCATGCCGAGCCAGAGATGGTCGAAGATGGTGGTCGTGCCGCCGGCGGGCGCCGGATAGCGCTTGGCAATGCCTTCGATGGAGATGAAATGGCCGGTCATGGTCGCATCACTCCGGGAACGTGACCATGCGCTGGAAATACGCGAGGATCTGGTCGAGGATCATGCCGACGATGCCGATTAGCAGGATCGCGTTTATGACATTCGTGATGTTCAAATTATTCCATTCGTTCCAGACGAAGTAGCCAATGCCCGTTCCGCCCACCAGCATCTCGGCCGCGACGATGACAAGCCACGCGATCCCGATCGAGATGCGCATGCCGGTCAATATCGTCGGTGCCGCGGCGGGAAGGATCACCGTGAAGGCTCTGCGGACCGGCCCCACTTCGAGCGTGCGCGCCACGTTGAGCCACTCCTTGCGCACCGCCGACACACCGAACGCGGTATTGAGCAGCATTGGCCATACCGAACAGATGAAGATGACAAAGATCGCCGAGAGCGAAGAGTCCTTGATGGTGTAGAGCGCAAGCGGCATCCAGGCGAGCGGCGAGATCGGCTTCAAAACCTGGATGAAAGGATCGAGCGCGCGGCTCATCAAAGGCGACATGCCGATCAGGAAGCCGATCGGGATCGCGACCAGAACCGCGAGGACATAACCCGTCAGAACGCGCGCGAGCGAATAGGCGAGCTGGATGCCGACCCCCTTGTCGTTCGGCCCCTTGTCGTAAAAGGGCTGGTTGATGTGCTGCCACAGCACCTTTGCGACGTCGAGTGGCCCAGGCATCGCCGACTTGCCTTGCGTGGCCGTCACCCCCATCAGCTTGGCGTATTCGGGATCCATATTCGCAACCGTCCCGGTGCCGCGGGTGGCCAGATGCCACGCCGCGACAAAAACGGCGAACAGCGCGATCGAAACGATTGCCGAGCGAAGTGAAAGCGAGCGTGTCATGGCTGTCCCGGCCGGTCCGCCATTACGCCGACTTCTTGATCTTGAAGCTCGCGAGATAATCCTCGGGCTTCGCTGGATCGAAGGTCTTGCCCATCACCACGAACGATTTTGTTGTCGTTGCCGGCGGCGTGAGCCCCACCTCTTTCATCAGCTTGGTGGTGTCGGTAGCGAGGAACACCTGCTTGGCTATGCCCGCATAGTCGACGTCGCCCTTGATCTGGCCCCAGCGCTTCATCTGGGTCAGGATCCAGACCGCGAAGGATTCCCACGGGAACGGATCGAAATCGATGCGGTCGGGCACCTTCTGCACATTGCCGAGCCCGTCGGCGAAGGTGCCGGTCAGCACCTGCTCGACCACCGTCACCGGCTGGTTGAGGTAGTTCGCCGGCGCGATCGCTTCGGCAATCTGCTTTCGGTTCTCCGGCTTGGTCGCAAATGCTGTCGCATCGATGATCGATTTCAGCAGCGCTGCATAGGTGTTCGGCATGCCGGTCACGAATTCCTTCGAGGCTGCGAACGCGCAGCACGGATGCCGGTCCCAGATATTCTTCGACAGGATATGGATGAAGCCAACGCCGTCATAGACCGCGCGCTGGTTCACCGGATCGGGCGCCAGGAACCCGTCGATATTGTCGGCACGCAGGTTCGCGACCATTTCCGGCGGCGGCACCGCGCGGATCTGGATGTCCTGATCCGGATCGAGGCCGTGCTCGGCGACGTAATAGCGCAACAGGTAATTGTGCATCGAATAGTCGAACGGCACCGCGAACTTCATTCCTTTCCAGGACTTCGGATCGCGCTTGTCCTTGTGCTTCATCGCCAGGGTAATGGCCTGGCCGTTGATGTTCTCGACGGCGGGCATGGTGTAGGGAATGGCGTTCGATCCCGCGCCCATGGTGATGGCGAGCGGCATCGGCGACAGCATGTGCGCGGCGTCGTATTCCTTGTTGATGGTCTTGTCGCGGATCACGGCCCAGCCCGCGGTCTTGATCACTTCGACATTCAGTCCGTGCTTCGAATAGAAGCCCATCGGATGCGCCATGATGATCGGCGTGGCGCAGGTGATCGGGATGAAGCCGACCTTGAGGTCCTTCTTTTCCAGCGGCGCACCCTGACCGAACACCTCGGTTGCGGTCGACAGCGGGAAGAATTGCGAGATCGCGGCAAGGGCAGTCGAAGCCCCCACCGATTTCAGGAAGGCGCGGCGGGCGACGTCCTTGGGAAACATCGCGCGCATGACGGCGGACGCGACCACGCCTTCGTAAAGCTTCTCCTCGCTCTCGGGCGCGTCGACCGGCGCGCATTGCAGCTGCCGGACGGCATCCCGCTCGTGCTCGGCCTGGCTGACATGGCGGCCGCAGGAGCAGCCGGACGAATGCAGCATGCGCTTCGGATCGAACGGGTTGTCGAAGGTGGACATCGAACTTCTCCCCTCTGGAGCCTGCAGGCCGGTGCGCGCTCTGGACAGCGCGGCACCGGCAGTCAAAGGGGGCAGAGCAAAGTCAGTGCCAGACGCGAGGCTGCCTGCGGGCGATCTGACGCAGACGCAAATAGCTCAATGAAAACGGGATCGGCCTCTTACGACTTTTCGTGATCTACGAAATTTAGTAGACATCGGCCGCCGGGCACTCTGGTGCCACCATGCTTGCTTATCCGCCCCTGCCTGAAAATCAGGCAAAGGTTCGGTCATCTGCCGGTTTCGGTCTCATCTTTGAGTCTGCAGCCGAGCCGATGCTCGTAATCAATCCCGCGGCCGATCTGATCCGCGACGCCAATCCGGCGGCCTGCCGTCTGCTCGGATATGACCGCGCCGCACTTCGCGCGATGCGGGTGACGGCGCTGCACCCTGGCCAGCTGCCGGCGCTGATCGTATTCACCGAAGCCGTGCTGGCGAAACGCGAATACCGCACCCGCGGGCTCAAGCCGCATCACGCCGCCGGCCATGAGCTTGCGGTGGAATACGCCGGCAGCCGGCTCGGCGATGGCCCTGCGCCCGATCTTCTGCTGATCGTCAGCGACCTCACTGCGCTCCGCAAGCGCGAGACCGATACCGAAGCCGATCTCTATGTCCGCGGCGGCCTCGAGGAATGGCAGCGGATCGAGCGCTTCTTCCGCGACGTCGAGCGCGAGAACCAGCTGATCCTGCGCGCGGCCGGCGAAGGCATCTACGGCGTCAACGCCGACGGCAAGACCACCTTCGTCAATCCGGCGGCCGAACGCATGCTGGGCTTCACGGCCGACGAACTCGTCGGCAAGGACATGCATTCCATCGTCCATCACACCCACGCCGACGGCTCGCATTATCCGGCGATGCATTGCCCGATCTACGCGGCCTTCCGCGACGGCGCGGTGCATCAGGTGGACAACGAGGTGTTCTGGCGCAAGGACGGCTCGAAATTCTTCGTCGAATATACCTCGACTCCGATCCGCGATCGCGGTTCGCTGATCGGCGCCGTCATCGTCTTCCGCGATATCACGCAACGACGCGAGGCCGACGAAAAACTGCGCGCGGCGCTGGCCGAGGTCGAGCAGTTGCGGAAGCGGCTGGAGCAGGACAACGAATACCTGCAGGAGGAAATCCGCCTTCAGACCAACCACCGCGGCATCATCGGCGTCAGCGCCGCGATGCAGAAGACATTGCGCCAGATCGAACTTGTTGCACCGACTGAAGCCAGCGTTCTGATCACCGGCGAATCCGGCACCGGCAAGGAGCTGATCGCGCGCGCCATCCACGACGCGAGCAAGCGCAGCCATCGCCCGCTGATCCGGGTCAATTGCGCGGCGGTGGCGCGCGACATGTTCGAGAGCGAATTCTTCGGCCATGCGCGCGGAGCGCTCGCTGGCGCGCTCCGGGACCGCCCAGGACGCTTCGAGCTCGCGGACGGCGGCACGCTGTTCCTCGACGAGATCGGCGACATCCCGCTCGAATTGCAGGGCAAGCTTTTGCGCGTGCTGCAGGAGGGTCAGTTCGAACGCATAGGCGAGTCCCGGACCCGTAATGTCGACGTGCGTGTGATCGCCGCCACCAATCGCAACCTGTCCGTCGCGGTCCGGGATGGCTTGTTCCGGGAGGACCTGTATTTCCGTCTCAACGTGTTTCCGATCGACTGCGTGCCGCTGCGCGAGCGCACCGACGATATTCCCGCGCTCGCCCAGCATTTCCTGCAGATTGCAGCGCGAAAGCTGAAAATCCCGGATCCGCGGCTGAGCGAGGGAGACATGCGCCGGCTCATCGAATATGCTTGGCCCGGCAATGTGCGGGAATTGCAGAACGTGATCGAACGCGCGGCGATTCTCGCACGCAATGGACGTTTACGGATCGACCTGCCGGTTCGCGGTGCCGGCCGCCTTACATCCGGCCGTGCCGAACCTGTTTCACTCCTGACCGAGGACGAGAGACGCGAGCGCGACCGCGCCAACATTATTGCCGCGCTCAACGCCTGCAGAGGCAAGGTCTTCGGTCCGGGCGGCGCCGCCGAGCTTCTCAATGTGAAGCCGACCACACTGGCGTCGCGGATCAAGGCCCTGGGCATTACGGCAAAACGGGCGGCTGCGAACCGAGCCTGACGTGCTAACGTCACACCCGTGAATCCTGCGCAGAGCAGGATCGGCTGGGATTTGACCGGAAGCGCAGCATGAGTTCGGAAGTCATCATCGGCGAAAAGCGGCTTGAGCCCCACCGGCTGCGCGCGTCCATCCTGCGCGAAGTGCATGCGCGCCCATTCCGGGCACTGGCAACCCCGTCCCGCGTGCTGCATTTCGGCTTCGACACCGCGGGGGATCGCGCGCATGAGGACCGCAAGGCTTTGACAGAATTGTGCGTCCGGCGCGGCGTCACGCCACCGCGGCCGTCCGACAAGCATTTTCACGTCACATTCGCTGGCACCGGACTGCGCTGGGAGCAGCATTCCGAATTCACGACCTACACGATCGAACTCCCTGCCGAACCCGAAAGCGCGCCGTTTCATCCCTCGGCCGCAACGCTCGCGACACCGATGACACTGGTGCCGCAGCCGGGTCCGCTGCTCGTGGCCATCGACCTGCATCTGATGAAGGACCGCCCCGATCATCTTGCGGTTGAGCGGCATTTCAACCGGCCGAGCCTTGCGGTCGCGGAAAATTCCGACGGCACCGCGCTCTACGCGACCGACTTCCATGCCGATCCGGAGGGCTTCGTTCGCATCCTCGTGCTCGACCGCGGGCTCGGCGACGAACGCGCCGGCGCACTGGTGCAGCGGCTGCTCGAACTGGAGACCTATCGCACGCTCGCATTGCTGGGCCTGCCCAAGGCGCAGGAGCTTGCGCCCTCCATCAATAAAATCGAGCGGCGGCTCGCCGAACTCACCGGCGAGCTGCAGAAAGCCTCATCGCTCGCCGACAACAACCGGCTGCTCGATGAACTGACCGCACTCGCGGCAGAGCTGGAGGCCGGCGCAGCCGGCAGCCTGTTCCGGTTCGGCGCAAGCCGCGCCTATGACGACATCGTGCAGACCCGGCTGCGCATCATCGGCGAGCGCAAGGTCGGCGGTCTGCCGACATGGTCGTCGTTCCTCGCCCGCCGCATGGCGCCGGCGATCCGCACCTGCATCGCGACCGAAGAGCGGCAGGCCAACCTCTCCCGCAAGCTCGCCCGCGCCGCGCAGCTTCTGCGCACGCGGGTCGATGTCGAGGTCGAGCAGCAGAACCGCGACCTGTTGCGCTCGATGAATGCGCGCACGCGCATGCAATTGCGTTTGCAGGCGACGGTCGAAGGCCTCTCGGTCGCGGCGATCAGCTATTATGTGGTCGGCCTGTTCGGATACATGGTCAAGGGCGCGCACGATGCCGGCTGGCCGGTCGATCCGTCGCTTGCGACCGCCGCGTTTGTTCCGGTCGCCGTTCTGCTGATCTGGTGGATCGTGCGCCGTATCCGCAACCGCCACATCGGCACCGAGCACGAACACGAAGTGTAGCACAATATCCGCTCGTACCCGCGAAGGCGGGGACCCGGCACATGACTCTGGCTTCCCGCTTTCGCCGGAATGAGCGGAGTTAGCTCACATCGGCGGAGTCAGCCCGTCCTTGCCGACATTGATGCGCGCGGCGGTGAAGGTCCCGTCCGGCTGCGGGACCGCCGCAACGATGAAGATTTTCGCGCCCGGCTTCAGATCGGCCACGCTGCCGGGCACATAGGTGACCACCGGCGCGTCCTTCGGCACCACGATCTTCTTCTCGCCGTCCTTGTACTTGACCATGATGGTCTGACCGTCGACTCCCGCCACCGTCTCCTGCACCGTCGCATTGGTCATCATGCTCTGCGGCTGGTTGTCCCAGGGAAAATGTCCCTCGGCGACACCGCGCAAGGCTTCCGGAAACACGTGGACATGAATCGCGCGCTGGGTTCCGTCCGGCTGCGGGATCGACGACACGCCGATATAGGAATTCGGCTTGATGTCCTCGACCTTGAACGGCACCACGCCCGACACGCCGACATTATCCGCAAGCTTGATCCTGATGTCGCTGCCGCCGCGCGGCTTCACCGTCATCATCGAGCCATCGAGTGACACGATCTCGCCGCGCACACGGACCGGCTTGTCCTGCGCGAAGGCGCTGCCGGCGATGGTCGCGATTACGGCTGCGGCTGCGACGGACGATCTGAGGCAAGCGATCATAGTAACCTCCCAACCGCGGCTGACGGCTATCGTTTACCGCATGCGGAGACGAACACCGCGGCAAGCGGGACTATTCCGACTGAGCTGTGCTGCGTCGGCTCGCTCCGCTTCAACTCCCCCTTTCAGGGGAGGAGGGAGCGCGAACAGCGTGCCAGTAAACCCTCAATAGAATCCGGGTGTCGATCCGCCATCCACCGGAATGGCCGCTCCCTGGATATGGCGCCCCTTGCTGCTGCACAGGAACACCGCAAGCGCCGCAATATCGGCGGGCTCACCCATCCGCTGGATACCGTCGCGGGCTATCGCCTCGACGCGGATCTCGTCCATCGTCTTGCCGGCGGCGCTCGCCCGCTGCGCAAAAAGGTCCTGCACGCGGTCGGTCTCGGTGAGACCCGGATGGATGATGTTGACGTTCACCCCGTCCTTCATGCCGAGCTTCGACAGCGCCTTGGAGAAATTCGCCATCGCCGCATTGCAGGAGGAGCCGATGGTAAAGTCGGCACCCGGCGTGCGCGCGGCTCCGCCGCCGATATTGACGATCGACCCCTGCGCGTCCTTCAGCATCGGCCAGAACAACCGCGACAACCGCACGCAACCGAAGAATTTCAGCGCGAAGCCGTCCTGCCAGGCGTCGTCGGAAAGTTCGAGAAAATTGCCGGCCCGCGTCGCGCCTGCATTGTTCACCAGCACGTCGCAGCGGCCGAGCCCCTTCTTCACCAGCGCATGCAGCTTCTGACAATCTTCGAGCCTGCGCAGGTCGAGTGCGGCGGTGACGGCCTTGGGCCCGCCGGTCGCGGCGATCGCCTCTGCGGCCGCTGCAAGGTTGTGCTCCGACGTCGCGGCGATCACGGTCTGCGCGCCCTCGCGGGCGAAGGCTTCGGCAATGCCACGCCCGATCCCGCGGCTGCCGCCGGTCACGACCACGACCTTGTTGCTGAATTCACCCATGGCCTGACCTCGCCTTGCCGCGCCGCACTGCGGGTCGCGTCCGCGCGGCGGCCGACTTCAGCTTAGGCTGCGGCCGCGGCTTGTCGAGAATGCCGATGATCTCATCGAGCTGTTCGTAGATCTGCTCCATCCGCCGCGGCCCGATCTCCTGTGCAAGCTGCGCATAGATCGCTTCCGATTGCGGCGCGACCGTCTCGAACAGCCGCCGCCCCTTCGCGGTCAGCGACACGCTGACGCGCCGCTGGTCCTCCGGATGGGCCCGTCGGGCAACGAAGCCTTCGGCTTCGAGATTGGGCAGAATGCGCGACAGGCTCGCCGTGTGCAAACAGCAGGCGCGGCCGAGCGCCGCGATGTCCATCGCCTCGACCTCGTTCAGCGCGCGGATAATCCGCCATTGCTGGTCGGTCAGACCATTCGCATTGAGATGCGGACGAAACCGCTGCATCACCGCTTCCCGCGCCAGCATCAGCTGCATCGGCAGCGAGCGCTGAAACGGGCGCATGCGCGCGGTCATAGCCCGTCCTCGACGGAGTTCCGCAGCGTGCCGATCTCCGGCACCGTCACCTCGACCACATCGCCCGGCTTTAGCCATTTCGGCGGGTCGAACCGTGCACCCGCGCCGGTCGGCGTGCCGGTCACGATCATGTCGCCCGGCTTCAGCGTGGTGAAGATCGTGATGTACGAGAGCAGATAATCGAAATCGAAGATCAGGTTCGCCGTGGTGTCGTCCTGCCGCACCTCGCCGTTCACCGTTGTCGTCAGATGCAGCGGCTTGCCGTATTCGATCTCGTCGGCGGTCACCATCCACGGACCGATCGAGCCGGAGCGGTCGAAATTCTTGCCCTGCGTGACATTGAACTTGGCGTGCCGCAACCAGTCGCGGATCGTGCCTTCGTTGCAGAGCGTGTAGCCGGCGATGTGGTCCTTCGCCTGCCCGGGCTTGATGCGGTGGCCTTCCTTACCGATGACCAGCACGATCTCGCCCTCGTAATCGAGCTGCTCGGATTCCGGTGGGCGGATCAGCGGCGCGCCGTGGCCGACGAACGAGCCGGGCGTGCGGAAGAACATGCTCGGATATTTCGGCGCCTCCGAGTTGTCCTTGTATTCCTCGTTGCGGTTTCCGTAGTTCACGCCGATGCAGAGGATCTTCTCCGGCCCGACGACCGGCGGCAGCAATTCGACATCGGCGAGCGGAAAGTCCGGCCGCACATCCGTCGTTGCCGCCCGCACCTGATCGAGCGCGCCGGCACGCAGCACCTCCAGCACCGAGTGAAAGCGCGGCAGCCGTGGCCGCACATCGATCACGCCGCCATTCGTGACAACGCCAAAGCCCGGCTTGCCGTGATGATTGAAGCTGACGAGTTTCATTCGGCGGCTTCGCTTCGCAGCATGCCGGCGCGCGCGAGCACGCCATCGAGACGCTTTTCCAGTTCGGGCGTCGCCGGCACCATTGGCAGGCGATGCTCGTTGCGATCGACGATGCCGAGCCGCTTCGCCATGTATTTGATCGGGATTGGATTGGTGTCGTAGAAGATCGCCTTGTTAAGATCGTGCAGGCGGTGATGCAGGTCCTGCGCGGTCCTGAGATCGCCGCGCCAGACCGCCTCGCACAGATCGGACAGAACGCGCGGCCGCAAATTGCCGACCGCATTCATCAGCCCGCAGGCGCCGATCGCCATCATCGGGAACGACAATTCTTCCAACCCGACGAAAATCTTGAAGTCGTGACCGGCCGCGGCGAGGCATTCGGTGACAAAATCGAGATCGAGCGAGGCATGCTTCATGCCGACGAAATTCGGCGACTTCTCGCGCAGCTCCTTCACGGTGTCGATCTTGATGTCGATCGCGGCCCGGCCGGGAATGTGGTAGATCATCCAGGGCAGGTCGATGCCCTTCATCACTTCAAGATAATACGCGATCATGCCGCGCTGCGGCGGCCGCGTGTAATACGGCGTGACGATCAGAAGCGCGTCGGCGCCCGCCTTGGCCGCATGCTCGGTCAGAATCCGGGTTTCCCAGATCGCCTGCGAGCCGGTGGCGGCGACGATCGGCACCCGCCCCTTGGCGACCTCGACCGCGAGGGTGACGAGGCGGTTGCGTTCCTCGGTGGTCAGCGACGCGGGCTCGGAGGTTGTTCCGTTGACGAGGATGCCGTGCGATCCCTCGAGGATCTGCATTTCTACGAGCCTTGCATAGGCGTCGTAATCGACCTCGCCGTTCCTGAACGGGGTGATCAGCGGCGGAATCGAACCTTTTATTCGTTCCAGCGGCAATGGCATGGACGGCCTCCCAAAAATCGACGTCAGCGGGGCAACATCATCGGCGGCCGATGAGCGCTCTTGTTTGCGGGCATAAACCTCTCTTGACGGCCAGCCCGGCGGAATGATTAACATGTTAACGGTCTCCGGCGGGGCGCGTCAACGACCCCGGTCAACCACGGGAAAGTCCGGCCACGAGACGCCGGCGACAAGGAGGATGTCATGCCGCACATCATGGTGGAATATTCGGCCAATCTCGACAATTCGATGGACGTTCAGGGCCTCCTGACCGCGCTGCATCAGGCCATGATCGATTCCGGCCATGCGCCGCTGGAAGGCATCCGCACCCGCGCGATGCGCCGCGAGCATTATTGTGTCGCCGACCGCAATCCCGACAACGCCTTTGTCCACATCATCGTGCGCATGCGCGAGGGCCGGCCGAAGGAGGCCTACCAGAAGGTGGCTGAGATGCTGATGGCAGCGGCGGAAAAGTCACTCGATGCGGCCTTGAAGAAGCACCCGATGCAGCTCGCGCTGGAGATGCACGAGATTACCCAGCTCACGCTACGGCGCGACACCCTGCGCAAGAATGAGAAGGCGGCGTAATTCGTCGCCGACGCTCGCTTATTTGCATCGCCGGCTTCCGGCGATGCGGCTTCATCTTGCAAGCGGACAGCTCGAATGACCACTCTCGACGACACCATCGCCCTCGCCGAAAAACACCTCGCGCGCTTCCGCAACGGTGTCGTGCCGCATCTGATCGACGGTAAGCGGGAAACCAGCGCCGACACCTTCGAGACCGCCTCACCTGTCGATAACACGCCGATCGCCAAGGTCGCGCGCGGCGGCGCCGCCGAGATCGACCGCGCCGCGAAAGCCGCGATGAAGGCGTTCCGCACCGGCTGGAGCCATACCTCCGGCGACAAGCGCCGCGCAATCCTGCACAAGATCGCCGATGCCATCGTCGCGCGTGCCGACGAGATCGCCTATGTCGAGTGCATGGATACCGGTCAGCCGATCCGCTACATGTCGAAGGCGGCTTTGCGCGGCGCGGAGAATTTCCGCTTCTATGCCGACCGCGCGCCATCCGCCAATGACGGCCTGTCGCTGCCGACCGACACGCATCTGAACTACACCATCCGCCAGCCGATCGGACCCGTTGGCGTGATTACGCCCTGGAACACGCCGTTCATGCTGTCGACCTGGAAGATCGCTCCCGCGCTCGCCGCAGGCTGCACCGTCGTGCACAAGCCGGCGGAATGGTCTCCGCTTACTGCGCAATTGCTTGCGGAAATCTGCCTCGAGGCCGGGCTGCCTGCCGGTGTGCTCAATGTCGTGCATGGTATGGGCGAGGAAGCCGGCAAGGCGCTGACGGAGCATCCCGACATCAAGGCGATCGGCTTTGTCGGCGAGAGCGCCACCGGTTCCGCGATCATGCGGCAGGGCGCGGCAACCCTGAAGCGCGTGCATTTCGAGCTCGGCGGCAAGAACCCGGTGATCGTGTTCGGCGATGCCGACATCGACCGCGCGCTCGATGCCTGCCTGTTCATGATCTACTCGCTGAACGGCGAGCGCTGCACCTCGTCGAGCCGTGCACTGGTCGAGGCCTCGATCTATGACGAATTTGCCAAGCGCGCCGCCGAGCGCGTGAAAAAGATCAAGGTCGGCCATCCGCTCGATCCCGCCACCGAGATCGGGCCGCTGATCCATCCGCGCCATGTTGAGAAAGTGCTGAGCTATGTCAGCGCCGCGCGCGAAGCGGGCGCCACGGTTGCGGTCGGCGGCGGCCGGGCGAACGGCGGCAAAGGCAATTTCGTCGAGCCGACGCTCTATCTCAATGCGCGCAACGACATGAAGATCGCGCAGGAAGAAATCTTCGGCCCTGTGCTGACCATGATCCCGTTCGCCGACGAGAAGGAGGCCATCGCGCTCGCCAACGACGTGCGCTACGGCCTCGCCGGCTATCTCTGGACCCGCGATGTCGGCCGCGCGCACCGCATGGCGCAGGCGCTGGAGGCCGGCATGATCTGGGTGAATTCGGAGAATGTCCGCCATCTGCCGACGCCGTTCGGCGGCGTGAAGTCGTCCGGCATCGGACGCGACGGCGGCGACTATTCTTTCGACTTCTACATGGAGACGAAGAACATCGCGATCGCGCTCGACAATCACAAGATTCCGAAGATTGGAGCGTAGGTCTCGTGTCCCGGACGCAGCGCAGCGGCAAAAGCGCGTTCACGTGCGTCTTTCAACACGCTATGCGGCACGCTGCAGAGCCGGGACCCGCGATGCGATAAACAAATGGATCCCGGTTCAGCGCCGCACCGCTGACGCGCTGCGTCGCGCCCGGGACGCGAGGGAGAAAGAAAACACATGCCCATCCGCAAACCGAACTTCACGCCGCCCTTCAACATCGTCCGCGCCAGCCATGTCGAATTCGGCGTGCGCGATCTGAATGCATCTCGCGCCTTTTATGTCGATTGCCTCGGCTATCTTGTGACCGCCGAAGACAAGAACGTGATTTTTCTGCGCGCGGTGGAAGAGCGCAATCACCACTCCATCGTGCTGCGCAAGCAGAACGAAGCCACGATACCCGCGCTCGGCTACAAGGTCGCGAGCGAGGAGGACCTCGACCGCGCCGCCTTCTGGTTCGCGCATAAAGGGTACCCGACCTCGTTCCCCGAAATCGAGCATCAGGGCCGGACGCTTCGCACCTGCGACATCCACGGCATGCCGCTCGACTTCTATTTCCGCATGGACCAGGCCGAATGCATGCTGCGCAAATACGCCGAGTACAAGGGCGCGCGCATCCAGCGCATCGACCATCTCAACTGCTTCACGCCGGACGTTCAGGCATCTTACGATTTCTATACCGAGCTCGGCTTCCGGCTCACCGAATATACCGAGACCGACGGCGACAATCCGCAGCTCTGGGCAGTGTGGATGCACCGCAAGGGCAACGTCCACGACATCGCCTTCACCAACGGGCGCGGACCGCGTTTGCACCATATCGGCGTATGGACCGCGAGCGCACTCGACATCCTGCACATCTGCGATGTGATGGCATCGTCCGGCTATCTCGCCAACATGGAGCGCGGACCCGGCCGGCATGGCATCTCGAATGCGTTCTTTCTCTATATCCGCGATCCGGACGGCCACCGCGTGGAGCTGTTCACCTCGGACTATCTGACGGTCGATCCGGATTTCGAGCCGTTGCGCTGGGGGCTGCAGGACGCGCAGCGCCAGACGCTGTGGGGCCATCCGGCGCCGAAGTCCTGGTTCGAGGAAGGCTCGATCTTTACCGGCGTGCCGGTGAAGGATCCGGTGCTGGAAGCGCAGCCGATCGTCGCGCGGTAGTCGCCGCGACCACGGACGATTACTTCCACTCCGCCTCGGGAATTTCCGAACTTTTGAGCAAGTGACGTAAAAGGCCAGCTTTCAGCGGCTTGCTCCCGTGAATGGGAATCGACAGCCGAACGACACTTCCGGCCTTTCCGTAGATGTGATGACTGCCGGCGATCCGTAGCAGCGTCCAGCCATGGCGTTCGACGAGACGCGCAAGTTCGCGTCCCGTCATAGATTTCATAACGCAATTTCCAGAATGCGTTCCTTGCCACCGGACTTCGGGGTTTCGACGTCGACCGACAAGCAGCCCTCTATGGCCTCGTGCAAGTTTGCCAGAAGCTCTTCGATGGTGTCGCCCTGACTGGCACAGCCAGGGATGGCCGGAACTTCACCCCAAAAGCCGCCTTCTTCCGCTTCGTGAACGATGACCTTGATCTTCATCGGATAACCTCGCTCAGCGCGCAATGTACGGCACGTCCGGACGCTTTCAAGATCAATAGAGCATGGCGAAAGCCAGCGCACTTGACATTATAGGAATAAAAGCATATAGGTGACCCGCCTCGCTCATGAGGGGCGTCAACCGGTGACGCCGATTGATGGAGCGGGGTGCGGCGCCTGCGGGTGCGGCTTCGTCAGCCGCACTCCCGGGAGGCCCCGGGACCCCGCTCTACGGGCACTACGACCCGTGCGCGAGGAGCTCGCTGATACGGCCTGCGTCCGGTTCGGTCGCAGGCACGCAAACGCGGCCCCGGGGACTGAATGCGGAGCCACGCTCCGCAGAAGAACGCCGCCAAATAGGCCCGGCGGGAGCGATTCCGCCAGGTGATGCGCCGGAAGGCGGCCGTGCGCTGGCAACAGTGTGCGGCATATCAGGAATGCCCTGCGTCTTTCGGCGCATCATTCCCCTCACCTTCCACTCTGGCGTGCCCGCGCCAGTCAAATAACAGGGCCGGCGGAGCTTTGCCTTGGGAGATGATGATCGAAGCCCACATGAAGCGAAGCAAAATGCGGGAATGCCGCTCCCGGATTTCGCTGCGCTCCATCCGGGCTACCGAAGCTGCAGCAGGCTCACATCGCCTTGACGATGTTCTCGGTCATCTTCTTGGCGTCGCCGAGCAGCATCATCGTGTTGTCGCGATAGAACAGCGGATTGTCGATACCGGCATAGCCGGAGGCGAGCGAGCGCTTGTTGAACATCACGGTGCCGCCCTTCCACACCTGCAGCACCGGCATGCCGTAGATCGGCGACGATGGATCGTCCTCAGCGGCCGGATTGGTCACGTCGTTGGCACCGATGACGTAAACCACGTCGGCCTGCGGGAATTCCGAGTTGATGTCCTCGAGCTCGAACACCTCGTCATAGGGCACGTTGGCTTCCGCAAGCAGCACATTCATGTGGCCGGGCATGCGGCCCGCCACCGGATGGATCGCATATTTGACCTCGACGCCTTCCTTCTTGAGATGATCGGCCATCTCGCGCAGCGCGTGCTGGGCCTGCGCCACCGCCATGCCGTAGCCCGGCACGATGATGACCTTGCTGGCATTCTTCATGATGTAGGCGGCGTCTTCGGCCGAACCGAGCTTCACCGGCTTCTGCTCGCCGCCGCCGCCAGGCCCCGCCACCTCGCCGCCGAAGCCGCCGAGGATGACCGAGATGAAACTCCGGTTCATGCCCTTGCACATGATGTAGGACAGGATCGCACCGGACGAGCCGACCAGCGCACCGGTGATGATCAGCGCCGAATTGCCGAGCGTGAAGCCGATGCCGGCGGCCGCCCAGCCCGAATAGGAATTCAGCATCGAGATCACGACCGGCATGTCGGCGCCGCCGATCGGGATGATGATCAGCACGCCGAAGACGAGCGAGGCGATCACCAGCAGCCAGAACGCCGTGTGGCTTTCGGTGCGCGCCAGAACCGCGATCAGCACCAGGATCGCGATCCCGAGTCCGATATTGATGGCGTGCCGCGCCGGCAGCATGATCGGCGCGCCGCTCATGCGGCCGGACAGCTTGGCGAAAGCAATCACCGAACCGGTGAAGGTGATGGCGCCGATTGCGGTGCCGAGCGCCATCTCGATCAGGCTTGCGCCCTTGATCGCGCCGACATTGCCGATGCCGAAGGCCGCAGGGGCATACAGGGCGCCTGCGGCGACCAGCACCGCCGCCATGCCGACCAGCGAGTGGAAGGCTGCGACCAGTTCCGGCATCGCCGTCATTGGCACCTTGCGGGCGATCATCGCTCCAATGCCGCCACCGATGGCGATGCCCAGGATGACGAGCAGCCAGGCGATACCGCCGGCCGGAGGATGCGATGCGAGCGTGGTCAGAATGGCGATGGTCATGCCCGCCATGCCGAACAGATTGCCCTGCCGGCTGGTCTCCGGAGACGACAGCCCGCGCAACGCCAGGATGAACAGAACGCCTGCGACGAGATACAGCAGCGCGACGAGATTCGGGGTCATGCCGCGCTCACTTCTTTTCCTTCTTCTGGTACATCGCGAGCATGCGCTGCGTGACCAGGAAGCCGCCGAAGATGTTGATGGAGGCGAAGATCAGCGCGACGAACCCGACGCCCCGCGCAAAGGTCGTGCCCGATTCCATGATCGGCACACCGACCGCAAGCAGCGCGCCGACCACGATCACCGACGAAATCGCGTTGGTCACCGACATCAGCGGCGTATGCAACGCCGGCGTCACCGACCAGACGACGTAATAGCCGACGAAAACCGCCATTACGAAAATCGAGAACTGGAAGACAAAGGGATCGACGTGGTCCATGCGTTATGCCTCTCAGGCCTTCGGCTGGAAATTCGGATGCACGACTTTGCCGTCGCGCGTCAGCAGGGTGCCCTTGACGATCTCGTCGTCCCAGTTGATCGCAAGCTTCTTCTCTTTCTTGTCGATCAGGCTTTCGAGGAAGGTCAGAAGGTTTTTTGCATAAAGCGCCGACGCGGACGCGGCGAGCCGGCCGGGCATGTTAAGATGCCCAACAATCTTGACGCCGTTCACGGATACGACCTCGCCCGGCTTTACGCCTTCAACATTGCCGCCGCGCTCCACCGCAAGATCGACGATAACCGAACCCGGCCGCATCGAGGCAACCATCTCCGCCGAAACGAGCCTCGGCGCCGGCCGCCCAGGGATCAGCGCGGTCGTGATCACGATGTCCTGCTTCTTGATGTGATCGGCGATCAGCGCAGCCTGCTTGGCCTGATACTCTTTCGACATTTCCTTGGCGTAGCCGCCTGCGGTCTCGGCTTGCTTGAATTCCTCGTCCTCGACCGCGATGAATTTCGCGCCAAGGCTCTGCACCTGCTCCTTCACCGCGGGCCGCACGTCAGTTGCGGTGACGACGGCACCGAGCCGGCGCGCGGTCGCGATGGCCTGCAGACCGGCGACGCCGACACCCATGATGAAGGCCTTCGCCGCCGGCACCGTGCCCGCCGGCGTCATCATCATCGGCAGCGCGCGGCCATATTCGGCGGCGGCATCGATCACGGCGCGATAGCCCGCAAGATTGGCCTGGCTCGACAGCACGTCCATGGATTGCGCGCGGGTGATGCGCGGCATCAATTCCATGGCGAAGGTTGTCAGCTTGGCATTGGCGAATGCGTTGATGGCGGCATCGTTGCCGTAAGGATCCATCAGGGCAACCAGAATGGCGCCCGGCTTGTAGTCGAGCAGCTCGTCTGCACGCGGGCGCCGTACCCGAAGCACGACATCCGCGTCCTTGACGGCGTCCTTCGTCACCGTCGCTCCTGCGGCGGCATAGTCCGCGTCGAGGATACCGGACTGCACGCCCGCGTGAGGCTCGACCGCAACTTCGGCACCAAGTCCGATCAGCTTTTTGACGGTTTCCGGCGTCCCAGCAACGCGCGGCTCTGTCTTGTCGGACTCCGCAGCAACCGCGATTTTCATATGGCCCCCCGGCCTCACACAACTACGACGTCAGAGCAGGAAATAGGCCATCAGGATCAGGATCGCCGCAACAACGATGATGCCCCATTTCACCAGGGCCAGGAACAGCAAATAGGTCTGTTCGTGCTCCTTGTAATCGTTGCCGTCGGCGGTGGTGTAGGCTACCTCGCTGTGGTCAGCCATTGCGGTCCTCGTGTAAAGCCCGAATTCGGCCTTTCGGTTACAGCAATTGGGCTTTCGGAGCAACGGTGGGAAAGCCGCAAACAGCCGCGGTCCTCAACCTTCGGGGTGTGGAAGCCCGGCCCGGTCGAGCGCCGCGGCCTGACGCGCGGCGACATCCGACATAGAGAAATTTTCTATCGCCTCATTGAACAGGCGATAGAAATTCAGCTCCGCTTGCAGGTGCAGGAACACCCCGCCAAGCCCGATGGCGGCGCGGTCCATGAACACGAATTCTCGTGGTACGGTGACGGGCCCCTTCTCCTTCAGCGCCTGATGCACGCGGAAGGCCTCGCGGCGACCGTACTCGGACGGCTTGACCCCGTCGGCGATGCTGCGCACCCGGTCGTCAAGCAGCGGTCCATAGATGAACCGCGCCCAGATATTGAGGACGTCGATCAGCTCGCGGGTCAGGTTGCGAAAGCCCCAGGTCTCATAGGCATGGACCACCAGTTCGTCGTCGTTGTCGCGCAGCCCGTGATAGAGATCGACCACACCACCGACGAAGCGCGGCGGGAAAATTCGGATGCACCCATAATCCAGCAGGTTGATTCCGCCCGGTGCCCCATCCGACTCAAACACCGTGTAATTGCCGAGATGCGGATCGCCGTGGATCACGCCGAACCGGCTGAACGGAAACCACCATGCGGTAAACATCGCCTGAGCCAGGCGATTGCGGTCTTCGAGCGGCGCCTCCTTGAAGGACAGCATCCGCTGACCCTCGAGCCAGTCGAGCGTCAGAAGCCGCGCCGTCGACAGCTCGGGCCACACGCGCGGCACCCGAATAAGCTCTGTGCCCGCCAGCATCTCGCGATAGAGCGCGACATGCTTTGCCTCGCGCACGTAGTCGAGTTCCTCGCGGATACGCGCGCCGATCTCCTTGTTGATCTCGGTGGTGTCGATCGCGGGCTCCATCCGGCGATGGAGCGCGAACAGGAGATTGAGCTGCTTCAGATCGGCTTCCACCGCCGACTGCATGTCCGGATATTGCAGCTTGCAGGCAAGCGCGGTGCCGTCGAGTGCAACGGCCTTGTGCACCTGGCCGAGCGATGCGGCCGCCGACGGCTTGTGTTCAAAGCTTGCGAACTTCGTCTGCCAGTCTGCGCCGAGCTCGGCCATCATCCGCCGTTTGACGAAAGCCCAGCCCATCGGCGGCGCCTCGTTCTGCAACTTGGCGAGTTCGGCGGCATATTCGGCAGGCAGTGCATCCGGGATAGTGGACAGGAGTTGCGCCACCTTCATGATCGGACCCTTCAGTCCGCCAAGCGCGGCCGCCAGCTGCGCGGCATTCTTGCCGCGGTCGAGGTCGAGCCCGAAAAAGCGGGCACCCGCGATGCGGGCGGCTACGCCGCCGACGTCCGTGCTTACGCGCGCATAGCGGCGCGCACGGGCGGTGAAACGGTTGGCTTCGGAATCTGTCATTTGAGAAAGCTAGGCATTCCGGACGGCCGGCGCCAGCGCTGCGGCAGTGAGACAAATACGCAGGGTCGTCAGGATTCTGCCGACGGCCAGTTATCGCGGATCCAGCGCGTCAATCCTTCCTCTCCGACCTCACCGGCGGCAAGCGCGAGGATCATGGCAGTCGCCGCAGACGGCGGCACGTCGAAGTCGATCCCATTCAGGCCGAGAAAGACGATGATGGCCGCAAATGCGGCACGCTTGTTTCCATCTACAAAGGGGTGATTGCGGGCAATGCCGAATGCATAGGAGGCCGCCAGCGCAGCCAGGTCGGTCTCCCCGAACGCGAACTTGTTCATCTGACGCGCAAGCGCAGATTCAAGAAGTGCGATATCGCGCACGCCTTCGGGCCCGCCAAAGAGAGCCAATTGCTCGGAATGGACATCAACCACGATGGACAGATCGAGCCAACGCGGCTCAGTCACTTCGCGAGAGCCTTGTAGGTGTCGGCATATTTGCGAAAGGAGCGACGCGCAATTTCCATCGCTTCCGCATGTTTGGGGTCATACGGCGTCAACTTCAGACCGCGTTCCGTCTGCTCGATGATATGTAACTTGTCGCCTTCCTGAAGGTTCAGGCGAGCAAGCAGATCCTTCGGCAAAATAAGACCCAATGAATTGCCGATGCGACGAACCTGAAGAACATCGGCTTCGACGTTCGGCTTGGAAACAGGCTTGTTCATGCCAATTCTCCAGAGTTATACGTTCCGTATAACACCGTTCTACAAAACGTACAACAGCCCCCCCCTTCCGATGGTTACGTTTCCAATGCTTCCAGCTCGCCGATCAGCCGCTCGATCACGCCGAGCCCGCCCTGCCAGAAATGCGGGTCGCGCGCATCAAGTCCGAATGGCTTGAGCAATTCGGAGTGATGCTTGGTGCCGCCGGCCCGCAGCATGTCGAGATAGCGCTCGGCGAAACCCGCATCGGCCTTTTCGTAAACCGCATAAAGCGAGTTCACCAGGCAATCGCCGAAGGCATAGGCGTAAACGTAGAATGGCGAATGAATAAAGTGCGGGATGTAGCTCCAGAACACTTCGTAACCCGGCTTCAGTTCGATCGCCGGCCCGAGGCTTTCGGTCTGCACCTGCATCCATATTTCACCGATACGGTCCGCGGTGAGCTCGCCGTTCTTGCGCTCGGTATGGATGCGACGCTCGAAGGTGTAGAATGCAATCTGGCGGACCACCGTGTTGATCATGTCCTCGACCTTGGCCGCGAGCATCGCCTTGCGCTGCACCGGGTCGTCGGTCGCGGCGAGAAGTTTCTTGAAGGTCAGCATTTCGCCGAACACGCTCGCAGTCTCGGCAAGCGTCAACGGCGTCGGTGCCATCAACGCGCCATTCGGCGCCGCCAGCACCTGATGTACGCCATGACCGAGTTCGTGCGCCAGCGTCATCACGTCGCGCGGCTTGCCCTGATAATTCAGCAACACATAAGGATGCGCGGACGGCACGGTCGGATGTGCGAAGGCGCCTGGGGCCTTGCCTGGACGCACCGGCGCGTCGATCCAGCGATCCTCGAAGAAGCGCTCCGCGATCTTCGCCATCACCGGCGAAAACGCGCCATAGGCCTCCAGCACGGTTGCACGCGCCTCAGGCCAGGGAATAGTGCGCATTTTTACTTCCGGCAGCGGCGCATTGCGGTCCCAATGCGGCAGCCGCTCCTTGCCGAACCATTTCGCCTTCAGCGCATAATAGCGATGCGACAATTTCGGATAGGCTGCCTGCACCGAGGACACCAGCGCATCGACAACCTCACGCTCGACGCGGTTGGAGAGGTGCCGTGCGTCGGCAACATCCGCGAATCCGCGCCAGCGGTCGGAAATGTCTTTGTCCTTGGCGAGCGTATTCGTGATCAAAGCGAATATGCGGATGTTGCTCTTCAAGGTGACAGCGAGCGCTTCCGACGCAGCCTGACGCTTCTTCTCATCCGGGTCCTGCAAGAGACTGAGCGTCGGCTCGATCGCAAGTTCCTGCCCATTCACTTCGAACCGCAAGCTCGCAATAGTCTCATCGAACAGACGGTTCCAGGCAGACGAAGCGCTGACCGACTTTTCGTGAAACAATTGTTCAATGCGGTCTTCGAGCTGATACGGCTTTTCCTTCCGCAGATCCTCGATCCATGGACGGTAGTGACCGAGCGCCGGATCGGCCATCGCCTTCTCGATCAGCGCATCATCGATGCGATTGAGTTCGAGCGCAAAGAACAACAGATGCAGCGAGATCGACGTGATGCGCTCCTGCACGTCGCCATAGAATTTCGCGATAGCGGGATCGGCGGTGTTTCCGGTATAGACCAGCATCGCATACGACAAGAGGCGACCGAGCAGATCCTCGATTGCCTCGTACCGCCGCACCGGTTCAGCGAGCGATTGTCCGCCATGCGAGCCGGCCGCGAGTTCTTGGAGCCGCCCCTTATAGGCTTTTTCAAAAGCGATGCATTCGGCCTCGGCACGATCCAGATCGCGCTTGAATTCCGGCGCATCGATCGAACGATAAAGATCGGCGAGATTCCATTCCGGCAGAGCGCCGAGCTCCGGAGCTTCGGCGCTCCCCTTCGACGGCTTGTTCGACGGCTTGTTGGCTGGCTTTTCGGCGGCGGATTTGGTGGCCATGTAAGTCTGAAATCACCCTGCTTCTTCAACCGGCATCATATCGCGACTCGGGCCGTTTTTCGCAACCTTATGGCACGCGTCGACGAGGGGACTTGGCTCCGCCGGGCTTCAAATAGCGGCGATGTTCGCTTAGTTTCCGCGCGCCATGCGGCTGCGGCATACCGCCTTTCCGCACCGGCCCGCGAAAGGACTTTTCAATGAATCGCAAGGAAAGGCGCGCGCAAAAAAAGAACGGCGCGCTGGCGATGACCCCGTTGGCAGCCACCCTCGCACAAGCCTTCCGCGCGCATCAGGCCGGACACCGGTCAGACGCCGAGCGGCTCTATCGCGACATTCTCGCGGTCGAGCCGCGTAACGCGGCAGCGTTGCACCTGCTCGGCGCACTCCTGCATCAGGCCGGCCGCAGCGACGAGGGCGCCTCTCTCATGCGTCAGGCGATCGCGATCGAACCGCGCAACCCGGACTATCACTACAATCTTGGATGCGTGCTCAATGCCGCAGGACGGACCAACGAGGCGATCGAAGCCCTATCGAAAGCGATCGAGCTGAAGCCGCGTTATCCCGAAGCGCTGTTCGAAATCGGCAACGTCTATGGGCGGGCGGGGCACCTCGACAGCGCCGAGAAGAGCCTGCGCCGTGCGCTGGATCTGCAGCCGGGAAACGCCGCGATCATGAACAATCTCGGGCGCGTCTTGCGCGCGTTATACCGGCCGGACGACGCGATCGCGATCTGGCAGCGTTGCGTCACGCTGCAACCCGATCTCGCCATTGCCCATCTGAACATCGGGATGGTGCGGTTTGAGCAAAACCGTCTCGACGAGGCCGAGCAGTGTCTGCGGCGTGCACTCGCCATCCAGCCCGACAGCCCGGAGGCGACACAACAGCTCGCCGCCGTCTTGCTGAACAGAGGCCGCGCACTGGAAGCCGTACGGCTCATCGCAAAAGCGCTGAGCCGGTCCGACATTGGCGAACTGAAAGCGACATTTGCCCAATGTCTATTGGCCGCAAATGAATTGCGGCCCGACGAGACGGTCCGGGCGTTGATCGGCCGGGCAATCGCAGAGGCCTGGATTAGTCCCGCCGCACTGATGCCGGCCGTTCTTGCCATTCTTAAGGCTCATACCTTCACCGGTCTCGCAATACGGCGAATTGCGGAAGGATGGGGCACGACGCCGGCACATGAACTTTTGCCAACCAACGCTGAGATCGAAACCGCCGCCGGCGAACCTCTGCTCTTGACGTTACTCGAAGCCGCGCCCAGCACCGACATTGACGTTGAACGCTTCCTGACCGTCTTGCGCGCTGCGTTGCTGCAGCGTGCGCAGACCGGTGCCGGCAGCGATAGTCTGCTTCCTCTTTATGCGGCGCTGGCGCAGCAATGCTTCCTCAATGAATATGTTTTTGCGGAAGCCGACGACGAACGCAGCCGCGTCGATGCCTTGCAGAGATCGATCGGGAACGCGCTCCGCAGCAGCGACACGGTGAGCGGTCTGCAGCTCGCGGCGCTCGCGGCCTATCGCCCGCTACACCGCATCGAGGGTGCACCAGCTCTTTTGAAACGAAGCTGGCCAGCCCCCATCGCGGCATTGTTGCGTCAGCAGATCGACGAGCCGCTGCGCGAGATCACGCTGCGCAGCGATTTGCAGGCGGCAACACCGCTTCGCCCGTCGACCGGCGAGCAGACCCGCGACGGTCCTTCGCCGCGCTGGGCCAGAGCGGTCACTACGCTTCGGCCGCGTCCGGTCGAGGCGGTCGTGCAGACTTTCCTGCCGGGAATCGGACGGGTGCCCCTGGAGGTCGGGTCCGATCCGGAACTGCTGATTGCCGGATGCGGATCCGGCGAGGCGGCGATCGAAGCCGCCATGCTCTACGAGCGGGCGCGCGTTCTCGCCATCGACGACAATGCAAACAATCTCGCCTTTGGCCTCCGGCAGGCGCAAGCGCTTGGCCTTGACCGGATCGCCTTCGCACAGGCCGACATGGAAAATCTTGCCGCGCTCGGCCGCAATTTCGATGTCATCGAATCGAGCATCCTGCACCGTCTTGCCGATCCCTGGGCGGCCTGGTCAGCGCTGATTGCTCTGTTGCGCGCGGGCGGCGTGATGCGGATCGGATTTGTCGGCGCCAGCGCTCACGCAATGCTGTCCGCAGCGCGGGACTTCGCGGCACAAGGCAATTACCAACCCGACCTCGAAGGCATTCGCCTGTTGCGGCAAAATCTGCTGCGGCTCCCGCCGGAAAATCCGGCCGCGAAGGCGGTCTTCAGTGCCGACTTCTTTGCGACCGGGACTTGCCGCGCTCTCTTCTTCGGCGCCCATCATCACCGGCTGACGCTGCCGGACATCCAGAGCTTCCTGAACACCAGCGGGCTCCGTCTGCTCGGAGTCGAGACCTCACCGCAAGTGCGTCAAGCCTTCGCTGCGGAATTTCCCGGAGCAGCCGCGCGCACGGATCTCGACGCCTGGCATGCATTCTTTCGCCAGCACGCGACCACGTTCGGTGACTCGTACCAGCTCTGGCTTCACAAACCGCGTGAGTAACCTCTTTCGCCGGCTTAACACGCTGTTAAGCCAACCGGCCGAGACTGCCCCGAAACGGTACAGTCAAGGGGACGGAATGGCCGAGCGTATTCTCGTCGTGGACGACGATCCGGTTCAGCGCCGGCTGGTCGAGAACATGGTCCGCAAGTTCGGTTACGAAGCGATCGTGGCCGAAGGCGGCGAACAGGCCGCGCAGATTCTCGCCGGCGAAGAGCGTATCGATTGCGTCATTCTCGATCTGGTGATGCCGGACCTCGACGGGCTCGGCCTGCTCGCGCGCATGCGCAGCGAGGATATCGCGGTTCCGGTCATCGTGCAGACCGCTCATGGCGGCATTGACAATGTGATCTCGGCGATGCGGGCCGGCGCGTCCGATTTCGTAGTGAAGCCTGCCAGTCCGGAACGCCTTCAGGTATCGCTGAAGAATGCGCTGACGCAGAGCGCGCTCGCCGGCGAATTGCAGCGCATGAAGCGCAGCCGCGCCGGCACGCTGACCTTCCGCGACATCATTACCCGCAGCGACGCGATGCGCCGTGTGCTGCGGCAGGCAGAAAAGGCTGCGGCATCCAATATCCCGGTGCTCGTCGAAGGCGAATCCGGGGTCGGCAAGGAATTGATCGCGCGTGCCATTCATGGCACTGGCGAGCGCCGGTCCAAGCCTTTTGTCGCGGTCAATTGCGGAGCGATCCCCGACAATCTCGTGGAGTCGATTCTATTCGGCCACGAGCGCGGCGCCTTCACCGGCGCGTCCGAAAAGCATATCGGCAAATTTGTCGAAGGCGATGGCGGAACGCTGTTTCTCGATGAAGTGGGCGAATTGCCGCTGCACGCCCAGGTCAAGCTGCTGCGTGCGCTTCAGGAGGGCGAGATCGAACCGGTCGGCGCACGCAAGAGCACTCAGGTCAATGTCCGGGTCATCTCGGCCACCAACCGGAACCTGATCGCCGACGTGAAGTCGGGCCGGTTCCGGGAAGACCTGTTCTACCGCCTTCACGTCTTCCCGATTTCCGTTCCGCCCCTGCGAACCCGGCCGGAAGATATTCCCGACCTCGTCCGGCATTTCCTGGTCCGCTTCTGCGCCGAGGAAGGCAAGACGGTGAAGGTGGTCTCAGCCGAGGCCATGACGCTCCTGAAGAATGCGCGCTGGCCGGGCAATGTGCGGCAGCTCGAAAACGCGGTGTTCCGGGCGGTGGTCCTTGCCGAGAGTGACGAAATCGGCCCGCAGGAATTTCCGCAGATCGCGTCGCGTGAAGCCGTCCCGGAAGCCGAAACCCCGGCTCCGCTGGTGCCCGACGATGGGACCGCGCGAATCAGCGCGGAGCAACCTCTTTTGATCGAAGCAGGCCTGCCAATCGCGCCGGACCGCCTGGGTCTGCTCAACGATGCCGGCCAGGTGCGGCCGCTCGATGAACTGGAGGCCGAGATCATCCGCTTCGCCATCGCCCATTACCGCGGGCAGATGTCGGAGGTTGCCCGCAGGCTGCGGATCGGGCGTTCGACCCTGTACCGCAAACTGGATGCGCTTCAGATGGCGGATGAAAACCGGCCGCAGCCGGATGCCCCCGTGGCGGCAGAGTAACATTTGCGCCAATAACGCATCCCGGTACGGCACTATTGCCGCAGTCCGATTGCGTCGCGGCGAATTTTCGCGTCTTTTCGCAGACCTTGCCGCTAAGATGTCTGTTATGGACGGTACACCCCGATCGACCGGGCCCTGGCTGAGGAGAATATCGATGCGCGGCCAAAGCTTCGACCGCATTCTGGCGAGTTCGGCACTTGCCCTTGTTATTGGACTCGCCACCCCGGCGTCGCCCCAATCCGTCAGCCCGGACGAAACCGCCCGCGTCGAAAATCGCACCCCGCCTGCCGATGCGGTAAAACCGGTCTCGGCCAGCGCCACCGTGTCCGTCAGCGTAACGGCCTCCGTCGCCGAGCCGGCCTCGACCCAATCTGTCCCTGCGGCCAGCACCGAGCCCGCCCCGGCGGCAGCAGCCCCGTCTCCCGATGCAGCTCCGCCGGCACGAGCCGAACCGGCTCCGGCCGCACAGCCCTCAACCGCTCAGCCGGCCACGGCATCGGAGCCTGCCGCGACTCAGCCGACGATCAAGGTCGCCGATCCGGATTTCTCCGACAAACTGCGCGAACTCATCACCGGCCGGAACGCGGACCGTTTTTTTGCACGCCGCAACGAGCGCGCCGCAGCTGAAGCCTTTTACAAGGACCGCAACTACGAGCCGCTGTTCGTCGCCGACCGCAAGCAATCGCCCCGTGGTGCCGCGGTCGTCGCCTATCTTGCGAATGTCGAGGAAGACGGACTGAACCCGGCCGACTATCCCGCGCCGGCCTTCAAGGCAGACGACCTCGATGCGCTCGCCGAGGCCGAGCTTCGTCTTGCCGGGGAAGTGCTTGAATATGCCCGCCATGCCTCGATCGGCCGCGTGCATTTCTCGCGCATCAGCAACGATATCGGATTTGATCTGGATGCGCCCGAGCCGGCAGAGATTCTGGCCAAGGTTGCGGCGGCAAACGACATCAAGCAGGTCCTTGATTCCTATCAGCCGCCGCATCCGCAATACCATAAACTGAAGGCCGAACTCGCCAAGGCACGAGGCCGCAGCGAAAAGCCGGCCGAAGAGATCGTACGCATTCCTGACGGCCCGAAGCTCACCGCCAATGCCGAGGATCCCCGTGTGCCGCTGCTGCGCAAGCGGCTCAAGATCGCCGGCGACATGGAGTCCACCCGCTACGACCAGGACGTTGTCGAAGCGGTGAAGAAGTTCCAGCAAGGCGCTGGGCTTGCCGCCGACGGGATCGCCGGACCGGCGACGCTGCGCGCGCTGAACGGAACGGGCGTACAGAAGCGCGAGCGTACGACCGACATCATCATCGCCAACATGGACCGCTGGCGCTGGATGCCGCGCGACCTCGGCAAAAACTATGTCATGCTGAATATCCCGGAATATCGGCTGCGTCTTTACAAGGACCGTTCGCTGTACTGGGAGACCAAAGTCGTGGTCGGCAAGCCGAGCCAGGCGACGCCGATCATGACCGGCGCGATGCGCTTCATCACGGTCAATCCGACGTGGAATGTGCCGCCGTCCATCATTGCCAACGAATATCTGCCGGCCCTGCGTCAGGATCCGGGCGTGCTGGAGCGCATGGGCCTGCGCATGGAGCAAAATCGCGACGGCACCGTGCGCATCTATCAGCCGCCGGGCGACCGCAATGCCTTGGGCCGCATCCGCTTCAACTTCCCCAACAAGTTCCTGGTCTATCAGCACGACACGCCGGACAAGCACCTGTTCGCACATGAAAAGCGCGCCTACAGCCATGGCTGTATGCGCGTCGAGAATCCGCTGATGTATGGCGAGAAATTGCTGTCGGTCGTGATGCCGAACGAGAAGTACACGGCTGAGAAACTGCGCTCGATGTACGGTCCGGCGGAGATCAACATCAACTTCCCGACCGCCCTGCCGGTGCATCTGACCTACCAGACTGCATTCGTGGACGATTCAGGCACGCTGCAGATCCGCGACGATATCTACGGACGCGATGCACGCCACATCGCCATACTCCGCGGCGATGAGCGCCGGGTTGCGGACGTGGCCCAGGCTACGCGTCCGACCGGAACCGGCATTCCGGCTGATCAGCTCCGTTTCCAGCAGCGTGAGGCGAGCCCGTTCGCAGACTGGTTCTCGTCGCGGAACGCGCAGCCTCAGGTCGATCGGCGCGGAAACCGTGTTGTGCAAGGGCGGAACGAACCGTTCCAAGGCTTCTTCGGCCGGCTGTTCCAATAAGGCGTTCAGCCTCAAGCCCACAAAAAAGAACAAGGCGGCCCGTTAACCATGCCGGTTAACGGGCCGCCTTGTTCTGTGGAAGTGGCTATTTTTTGCCACAGTCAAATCTTATCACAATCGCGACAACTCGTCGGGGGACGATAATCTCGCATTAACCCACCCTGGTAACAGTGCGTTAGCCACGCTGCTTCGCACGCGTTTGCCTGCCTTTTGTGTCAATAACCAACGGAATGCTTCGTGCCATTCGGTAAAGCGCGCAAGGCCAGAGGGGGGACTGCATCGCGCGTCACGCAGCGCTTCGCGCTCGCCGCCGGAATCACGATTTGCGGTTTGCAGGGGGTAAGTACCGCCCTCGCCCAGAGTGAAATCCGGACCATCTCGCTGCATCATACGCATCGCGGCGACGACATCACCGTCACCTTCAAGCGCAATGGGCGCTATGACGAGGATGGTCTCAAGAAGCTGAACCACTTCCTCCGTGACTGGCGTACCGATGACGTCACCACCATGGACCCGCAGCTGTTCGATGCGGTCTGGGAGATCCAGCGGGAATTCGGTATCGACAAGAAGATCCACGTCATTTCGTCATACCGTTCGCCGCGCACCAACGAGATGTTGCGCAAGCGATCGAACGGCGTCGCCCGCCACTCGCTGCATATGCAGGGCAAGGCGATGGATTTCTTTATCCCTGGGGTGCCGCTCGAAAAGGTGCGAGAGGCCGGCCTGAGGCTCCAACGCGGGGGCGTTGGTTTTTATCCAACCTCTGGTTCGCCGTTCGTACATATGGACGTCGGCAATGTGCGGCACTGGCCGCGGATGACGCGCGAACAACTCGCGCGGGTCTTCCCGGACGGTCGCACTGTTCATTTGCCGCTCGACGGCAAGCCGCTCGCGGGCTTTGCGCTCGCGCAGGCCGATCTGGCCAAGCGAGGCTCGTCCTCCAGCTTCGAGTCGGTCCGCATGGCAGCCGCCAATCCGCTGGCCCGCCTGTTCGGCCTGAAGCCGAAGCCGGCCGCAGACGAGGACGAGGCCGAAACCGCAAAACCAGCCCAGGCGCCGACCCAGGTCGCCTCAGCGGCCTTCCCGGCGCCGATCGCGCCGCGCGCACGCGAGAACATTTTCTCGGGGGCGCAAACCGAGACAGCGCCTGAACCGGCTCAGGCTGAAGCAGCGCCGCTTCCCAAGGCGCGCCCCGCGTCCGCTCCGGTCGCGCCCATTCAGGTGGCCTCGGCCGACGCCAATCCGCCGCGCCCGCCAGCCCCGATCGCCGGCAGCTTTGCGCTGGCCGCGATCACGCCGAACGACGTCATCCTTTCGCGCGGCTATTGGTCCGGACGGCCGGACTCGGGAGAACAATCGACCGGCAGCATCGGCCCATTTGCGGCACCGCCCGGCTACGGCGAAGGCAAGCCCGGGGATTCGGTTCTCTCCTATGCCCGGGACATCGACCCGGAGGCGGCGCCGCAGCGCGCAAGGCCCGCGACGCAGGCGATCCGGGCCGCGGCGCTGGCGCCCAATACAACGATCGCCTCCAAGGCTCAGCCCGACGCGCCGAGCGTCGTGCAATCCGCGCCGCCGGTGGGCCAGCAACAGCCCGTGGAGGCGCACCGTTTCGACGGTCCATGGCTGCGCGCGCTCATTTTGACGCCGAGCGTCGAGCGGTTCATGACCACCACCCTGTATGGCGAGACCGATTTCCGTGGATTGCGGCCGCTGCTGCATACCCCGACCGCAATGGTGGTGATGGCGTTTGCAAAAGAACCGCAGTCCTCGCTCAGCTACGGACGCTTCGAAGGCCGCGCGATACAATTCGTCGCCACCGCCACCTTCCTGCCGTCGCGAACGGCTCAGATCCGCTGATCGAGCCTCCTGCAACGCTTGTGGCCGATCTCAGGACCGCAGCATCCCGAGCGCGTTCATGTAAGTTTCCAGGATCGCGTCCTGCTCCTCGCGCTCGGTCGGCTCAATCTTCCGCAATTTGATGATCTGACGCAGGGCCTTCACGTCGAACCCGTTGGCCTTGGATTCGGCATAGACATCGCGGATGTCGTCCGAGATCGCCTTTTTCTCTTCTTCCAGCTTTTCGATCCGCTCGACGAAGGCCTTGAGCTGATCCTTCGCGAAGCGGAAAGATACGTCTTCCTTCTCGGCGGCGGCGGACGCGGGCATTACGACGTTTCTCCTTGTGTCTGAGCACTTGTTTTCGGGAGCCTGCGCCGCAGGGTCAAGCGTCCATTGCCTCTGCGCCCGTCATCCACAGGCATGAACGCAATCGTTGAATTTTCCGAAGCTGTGTCCACCCAGCGCAGCCACCGCCTCCGCAATCCGCGGCCCCGCTCGCGGGTCAGCCCTCGCCGGCTAAGATCCAGCTTCGCGCACAAGATCCAGCGACACCGAGAACAGGTTGCGGTCGTCCCGATCCTCTACAATGGCAAAACCGAGTTCGCGGCACATGGTAAGCATCGTGACATTGTCGCGCAGTACCTGTCCGGTGATGCGGCGAAGACCTTCCTTGCGCGCATATTCGATGATCAGTTCCATCAGCGCCCAGCCGAGCCCGATACCCTTGCAGTCGGAGCGCAGCAATATGGCGTATTCGCCGTTGCGATGGTCTGGATCGGCATGGAGCCGAACCACGCCGATCAACGCGCCTGTGTCCTCCTCGAGCGCCAGCAACGCGATGGAGCGGCCGTAATCGATCTGCGTCAGACGCGCGATGAAGGCATGGCCGATATCCCTGACCAGACCGAAAAAGCGAAGCCGCATGTCGTCCGCGCTGACATGGCGGAAGAACTCCTCATAAAGGCTTTCGTCCTCAGGCCGCACCGGACGTACCGCCACCCGGCGCCCGTCGCGCAGTGTGAGCACCCGCTCCCATTCCTTCGGATAAGGCCGGATCGCGAAATGCGCGTGACGCGGCCGGCCGGCCGGCAGCGGTTCGGGATCGATGGAAATCCGCGCGTCCAGCGCCAGCACGCCGGCATCGTCGGCGAGCAGTGGATTGATATCGATTTCCAGAATCTCGGGAATATCGGCGGCAAGTTGCGACAACCGAACCAGCACAAGCGCCACCAGATCGCGGCGTGCCGCAGGCACGTTTCGATAAGAGCCGATCAGCCGGGAGATGCGGGTTCGGGCAATCAAATCGAGTGCACGCGCTTCGTCGAGCGGCGGCAGCGCAATCGCCTTGTCCTTCACGATTTCGACCGCGACGCCGCCGTGACCGAACACGATCACCGACCCGAATATCGGATCGCGGGCGAGCCCCGCTATCAGTTCGCGCGCCCGCGGCCGCGAAATCATCGGCTGGACGATGACGCCGTCAATACGCGCCATAGGCCGCAACCGCCGGGCATTGGCGATGACGGTCTCCGCAGCGGCCCGCACGCCGGCGTCGCTGGTGAGATTCAGCCGCACACCATCGACATCAGACTTGTGCTGGATATCCCGCGATAGGATTTTCACCGCAACCGGGAGACCTTGTGCAACGAAGTCACGCGCGGCGTCGCCGGCAGAGGCGGCGTTGTCGGCCTTACGGAGCGGGACCGAAGGGATGCCATAGGCGTTCAGCACGGCGTCGGTCTCGAGCGGATCGAGCCAGTCGCGTCCCTCGCCGCGCGCAGCCTCGACAACTGCGCGCGCGGCGTGTTCGTCACCCCTGAAGTCATCCGGGGCCGCAGCAGGCCGCGCCATCAGCGACTGCAGCAATTCGGCACGCCGTGCGAGATGGGTAAAACCGCGGATTGCCTCGATCTCGGTTTTGTAATGCGGGACGCGCGCGGCGCGGAACACTGTTTCCACCTCCTCCGGCGCCGCAATCCATGAGGTCAGAACGGGCTTTGGCAGCAGCTTGCGCGAGCGCTCTGCAACGATGACGTCGCAGACCGCCTTCGCGGTGTCGAGCGACGAAGCCAGCGCGGTCTGTACGTTCAGCGCGAGAATGGCGTCATTCTGCAGATCCTCGATCAGCGCCTCCAGCGCCACTGTAAAACGCGCGGCATCGGCATCGCCGATGATGTCGACCGGATTGGCGTGCGACCAGAGCGGCGGCAGCGCCGCATTGAGCCGCTGCATCGTCTCTGAGGACAGATCGGCCGGCCGGTAGCCCTGATCGACCAGGCTATCGACCGCGAGCACGCCGAAGCCCCCGCCATTGGTCAGGATCGCCAGCCTGTTGCCTGCGATGCCACCGCAGAAGGCGAGCGTCTGAGCCGCAGCGAACAATTCATCCATGCCGTTAACGCGCAACAGACCCGCGCGCCGGAACGCAGCGTCATATACGGCGTCGGACCCGGCCAGCGCGCCGGTATGGGTCGCCGCAGCGCGCTTGCCTTCGTCGTGACGGCCGGACTTGATGACGACCACCGGCTTCACCCGCGCAGCGGCGCGCGCAGCCGACATGAATTTCCGGCTTTCCTTGACGGATTCGACATAGAGCAGGATCGCGTGCGTTCGCTGATCGAGCGCGAAGAAGTCGAGAAGATCGCCGACATCGACATCGAGCTGATCGCCCACCGAGACGAGCGCCGAGAAGCCGATGGCGTGACGCATGCCCCATTCCGCCATGGCGGCGGCAATCGCCCCCGATTGCGAAATCACTGCGAGCGAACCCGCCTGCGGCATAGCCGCGGCAAAGCTCGCATTCAGTGCGGCATGCGGCGCGATAACGCCCAGGCAATTCGGACCGACGAGACGCAGGCCCTTCGCGCGTGCCGGCGTATGCATTTTCTCCGCAAGCGATCCCTCGCCGTGACCGAGCCCTGAACTGATGACGATGGCCGCCCCGCAACCGCGCATAGCCGCTGTTTCGACGATGGCCGGTACGGTCGGCGCGGGCGTCGCCACCACCACCAAGTCCGGAACGGCTTCGAGCTGATCGACAGAAGCAAAACAGGGCCGCCCGCCGATCTCGCCATATTTCGGGTTGACCGGATCGATGCGTCCAGGAAAGCCGGCGGCGATCGCATTGGCGTAGACTGCGCCGCCGAGCGACGACCGGTTCGGACTCGCTCCGACAATTGCAATCGATTGCGGCGCGAAAAGGCGGTTCAATCCATAAATGGACATGCGCGGCTTTCGTCCTCCGGGCGAGACGTTAGCAGATACAAGGCGCCGGTTTTTGATATGAACCAACAATGGGACCGCAGCAGCAAATCGCCGCAGCCGCATACGAGGAGACCACACGCCATGCCCGAAACGGAAAAGGACCGCCGTTGGCGATCCTTGTCCAGGTCCGTTGCCCTCGGCGCCGGCCGATTATCGCTCGACGAAAGCCTTCTCGACCACGAAATGGCCGGGCTCGCTGTGGTTGCCTTCGGAAAAGCCCTCGGCCTCGAACATCACGCGCAGGTCTTCCAGCATCGCGGGGCTGCCGCACAGCATCACGCGATCAGTCTCGACCGAGAGTCGGTCCTGACCGATATCGTCGAACAGCTTGCCCGCTGAGATGAGATCAGTGATGCGGCCACGATTGCGGAAGGGCTCGCGGGTCACGGTCGGGTAATAATGCAGCTTGCCATCCAGCAATTCGCCGAAAATCTCGTCCCGACGCAAGCGCTCGACAACTTCCTCGCCATAGGCGAGTTCGGAGACCTGCCGGCATCCGTGCACCAGAACAATGCTCTCGAAGCGTTCGTAAACCTCGGGGTCTTTCACGAGGCTGACGAACGGCGCAAGGCCTGTGCCGGTGGACAAAAGAAGAAGGCGCGAGCCCGGCAGCAGATTGTCGAGAATGAGCGTGCCGGTGGCCTTGCGGCCGACCAGAATGGTATCGCCCTCGCGGATCTTCTGCAGGCGCGAGGTGAGAGGGCCATCCGGTACCTTGATGCTGAAGAATTCGAGATTGTCCTCATAATGAGCGCTCGCCATGGAATAGGCGCGCAGCAGCGGCCGGCCGTCGACCTCCAGCCCCATCATGGCAAATTGCCCGCTCTGGAAGCGGAAACCCGGATCGCGGGTGGTGGTGAAGCTGAAAAGGGTGTCGGTCCAGTGCCGGACCGAGAGAACCTGTTCCCTGTTAAGTGCGCTCATGTGAATTCCGAAGCCAGATGACGCAGACGTGCTTCATTGCAAAAAATCGCGCCTTTTGCATCCGGAAAATTGCGGAAACGTCAACAAAACAAAGGACATCTGCGAAACGCGCATGGCGGAGGACAGCGTTTCCCTGGAGCCCCCTCAAAGGAGAAGGGTCGCCCTTTCGGACGACCCTTCCATTGTCAAACCGCAGCCCGGTTTCTCGGACTGGTCGTTACCGCCCTGCTTCAGGCGGCCGCGTCCTCGAACGAGCCGAGGGACCAGTTCACAAGCCTCCGCGTTTGCGGCGATAGACAATGAGACACTGGATCACCTCCTTTCGGTTGTTAACGATGCATCGAATCTAGGCAGAGCCCCCCGATTCGCAAAGGTCAAAAGTCTGGCAGACTCTGCCCGCCGCGCGATCAATGGCGGTGAGACTTCTCGAAAGCCGCCTTTTGCTCGGGCGTGGCCTCCTTCTGATATTTCGCGCGCCATTCCTCATAGGGCATGCCGTAAACCGCCTCGCGGCTCTGGTCCTTCGAGAGCGGGATGCCCCTTTGATCGGCGGCTTCCTTCATCCAGTTGGACAGACAGTTCCGGCAAAACCCGGCCAGGTTCATCAGGTCGATATTCTGCACATCAGTCCGCTCGCGCAGATGCGCTACCAGGCGGCGGAAGGCCGCGGCTTCGAGCTCAAGGCGGGTCTGGTCGTCCATGTGAAACCTCGTGACATCGATTTTAGGCAAAATAAGGCTGTCCGGACGGGATTGCCATTGCCTACACCCATCCGCCGATCGGTCTTGGACGGGTGACTCGGACCGGACAGAACCATAAAAGGTCCACTTGAACGACGCCGGCCGACCTATGCCCTTGACCACAGCCTCACTCGCCGATCGCCGCGAGGGCCTTGCCCTTGCGGCTCTGGTGCTGGGTGCGGTGGCGATGGGCGCCTCGCCGCTGTTCGTGCGGCTGGCCGATGTCGGCCCGTTCGCCAGCGCTTTCTGGCGGACCGCGCTCGCCCTGCCCTTTCTGGCTCTGTGGGCGCTTACCGAGGCCGGGCAAAGCCGCCGCGCGGCGTTGCGCAACCATGCGGTCTGGCTGTCGGGTCTGATGTTCGCAGGCGACCTGTTCTTCTGGCATCTCGCTATCCTCGCAACCACCGTCGCGAATGCCACCTTTCTTGCAACCACCGCGCCGCTCTTTGTCGTCGCGGGGGCCTGGTTCATCCTGGGAGAACGTATCCGGCAGCGGGGCCTCTCCGGGCTGGCGCTCTGCCTCATCGGCGGCGCCGCGCTGGTCGGGCACAGCTATGGCTTCGCACCCGAGCGGTTGACCGGCGACATCTACGGCATCGTCACAGCCATCTTCTTTGCTGCCTATATGCTGGCGTTGCGGGCAGCGCGGCGTGAGGTGCCGGCCGGCACGCTGTCCTTCATTTCGGCCGCGATCACGACCGTCATTCTGTTCGTCGTGGCATATGCACTGGAGCCACGATTGCTTCCGCAATCGGCCCACGGCTGGACGGTGCTCGCCGCGCTCGCGCTGATTTCGCAAGTGGCCGGACAGGGACTGCTCGCTTTCGCGTTGGGGACCTTGCCAGCGCCATTCTCCTCGCTTGTGATATTCCTCGAAGCGGTTGCCGCCGCATTGTTCGCCTGGATCGTCCTTCACGAAGCGCTCGCGCCGATGCAATGGCTGGGCGGCTTCCTGATCATCTTCGGCATCTGGATTGCGCGGCAACGCAATGCACCAGCAGGCAGCCTGCCATGAGCACCCAACGTGAGTTTCTCGAAAAGCTGTTTGAGATCGCAATCGCTGCGGCGCACCCGGCACGCTGCCTGCCGCCGCTTCTGCCGGACGCGCCGGCATCCGGGCGGCTGATCCTGCTCGCGGCGGGCAAGGCCGCAGGCGCGATGGCCGAAGTCGCAGAAGCGCACTATCTCGAACGCGGCTTTCCAACAGAACGGCTTACGGGCATTGCAGTCGCGCGCCACGGTTATGGACGACCGCTTCGCGTTGTCGAGATGGTGGAGGCGGGCCATCCCGTCCCGGATCGGGCCGGACTTGAGGCAGCGGCGCGCACGCTTGCGCTCGCCGACAGCGCAACCCAGAACGATCTCGTTCTCGTGCTGATGTCGGGCGGTGCATCTGCGAACTGGATTGCCCCGGCACATGGCCTGTCGCTGGAAGCAAAACAGGCGGTGACGCGCGCACTGCTGCGGTCCGGCGCGTCGATCGGCGAGATCAACACCGTGCGCAAACATCTTTCGCGCATCAAGGGCGGCCGGCTTGCGCGTCACGCCTTTCCTGCAAAGCTCGTCGCCATTGGAATTTCGGACGTGCCGGGTGACGATCCCGCAGTGATCGGCTCGGGACCAACCGTTCCCGATCCGACCACGCTTGCCGACGCACGCGCGATCGTCGCGCGTTACCAGCTTGATCTGCCGGAGGCCGTGGCCGCAGCCCTCGCCGATCCCGCCAACGAGTCGCCGAAACCCGGCGACGCGGCGTTCCGGAACACTCAATACCTCCTCGCCGCGCGTCCGCTCGACTCGTTCAAGGCGGCCGAAACGGAGATCAGGGCGGCGGGGTTCGATTGCATCTTTCTCGGCGACCGTATCGAAGGCGAAGCCCGCGAGGTCGCGGCCGCACAGGCCCGGCTTGCTCGCGATCTGCACGCGAAGGGTCGACGCGCCGTGATTTTGTCCGGGGGCGAACTGACGGTGACCATCCGCGGCAATGGCCGAGGCGGCCCGAACCAGGAATTTGCCCTCGCCCTCGCCTCCGAACTGGATGGGCTCCGCGGCATCGCCGCATTGGCCGGAGACACCGACGGTACCGACGGCGGCGGCGGTTCGGCCGACGATCCGGCCGGGGCTTTTGTCGATGGGGCCACTGCCGGACGCGCCCGGGCGCTCGGTCTGGACGCGGCACAATGCCTCGCTGACAATAATTCGACAGCTTTCTTTGCTGCTATCAAAGACCTGATTTCGCCCGGCCCGACTTTTACGAACGTGAATGATTTCCGTGCGATCATGGTGAACGACGTTGACACGGCCTAAAAGATCGCGGTTTAACAATATCTTAGCTCGTTTCCGGCGCCCGATGGACTGATCTGACGACCGTGATCCGATTGGCTTCCTTACTGCGATTTCTTGGCCTTGGCGCCGCCGGCAAGCTGGCGCTCGCGCTGACCGTACTCGGCCTGACGCCCGAGCGCGCGGCGGCGGATTTCAGGCTTTGCAACAACACCAGCGGCAAGGTCGGCATCGCGCTCGGCTACAAGGATAACGAAGGCTGGGTCACGGAAGGCTGGTGGAATCTCGGACCCAGGTCGTGCGAGACCCTGCTGCGCGGAAATCTCGTCGCACGATATTATTATGTCTATGCCATCGACTATGATCGCGGCGGCGAATGGTCGGGTAAGGCATTCATGTGTTCGCGCGAAAAGGAATTCACGATCCGCGGCACGGAAGACTGTCTCGCCCGCGGCTTCGACCGCACCGGCTTTTTCGAAGTGGATACCGGCGAACAACGCTCCTGGACCGTGCAGTTGACCGAGACTTCAGACCAGTCTCCACTCAGTCCGGGCGGCCCGGGCTTCACACTGCCTCAGACCGGCACCCGGTCGCCGCTTAACCTGACCCCGCCCGCCTCACCACCCAACACAGGAAATCCCCGACGATGAGACGGCAACGCCGGACCAAGATCGTTGCAACCCTTGGCCCGGCCTCCTCGGAGCGGGCGGTGATCCGGCGCCTGTTCGAAGCCGGCGCCGATGTGTTCCGCATCAACATGAGTCACACCTCCCACGACCGGATGCGCGAGCTGATCGCGATGATCCGTTCGGTCGAGGAGGAGATGGGGCGGCCGATCGGAATTTTGGTCGATCTGCAAGGCCCGAAGCTGCGCCTTGGCACCTTCAGCGGCGGCTCGGCGGTCGTGAACAAGGGCGACACCTTTGTCCTCGATTCGAATGTCGTGCCAGGGGACGCTGCGCGGGTCCATCTTCCCCATCCGGAAATTCTGGAGGCGGCACAGCCGGGGCAGACATTGCTGCTCGACGACGGCAAGGTGAGACTGCGCTGCACGGCGGCCGAAGCCGGCAAGCTGACGACGCAGGTCGAGGTCGGCGGAAAGCTCTCCGATCGCAAGGGCGTCAGTCTGCCGGAAACCACCTTGCCATTCTCGGCACTGGCGCCCAAGGACCGGTCCGACCTTGAGGCCGCGCTCGATGCTGGAATCGACTGGTTGGCTCTGTCCTTCATTCAGCGCCCTGAAGATATCGCGGAAGCCAAGAAGATCACGCGGGGACGCGCCTTGGTCATGGCCAAGATCGAAAAGCCGCAGGCCGTGGCACGACTCGACGAGATCATGGAGGCATCCGATGCGCTGATGGTGGCGCGCGGCGACCTTGGCGTCGAATTGCCTCTTGAGAAGGTCCCCGGCATCCAGAAACAGATTACGCGTGCAGCGCGCCGTGCCGGCAAACCGGTCATCGTGGCGACGCAAATGCTGGAGTCGATGATATCGAGCCCAGTGCCGACGCGCGCCGAGGTGTCAGACGTGTCCGTCGCAGTGTTCGAAGGCGCTGACGCAATCATGCTCTCGGCTGAATCGGCGGCAGGGCAGTATCCGGTCGAAGCGGTTGCGATGATGAACAAGATCGCCGAAGAGGTCGAACGCGATCCGACCTATCGCGCCGTGATCCAGGCGCAGCGTGCCGAACCCGAAGCCACCGGCGCCGACGCTATCGCCGCAGCCGCGCGCCAGATCGCCGAAACGCTCGATCTTTCGGCCATCATCTGCTGGACCTTTTCCGGATCCACGGCATTTCGCGTTGCGCGCGAACGGCCGGAGCCGCACGTGGTCGCAATTTCTCCCAATATCTCGACGGGACGGCGATTGTCGCTTGTCTGGGGCGTGCATTGCGTCGTTGCCGAAGACGCGCATGATCAGGACGACATGGTCGAACGGGCCTGCCGCATCGCGTTTGCCGAAGGGTTTGCCAAGGCAGGCCGCCGCGTCATCGTCGTCGCTGGCGTGCCGCTCGGCACTCCGGGTGCGACCAATATGCTGCGGATCGCATTCGTCGGATCGGATGCCGTCGATGCGTAGGGATAGCACGCGCGGGCACGTGGTCAGATGCCGGGGGCTGTCTTCTGAATGGCCTTGGTGAAGTCTGAAAGGATGATCGGCTTCGCCAAGCAGGTCAAACCGGCAAACGCGCCGGGCAGCGCGTCCGCATGGGCATAGCCCGAGGCAAGGATCGTCTGGGTTTCGAGTGCCCGCAACGCCTCGACCACGGGCTCCGACGACTCGCCCGCGAGATTCACATCGACAATCGCGAGCACCGGAGGCGTACCTTTTCTGAGCGTTGCCATCGCGTCCGAAACGTTCGACACAGTCTCAACATTGTCGTAGCCGACAACCCGCAGCATGTTGGCCAAATCCAGCGCGACCAGCGCTTCGTCCTCGACGATCAAAACCCGCTGCGAGCCGGAATGACGAGCAGTCGTGCGCGCGGCGGTGACATCATGGTCGGGCCGGCTGATTGCCATCGGAACGGCAATCCGGCATTTCAAGCCTTGGTCGAAGTGACGCGCAATAGAGCCGCCAAGCTGCCGTTCGATAACCGACTTGATCAGCTTCGAGCCGAAGCCGGATTTGCCTTCTCCTTCGCTGACCCCACTCCTGCCCGGGACCGTCTCGATCCAGTCGAGACACAGGCTATCGGCTTCGACGGTCCAATGAACCGCGAGCTTGCCTTCCGGCAGCGCGAGAGCACCGTATTTGGCGGCGTTGGTCGCGAGTTCATGCAGCAAAAGTGCAAAGGTCTGGGCCTGCTCCGATCGCAACATGACCGCGGGGCCGCCGATTTCGATGCGGCCGTCATTGGCATGACTGTAAGCTTCGATTTCGCGACTCAGCAACAGCCCGAATTCGATCGGCCCCCATTTTTTTGCTGACATAAGATCGTGGGTACGGGTGAGCGCCGCAACGCGGCCTTCGATCTTCTCGCGGAACGACGAAATGTCCTCCGCCAGAGTCAGCCGAATAACCGCTTGAACGACAGCAAGCGCGTTCTTCGCGCGATGATCGATTTCGCGGATCATCAAGCGTTCGCGTTCTGCGACGCGCTCGCGTTCCATCCAGCTCCAGACACGTTCGAGAACCTGCTCGGCGGTGCTGATATCGAACAGCGTCCAGGCCCGAGGCAGGCGCGAATGAACGAACAGGATGGCAGCCAATTCGCCGTCCACCAGCTTCGGCACAGCGATTGCCGCTTTCACGCCCATGGATGCAAAGCCGATCTTGGGCTCAGGATCCAAGAGTTCGGCTTCGACATCGTTTACGATGAGCATGCGGCCGGACCTGAACGTCTTGCTCAAGTCCGGCCCGAGCCCAGGCAAAAGCACCTCTCCGCCGAGCGGCGGAACTCCCTCCGCGCTCCATTCTTCGATCACCGGAAACCGGCCCTTGGTGAGGTCACCGGAAATTTCCCGCAGACCGACGCGGTCGGCATTCAAACTCTTGCCGAACATGGACAGCGCGAACTTGCGCGCAGCTTCAATATCGGGCGCACTGCGCATCGCATCGCCCAGTGCAAGAAGGAACTGCATCTGCCGTTGCGACAGCACATTTCGGGTCGTCTCATAACCGGAATTGAATACGCCGACGATGGACCCGTCCTCGTCACGGATCGCGGTGAAGGCGTAGCTCCAATACGTTTCCTCGACATAGCCAAAACGCTGCATCGGCAGCATCTGGTCCTGCACGAAGACACCCTCGCCGGTTTCGATCACCCGCCTGAATTGCGGCTCAATGACATGCCAGATATCGGACCAGACTTCGCAAGCCGGTGCACCGAGCGCTGAAGGGTGCCGCGGCCCCGGGATCGGCGCCCATGCGTCGTTGTAGAGCAAGCGAAGTTCGGAACCCCAGTAGATCGCAGTCGGAAATTTCGACTGCAGGCAAATGCTCAGCGCGATGCGAAGCGGTTGCGGCCACGAGTCCGGCCTGCCGAATGGATGCGCGGTCCAGTCCCGGTCCCGGATGCGACGCGCCATTTCGCCATCTCCCTGGAGAAAGCTCATGTGGTCGCGATCTGTGCTCTGGAAGCGTAACACGCGGCAATCCGGACCTGTCCGTTTTTTCAGTGGGGTCCTTAGACCACCGCAGGCGGGTTCTGGCAAACCGCGTCAGTCAGCCGACACCACCGGCCGTTCTTTACGCGGTCGCAGCGCGTCTGGTTCCGTACAATCGTGACGAGCAGACGGGCCGAACCGTTAAATATCGCGGCCCTCGACCTTTTCCGTCAGCGACTTGATGAGGTCGGGGATGCGCGGCAGGTGCGGGTTGACCTCGACCGCCTTCCTGTAGACCTCAAGCGCACGCTTATCCTCGCCGAGTTCCTGCATGATCATGCCGAGTCCGGCTAACGCGCCGAAATGACGGGGCTCCCGCGCCAATGTCTGACGGATGTCCTCAAGCGAACGGTCGAAGTCCTTGCGCATGTAGTGGAGCGTCGCGCGCCGGTTCCATGCCTCGATATAGTCGGGCCGCAACACAACGATCGCATCCAGCAGCTTGATCGCCAGATCAAAGTTCTTGGCCTCGACCGCGCGCCGGACCCTGCTCATGAGCAGCGTAGCCGTGTCGCTCGGCGACACCATCCATAAGGCCCAGATGCGGCCCTCGACCGCTTTTGCCGCCTCCGGCGTCGGCGCAGCCCTCAAAGCTCCGAACAGAAAGTCGATGTCCTGCCCACGCGGTACCTTCGGAAGTTTCTCCGGCGGCTGGGCAAAGCTTTGATCCTCCTGGGCACCCCGCGGTTCCTGCGCGAGTGCAGGCCATGCGAGCCCGAGCCCCAACACACCCACCAGGGCGACCGCAGCCATCCGGAATCGAAGCATTCGCATAAAGTCAAGCTTATGCCGCCCAGCCGGGCGGGCAAGCCTGCAAAGACGTCACGCCTGCGTGAAAGAGCGTCAGATTTGGCGAAACGAAAGCCGAGCCGGCTCTCAACCCTGACGGGCTTTGAAGCGCTTCTGGGTCTTGTTGATGATGTAGACGCGGCCCTTGCGGCGGACGAGCCGGTTGTCGCGGTGGCGGGCACGCAGAGAGCGAAGGGAATTGCGGACTTTCATGGCCGTTCTCGAACTTCGGCGGCCATTGGGGCCGCATTAAAAATGGCCGCGCAATCGCGGCCCGGGTCGGCGCGGAAACTAGGGAGATGCTTTTCGGAAGTCAACGCGCGAGGTAGAAATAAGGTATAAAAATACCTATCATTACCCAAAGAAAAGGGCCGCATGCGCGACGGATGCGGCCCTTCGAAGCTCTCAATATTTCGGGCAATGCGGCGTAACGCAGAAGGCCGCAGACGGCCGCCATACCCCCTTGGAGCCATCCCACCAGCAACGCTGATAGTGGCAGCCCCACTTCCCGCAGGTCGACTTGGTCACGCGAACCGTGCCCGGCACACAGGATGCCGGCGCCTTCTTCGCACCCTTCGCCAGCGACACGCCGCCGGTACCGGCAATCGCAAGACCAACGACAGCAGCCGCAATCGCGAGCTTGGTAGCAACCTTGAGCATTTGTTCGACTCCCCCAGTCAGTTCCAACAAAGAACGAATAGACCGCACCCCGTAAAGCGGCAAGGCGGCGCCGACGCGCTGAATTGTCGCCGACACCGCCTTACAAACAGATCAGGATGACGCCCCGATTACGGGTGGCCCGCGTTACTTCGGGCACCAGGGCTGCCAGCAGACGAACAGCGACGGATACCACTTTCCGTCCGCCCAGCAGCGCTGCATGGTGCAGCCGGCCGGGCCGCAGGCCGCCGTCTTCAGCGCTCCAGGCGTGCAGGCCGCGGCGGCTTTCTTTTTACCCTTGGCCATGGAGTCGCCGGCCGAACCGGCAATCGCCAGCGCAGCAACCGCCGCCACCAGCGCGAATTTCGAGACCATCTTCATCATTTGAACAGCTCCCCAGTGAGATGCGGCAGGTCGGCTTCGTCAGCGCTTTCGCGCACCGATCACCCCGCGCTGCGCCCCGATCGGCCGACCGCTCGCAGCCAAGTTCGCTTGTGTGGGAGTTCCGATGAACCCAGTGTGAATGACGGAACGAGCTGCAATGGCCCTTTCCGTGCATTTTCGATGCTGCAGCGCGATAATCGATTGGGCGGCCGGGGAGCGAACCCGGCGTGGTGGGCGCGACAGGGATCGAACCTGTGACCCCTACCATGTCAAGGTAGTGCTCTTCCGCTGAGCTACGCGCCCGTCTCGGTTGTTGGCCGAGGCGCCCCTATAGTCGTTCGCCGGAGGGGACGCAAGCAACACTGTTCCCCGTATCCGAAAGCCCCCCGTTCCAAAGCTGCCACAAAGGGAATAAGGAACGCGGATAAGGTGTACCCCCATGCAGCCCGGGCGACGGCCGGGACGCAACCTCACATATATTGCCCTCAGGGAGCCTGCTGATGATTTCGCGTTTGGTATCGCTTCGTCCGACCGTCTATGCCTTGACTTTAGCCGCCGGCATTGCCGCCGCAACGGCCGCGCATGCCCAACAGGAGCCGCGGCTCGACGTCATCTATGTTCCGACTCCGCAGGAGGTCGTCGACCGGATGCTGGAACTCGCCAAGGTCGGACCCGGGGACTACATGATCGACTTCGGCTGCGGCGACGGCCGCATGGTGGTGACCGCCGCCAAACGTGGCGCCCGCGGATACGGCGTCGACATCAATCCGCAGCGGATCAAGGAAGCGAACGAAAACGCCGCCAAGGCCGGCGTCACCGACAAGGTCGAATTCAAGATCGCCAATCTGTTCGAGGAAGACCTGTCGAAGGCCGACGTCATGGCGATGTATTTGCTCACCGACATCAATCTGCGGCTGCGACCGAAGATCCTCGACACCATGAAGCCCGGGACACGCATCGTGTCGCACGCCTTCGACATGGGCGACTGGAAGCCGGAGGTCCACGAAAACGTCAGCGGCCGGAACGTCTATTTCTGGATTGTACCCGCCAAGGTCGGCGGCAAATGGCAGGTCGACGGCGCCCAGAAGATGACGCTCGACCTTGATCAGAAGTACCAGTTCTTTACCGGCAAAGCCGACATCGGCGGCAAGACGGTTGACATCACCGACGGCAAGCTGACGGGCGCCAATATCACGTTCAAGGTGGACGGCAAGACCTATACCGGCAAGGTTTCCGGCGGTTCCATCGTTGGCGATGGCTGGAAGGCGACGAAAGCCTAAGAGCTTTTCCGGACTTCCGGAAACGGACACAATCGGGAAGGACGCTTCCGCATCCTTCCTTTCATGTGCGCGGCGCGCAGGACATTTCCCATGACAACGCAAAACTCCGGCGCTCCGCGCGCCACGCTCTCGGTCACCGATGGCGCGTTGATGATGGTGGGCATCATCATCGGCATCGGCATCTTCAAGACCCCGCAACTGGTCGCGATGTTCAGCCCCAACGAGGCGGCGTTCGTAGCGCTCTGGATTTGCGGCGGCCTGACCACGCTGATCGGCGCACTTGTCTATGCCGAACTTGCCGCGTCCTACCCCTCCACCGGCGGGGAATATCATTTCCTCAGCCGCGCCTACGGATTGCCGGTCGGCTTTCTGTTCGCCTGGGCGCGCACCACGGTGATCCAGACCGGCGCGATCGCCGCCGTCGCTTTCGTGTTCGGCGATTATGCGCAGGAGCTTTACTCGCTCGGCAATTACGGCTCGGCCATCTATGGAGCGCTGGCCCTTGTCATCCTGACCCTGCTCAACATCGCCGGCACCTATCAAAGCAAGACCGCGCAGAACATCCTGACCCTGCTGCTGGTTGCCTCGATGGCGATGATGGTGATCGTGGGTCTGATGAATGTCGGTGCCAAACCACCTGTCGCCTCCGCCGGCAGCGGCCCCGGCTACGGCATGCTCGGCCTTGCCATGGTGTTCATCCTCCTGACCTACGGCGGCTGGAACGAAGCAGCCTATCTCTCGGGTGACGTCCGCAACGTCGGACGCGACATGGTCCGCCTTCTGCTGGCAGGCACAGCAATAGTGACGCTGATCTACGTGCTGGTGAATATCGGCTATCTTTACGCGCTCGGCCTTGAGGGCATGCGCAAGAGCGATGCCATTGCCGCCGACGTCATGCGGTCCGCATTTGGCCCGTCGGGTGCGGCCATCGTCAGCATGATAGTCTGCATCGCCGCCTTGTCGACGATGAATGCGACCATCTTCACCGGCGCCCGCCTCTATCATGCCTTGGGCCAGGATCTGTCGCTGTCGCGGCTGCGGGTGTGGGATCAGGTTCGCAACAATCCGCGCAATGCCATCATCCTGCAGAGCATCATCGCCTTCGTGCTGATCTGCTTTGGCGCCATGGCGCGTGATGGCTTCAAGGCCATGGTGGAATATACCGCGCCGGTCTTCTGGTTCTTCCTACTGCTGGTCGGCCTGTCGCTGTTCGTGCTGCGCCGGCGCGACCCCAACCATCCGCGCCCCTTCAAGGTACCGCTCTATCCGGTCACCCCGATCCTGTTCTGTCTGGTCTGCGCCTATCTGATCTACTCCAGCCTGGTTTATACGGGACGTGGTGCGCTGTTCGGGATTGCGGTACTGCTGATCGGAGTGCCGCTGCTCGGCTTCGTGCGCAAGAAGCGGCGCGTGGCCACTGCGGCGGAGTAAGCTAACGTGATCCCCGTCCCGGCGGCGTTGCGCAGCGACCGGGCCGGCGGAGACTGACCGTGAGCGGCAATTACGACATCGTCATCATCGGAGCCGGACATAACGGGCTCGTCTGTGCTGGCTATCTCGGCATGGCCGGACTGAAGGTGAAGGTGGTCGAGCGCCGGCCGGTGGTTGGCGGCGCGGCTGTGACGGAGGAATTCCATCCGGGATTTCGCAACTCGGTCGCGGCTTACACCGTCAGCCTCCTCAACCCGAAGGTGATCCGCGATCTTAATCTCACGTCGCACGGACTGAAGATCGTCGAGCGCCGCGCACTCAATTTCCTGCCAACCGAGGACGGCCGCTATCTCCTGACCGGCGAAGGCCGCACCAAGGCCGAGATTGCGAAATTCAGCGAGCGGGACGCCGCCCTTTACGACGACTATGGCACCGAGCTCGACGCCATCACCGACGTGCTGCGCGATTTTGTGCTGCAGCAGCCGCCCAATCTGGTGGAAGGCTGGAATATGCGCTCGCTGCGTGAAGCACTGCGGCTCGCCTTTGTCGGCAAGCGGCTGCGCCAGCTCGACCTGGAGCGCCAGCGCGCCTTGCTCGACCTGTTCGCAAAATCCGCAGCGGACTACCTCGACCGCTTCTTCGAGAGCGATCCGATCAAGGCCGTTCTCGGATTCGATGCGGTGGTCGGCAACTATGCCAGCCCCTACACGCCGAACTCCGCCTATGTGCTGCTGCACCATTGTTTCGGCGAGGTGAACGGCAAGAAAGGCATCTGGGGCCATGCCATCGGCGGCATGGGTGCGATCACCCAGGCGATGGCGAAATCGGCGCAAGCACAGGGTGCCGACATCGAGACAAAAGCCGGCGTTCGCGAGGTGCTCGTCGAGAAAGACCGTGCTACCGGCGTCGTGCTGGACGACGGACGGATCATCCGCGCCCGTGCAATTGTCTCGAACGTCAATCCGCGGCTGCTTTATGAACGCCTGATCCCGGATGTCGCGTTGCCGCCCGCCTTTCTGGCGCGCATGAGGCACTGGAAATGCGGCTCCGGGACCTTCCGCATGAATGTCGCGCTGTCCGAATTGCCGAGCTTTAGCGCCCTGCCCGGCCGCGCACTCGCCGATCACCACACCGCCGGCATCATTATCGCGCCCACGCTTGCCTATATGGATCGCGCCTACGACGATGCGCGCAAGTTCGGCTGGAGCCGCGAACCGATCGTCGAAATGCTGATCCCGTCAACGCTCGACGATTCGCTCGCGCCGAAAGGTCAGCATGTCGCGAGCCTGTTCTGCCAGCATGTCGCGCCGGAGTTGCCGGACGGCTCGTCATGGGACCAGCATCGCGACACCGTCGCCGACCTGATGATCGCGACCGTCGATAAGCATGCACCCGGCTTCAAGCAAAGCGTGATCGCGCGCAAGGCGCTGACGCCGCTCGATCTCGAACGCGATTTCGGATTGATCGGCGGTGACATTTTCCACGGCGCCATGACGCTCGACCAGATTTTCTCGGCGCGCCCGATGCTCGGCTATGCCGATTACCGTTCGCCGCTCGCCGGACTTTACCTGTGCGGATCGGGAACGCATCCCGGAGGAGGCGTCACTGGCGCGCCGGGGCACAATGCGGCAAGGGTGGTCGCGGGCGACCTGAAGCGTCGGTTGTAACTACCCCCGCCGCGTTTCCTTCCGTTTCGCAACGCGCGTGCGCACGTGCGTGTGGGTAATGTCGTAGACCTGCTGCATCACGATCTGCTGGAGTTGCGGCGCGTTGTCGATATTGCCGTGGCTCAGCCTTGGATCGTTGGACAGATTGATGTTCTGAAATTGGCCGGTGAAGCCCGCGGGTTCGATAGCCGGGCGGCCGAAGCCGTTATTCTGATAGAAATTCTCGAACCGCTGCACGTTGAGCGGCACCTGGAGATTCTCGGTGATGTCGAACGTCACGGCCAGATCGACCGGTATCGCCTGAGACGCAAGCCGGTCGGCCACTTGCACCACGGCGTTCGAGCCGAGCGAATGTCCGATCAGAATGATATGCGCGTCATCGCCGTTGGCATGACCTGAAATGATGTCGCTGGCAATCTGGTCCACATCGGTCCAGCTCCAGAGCGTAACATTGGAATAGCCCTGCGCCTTGAATTGCGCGGCCATCTGATCCATGCCGGTCGAGAACACGCCAAACAAACCGCGGATCAGATAAATTTGTGCCGCCTCGACCGTCGTGGCCGGGGCGCGCGGCGGTCGCTGTGCCAATGCACCGGCCGGCATGGCGCCAAGAGCGGCCGCTGCGGCGAAAAACGTGAAGTCGCGGCGTGTCAGACCCGTCATCGGCGGTATCCCTCGCGAATGTCCGAAGGGACTTTAAGCCTGACCCGACGACCTGCTCAAGAAGACAGACGTGCCGTTTCAGGCCGCCAGCATCTTTTGGACCTCATTGACGAGGTCGCGCAGATGAACCGGCTTCGACAGCACCTTGGCGTGCTTGGGCGCCTGTGAATCCGCATTCAGGGCAACGGCCGCGAAGCCAGTGATGAACATGATCTTGATGTCGGGATCGAGCTCCGAGGCACGGCGAGCAAGCTCAATGCCGTCCATTTCCGGCATGACGATATCGGTCAGCAGCAGTTCGAACGGTTCCTCGCGGAGCCGCTGATAGGCCGAAAGTCCATTGTCGTACGATACGACATTGAAGCCCGCATTCTGCAACGCCTTGACCAGAAACCGCCGCATGTCGGTATCGTCTTCGGCAAGCAGGATTTTCGGCAGATCGTTACTCATACATTTAACCGATATCTTGGCCCGGCTCTCAAGAGCGGCCTGAGCTTCCATGTCCGGGGCGAAGTTTGCAAGATGGCGCTGCCGGTAGCCGGCGGCGGCCGTCATCCCTGCCCCGTGTTCCATTAGCGCGGTCGCGGGTAAATATCGGGTGAAAGTCACGTGCCAGGCAGCGAAAGACGTTCAAAAAAAGCGCTCCGGACATGAAAAGGGATACCGGAACGGGCGTCCCCAGCCTATGTTGCAGCTGCAGCATGATCGAACAGATTTGCCGGTTGATGACGGTCTCGGACGAATTCTCTCCCGCCTTTGACGTGATCGAGCCCGACCGCTGGCGCGGTCCGGTGGTCTTCAACTCGCCGCATAGCGGCTCGGTTTATCCGCGTTCATTCTTGATGTCGGCCAGGCTCGACCATGCGACCCTGCGGCGCTCGGAAGATTCGTTCGTGGACGAATTGATCGCCGGCGTGGTCACACGCGGCTATCCGATGATGCGGGCGCATTTCCCGCGCTGTTACGTCGATGTCAACCGCGAGCCCTACGAACTCGACCCGCGCATGTTCGACGGCCGGCTGCCGTCCTTTGCCAATACGCGATCGATGCGGGTCGCCGGCGGTCTCGGCACGGTGGCCCGCGTTGTTGGCGATGCCCAGGAGATTTACGATCAGCGCATATCCGTGGACGATGCGCTGCGCCGGATCGAAAGTCTGTACAAGCCGTATCACCGCGCGCTCCGCAAATTATTCACCCGCGTCCACGCCGATTTCGGCGCGGCGGTATTGATCGACTGCCATTCGATGCCATCGGCGGCCGGCTCGCGCGATGACCGGCCGCGGGCCGACGTGGTGATCGGCGACCGGTACGGGACCAGCTGCGTGCCTGCGGTGGCCGATACTGCCGAGAGCGTGCTACGCTCGCTCGGCTATTCGGTCAGCCGCAACAAGCCCTATGCCGGCGGCTTTATCACCGAGCATTACGGCAATCCCGCCGCCGGGCTGCATGCGGTGCAGATCGAGCTGAACCGCGCGCTCTATATGGATGAGCGGACCCACGAGCGGATTTCCGGCTTCCGGCGCCTCGCGGCCGATATCGAGACGCTGGCCGACGAAATCGCCGCGATCCCGCTGGAAGAGCTGCGGCCTTACCGCGCCGCAGCCGAGTAAACTACACGGCTCATCTGCCCTTGCCTTCGCACCCGGCGGACGGCAAGCTTCCCGCCTTCAAGAAAAAGGGCCGCTAGCGAGCTAGCGGCCCAAGTCTAGGGAGGAAACGCCCAAGGAGGGCGGCGGGAATGTGCGAAGCACATTGCCGCGCTGCAGCAATATTGCATTGCGTCGCACCAAAAGCAAGAGGAAATGTCAGATATACTGACCTATTCCCCGTCCTGGGGATTTCGTCGCGGATCGCGCGAAAACAAATAAATCAAGCAGGCCAATAGGATAACGCCAGCCTGGAAGCCGAAAACCGCGCGATATGCATCTAATGCATACCCCCCGCTCGTTGCGGGAAACAGATCAATTATCAATCCGGTCACGGTCTGGCAGACGAACACGCCTCCTATCGTACCAATATTCATGAGAGTCATGCCGCGCCCGGCGAGGTGAGCCGGGAATAGAGACTTGCCGTGTGCGATCAGCACCGTCACGACGGCCGGGAAGAGCCCGATCGCAACGAACCACAGCAGCAGGACGAGCGGCGGGAAAACGCCGACCAAGGCCGCAAGTCCCAGCGTGCCTGCCGTCAGCAGATGGCCGGTCAGGACCGGAATCTTGTAACTCTTGAACAGCCGGTCGGTCGGCCCCCACAGAAAAGCGCCGACGATCTGCGCGACCACGGCAATGAACAGCATGTTGCCGCGTTCGGTCAGGCTGTAGCCGTAGATATGGGTCAGATACGGCCCGCCCCACAGACCGACCACGACGACGAAGCTCGAATAGCTGGCAAGTTGCAGAGCAAAGACCGTCCAGAAGGAGCGGACGCGAACGGCCGCGAGCGTTCCGGCAAAACTGGCGCCGAAGGTCTCTCTGCCCGCCGGTCTGTCGCTTCGGTCATCCTGCACAACCGCAGCGACAAGAGCTGCCGCTGCCAAGACCAGCGCGGCGATCCCGATGAAACTGATTCGCCATCCGATCATTGCCACCGCGAATGCAAAGGGCGCAGTGGCCAGCAACGTGCCGAGCGTGCCCAGCCCCATCTGCAGTCCGACCATGGTCGCGAACCGGTCCGGCGGATAGCGTTTGGCATAGAGCGCGAGCGGCGCCATGAGGTAGCAGGACGAGCCGAGGCCCATCAGCACCCGGGCACAGATCAGCCAGAATGGTGAGTAAGCGAACGCGAACATCAGGGTTCCGGCGATCGCGATCGCCGCACAGACCAGCATGCAGCGGCGCGGACCGTAGCGGTCGAGTGCAATCCCGAGCGGTATTTGCGCGGCGGCGAAGGAAAAAAAGAACACGCTCGCCAGCAGGCCGACTTCTTTGGCTGACAAATCGAGTTCCTGCGCCAGATCGGGCGCAATCACGCCGACCGAGTTCCGCAGGAACTGGCTGACGATGTAGATGCCGCCGAGCGCCGTCACGAGCACGACGGTTTCGCGCGTCGCGATAGGCGACCGGCGTGCAACGTCCGCTGTCATTGATCCCGGCCCTGAGCGGTTGTGTGCAATCAAGCGCGGCCGTGTTGGCACGCGCCTGCACGCACTGCAAGACAACCCTTCGGTTGCCCGTTATCCCACTATTCGATAGGTGAGAACGGTAACGGGTGCGGCGGGGACCATGACAGCCATCGATTTTTCGGCATTCGTCGATCAGCTTGCGGCGGTGTCCGGCGAGACCATTCTGCCGTTTTTCCGCACCTCGCTCGGCATCGACGACAAGGGACCGGCGGGGCGCTTCGATCCGGTGACTGCGGCCGACCGCGCCGCCGAACAGGCGATGCGCACGCTGATCCGCCGCACCTTTCCCGAGCATGGCGTGATCGGCGAGGAATTCGGTCCCGAACGCGCCGATGCCGAATATGTCTGGGTGCTCGACCCGATCGACGGCACCAAGTCCTTCATCGCCGGCATGCCGGTCTGGGGCACCTTGATTGCGCTCACGAGGCTCGGCGAGCCGGTCTTCGGCCTGATGCACCAGCCATTCACCCGCGAGACCTTTTCCGGCGATGGGGTTGCCGCGGATTATCGCGGCCCGTCGGGCAAACGGAGCCTGCGGACGCGGCGCTGCGCAACGCTGTCGGATGCGGTGCTGTTCACGACCAGCCCGCTATTGATGAACGAAGCCGATCGGGCGACCTTTCAAAAGGTCGAAGCGGCGGTGAAGCTCTCGCGTTATGGCGGCGACTGCTATGCATATTGCATGCTGGCAGCCGGCCATATCGACCTCGTGATCGAGACCGAGCTCAAGCCCTACGACATCATCCCGCTGATCCCGATCCTCACCGGCGCTGGCGCGGTCGTGACATCCTGGGATGGCGGACCCGCCGCACTGGGCGGCCGAGTGATCGCGGCGGGTGACGCTCGTATCCATGCTGCCGCGCTGGAGCTCCTGAAGGTCTAGCTGTCAGCGCTTGTAGGCCGTGCCCGACCGTGGCGTAATAGGCGCTCAAGCCGCGAGCGCTGCCATGACCGCACCCGACGCGTTCTGGTCGACCGACGATGCCGCCCCGGGCATGGGCCTGAGTTATTGGATCGAGGCGATCTGCGAAGCCTTTCTCGAAATGAAGGCCGACGGCGACCGCGAAAGGTTCGACGCCAGCCTGACCAAGTTCCAGTTCGGCCCCATTGATCTGAATTTCGTCGACACTGATCCGCAGGAGGTTTGGCGCACCCGCGCAGCCATTGCCCGCAGCCGCGAGAATTTCTTCTATCTTCTGTACATGCATGACGGCCACATGGGCGTCACGCAGCGCGGCCGCGAGGCGATCATCGCACCAGGACATTGCCTGCTGGTCGATAGCCGGGAGCCTTACCGCTTCTCGCTGCCCGATCGTAACAGGTGTTTGTCGGTCCAGATACCGCAACACTGGCTGCGAACGTGGCTGCCTCATCCTGAAGATGCCACGGTCATTCTGCTTGCGGATCATTCGCGCTGGGGCGCGACGCTCGCGAGTGCGCTTGGCAATCTGCGGGCTGACGCGATGGCTGATATTGCGCTGCCGTTCGGGGTGGTCGCAGACCAGATCGGCGCCATGCTGGCGCTCGCGGCAGGGACGCAAGATGCGAATGTGACGCGGCACAATGCGTCGCTGCGCGGCCGTCTGATGCGCACGATTACGGAGCAAAGTACCGATCCCGGGCTCGATCCTGCTCACGTCGCAGCCGAGCACGGCATCTCAAAGCGCTATCTGCATCTCGTGATGGCGCAGGGCGGCACGAGTTTCGGCGCGGCGCTGATCGAGGCGCGGCTGAACCGTGCGAAGGCGCTGCTTGAAGATCCACGCTTCGCCCGCACCTCGATCAGCGACATCGCCTGGCGCAGCGGCTTTGCCAATGCGAGTCACTTTGCGCGGCGGTTTCGCCAGCGCTTTGGCACCGCACCTGCCGCCTTCCGCAAGGCACTGCGCTCCTAGGCGCGAAAAGCTGCGTCACCGGGCGCGCAATTTTCCGGCGGCCATGCATCGTTTTTACAGAACCAACACGAGAGGGGGAAACAAACCATGGGTTACACCTTCGTCCTCGTCCACGGCTCCTGGCACGACAACCGCGCCTGGCAGCCTGTCATCGAGCGCCTCGAACAGAACGGCCACAAGGTCTATGCGCCGACCATCGCGGGTCATGCGCCGAACGATCGCAAGGATGTCACGCATGCCGATTGCGTCCGCTCGGTGGTCGATTTCATCAAGGCCTCGGACGTCCGCGACTTCGTTCTGGTCGGCCATTCGTTCGGCGGCACCGTGATCCAGCCGGTCGCGGAGCAAGTGGCAGACCGTGTGCGCCGGCTGGTATTCTGGAATGCCTTCGTCCTGCTCGACGGCCAGAGCCTTGAGGACAACATCCCGCCGCACTACAAGCAATTGTTCGACGCCATTGCCCAGCCCGACGGCGGCGTGATGCTGCCCTATCCGATCTGGCGGGATGCCTTCATCAACGACGCCGACGAAGCGCTGGCGCGGAAGGCCTATGGGATGCTGTCGCCGACGCCGAAGCGTAGCCACACCGACAAGGTGCCGCTGAAGACCTTCTATTCGCTGCAAATCCCGAAAAGCTACCTGAACTGCACCGAGGATACTGCGCTGCCGCCCGGCGAATGGGGCTGGCATCCGCGGATGTCCTCACGTCTCGGCCTCTACCGGCTGGTTCAGATGCCGGGCAGCCACGAGGTCATCTTCACCAATCCGCAATTGCTCGCGGACAAGTTTGTCGAAGCAGGCCGGGATTGACTCTGAGAGGGGCATGCGGCCCAAACTGGGGCGCATGACAATAGCGGACTCCGACATTCTCACCCTGACTGCCAGTTTGACCGAAGCCGGTCTGAACGGCACGTCGGAGGACACGCTGGTCAGCGGATTCTGCGAGCGCGCGAACGCGATCGGCATTCCGGTCGACCGCGCGCTCGTGATCATCGACACCCTGCATCCCGTCTATGAAGGCCGGCTGTTCCGCTGGGGGCAGGATCCGTCGCAGCCAGGCCTCGTCGAATACGGCCGAACCGTCGTCCCCGACGGCGTGACCCTTGGCGAAGAAGAAGAGAGGGCGGCGGCAAGCTGGCGCGCCAGCCCGTTCTTTCACATGCTCACGACCGGAGAGAGCGTTCTGCGGCTGACCGCGGAACATGCCTCCGTCTTTCCCGTCATGCAGGATTATCTGATGGGCGGCATCAAAGGCGGCGCGGCTATCGTCAACCGCTTCGGTCCGGGCGGCGTCATCGGCGAGATGGACGCAGTCTATTCCTCCTGGATGACGAAACAGGCCGGCGGCTTTACCGGCGATCAACTCGATGCGCTGGTGCGTCTTGTCCCGACGCTTGCGCTCGCCGTGAAGACGACCGCGCTGACCCGCATGACCGCGACGCTGATGGAAACCTATCTCGGCCGCGACGCCGCGCATCGGGTGCTGTCGGGCCGCATCATGCGCGGTGTCGCCGACCGGATCGAAGCCGCGATCTGGTTCAGCGATCTGCGCGGCTTTACCCGCGTCACTGATTCCGCGCCCGAGCAGGTTATCCCGCTCCTGAACGACTACGCCGACGTGGCCGTCTCCGCGATCCATGCCCATGGCGGCGACGTGCTGAAGCTGATCGGCGACGGCATTCTCGCGATCTTCGCAGCCGAGGACCGCGCGCATGCCTGCGGTGCGGCGCTCAGCGCCGCGGCCGTTGCCCGCCGCGAGGTGGCGGCGCTCAATGCGCGGCGCGCCCATGACCTGCTGCCCGTTACCGACATGTATCTGGGGCTGCATGTCGGCGAGGTCTATTACGGCAATATCGGATCGCTCGACCGGCTCGACTTCACCGTGGTCGGACCGGCCGTCAATGAAGCCAGTCGCATTGCCACCATGTGCCGTTCGGTCGAGCAGCCGGTGCTGGTGTCGCAGGCTTTCGCCGCAGTCGATGGCATGCGCGGCCGGCTCGTGTCGGTCGGGCGCTACGCGCTCCGCGGCGTCGAACAGCCGCAGGAATTGTTCACGCTGGAACCAGTCAGCGTGTCACAGCTTTTATGATGCTCCGTCCGTCACGCCTGCCGCAGACGCCGGACGATCGGGAGTGACCGCGCAATGGCCGCCACATCAAATCGTATTCCCTGGTGGGCATGGACATGGCCTCTGCTCGCATGGGTGGTGCTGGCCGGCACGGCGCTCGGTGCGTCTGGAGCGATCACCACCGCACTCGCGGCGGCCATTCTGATCGCCACCGTGTTCGCCGCGGTCTATCATGCCGAAGTCATCGCCCATCGAACGGGAGAGCCGTTCGGGACGCTGGTCCTTGCGCTGGCTGTCACAATTATCGAAGCCGCACTCATCGTTTCGGTGATGCTCACGGCACCGGCTCAAAGTGCGGGCCTCGCGCGCGATACCGTGTTTGCCGCAGTGATGATCGTTTGCAACGGCATTGTCGGCCTGTGCCTTCTCCTCGGCGGCGCCCGCCATCATGAACAAGGCTTCCAGGTCTCCGGCGCCAGCGCGGCGCTCGCTGTACTGGCGGCGCTGACCACACTCACTCTTATCGTTCCGAATGTCGTGGTCGCCACGCCGGGCCCTTACTTCTCAACCTCGCAGATGATATTTGCGGCCATCGTGTCGCTCGTTCTCTATGTCGGCTTCATCTTCGTTCAGACGATCCGGCATCGCGACTACTTCCTGCCCGCCGACGCTGGCGAGGAACATGCTCCGCCGCCGCCAAATGCCGTCGCGCTGACGAGCCTCGCGCTGCTGATCGCGTCGCTCGTCGCCATTGTGGTGCTGGCGAAATTTCTTACGCCTGCGATCGAAAGCGGGCTTGAGCGCGCCAGCATGCCCAAGGCGGTGGTCGGCATCGTCATCGCCGCGCTGGTCCTCATGCCGGAGGGGCTTTCGGCCGTGCGCGCTGCGCGGGCGAACCGGCTGCAGACCAGCCTCAACCTCGCGCTGGGCTCGGCGCTCGCAACCATCGGTCTGACGATCCCGGCAGTGACCGTTGTATCGCTCACGATCGGACAGCCCCTCGAACTCGGCCTCGGCGCCAAGGACCAGGTGCTCCTGTCGCTGACGCTTCTGCTCAGCGTGATCACACTCGGCACCGGCCGCACCACCGTGCTGCAGGGTATCGTCCACGTCGTGGTTTTCGCGGCGTTCCTGTTCTTCGCGATCGTGCCGTAACCGCGGGCGTCTCAATAGAGCGGCGTGCCCGGAACGAAGGCGTCGAATGCCGCCCAGAATTGCGCGCGAACGCGATCGGTCTCCATCATCATCTCGTGGCGCGAGCCTGCAATGATGAGATGCGAACCGGCGCGAAGCCGCCCGGCAAATTCTTCGATCGCGGCCGTCGACACCGTCACGTCGCGGCCCGCCGCGATCATCATGATCGCCTGCCGGATCTTCCCCGGATAATTGACGTTCTCGAATTCGCGCATCATCGAGAAAGCCGCGGACGCCCAGGCATTGGTCGGCGAACCGAGCCCGAGCGACGGCTCTGCTTCGAGGATCGCCGCGGTGCGCGCATGGCGGACCGGATCGGAGGTCAGGACATTGCCGATGAAAGGTTGCGACGCCACGACCGCCGGGCTGCCACCCGGCACATAGGCCGTCCCCAGGCCGATCGCGTTCAGGAAATTCACGGCCGGCCTTGCATATGGCGTGAGGAGTTGCGGTCCAAGCCTGATCAGAGGCGCGCACAGCACCATGCGATCAAACCAGCGATAGCCGCGATAGGCGATACGGGTGAGTACCGACGCGCCCATCGAATGGCCGATCGCGAAATAGGGCGGCGGGCAATCCGGCAGCACAATCTCGCGCATGAAGGTTTCGAGATCGGCCTCGTATTCCCGGAAGCTCTCGACATAGCCCTTCTTAGGGTCGCGCAGGGCGCGCTGTGACATGCCCTGCCCACGCCAGTCGATGGTGGCGACCGCAAAGCCGCGCGACCGCAATTCGCGGACCATCTCGAAATATTTCTCGATGAACTCGGCGCGGCCCTGGAAGATGCAGACCGTTCCCTTGCGGCCGGGCGGCGGCGCCCATCGCGCAAACCGCAATGCGATGCCATCCGGCGTCTTCAGCGTGCCGGTGACGGCATTCTCGGGCACCGGATTGGCCGGGATGGAAATCAGTTTCATCGGAGACTGCGCATGTCCGCGCAACGCGGCGGGTCCGGCGTTATAGCAGGGGCCGGGCCAGTCTCAATAAGCCGCGGAACAAAAGCCGGGGGTCCGGCAGCCTTCGCAAGTCCTTGAACCTGTTCGGCATACGGGGTCTCCCGCCACCCCCTTGACGGGAAATCGCCGCTCCCTAGATCAAAAGAGCGCCGGCCATTGGCGGCGCACCGATTGAAAGGTCCGGCCCAACCGGGAGGACCGCAAATGCGAATGTCGCTTCAAAGGAGGACATACGATGCGCCACTTCGATCTTACTCCCTTCTACCGTTCCACCGTCGGCTTCGACCGCTTGTTCAATCTGCTCGATCAGGCGAATGCGGAAGCTGCACCTGGCTATCCGCCCTACAATATCGAGCGCACCGGTGAGAATGCCTACCGCGTCAGCGTTGCGGTCGCGGGCTTTGCCGAGAATGAGCTCAACATCGAGCTGAAGGACAACACTCTCACGGTCAGAGGTGAGAAGCAGGACAAGCAGGAGCAGAAGTCCGGCGAAATCCTCTATCAGGGCATTGCTGCGCGCGCGTTCGAGCGCGTCTTCCAGCTTGCCGACTTCGTCCAGGTGAAGGGCGCGACCCTCGAAAACGGTCTCCTGCACGTCGATCTTGTTCGAGAGATCCCGGAGGCCAAGAAGCCGCGCCGGATCCCGATCAACAGCAAATCTTCGAACGAGAAGACGATCGAAGGTCACGTGGAAACCAAGGCTGCCGCGTAACGGCGCAGCCGTCCGACGAACGTTCGGAACGGGGCGCCCCGGTCAACCGGGGCGCTTGCTTTGAGACGGCACAATCGCGTCCGGACGGTTCAGCGCGCAGATTGCCGTACGGCCTGGCAAGATTTAGAAGCGGATAGCCTCGCCCGGTTTGTCTTCGGGCTTTGGCGCCGTCTTCGGCTTGCTCAGATCGATGACGCGAATCTCCTTCTTGGCGCCATCGGGCTTCGCCTGCGCGTCGGGCTTTGTCTGTCCGGGCTTTACCGCTTGCGGCGGAGCCGAGGCCTGCTTGGTGTTAGGATTGGAGACGTCGGGCGTGCCACTTTCCAGCTTTCTGGTCTCGGGCTTACCGGTGTCAGATTTACGCGCCCCGGCGTTGATCTCGGCTTTTGCTTCAACCTGAACGGACTTCGGCGTGGCCGCGGGCTCCGGGTGTCCCGGCTGGGCAGCCGCTGCGGGCTGAGCGGCGGGAGCTACGGACTTGTTGCCTGGATCGTTGGCGTGGGCGAGCGCAGGCCGCGGACGCGGCACCGGCGTCGTATCCTTTGGTGCGGCTTCCTTGCGCTTCGCCGGAGCGCTTCGCGTGACACTGCCCGTGACCGCAGGATCGCGCCGCGGCGGTGCCGTACGAGCGACCGGTCGTTGCGGCAAAGCGCCTTGCTCGTAATCGTTGTCAAAGAACTCACCATCCTCCGGCGGGCCCCCGGGAATTGCGGCCGGCGGTGTCATGCGTTCGTCCATGCGATCATAGGGCGCCGGGTGGCCGCCATAGCCGGGCGGCGGCGGACCGAAGCCCCCGCGCCCCAGCGGCCGCACCGCGAGCACCTGCCCGTCGCGCGCATCGAGCACTACATTGACGTCGCGGCCATGGCGGTCGATCGCGGCGACCACATAGCGGCCGCGCATCCAGGCCGGGCGTCCAACCGGACGCATGCCCATCGATGCAACGATCGTGTTGACCTCATAGGCTGGCAGCAGATCGGCCGCCACCGGCTGCGCCTGTGCCGGCATATTGACCAACGCCACCGCGACAGCCGCCACAACGAAAGATTGCTTCACGTCGCCCCTCCTTCGGAGGCAGAACCGATCCCCGCCGGCAAAATTGATGGGCGATTGGGGCGCCGCTACGGCGGAATTTCAACGGCTTTGATCGGTCAACGCTCATTTTGCGAGCGGCCGCACGGCAGCAATCGGCGCCATGAATAGGCCGCGCACAAAAACCCGGGAAAGCACGGCGTCCCTCGGCTATCCCGCGTGCACAAGCGTGACGAACCGATCGACCTCATCTTCACCGGTGGCGAACGACGTCACAAGCCGCACCAGCATCTGGTCGGGCCCGATCGCCACATCGTCGCCCGCCAGCGTATTGGGCCGCACATAATAGGCAGCGCCTGCGGCTTTGAGCCTGGCGCCGAGCTCACGCGGCAACAATGCGAATACGATATTGGCTTCGACCGCCCAGACGATCGGCACGCCGCATGCGCGCAGACCATCGGCAAGACGATCCGCCATCGCATTGGCGTGGCGGGCGAGCGTCAGCCAATAGCCGTCATTCAGATAGCCTTTGAATTGCGCGGCCAGAAACCGGTGCTTCGACAGCAAATGTCCCGCACGTTTGCGCCGTTCGGCCAGGAAATCGGCGCGCTCACGATCAAAGAATACCACCGCCTCGGCCCCCATCGCACCGCCCTTGGTCGCGCCGAAAGACAGCACATCGACGCCGGCCTTCCACGTGGCCTCGGCGGCCGACACATTCATGCGCGCGATCGCGTTGCCGAAACGCGCACCGTCCATATGCACCGACAATCCATGCGCATGCGCGATCTCGGCGAGCGCAGCGATCTCATCGACCCGATAGATCGTGCCCGCCTCGGTCGCCTGGGTGATGGAGAGCGCCGCCGCATTGACCTGATGCGGTACATGGCCGGAATAGCGCGCGATCGCCCGCTCGACCGTTTCCGGCGAAAGCTTGCAGCCCGCACCCGGAAGCCCGATCAGCTTGATCCCGCCGCCGTAGAATTCCGGCGCGCCGCACTCGTCGGTCATGATGTGGGCCTGGGCATGGCACAGAACCCCGCCCCAGGGCGGTGTCACATGCGCGAGCGACAACGCGTTGGCCGCGGTCCCCGTCGGAACCAGGAACACGGCCGCGTCGCATTCGAAAATCTCGCCGATCTGCTTTTCGACCGCTCGGGTCAGCGCGTCGTTGCCGTAGCCAAGAGCGAAACCCTCATTGGCGCGCGCGAGCGCTTTCATGATTTCGGGGGCCACCCCCGCGGTATTGTCGCTTGCAAAATTCACTGGCAATCCCGTTCGCTGTCATGGCCGTCCAGCGGCGCGCCGACCGATAGCAGAGACTGGACAAAAATGGGTCAGCCGGACCGCAGAATCTGCTTGTTCGGAGCCCGCCCTGCGGAAAGAATAATCTTGGAAGAATGCCAAAGACTCTTCGGCCCACCTCTTGTCGGGTGGACGAAAATTTGGCAAAGATGAGATAGGACAGCATTACTGTCCCAGTTTGCGAAGTCGAGGCGGCGGGTTTTTCGAGCCACCCTGCCGACCGGGGGCGCGCGGTGCGGCTCGGCATCGAAGCGCCGACTTCAAAGCAGTCCGCAAGAGCCCGCCGTCAGGCAGGTTCGGACTGTCATTCCGAGCGCAGAATTGAGCCGAACGCCGTGGCCGGGATTTCGGGTGCGGCGACGGCAGCAGGTACGCCAAGGTCTTTAATCGAGGCCTGTATCGAGGGAACGCATCGAGGGACCGCACTGAGATGAGCCGGACGAACGATCGGGGAGTGCAGCAGAAGCGGAGCGTCTTGCGCGCGTCCGATTTTGCCGATTCTGCCGACCCCGGCATGCCGGCGGCGGCGGGCCTGTATGATCCCGCGCTCGACAAGGATTCCTGCGGCGTCGGTTTCATCGCCGATATCAAGGGCCGCAAATCGCATCAGATCGTCGAAGACGCGCTGACGATCCTCGTCAATCTCGAGCATCGTGGCGCAGTCGGCGCCGATCCGCGCGCCGGCGATGGCGCGGGTATCCTTGTCCAGATCCCGCATCCCTTTTTTGCCCGCAAGGCGAAGGAAAACGGCTTCACCCTGCCCGCCCCCGGACATTACGCGGTCGGTTTCCTATTCCTGCCGCGCGATAAGGAGTGGCGCGACGAAATCCGCAGGACCTACGAAGAGGTCGCAGCGCAGGAAGGGCTGAAGATTCTCGGCTGGCGCAGCGTTCCGACCGACAATTCCACGCTCGGTGTATCGGTGAAGCCGACCGAACCGGTGCATATGCAGGTCTTCATCGAGCGTCCTGCCCACATCAAGACCGAGCAGGATTTCGATCGCCGCCTCTACATCATGCGCAAGGCGATCTCGAATGCGATCTACCTGCGCCGCGAGCGCCGGCTGTCGGGTTATTATCCAGTGTCGCTGTCCTGCCGGACGGTGATCTATAAGGGCATGTTCCTCGCCGACCAGCTCGGCACCTATTATCCGGATCTGCACGAGCCGGATTTCGAAAGCGCGCTCGCGCTGGTGCATCAACGCTTCTCGACCAATACCTTCCCTGCCTGGTCGCTGGCGCACCCGTACCGGATGATCGCGCATAACGGCGAGATCAATACGCTTCGCGGCAACGTCAACTGGATGGCGGCGCGCCAGGCCTCGGTTTCTTCGCCGCTGTTCGGTGACGACATCCACAAGCTGTGGCCGATCTCCTACGAAGGCCAATCCGACACCGCCTGCTTCGACAATGCGCTCGAATTCCTGGTGATGGGCGGGTATCCGCTGTCGCACGCCATGATGATGATGGTGCCGGAGGCGTGGGCGGGCAATCCGCTGATGGACGAGCAGCGCCGTGCTTTCTACGAATACACTGCCGCTTTGATGGAGCCGTGGGATGGACCGGCTGCGCTCGTCTTCACCGACGGCACTCAGATCGGCGCAACGCTCGACCGCAACGGCCTGCGCCCGGCACGCTACTGCCTGACAAGAGACGATCGCATCATCATGGCCTCCGAGATGGGCGTGCTGCCGATCCCGGAAAAGGACATCGTCAAGAAGTGGCGCCTGCAGCCGGGCAAGATGCTGCTGGTTGATCTCAAGCAGGGCCGCCTCATCCCCGACGAGGAACTGAAGGCGGACATCGCGAAGTCGCATCCCTACAAGGAATGGCTGCACGCAACCCAGATTGTTCTGGAAGACCTGCCGGAATCGCCCGGCAAGGCCGCGATCTCCAATCTCTCGCTGCTGGATCGCCAGCAGGCCTTCGGCTACACCCAGGAAGACATCAAGATCCTGCTGACTCCGATGGGGACGACCGGCGAGGAAGCCGTCGGCTCCATGGGGAACGACGCGCCGATCTCGGCTTTGTCCAACAAGTCGAAGCTGCTCTACACTTATTTCAAGCAGAATTTCGCACAGGTCACGAATCCGCCGATCGACCCGATCCGCGAAGAAATCGTGATGAGCCTGGTCTCGATCATCGGGCCGCGGCCAAACCTGTTCGATATCGAAGGCACCTCGACCACCAAGCGGCTCGAGGTGCGGCAACCGATTCTCACCGACAAGGATCTGGAGAAAATCCGCTCGATCGGTGACATCGAAGACAACCACTTCAAGTCGATCACCCTCGACACCACTTTCGCGGCCGACAAGGGCGCAGCCGGTCTCGAACCGGCACTGAAGCAGCTGAAGGCGGACTCGGAAAAGGCCGTCCGCGAAGGCTACAACATTATTATCCTGTCCGACCGCAAGGTCAGCGCCGAGCGCGTGCCGATCCCGGCGCTGCTCGCCTGTGCCGCCGTGCATCATCACCTGATCCGCGAAGGCCTGCGCACTTCGGTCGGTCTCGTCGTGGAATCTGGCGAGCCCCGCGAAGTGCATCACTTCGCATGTCTGGCCGGTTACGGCGCGGAAGCGATCAATCCCTATCTCGCGTTCGAGACCCTGATCGCGATGAAGGACACTTTGCCGGTCAAGCTCGACGACAAGGAAATCGTCAAGCGCTACATCAAGTCGGTCGGCAAGGGTCTGATGAAGGTGATGTCCAAGATGGGCATCTCGACCTATCAGTCCTATTGCGGCGCGCAGATTTTCGACGCGGTCGGGCTTTCGTCCGAATTTGTCGCGACCTACTTCACCGGAACCCACACCCGCATCGAAGGCGTTGGGCTCGACGAGGTCGCCGAGGAAACCGTACGGCGCCATCGCGACGCATTTGGCGACGCGCCGATCTACCGCAATGCGCTCGACGTCGGCGGCGATTATGCTTTCCGCATGCGCGGCGAGGATCATGCATGGACCGCGCAGACGGTCGCGAATCTCCAGCATGCGGTGCGCAGTAATTCGTACGAGCAATACCGGGCTTTCGCACGCACTCTGAACGAGCAATCCGAAAAGCTCCTGACCATCCGCGGCCTGTTCCGCATCAAGAGCGCCGAAGAAGACGGCCGCAAGCCGGTTCCGCTCGATGAAGTCGAGCCTGCGAAGGAGATCGTGAAGCGGTTTGCGACCGGCGCGATGTCGTTCGGGTCGATCTCGCGGGAGGCGCATACCACGCTCGCGATCGCGATGAACCGGATCGGCGGCAAGTCGAATACTGGCGAAGGCGGCGAGGAAGCCGACCGCTTCAAGCCGTTACCGAACGGCGATTCGATGCGCTCGGCCATCAAGCAGGTCGCGTCCGGCCGGTTCGGGGTCACTACCGAATATCTCGTCAATTCCGACGTTATGCAGATCAAGATGGCGCAGGGCGCCAAGCCCGGTGAAGGCGGTCAATTGCCCGGCCACAAGGTCGACAAGACGATCGCCAAGGTGCGCCATTCAACGCCGGGCGTCGGCCTGATCTCGCCGCCGCCGCATCACGACATCTACTCGATCGAGGACCTGGCGCAGCTGATTTACGACCTGAAGAACGTCAATCCTGCGGGCGATGTATCGGTGAAGCTGGTGTCCGAGGTCGGCGTCGGCACCGTAGCGGCGGGCGTCTCCAAGGCGCGGTCGGACCATGTGACGATTGCAGGTTACGAGGGCGGCACGGGTGCGTCTCCCCTCACTTCGATCAAGCATGCCGGCAGTCCATGGGAGATCGGTCTTGCCGAAACCCACCAGACGCTGGTGGCGAACCGCCTGCGCGGCCGCATTACCGTGCAGGTGGACGGCGGTATCCGTACCGGCCGCGACGTCGTCATCGGCGCGCTGCTCGGCGCCGACGAAATGGGCTTTGCCACCGCGCCGCTGATTGCGGCCGGCTGCATCATGATGCGCAAGTGCCATCTCAACACCTGCCCGGTCGGCGTCGCGACCCAGGACCCGGTGCTGCGCAAGCGTTTCACCGGACAACCCGAGCACGTCATCAATTATTTCTTCTTCGTCGCCGAGGAAGTACGCGAGTTGATGGCGGAAATGGGCTTCCGCAAGTTCGACGAGATGATCGGCCAGATTCAGATGCTCGACCAGCGCGATGTGATCGCACACTGGAAGGCCAAGGGGCTCGACTTCTCCAAGCTGTTCACCAAGCCGATCGCGCCGGAAGGGGTTGCGATCTACAATTGTGAACGTCAGGACCACAAAATCCACGACGTGCTTGACCGCAAGCTGATCGCGCAGGCGCAGCCCGCGCTCGATCACGGCAAACCGGTCAAGATCACGGCCGAAATCCACAATATCGACCGCTCCGCCGGCGCGATGCTGTCGGGCGAAGTCGCGAAGCGCTATGGCCATGAAGGTCTGCCGGACGACACAATCCAGGTGTCGCTGACCGGCACCTCAGGCCAGAGTTTCGGCGCATGGCTTGCCAAGGGAATCACCTTCGACCTGCAGGGCGAAGGCAACGACTATGTCGGAAAGGGCCTGTCGGGCGGCAAGATCATCGTGCGGCCGACCGCCGATTCCGGCATCGTTCCCGAAGAATCCATCATTGTCGGCAACACCGTGCTCTACGGCGCGATCTCCGGCGAATGCTATTTCCGCGGCGTCGCCGGCGAACGCTTCGCCGTCCGCAACTCGGGCGCGGTGGCCGTGGTCGAGGGCGCGGGCGACCATTGCTGCGAATACATGACCGGCGGTATCGTCATCGTTCTCGGTCCGACCGGCCGCAACTTTGCAGCCGGCATGTCCGGCGGCATCGCCTATGTCCTCGACGAGAGGGGCGACTTCGAAAAGCTCTGCAACATGTCGATGGTGGAACTCGAGCCGGTCCCGGCCGAAGAGGATGTCAACGAGCGCGTCTATCACTCCAGGCATGACCTCGAGACCGCGGGCCGCGTCGAAATCCTCACCGACATGACGCGATACGATGCGGAACGGCTGCGTTACTATATCGGCCAGCACGCCAAGCTGACCGGATCGACCCGCGCCAAGTCCATCCTCGACAACTGGCAGAGCTATTGCGGCAAATTCCGCAAGGTCATGCCGCTCGAATATCGACGTGCGCTCAAAGAAATTCAGGCCGCCCAGGCTCTGGAAGCCGCCGAGTAAAAGTTCACATGGGTAAGGTCACCGGTTTTCTCGAAATCGAACGCGAGGATCGCGGCTACGCTCCAGTCGAGGAGCGTATCAAGCATTACCGCGAATTTGTTCTGCCGCTCTCCGAAGGCGAGACGCGCGAACAGGCGGCGCGCTGCATGGATTGCGGCATCCCGTATTGTCACAACGGCTGCCCGGTCAACAACCAGATCCCGGACTGGAACGATCTGGTGTACCGCGGAAATTGGGAAGAGGCCGCGCGCAATCTGCTCTCGACCAATAATTTCCCGGAAGTTACCGGCCGCGTTTGTCCAGCGCCGTGCGAAGCCTCCTGCACCCTGAACATCGACGACAATCCGGTCACCATCAAAACCATCGAATGCGCGATCGCCGACCGTGCGATCGAAAGCGGCTGGATCAAGCCGGAGCCGGCGCCGCACAAGACGGGCAAGAAGGTCGCCATTGTCGGCTCCGGACCCGCGGGCCTTGCCTGCGCGCAGCAGCTGGCACGCGCAGGGCACGACGTGCATGTCTATGAGAAGCATGCCAAGGCCGGCGGCCTCCTCCGCTACGGCATTCCCGACTTCAAGATGGAGAAGGGTATCGTCGACATGCGGATCAAGCAGATGGAGGCCGAGGGCGTCACCTTCCATTACGGCGCGCATGTCGGCGTCAACCTGCCGGTCGAAAAGCTGGTCGCGGAATATGACGCGGTGGCGCTGACCGGCGGCGCGGAGCATCCGCGCGATCTGCCGATCCCCGGCCGCGAGCTTGACGGCATCCATTTCGCGATGGACTTCCTGCCGCAGCAGAACCGGAGAGTCTCCGGCGAGCCGCTGAACGGCGTCAAGGATATCGTCGCCACCGGCAAGCATGTGGTGGTGATCGGCGGCGGCGATACCGGATCGGACTGCATCGGCACCTCGATCCGGCAGGGCGCTTTGTCGGTGACGAATTTCGAAATCATGCCGATGCCGCCGGTGCGCGAAAACAAGGCGCTGACCTGGCCGGACTGGCCCTACAAGCTGCGCACGTCATCGAGCCACGACGAGGGCGCAATCCGCGAGTTTTCGGTGCTGACACAAGCTTTCGAAGGCGAGAACGGCAAGGTCAAGGCGCTGCGCTGCGTTCGCGCCGACGACAAGATCAAGCCGGTGCCCGGCACCGAATTTACCGTGAAGGCCGATCTCGTTCTGCTGGCGATGGGCTTCGTGCATCCGGTGCAGGACGGCATGCTGGCTTCGCTCGGCGTCGCGCTCGACCCGCGCGGCAATGCGAAGGCCAATACCGAGGACTACAAGACCTCGATCCACAAAGTGTTTGCAGCCGGGGACATGCGCCGCGGCCAGTCGCTGGTGGTGTGGGCGATCCGCGAAGGCCGCCAATGCGCGCACGCGATCGACAAATTCCTGATGGGAACGACGACGCTGCCGCGCTGATCGAGCCGCTACCGCCCGAACAATCCGAAGAAGAAACGCGGTCCCGACGATTCGAACGCGGGACGACGCCAGAAGGTCGGCGCCTGCTGCTGGCGCGCGCCCTGCAGCTGCGGCTGCTGCCCGGCAATACGCTGACCGGGAGCGCCTGGCATGCCAGGCTTCTGGCCGGGTAAGGCGGCCTGCTGAACCGTTCCCGGCGCCGGCGCACGCACGATCGCGAGCGGTGCGGTAGTCGGCGGCAAGGGCTCGGCCGCAACCAGGTTTGGCATCCGCGGCGGCCATGCCGGATCGTCGGCGCGTCCGGGTTCGCTGCGTTGCGGCTCACCTTTCACCAGAATGCGCGTTGCCACGGCATCGAGCGGCGGACCGGCCTTGGCAGCCGGCGCGGGCGTCCCGCCGGCGAGATCGGTCGGCTCCTGCAATGGCGTGCCGAGCAGAATGACGGGGCCCGCAAGCGGGCGCGCCGCCGGTCCGCTCGGCTTCGCAGGTTGAGCAGGTTGCGGGTCGACCGGAACATTGCTCAAGGCGGCCGGGATCGGCTCGCGCAGCACGCGCTTCAGATCCCGCTCGACGTAGTGAGCGAGCTTGCGCGCGCCGAAGCGGGTGAAATGCACGCCGTCTTGCGTTCGCAGCACGCGAATCTGGCCGGTTTCGTCCGGACCGCGCTGCATGAAGTTGCCACGTTCATCAACGAAGCCGTCCCACACATTGACGAAAATGAATCCGGCCTTCTCCACCCGCGGCCGGATGATGTCGTTGAGATATTGCAGGTCGGCCGTCGACTTCGCTCCGCGAACCGCCGGCACGCCGACCCAGAGCACCGGCACATTGGCGGTGCGGACCGCGGCGAGCATCTCATCGACCTTGGCGCCGTACAGTTCTTCCCATCGCTCACTGCGGAATTCGACCGGACCGGACGGACGCACACGCTGCGGCTCCGGCGAGGCGATCGAAGGGGTCTCATCGTCATTCGTTTCGGCCGGCTGTTGGGGCTGTCCCGCCCCGGCCTGTGCAGGCTGCTGGCCCGTCGCACCCGGCTTGTGCTGCGAATGCGGCTTGGCTGGCGCCCTTTCGCGAATGTCCTGGCGGTCCTGAAGGCCGACCAGCACGATCACCGCCTGCGGCTTTTCGGCGGCGATCAGATCGCGCGCCACTTTAGGCCAGTCGGTCTCATTCTTCTGATCGTACCGGATCAGCCCGGAGAGAGCCCGGTGCTTGCGGACAATGCCGATTTCCGGAGTCTCGGCGAGTTGCTCTTCAAGGCCATAGGCGAGCCAGTCGGCCATTGAATCGCCGAGCACCAGGATGCGGATGGTTGGCGGCACTTCGACCTTTTTTGGAGGAGGCGCAACGGTCGAGTCCTGCACCGGAGGACGCGGCTTCTGTGGCCGCGGAAAACCGAAAAAGCGGTCGTCAAACGGAAAGAATTGCGCCTGCGCGGGCCAGCCATAGGCAAGCGCGGCAAGTGCAAGACCGCCGAGCCAGACCGCCCGCAACATTGGAGCCATTCGCGCCTTTTCCTGCCGGGCCATTCAGCTGGTGTCCTGTGGACCGTTCCACGCCATCACTCCGGGACATGCGCTCCCGGTCGCAAGCGCGGATTGCATAGCAAAAGAACATGGCAAGGCGAAGGTCGCGGGGCCTTTTTCCGCTAATTGCCGCGCAGTCTCGCCAGCACAGTGGCGCTTGCGAACCCGTCCGGTACGAGCCCGGCCCGCGCCTGGAAGTCGCGGATCGCCGCCCGTGTCTTGGCGCCGAACCGGCCATCGGGCTGGCCGATATCGAAGCCCCGCTGCAGCAGCAATTGCTGCATTTCCATACGCTCCTCGCGGGTCAGAACCCGCTCATGCCGCGGCCAGGACTGGACCAAGGGATCGCCGCCACGCAGCCGGTCCGACAAATGACCGATCGCCAGCGCATAGGCTTCGGCCGGGTTGTAGCGCATGATTACGCGAAAATTATTGAGCATCAGAAAGCCCGGGCCCTGGCTGCCCGCCGGCACCATCAGCCACGCGCGGTCGGAGAGGCGCGGGAACGCCTTGTCGCCGGCGCGGCGGATGCCGAGATTCTCCCATTCGCGGATCGTCATGACCTTGCTGCGATCCGCCAGCATGAAATTGAAGGTCTTCGGCACCACGACCTCGTAACCCCAGGTCTGTCCGCTTTCCCAGCCATGCTTGCGGAAATAGTTTGCGGTCGAGAACAGCAGATCCGGAACGGATGCCGTCATGTCGCGATGACCGTCGCCATCGGCGTCGACGGCATAAGTCTTGTACACCGTCGGCATGAACTGCGTCGGCCCGAACGCACCGGCCCATGAGCCCTTCATGCGGTCGGGCTGGACGTCGCCGCGATACAGGATTTCCAGCGCCGCGAGGAATTCGTTGCGGAAATAATCCTGACGCCGGCCGACACAGGCCAGCGTCGCGGTTGAACGCAGGACCGGACGCTCGCCCATCATGGTCGAGTATTTGGACTCGATGCCCCAGATCGCGGCGATGACATAGCGGTCGACCCCGTATTGCCGCTCCATCGCATCGAAAATGGCGCGGTGCTGCTGCAGCAATTCCCGCCCGCGCTGAATGCGTTCCTCGCCGACAAGGCGGTCGAGATAATCCCAGAACGCCAGCGTGAACTCCGGCTGCGCGTCAACCAGATCCATGATCTTGAGGTCGGGAGTCAGATCGCGGGTATAGGCGTCATAGGTCTGCTTCGGGATGCCGCGCTTTGCGGCCGCGGGATAGAGCCGCTGCAGACATCCCTGAAAATCGGCAGCCGCCGCGCGAATCGCCTCCGCGGTCATCAGAGGGTGACCGGACGAACCGGATTCGCCGCTCCATTCCGGGCCGGTCGCCTGCGCATAGGCCCGGCGCGCGCTCGCCGAATGCGCGGTCTGCCGCGCAGGCAAATTGGATATCGATTGCGCGACTGATGCTGATTGCGGGCCGGCAGGCGCTTGAGAAATTGAAGCCGTCGCCGCGACCGGACCGCGATCGTCCGATGCGCAGCCGATCAGCGTCACCCCGAGCGCCGCAACCGGCCACAGTCTTGCCGTAGTTCCACACCGACGGGCCATCAGCAGCCTCACGCAACCCGGACACGAGATACCGGGTCTATGGGGAACGCATACGGTTGCCAGACGATTAACAACATTCACAAATACGTGGACGTTTTGCGACGTTCGCCGGTTTTTCGGGTGCTTGCGTGCTAACAGAAGCCCCTCGTCCACAGCCTGTTTCGGTACTCCCTGATGAAGCCCATTCGTAAAGCGATTTTCCCGGTGGCCGGGCTCGGCACCCGCTTCCTTCCGGCAACCAAGGCAATGCCGAAGGAAATGCTCACGGTCGTCGATCGGCCGTTGATCCAGCATGTGGTGGACGAGGCACGAGAGGCCGGCATCGAGCATCTGATTTTCGTCACCGGCCGCAACAAGTCGGTGATCGAGGATCACTTCGACCGCCAGTTCGAGCTCGAAGTGACGCTGAAGGAACGCCACAAGAAGAGCGAGCTGAAGCTGCTTGCCGACGACACGCCGGGTGCAGGAACCACGAGCTTCACACGTCAGCAATCCCCGCTCGGCCTCGGACACGCCGTGTGGTGCGCGCGCGAACTCGTCGGCAACGAGCCGTTTGCCGTGGTTCTGCCCGACGTGCTGGTCCAGAACGAGCCGGGCTGCCTCGCCCAGATGGTCGCCGCCTACAACAGACAGAAGGGCAAGGCTAACATTATTGCGGTCGAGGAAGTGCCGATGGACCGTGTACACATGTACGGCATTGTCGGCGTCGAGAAAGACTCCGGCAAGGACGCCAGCAAGGCCATGCCGATCACAAAAATGGTGGAGAAGCCCAAGCGCGAAGACGCCCCGTCCAATCTCTCCATCACCGGCCGCTACATTCTGCAGCCGGAAATCTTTTCCATCCTGGAGAACCAGCAGACCGGTGCCGGCGGCGAAATCCAGCTGACCGACGCGATGATCGCGTTGTCGAAGACTCAGCCGTTCTACGCAGTGAAATTCGAGGGCCGTTCCTACGATTGCGGCTCCAAACTCGGCTTTCTCACCGCCAATATCGCCTATGCGCTCAAGCGCAAGGACATCGCTCCGGCGCTGCGCGAGGAATTGAAGCAGTTGCTGGGATGATCGCCAGTCGCGGCAGCCTCATCGCTGCAGACGCAATCCCAGCGTGAAAATGTTCGTGGTGTAATCCCAGCCCGGCGTTGTTGACTTCAGCTGCTCCCGGCGTGCTTCCGCCTTGAAATGGACTTCGCGGGTCAGCTTGTAGATCATGCTGGCCGCGATGAGATAACGGTCATCGGTGCGGTTCGAACCTTCGTAATTGTCGGTGCCGTAGCCAAGCGTCACCGTTCCGATCAGCCAGCGCCGGAAGGCGTGATCGATCTGCATGCCGTAGTCCTGGCTGAGCGATCCTGCCACGCCCGGCAGGATCGACTCGTTGACCGACGTCTTGGCGTAGAGCTTCCAGGTCGTCAGCGGCGTCGCATAATAGGTCAGCTTCGCGTCGATGACCGGTGCGCGAATGGTGGGGAAGGTATCTTCGGCATATCTGCGCTCAAGATATCCGACCGAGGCCTCGCCCACGAGGTAGCGTGACAGTTCGAACTCCGAGCCGCCTCGGATCGTCGACCCGTCCGAGTTGCGCGCGACGCCGGCCGCATCGTTTTCACGGTCGTGGCGCCGGACGTCCACGCCATATTCCACAAATGGCTTGATGCCCGGCAGCAGTTCATAGGCCGCGCGCAGCCGCAGGCCATATTGATTGTAATTGCGGTCGCGAAAATCGACGGTCGTGCCCTGATAGGTCTCGGCGTCGCCATAGGCGGTGCGGTCGATCGAGCCCTTCAGCGACAATTCCAGCCGGTTGAAGCTGTGGGTAATTCCCGCGGTAGCCCCCGGCGTGATGTAGAGCGGCGGCGTCGAGATATTCGCCGGCAGATTCGGATCGCCGGGATTGTCCGCCTGCAATCCGAAACGGCCTTCCAGCTCTGCCTTGGTCTGTTTCGAGATGTCGAGGCGCGCTTTTCCCTTCAGATCGAGAAACGGCTTGCTGAGATTGTCGAGGTTGTTGTCGTTGTACCAGATATAGCTGCCGCGCAGATCGGCCGAGAGCTCGTGCCGCGACCAGTCCGATTTGATGCTGAGTTCGGGCGCGACCTTTTCGAAGGTCGATCCTTTAGGGATAAACCGCTGGCCTGGATTGCTGTTGTAGCCGCCCGACACCTCGACTGCCGGCTTGTAGAGGAACGAGCCGGCGTAGAAACCGACTGCGCCGAACGGGTCTTCCTCGTTGACGCGCTTGCGGATCGGACGCGCCGTGACCGGTCCGGTGGCATCGAGCGGAATCGCTGCGGAATTGGTCGCACGGCGGCGCATTGCCGCCTGGCTCTCCTGGCGCTGGAACGGCGCTGCGACGGTGCGGTCCGGCGCGGTCGCGGCAATCGGCGCGAGGTTTTCTGCCTCAGTCCGCGCGCGCTTTTGAGCTGCCTCCTTTGTCTTGCGCTTCACCCGCGCATGGGTGGCGTCGAATCCGGTCGTCCCTGCGCCGCTCGCCGGATACGTCACCTCGGCCGGCCGCGCCGCCTGCCCCGGCTTGCGGAATTGCTGCGTGCGGCCGGAATCGAAATGCGGATCGAACAGGGTCGGCGTCGACGGATCGGGTTGGCCGGCTTGCTGCGCGAACACCGGCGCGGCCGCGCACAGACCGGCAAGTCCGACCAGCACAATCGGGACGAGGCACCGCGCCACGCGTCAACTCCTGCCGCGCCTGCATCCGTGTCACCCGCCACCGGATGCGCACATGAAGGCAGCCAGCCTCGCGGCCGGCGAAAATGGTTAACGGAGTTAAAAGCGATATGGTTAACGGGCGGTTAGGACACCCAGCCCCGCAATTCGCGCAACACGATGTCGCGGATCACGTCCATGCCCTGCGGGCTGTCGTTCAGGCATGGGATCGCCGCAAAATTGACCCCGCCATTGGCCTTGAAGATATCGCCGTTCTCGACCGCGATCTCTTCCAGAGTCTCCAGGCAATCGGCCGAAAAGCCGGGCGTTACGATTGCAAGATTCTTCACCCCGCTCTGCGCCAGGGCTTCGACCGTCTTGTCGGTATATGGCTTGATCCATTCCGCGGTGCCGAACCGCGACTGGAACGTCATGCGCAACCGGTCTTCGCTCATGCCCAGCGCGTCGCGCAGAAGCCGCGTGGTCTTGGCGCAGTGGCAGTAATACGGATCGCCCTTGTCGAAATAGTCCTGCGGAATGCCATGGAAGGAGGCGAGGATCACATCGGGCTCGAACGGCAGCTTCGACAGTTCTTCGCGCATCGAGGACGCGAGCGCCTCGATATAAACCGGCTGGTCGAAATAGGGCGCTGCGACCCGCAACGTCGGCTGCCAGCGCATCGTCATCAGGTGCCGGAACGCCGCATCGCAGGCGGTCGCGGTCGTGGCCGCAGCATATTGCGGATAGAGCGGCACGTAGAGGATGCGGTCGCACCCCTTTGCGGCCAGCGCATCGATTGCCGAGCCGACCGACGGATTTCCGTAGCGCATGCCCCAGTCGACCTCGATTCGTTGATCGACCGCAGCGAGCGACGCCGCAAGCTTTTGCGCCTGCGAGCGCGTCACCGTCTTGAGGGGCGATTCGTTCAGCTCGCGGTTCCAGATCGAGTCGTAGTCGCGGCCTTTGCTGGCCGGCCGCCGCGTCAGAATGATCAGGTTGAAGACCAGTTTCCAGGTCAGCGAGTTTTCCTCGATCACCCGCTTGTCGGACAGGAATTCCTTCAGATAGCGCCGCATCGAGGAATAATCGGTCGCGTCCGGCGTCCCGAGATTGGCAATCAGCACGCCGATTTTGCCCGATCTGACGGGCGGATGCCCGGCCGGCCGATGCGCGCCTGCGACGGTGTCTGACGATGCGTCGTTCATGGAGCCATGCTAAGCCACAGCTGCCCGCCGGAAACAATGATGAAAATGACCATAACCCGCCGCCTGCTGCTGCTCGGATCGTCGGCCCTCGCGCTGATCGGAAGTCTCCCGCGTCCCGCCGTCGCGCAGGGGACCAGGGCGCGGGTGACGTTCGTGCTGGTCAGCGACATTTACCTGATGAGCGACCAGCCGGCCCCGGACGGGCAACTGCGCGGCGGCTATGCCCGGCTTGCTTCGGTCGTGAAAGCCGAACGGGCGAAGGGCGGGAACGTGATCTTTGTGCATGCCGGCGATGCCCTATCGCCATCGCTGATGTCGAGCCTCGATCAGGGCGAGCATGTCATCGCGCTGACCAACATGCTCGCCCCGGACATTTTCGTTCCCGGAAATCACGAATTCGACTTCGGCAAGGACCTGTTTTTCAAGCGCATGAGCGAGGCAAAATTTCCGCTCTATGTCGCCAACATTCTCAATCCGGACGGCACGCTCATTGCCGGTTTCCGGGAGCGCAACATCATCGAGATGAGCGGCATCCGTATCGGCATCACGGCCGCAACCGATGAGGATGCCGCGATCCTGTCGAGCCCGGGCGATCTGAAGTTTCCGCGCTCGGTCGATACCATTGAGAAGCAGGCCGCGTTGCTGCGCAAGGCGGGCGCGGACGTGGTCGTCGCCGTTGTGCATACCGACCGCGCCAAGGACGAAGCGATGATCCGCAATCGCGCCGCCGACATCATCCTCAGCGGACACGATCACGATCTCTGGATCAATTACGACGACCGCACCGCTGCCGCAGAATCGAGCCACGACGCGCATTTCGTAACCTGCGTCGATATCACCTTCACGGTGCGAACCAACGAAGGCCGCCGCGAGGTGATCTGGTATCCCGAGTTTCGCCCCATCGATACCCGCAACGTCGTCCCCGACGCGGAAATGGCCGCCGTCGTCCAGCAATACGAAGACAAGCTCTCCAAGCAGCTCGATGTCCCGATCGCGGCCACCGCCGTCGAACTCGACAGCCGGAATGCGACGGTCCGTACGCAGGAAGCCGCCATCGGCGACCTGATCGCGGACGCAATGCGGACCGAGACCGGCGCGGACATCGCGATCACCAATGGCGGCGGAATCCGCGGCGGCCGAATCTACCCGCCCGGCACCACCCTCACCCGCCGCGACATGATGGCGGAATTGCCGTTCCGCAATACGATCGCGGTGCTCGAGATTTCAGGCCGCGCGATCCGGGCCGGCCTCGAAAACGGCTTCAGTGCATTGCCGAGACCGGCCGGCCGGTTTCCGCAAGTATCGGGCCTCAGGATCGTCGTCGATCCCTCGCGTCCTGCCGGTCAGCGTCTCGTCTCGGTTGAGGCCAATGGCGCGCCGCTGGACGACGCAAAAATCTACCGGCTTGCGACCAATGACTTCATGGCGCGCGGCGGTGACGGCTATGAGGCCTTCAACAACGTCACCGAAGTCATTGCGCCCCATGACGGGCCGCTGATGATCAACGAACTGATCGACTATCTGGAGAAGATCAAGATGGTGCGCACCGCCGTCGATGGCCGGATCGTGTTCAAGTAACCGCTGGAGCGTGCAAACGAGCCATCTGCCTGTCGGCAGAAGGCTCGTGTGACAATCAAAACTCCGGCAGGATTTACGGCGCGAAGCGCAATTCCAGGCCGGCGATGCCGCCAAAAACGTTCAGGCCGACCTGGCCCTCAACGCTAAGCGGCTGCAGCGCGACCGAATTGTTCGAGCCGCCATACAGCACATTGGCGCCAAGACCGACGCCGACTGCAGCACCCGCGGTCACGCCACCGTAATTGCCGGAAAGATCGCCCAGCCCAATTTGCCGGGTCGGTGCGAATACGGCCCAGACCAGGCTCGATACCGCCGTGCCGCCGAGATCGACACCGGCGCGGCGCAGGACCGCCGTATAGAGCTGGCGCGGCCCCATATCCGGGCGGTAGATGCAGCTCAGTTCGGTTACCGAGCCGATGACGAAGCCGACCGAGCCCCCGCCGCGGCATTCCAGCACACCGGTCTGAACCTGCTGCTGTGCGGACGCAGGCGTGGCCTGCGCTGCCATCAGCATCAGAGCTGCGAATAGCGAAGATCGGATCATGGGTATCGGCCCCTTTGCAAAGCTTATCAGCGAGGCGGCGATAACGCGCCGCAAGTCGGGCGGAAATTAGCCCGCATCCGTATCAAAGACGATAAGTCCTTACAGACAACTTTAAAGGAACCGCGGCCGGAGGCGGCATCGGCCGCCGCCGTGGACCGCCGGACCTATTTCAGATTCCCGCAGAAGCGCTGGATGCGCTTGCCGGCCTCTTCCAGGTCTTCGGTCTTTGTGGCGTAGGAGATCCGGAAAGCCGGCCCGGCACCGAACGCCGACCCATGCACCACCGCGACCCCTTCGGTCTCCAGCAGTTCGGTGACGAAATCCTCATCGGTCGCAAGTTTCTTCCCCGACGGCGCGGTCTTGCCGATGGTGCCGGCGCAGGACGGATACACATAGAACGCGCCTTCCGGTGTCGGGCATTTGATGCCGTTCGCCTGGTTGAGCATCGACACGATCAGGTCGCGGCGTTCCTTGAAAATCTTGTTGTGCTTGGCAATAAAGTCCTGCGGACCGGTCAGCGCCTCGACCGCGGCCCATTGCGCCACCGCCGACGGATTTGACGTCGACTGCGACTGCAGCATCGCCATCGCCTTGGTCAGGTGCTCGGGCGCGCCGGAATAGCCGATACGCCATCCGGTCATGCAATAGGCCTTCGACACGCCGTTCAGCGTCAGCGTGCGCTCATACAGCCGCGGCTCGACCTGAGCCGGCGTGGTGAATTTGAAATCGTCATAGACAAGGTGCTCGTACATGTCGTCGGTCAGCACCCAGACATGCGGATGCTTGATCAGCACATCGGTCAGCGCCTTCACTTCGTCGCGGGTATAGGCCGCGCCGGTCGGGTTGGACGGCGAGTTGAAGATCAGCCACTTGGTCTTGGGTGTGATCGCCTTGTCGAGCTGCTCCGGCGTCAGCTTGAATCCGGTTTCCATGGTGGTCACGACCGGCACCGGCGTGCCGCCGAGCAGCGCCACGATTTCCGGATAGCTGACCCAGTAGGGCGCCGGGATAATGACCTCGTCGCCGGGGTTGATAGTCGCCATCAAGGCGTTGAACAGCACCTGCTTGCCGCCAGTGCCGACGATGATCTGCGACGGCTTGTAGTCGAGCCCGTTCTCTTTTTTGAACTTGGCCGCAATCGCCGCCTTCAGCTCCGGGATGCCGTCGACCGCAGTGTATTTCGCCGCCTTGCCGGCCTCGATCGCCTTGATCGCCGCCGCCTTGATATTGGCTGGCGTGTCGAAGTCCGGCTCGCCGGCGCCAAGGCCGATCACATCACGGCCGGCGGCTTTGAGCGCCCGCGCCTTGTCGGTCACCGCAATGGTGGCGGACGGCTTGATGCGGGCGAGCGCGTCGGCGAGGAAGGCCATTGGAAGGGGTCTCCGGTCTAGCGTGCAGGTGGATTCCGAGGGATTGCGACGGTGTCGTAAAGCCCATTTTGCTGCGCTGCAAGCGACATTCGATGATGGAGGCATTCAGGAAAGCGATGGTGCGGACAGGCCGCGATCCCGGCGCCCCGGAAGCACCAGGGCGTCCGCGGCACAACAGCCCTCCATTCGGGACCGTCCCGCTCTCAAGGCTTACCGGCCTTCGGCAGCGCATCGCGGTGCGAAACACATTTTCAGTTTGAAGCGATTACAGCGAACACGAAACGTTTATTTCGCTGCAGCGCGGTGTCACGCAATGAACGTCACTTTGTGATGTCGTGCCGCTATCCAGCCTTGCAAAGGCCGGGCTTTTCTTCTTGTGTCCGTCGCGTCAAAGTGACCGTGTGGGGACCGCGGCCAAACTCACGTCATGGAGCCACGGATGTACACGCTCTATTCGATGCAGCGTTCGGGGAATTGCTACAAGGTGCGGCTTGCGCTGTCGCAGCTTGAGATTCCGCATACGCTTGTCGAGGTGGATATCCTCAAGGGCGAGACCCATACGCCGGACTTCCTCGCCAAGAATCCGAACGGACAGATTCCGCTGCTCGAAACCGAGCCTGGCCGCTATCTCGCCGAATCGAACGCCATTCTCTGGTTCCTGTCGGAAGGCTCGCACCTCGATGGCGACACGCCGCTCGAGCGCGCGCGGGTGCTGCAATGGATGTTCTTCGAACAACACGCCATCGTGCCGAATATCGGCGCCGCCTATTTCTGGCTGTGCCTCGTCAAGGGCGGCCGCGAATTGCAGCAGCACGCGCTCGATGACTGGATGGAGGAAGGCCAGCGTTCGCTGAACCTGCTCGACAAACATGTGGCGCGCCATCGATTCGTCGCGGGCGATCGCTATTCGGTCGCCGACATTGCGCTCTATGCCTACACCCATCTCGCCGAGCAGTGCGATTTCGACCTGCGGCCATTCCCGGCCTTGCGTGACTGGTTCGCGCGTGTCGCGGCCGAGCCCCATCATGTTGCGATGGACCACCGCCCTGAGCAATTGAGGGTCGCGGCCGAGTAGTGTTGCCGGCGTCCCAACGCTTAAGGCGCCGTTAACGCTTTGTCATCAAATCGCCATCAGACCTCACCTGTTACGCCGCTTTCCAGCCGGGCGGCAGCCTGCTTTCCCTACGATGATGCCTCCGGGGCTGATTCGCTGTTGGAGCAGTGCCATGACCAGGGATCGGGTCGCCCGGATCGGATTCCATCACCCTGATCGCAATGCCCGGCCATTGACGAAACGCAAGCTCGTCGTCGCGCATTTGCTGATGACCGCCGTGCTGGTGATCTGCATCGTCATCGCCGTGACGGCAGTCGCGATCGGATCGGCGCGCGCCGAGACTTTCAGCGCGCTTGCCCATGGCCGCGACGGCGTCGTGCCGCTCGCAGTCCTGCTCGGCATCCTGCTTGCCGGCATCGGTGGCATCGCCGCAGCAATCGTCCGGCGCCCCTGACCGAGCAAGCCTCCCTTATCGTTGCCAGAACCAATCGCCTTGCGGCATTCCGGCACTCTTCCGGAATATCCAGAGCATCCTTAGGGTTGAAGCAGGACAAGCGGAGGCTTGCGGGTATGAAAGCTGTTGCGGTCGCGCTCCCGGTGGCGGCCCTTGTTGCGTCAACGGCTCTCGCGCAGCAGGTGTTCAAGACGGAGTTGGGCGACATCCGGGTTGAGACCGTGGTGTCCGGCCTCGCCAATCCATGGGGCCTCGCCTTTCTCCCCGACGGCCGGATGCTGGTGACCGAGCGCCCTGGCCGCATGCGGATCGCGACCCGCGACGGAACGCTGTCGGCGCCGGTTGCCGGGGTGCCGAAGGTGCTCGCGCAGAATCAGGGCGGATTGCTTGATGTCATCGTCGATCGCGACTTCGCAAAGAACAGCACGATCTATTTCTGTTATTCCGATCCGGTCGATGGCGGCGGCGCGCAGACTGCGCTCGCACGCGCCACGCTCGATGTCGGCAATCCGCCAAGACTTGCCAATGTGCAGCGTATCTTCCGGCAGGACGGCCCGCCCTCGAATGGATTGCATTTCGGCTGCCGCATCGTGCAGGCCCGCGATGGCAATCTGTTCCTGACCACCGGCGACCATTACGGTCCGCGCGATCTCGCGCAGACCCTCGACAATCATCTCGGCAAGGTGATCCGCATCGCCCCCGACGGCTCGGTGCCGAAGGACAATCCGTTCGTAGGCCGCGCCGGTGCAAAGCCCGAAATCTGGAGCTACGGCCATCGCAACAGCCAGGGCGCCGTCCTGCATCCGGTCACCGGCAAGCTCTGGATGCACGAACACGGCCCGCAGGGCGGCGACGAACTCAATATTCCGGAAGCCGGCAAGAATTACGGCTGGCCGGTGATCGGCTATGGCGTCAATTACGGCGGCGCGAAGATCCACGAGGGCACGCACAAGGCGGGCATGGAGCAGCCGGTCCGGCAATGGACGCCAGTGATCGCGCCGTCGGGTTTCACCATCTATACCGGGGACCTGTTCCCGCAATGGAAGGGCAACGCCTTCATCGGCGGGCTGCGCCCCGCCATCCTGGTACGACTCGAACTCGACGGCGAGAAAGTTACCGGCGAAGAGCGCATGCTGCGTCAGCTCAACGAGCGCATCCGCGATGTCCGCACCGGACCGGACGGCGCACTCTATCTTCTCACCGACAATGCAGCCGGACGTATCCTGCGGCTGACGCCAGCCAAGTGATGTCGTCGTGCCTCGTCACCATTTCTGGAAAATGAAATACGCGCCGATTGCAATGAAGGCAAAGCCGACCGCATAATTCCAGGTGAACGGCTCCTTCAGATAGACCACCGAGAAGCCGGCGAATACCACCAGCGTGATCACCTCCTGGATCGTCTTGAGCTGCGCGGTCGTGTAGACCTCGCTGCCCCAGCGATTGGCCGGCACTGCCATGCAATATTCGACGAAGGCGATCGCCCAGGCGGCGAAGATCACAATCAGAAGCGGCTGCTCCTTGAATCGCAGATGCCCGTACCATGCGAGCGTCATGAAGACATTGGAGCCGAGCAGGAGCAGGATCGGGAGCAGATAGGGAGATGTGACTGACATGAGACAACCGGTTGGCTTGAGACAGACGCGGTTCTAGCATCGGCACGAGGAATATGCGCTACGCTGGCTGACGCGAAAATGATCGGTGTGGCCGCCGCAGGTCCGTCGCATTTCCATGACCAAAGTCTTAGGCTTGGATGTCCTCCCGGAGAATCACCATGCGCACCGCGATCTCACGTCACGCGATCACACTGGCCGCCGCTCTGATCGTTGCGGCGCCTTTTGCTGCAACGGCGCAGCAGAAGCAGCCGCCGCAGAAGGGGCCGCCCCCGCCTGCGCCGGCCAAGCCCTACACGCCGATCGCCGTGAAGATCCCGGCTCCGCTCAACGATCCAAGTTACGAGGCGTTCCGCAAGCAGGTCGGCGAACTGGCGGCAAAAAAGGATCGCGCCGGCCTTGCCAAGCTGGTGGTCGATCAGGGCTTCTTCTGGGAAGGCGAAAAGGGCGATCAGGCCGACAAGAAGAAATCCGGGATCGACAATCTGTCAGCGGCGATTGCCCTCAGCGGCAAGCAGCCGGTCGGCTGGGATATTCTGCAAGGCTACGCCATGGACCCGACGGCGACTCCGTACCCCGGCAAACAAGGCGTCGTATGTTCGCCCGCCGACCCGCAATTCGACGAAAAGCAGCTTGAGGACGTCGCCAAGGCCACCGGTGCCGACCCCGGCGATTTCGCCTATCCGATGGCTGACACCGTGGAGGTCCGCAGCGCGCCGCGGGCAGACGCCCCGGTCACCGAAAAGCTCGGGATGGTGCTGATCCGCATTATGCCCGACCCCAAGCAGGCTGCACCGAAACCGAACGAAGTGCCGCTGGTCCGCGTCGTGACCCCCTCCGGAAAAGTCGGATACATATCGGCCGACGTTCTGGCGCCGCTCGGAAACGACCAGCTTTGCTATGTGAAGGACGCCAGCGGCTGGAAAATCACCGGTTACGTCGGCGCCGGTCCCGGCCCGCAATAATCGTCCCGTCCCTCTGCGAAAAATAGCGCCGGCAGCGTATCCCATACGCTGCCGGAACGCTTGCGCGGGGAGTATTTATATACCGCAATCGTGCTCGCGCTCGCCGTCTGTTGACCGGTGGCGGTATTGAATTTCGCCACATATTTCGGTCAGAGTTACCTCCAAGGGTGATTTTCGGGGAGCCGGGTTTCCATTATGAGCTGGATGCGTTTGCTGGCCGCTGCCAGCGTCGTCGTTGCGTGTGCCTTGCCCGCGCCGGTGATCGGCCAGGGGGCCGGTCAGGTTCCTTCGCCGACGATTCGCGATCGCGATCCCGGTCAGGACGGCAACGACGGTTTCGTGCTGCCTTATGAGTACCGTCGTCAGGCGGTGTTCTACCGGACACATGAAGCGCCGGGCACGATTATCGTGAACACCCATGACCGCTTCCTCTATCTTGTCCAGGGTGACAATCGTGCAATCCGCTACGGCGTCGGCGTCGGCCGCGACGGCTTCCGCTGGGGCGGCGTGCACAGGATTTCCCGCAAGCAGGAATGGCCGGACTGGACGCCGCCGCCGGAGATGATTGAGCGCCAGCCCTATCTGCCGCGCTTCATGGCCGGCGGCCCGGGCAATCCGATGGGCGCGCGGGCGCTCTATATCGGCACCACGGTCTATCGCGTGCACGGCACCAATGCGCCGGAAACAATCGGGCATGCGGTGTCGTCGGGCTGCTTCCGCCTGGTCAATAGCGAGATCGAGGATCTTTACGAGCGCGTACCGGTCGGCACCAAGATCGTGGTGCAGCATCGTTAAACGGCGCGGCACTCGCTTTTCGACTTATCAAACGGTCAGCACAAGCTGGCCGTTTTGTTTTTGGGCGGTCGTCACGACGCGGATTGCAGTGCTCGGTGCTTAATGCGCTTCATGCAATTTAGAGCATGTTGCGATCAAAGCGGATTGTATCCGCAATGGCGCATGTAGTTGGCGCATTCTTCCGGGGTGAAGAGGTTGAGTGAGCGGCCGATGAGGTCCCAGAGGGCGTCGACGGTTCTGGCCTG
>JBMOOQ010000015.1:0-80879 GCA_049324435.1 Pseudomonadota bacterium
CACGACATCATAGCCGCGCGCGGCCGCGAGCCTTGCCGTAGCGGCGCCGATCCCTCGGCCGCCGCCGGTGATGAGCACGATGTCCTTCATTCGCTCTCCAGTTTCCGCCCTAACGCTTTCGGTCGTCTTCGCCGGTTGCGCAATGCCAGCACGTTGAACACCTCGACCGCGCCGGCAAACGCCATCGCAAAGTAGATGTAACCGCGCGGAATATGAAAGCCCATGCCGTCGGCGACAAGTGCGACACCGATCAATAACAGAAATGAAAGAGCCAGCATTTTTGTGGTTGGATATTTCTGGATGAATTTCGAGACCGGACCGGCGGCAAAATACATGACCAGCATCGCGATCACGACGGCGGCAATCATGATCTCGATATCCTGCGCGAGTCCGATCGCGGTGATGATCGAATCCAGCGAAAATACCAGATCGATAGCTACCAGTTGCGCGACGATCCAGGCGAACGCCTGACGGCCGGCCTGCGGCTCCATCTCCTCGTATTGCGCTTCCACCTCCGAATGAATCTCGTGCGTCCCCTTCGCGATGAGGAACAGGCCGCCGCCGATCAGGATCAGGTCGCGCCACGAAAATTCGTTGCCGAACAGCGAGAACAGCGGCGCCGTCAGCTTCATGATCCAGGTCAGCGTGAGAAGAAGCGCGACGCGGAACACGAAGGCGAGCCCGATCCCCACCCGGCGCGCCATCCGCGCCTGTGCCCGCGGCAGCCGCGCAATCAGCACCGAAATGAACACAATATTGTCGATGCCGAGCACGATCTCGAGCACCGACAGCGTGATCAGGGCGAGCCAGGCATTCGGATCGGCAAGGAGATGCATGCGTTCGCCCATTCAATCGCCCGCGGTCGCAAGACCGATTGTGAGAAAATAGATGCCGACCGCCGCGAGCATCCACGCAACAATGGGACCCGGATCAAGTGCTGTCATGAGCGCATAGAGCCCGAGACCGCACCACGCCGCGAGTGCAAGAAGGTTCACGATCCGCAAGCGGAGAACCCGGAACGGATGAAGCACCCGCAGCGGCATGAAGGTAAGCACGACAAGCACCGCAACCGAGACCGCCGCAACCCAGGGCGGCAGCTTCAGGACAAACAGGTGGAAGGCGACCGCATTCCACAGCGCCGGAAAGCCGCGGAAATAATGGTCTGCCGTCTTCATCTGCTCGTCCGCGAAATACAGCGCGCTCGTCACCACGACGGCGACGGCAAGCGGAACGGCGACGGGCTGCGGTAGCAGCCCGCTGGTCGCCAGCGCAAAGGCCGGCACAAAGACATAGGTCGTGAAGTCGACGACGAGATCGAGCGCATCGCCCGACCAGCGCGGCAATACCTCCGCCACATGGAACTTGCGCGCGAGCGTCCCATCGATACCGTCGATGAACAGCGCCACGGCAAGCCACACGAACATCGCGACCCACTCGGCGCGCGCAGCAGCCAGCAAAGCCAGCAGAGCGCTCGCAGCACCGCAGGCGGTAAAGATGTGCACCAGGAAAGGCCGCACCCGCGCCGCCCGGCCCGGGCTATCGCCATTCTCCGGCATGATTGCGATCTACTCGTTACCCCAGTCGATCTGACAGATTTCGGCAGAACGTCCGGTGAAATTCCAGTTGCGCCCGAATGCCCGAAAGCGCGACTTGTCGGCTTTCGCGATGGTCACGTCGGGGGCGATCCAATAGCCGCTGTTCCGAATGGTCACATTCTCATCCTTCGCCTTGCCTGGAATCGGGGTGATGGCGCCGTCCACGATCTTATCGATGGTGATGAGGCGGGTGCGCCCCTCGGTCCGGTAGCTGATCGGAACCTGCTGTACGCCCAAAAAGCCGCTGACCAGGATCGAGAGCAGATGTGTCGAGCCGCCGACCTTGCCGGTGAAGATGCGCGTCAGGCCCTTCATCGCATGGATCGACGCCTTCTCATCGACGAACAGGGCCGCCGTCCAGTTTCCCCGCGACATCAGTCCGGGAATCTCGATCATCACACCGGCCTTCAGGCCGGACAGATCGACATCGTTATAATGTCCCTGATCGATACGGACCGCGGCCCAGGTCTGGCACCGATCCTCGGTCGGCGGATGTTCGCCGAGCGACAGCACGCACGGGCAGAACACCGTGCAACTGCAGGACAGCGTCAGCTCGCCCTTCATGGTCCATCGATCCGCCATTTGCCAACCCTCACATCACGAACAAACCCGAACTCCACGCGGCGGCGATCGTCAGTCCAGCTGCCGTGAACGCGACGCCGATGGCACGGCTGACCTGCCGAGACATTGTCATCTTTTCGGTCAGCATCACGAGGCCGAGCAAAGCCATCCAGAGCGCGTTCATCGCACCCGCCGCAAACATCAGCAGCATCGTCGCCCAGCAGCAGCCGAGACAGAACAGGCCTTGCCGGACACCCAGCCGGAACACGCCGCGGGGGCGATCGGTCCAGTTCAGGAAGAAGAACGAGAACGGGCTCTGGCAGGCCGTGAGGCACGCCCGTTTCAGCGCCGTGAATTGGTAGAGGCCGGCCACGACAAACAACATCGCGCTCGCTGGAGCTGCAAGGCTGGACATGCCCGGCCATGCCGCGAGCGACATCGCCCCAAGCTGCGCCAGTGTCGCGACGGCGGCAAAGCCGAACCAGACCGCCAGGTAGCCCGCGATCAGAACATGCGGCGAGACGATGCGCTCGCCCTTGCGCAAGGCAGTCTCGGCAATCTCGGCATAGGTGAGGATCATCGGTCCGGCGGTCGGCAGCATCATCGCCAGTGTCATCGCGCCCCACATGGCGGCGACCAGCCCGGCCGTTCCGGCACCGGTCGTGCCGTTTGCAGGCAGCGCGCGGCACATCTCGGCCAGAAGTCCGGCCGGATCCGAGGAGCCCTGAAAGGCAGCGGCGAGCAGCAGATAGGCCCAGCCCGCCGTCGTCAGGATGGCCATACAGCCCAAGGCGATCGCCCGGGGGCGCGACAACACGGCGGATACACCGGCGATCCACGGTCCGGCGGCCTGCGGGCTCGTATCGGCGGAAACATGCATGTCGTCTTCTATTCCTATCCCAGCCCACCGCTTTGGGAAATGTCACACCGATGCCGCGGGCAGGACCGCTGGCGCGAGCGTTTCGGGCGCCGTAAATAGAACCGGAAGGACAAAGCCGATGGAACCATCAGGATCGACAGCCGCAGTCGTGGTCGGCGGCGGCCCCTCGGGGCTGACCGCGGCGATTGCACTGGCCTCGGCCGGCTTCGACACGGCCCTTATTGCCCGGGCGGCGCCCGCCGACAACCGCACAACCGCCCTGCTCGCGAGCTCGGTCGCAGCCCTTGAGACGCTTGGCGTCTGGGCCGATTGCAGGGACCATGCAGCTCCGCTCGCCGCGCTTCGCATCGTCGATGCCACGCACCGGCTCTGGCGCGCGCCCGAGGCGCTGTTCGAAGCGAGCGAGATCGGGCTCGATGCGTTTGCCTGGAATATCGAGAACCGCCACCTGATCGCGGCGCTGGAGGCGCGGGCCGCGTCAATGCCGAACCTGCGTCAGGTGCGCGAGGATGCCGCCTCGGTCGAGAGCCATCCGGATGGTCTCACCATCCGGACCGCCGGTGGCGCAACCATTGCGGCGAAGCTCGCGGTCGGCGCCGACGGCAGGAACTCCCTTTGCCGGTCTGCCGCCGGGATCGAGGTGGACGGCGAGGCCTATCCTCAGATCGCGCTCACCTACAATGTCTCGCACACGCGGCCGCATCGTGACATCTCGACCGAGTTTCATACCGAGCATGGGCCGTTCACCACGGTGCCGCTGCCCGGCGACCGCTCCAGCATTGTTTGCGTTGTGAGCCCGTCGGATGCGGACGATCTTCAATCGCTATCCAACGAACGGCTCAACCGCGAACTGGAGCGCCGCTCCCATTCGATCCTCGGCAAGATCAAGGCGGAGCCCGGGCACGGCGCATTCCCGCTGTTCCGTGAAACCGCGCGCCGGTTTGCGGCCGGTCGCATAGCTTTGATCGGGGAAGCCGCGCACCGCTTTCCGCCGATCGGCGCACAGGGTCTCAATCTGGGCTTGCGCGATGCCGCCGCGATTGCGGAAATCGCGGCCGGTCACCGCGACGATCCCGGTGCGCCCGAGGTGACGGACCGCTACGACCGCGAGCGGCGTACGGATGTCGTCACCCGCAGCATGGCAGTCGATCTCCTGAACCGCACTCTGCTGTCGAGCCTGCTTCCGATGCAGGGACTGCGCGGGATCGGCCTGCATCTGCTCAACACGGTCGGGCCGCTGCGTCGCGCAGTCATGCGCGAAGGCGTGACACCGCGCGCGTCGCAGCCGCGGCTGATGCGCGGCGAAGCGCTTCTATAGCGGCGGCGGCGACCGCTTCACGCTGCTGGCAGGTTCCCGGAATTGCGGATCGACCGGCACCGGCAAGGCGGACATCGTCGCGCCCTGAGCGCCGCGCACCTTGCGATCGAACAGGCCGCGCGCCCTGAAATGCGGATCGTCGAGCGCCTCCTCCAGCGAGCGCATGATCGTCACGCAGCAATCGGCTTCCGCAAGGAGCGGCGCCCATTCGGCGGCGCTGCGGCTGCCAATGATGGCGGCGACCGCGGCAATGGCCGCCGCCTGGTCGCGCCTGTCGTCTCTCAGCTTTTCATCCAGGCCGATCACCGCCGCAAAGCGCTCCCAGAAATGATCCTCCAGCGCGGCGCAGGCAACGATGCCGCCGTCCTTGGCCGGATAAAGGCGATAGCGCGCGGTCTCCCCGGTCAGTTCGCCCTGCCCCGACGTGGCGATCGACCCCGTCGCCCAGAGCCCGGCGAGCGCGCGCCAGGCGAAGGTGAACATCGCGTCGGTCATGGCGATATCGAGATGGCAGCCCTCGCCGGTCAGGTCGCGCTGACGCAGCGCCAGCAGGATGTTGATCACGGCGGGAAATGTGCCGCCTGCGATATCTGCGATCAGCGCCGGCGGCACGACCGGGCGCTCCGGCGGCCCCGGCTGAAGCGCCAGCAAGCCGGTGCTGGCGATATAGTTAAGGTCGTGCCCGGCCTCGTGCGCACGCGGACCGGTCTGGCCGTAGCCGGTGATCGAGCAATAGATCAGCTTCGGATTGATGGCGCGGGCCGCCTGATAATCGAAGCCGAGCTTTGCCATAATGCCCGGCCGAAACTGCTCAACCAGAACATCAGCGTCTTGAAGCAGCGAGCGAAGCTCCGCCTCCCCGTCCGGCTTCTTCAAGTCAAGCGTCAGAGTCTTCTTGCCACGGTTGAGCAGGCTGAAGGCCGCGCCCGTGCCCTGCCATTGCGGATCGTAGCCGCGCATGTCGTCGCCGCCCGGCCGCTCGATCTTGATCACCTCGGCGCCGGCTTCCGCCAGCATCAGCGTCGCCAGCGGGCCCGGCAGCAGGTTGGTCAGATCGACGACTCGGATTCCCGACAGCGGCTGCGGCATGGCCTTCCTCCGTGTGGAGGGCAAGGATAGCGCGCGGCTGACGAAAGTTGCGAGAGGTCAGAACGGCGTCACTGGAAGCCGGCCGGACTGCACGAGCCACATGACGCTGGTCAGGGTCAGGACCGATACCATGGTGCCGATCAGGATCGAGCCCGACGCCTCCTCGACCCAGACGTCATACTGCCGCGCGAGCACGAACACGTTGAGCGCCGGCGGCAGTGCGGCCATCAGGACCGCTGCATAGGTCCAGGGCGCGCTGAACGGCCCAAGCCAGGCCAGCATGAAGAACACGATGATGGGATGCAGGACGAGCTTCACCGGCACGATCGCCGGCACGTCCCAGGCAAGCCGGGGCAGCGGCCGCAGCGCCACCGTGACGCCGAGCACGAACAGCGCGCAGGGTGCGGCGGCATTCTGGAGGAACTGCATCAGCCGGTCGAGCGCTACCGGAGGCTCGAAATGTAACGCCGCCGAGATCACGCCGAGCAATGTCGCGATGATGAAGGGGTGCAGCGCGATGCGGCGCCCGACGAACAGGACCGAACGCCAGAAGCCGCGCCGCTCGCCGCCGCCAATCTCCATCAGGAACGGCACCAGCGAGAACAGAACGATGCTGTCGAAGCAGAAGATCAGGGCCACCGGCGCCGCCGCCTGCGGCCCGAGCGTCGAGAGCGCCAGTCCCGGCCCCATATAGCCGATATTGCCGTAGCCGCCGGCGAGGCCCGCGATGGTGGCTTCGGGCAGGGTCCGGCGTCCGAGTCTGGCGATGGCGAGCGCGATGAAAAAGGCGATCCCGGTGGACAGCGAGGTGGCAACCACGAATGAGACATTTGCCAATTCTTCCAGCGGGGTCTTGGCGACGATCCGGTAGAACAGGCAGGGCAGCGCCACATAGACGATGAAGAAGTTCATCCAGGCGAGCCCGGTATCCGGGATCTGCTTCAGCCGGCCGCAGGCCAAACCGAGGAAGATCAGGCCGAAATACGGAAGCGCAAGGTTGAGGACATCGATCATGGACTGGCAGCGCTTCGAAGAGCAGCCGTTCCGCTGACGCGCGCCGGCGAAACGAAGGCGGGATTCGCCTTATAGCGCCGAAAAAACCGGCCGGTCCATGGAGGCGTTCCTGGACGTCTCCATGCGACCGGCCGGCTCGTCACAGTGACGCCGGTCGGAACAATCCCATCCGCTTACATCTTGCAGTCCTTGGCGTAGATGTCGCCGTGGTTCGAGAGCACCTTCGCCCCGGTCTTGAGAACAAAGTCGCCGCCCGGCGTCTTTTCGGCTTTCAGCGCATACCAGTCCTGGATCGGATGCTGATTTTTGTCGAATTTGAAATTGCCGCGGACCGATGCGAAATCCGCCTTGCGCAGCGCGGCCCGTAGCGCATCCATATTCTCCACGCTGAAATTCGTCGCCTTCAGCGCCGACCCGATCAGCAGGCCCGCGTCGTAACCCTGAGCGGCATAGCTCGTCACCGGCCGATCGCCGTATTTCGCCTTCCAAGCAGCGACGAAGGCCTTGCTCGCCGGATTGTCGAAATCGTCGTTCCATTGGCTCGCGACCTGGACGCCGACGGCCGCATCCTTGAGCACCTTCACCATGGCCTGATCCAACGATGCGGCATGCATCACGAGCGGGATCTTCAAACCGGCCTGGTGATACTGGCGCAGGAACGCGATGCCCATGCCGCCGGGCTGGAAGCCGTGGACAAAATCGGGATTGGCGGCGCGGATTTCGGCAATTTCCACGGCGAAGTCGGTCTGACCGAGATTGGTATATTTCTCGGCAACGATCTCGCCGCCAAACTCGCGCTTGAAGGCCTGCAGCATATCCTTGCCGGACGGATAATTCGGTGCGAGCAGATAGGCCTTCTTGTAGCCGAGCGACTTGGCCAGGGCGCCGACACTTTCGCCCTGCCCGTCATTCTGGAATGACACGACAAAATAATTCGGGTTGCAGCCCTTGCCCGCGAAGCCGGTCGCGGCCGAGTTTGGGCTGACATAGATCGCGCCGGCATCCAGCACGTCCGGTACCACCGCGGCCGCGACATTTCCGAAAACGATGCCGGTGAAAATCTTGGCGTTATTGGTCTTGAGGAAGCGGTCGGCGATCGCCTTGGCCTGACCGGGCTTTACCCCGTCGTCCTCAATCAGCACCTCAGGCTTGTTGCCTTCGAACGGTCCGCCCTTGGCCTCGACCGCGAGCATAAATCCGTCGCGGATATCGGCGCCCAGATAGCCGGCCGGACCCGATAGCGTAGTGATCAGACCGATCTTGACGGGATCTTTAGCCAGTGCCGGACCACCAACCAGTGCCAGCGCCGCGACGGCACAAACGCTATTGAACACGCGCATTTCCGGAACCTTTCCTGATGTCACGACGAGCCGGATTCCGGCTCGACCCGATGCGAATTGCAGGCAGTCCATTCTGCCTTATCGTTTTGCCCCGACAGTCTGTTTCGCGGGTCCGGACCGCGCAAGCATAAAAGTACGGCTTGGCGTGGCCGTTCAGGTGCACTAATCGTTGCTCATGAAACTGCCACGCAATTTCTTCAAGCCGCTGGCCGCCGGTGCGCCCGCCCCCTTGCGCGAATTGCCCGTCCGGCTCGAGCGGATGATTCACTTTATCCCTCCGCACATCGAGAAGGTGACGGCAAAAGTCCCGCAACTCGCGCGCGAGGTCGATGTGGTTCTCGGAAATCTCGAGGACGCCATTCCCGCCGACGCCAAGAAGGCTGCGCGCGATGGCTTCATCGCCATGGCGAAAGCGACCGATTTCGGCACAACCGGACTGTGGACACGCATCAACGCGCTCAACTCGCCCTGGGTGCTGGACGACATCACCGAACTGGTCGCAGCGATCGGCAACAAGCTCGACGTCATCATGCTGCCCAAGGTCGATGGACCGTGGGACATCCACTATCTCGACCAGTTGCTGGCGCAGCTCGAGGCGCGCCATTGCGTCGGAAAGCCGATCCTGCTTCACGCTATCCTGGAAACCGCCGAAGGCGTCATGAATGTGGAGGCGATCGCGGCCTCCTCGCCGCGCATGCAGGGGATCAGCCTCGGGCCGGCCGATCTCGCCGCATCTCGCGCGATGAAGACGACGCGGGTCGGCGGCGGCCATCCCGAATACAAGGTGCTGGCCGACGCCGCACCGGGCGGAGGATCGCGGGCCGTTTACCAGCAGGACCTGTGGCATTACACGCTCGGCAAGATGGTCGATGCCTGTGCTGCGGCCGGCATCAAACCGTTCTACGGACCGTTCGGCGACTTCTCCGACCCGGAGGGGTGCGAGGTGCAGTTTCGCAATGCGTTCCTGATGGGATGCGCCGGCGCCTGGTCGTTGCACCCGACCCAGGTGGCCATTGCCAAGCGGGTCTTCTCGCCCGATCCCGATGAGGTCGCCTTCGCCAAGAAAATTCTGGACGCGATGCCTGACGGCACCGGCGCTGTGATGATCGACGGCAAGATGCAGGACGACGCTACCTGGAAACAGGCCAAGGTCGTTGTCGATCTCGCAAGGCTTGTCGCCGCAAAAGATCCCGATCTGGCCGCGCGTTACGCCTTATAAGATGACGGTCGCCTGCCGCGGCCTTATTATGGCGCCATGATCAAAGCCGGCCAGCGCACCGCGAAATTTCACATCGGGCAGGTGGTGAAGCATCGCTTCTTTCCGTTTCGCGGTGTGATTTTCGATATCGACCCGGTCTTCAACAATACCGAGGAATGGTGGCTGTCGATCCCGGCCGAGATGCGGCCGCGCAAGGATCAGCCATTCTATCACCTGTTCGCCGAGAATGCGGAGACCGAATATATTGCCTATGTCTCAGAGCAGAATTTGCTCGCTGACACCTCGCACGAACCGATCCGCCATCCGCAGGTCAAGGAAATGTTCGTGAAGGACAGCACCGGCGCGTATCGGCCGCGCAGCCTGACCGTGAATTAGCTGCGCTATTTCTTTTGCTGCTGCTGAAGCTGCTCGCCGCGCTTCTGCAATTGTTCCTGCAATCTCTTGGTCTGCGCTTCGATATCCTTCGGATCGGTCGCAGGACCATCATAAGCTTTCGCGAAATCGGCAAGCGGCAGCGCCAGCGTGAACACCGTCTGCTGCATGCTATAGGCCTGCACGTAAAGGGTCTGGCCCTTCTTGAGCTTGGCCACCAATTCGGCATTGGCGTCGGCCTGCGCCATGCAGCCGCCGCCCGCACACACGATGATCGGCAGCACCATGGCTCCCGGCTCGTCGTTGTCGATCATCACGCGGGTGCCACGCGGCAATAGGATGCCGAGCGGCAGCATGATCTGCAGAATTTTGCGCGCCTCGCCCTCCATCTCCATCAGTACAGCACCGATCATCGGCTGCCCGGACTCCAGCCTCCCGTCATTGCCGATCCGGCACATGGTCTTGCCGCCCGTGTCCGCGCCCTTACTGCACAGCTTGGTCCAGTTCGAATAGATCAAAGGCGGAGTTTCGGGCGCGGCCGGCGCTGCGCCGTCCGGCTGCTGTTGCGCCTGCGTCTTTGGCGATGCTTTTGGTGCCGGTGCCTTCTGCTGTGCTGGGACCGCAACCGTCGTCGCGAGCGCCAAGGCGGCTGACAGAATCAGGGACAGCACCGTCCGCGCGATCCCACGCTGCGAAAATCGTGATGCGAGCTCGATCATGTCCCCCGTCCTGTTTTGGGGTGCGGCCGCTTAGGCAACCGCGACGGTCATGTCGGGCTGCCAACCGGGCGAAAGCGTGTCCTCCAACCCGACTCTTGAAAATTATAGCAACCGCAAACGAGAAGGGCGCGCCTTGTGGCACGCCCCAATCACGATTTTTGCGCCGGTTCGCCGCAGCCCGCTTACTGGGGCTTGCCGCCTTCAAGCTTCTTGCGCTGTTCTTCGGCGCGCTTCTGCAATTCGTCTTGCAGCTTCTTGTTCTTTGCTTCCAGTTCCTTCGGATCGGTCGGCGGACCGTCATAGGCTTTGGCGAAATCGCCGAGCGGCAGCGCCAGCGTCATGACGTTCTGCGCCATGTTGTAGGCCTGAATATACAAATTCTGGCCCTTCTTGAGCTTCTGCACGATGTCCGCGTTCGTCTCCAGATGCGCGATACAGCCGCCATTCGCGCAGGTCAGGAAGGTCCCGATAATCGCCGACGGCTCGTCGCGGTCGATCACGACGCGGGTTCCCTTAGGCAGATAAATGCCCGGCGGCAGCATGACCTGAAGCACCTTCTTTGCTTCGCCTTCCATCTCCATCAGGATGGCGGCCACGATCGGCATGCCGGATTCGAGACGGCCGTCCTTGCCGGTCTGGCAGATCTGCTTGGCGCCCTGTTCGGGACCCTTGCCGCAAATCTTGGTCCAGTTCGAATAGATCAGCGGCGGCATCGATTGTTCCTGTTGACCGCCCCCTGGCGCCGCCTGGGCCGGCGCACCGCTCTGGGCCGGTGCGGGAGCCTGGGCCGGCGCGGCCCCCTTTTTCGGGGCGGCCTTTTGCGCCGGCTGCTGCTGCTGGGCCAGGACCGCACCCGATCCGCAGGCCGAAAATGCTGCTATTGCCGCAATGATTGCGAGCGTCCGGGCGACCGGCCGGGCCGGTGCGAACGCAGACCGATACGTCATGATCCTACTTGTCCTCGTTGTCGCCGCATAACGCAGCTATGGGCCGATGGGCCGCCAAGCCGCTGTCTCAATGCCAAAAAAGGCGACAGCGTGACGCCGGGCACCGGCGTGATACCTGAATTCGCCCCCACAATAAAGCATGAAGGGCAAAAATGATGATATGGGGCGCAACACCGCACCGGAGGCCTCGACAATCCATGGTTCACTGCTTCGGCGCGACGAATCGCATCACCGGATTTTGAGACAGTTGCTCCAGCTCCGCCCCCTTGCCGTTGCCCGGCCGCTCGCGGCTCTTGCAATTGCACTCGCCGCGAGTCTGACCGGCGCCGGTGGACACGCCGCAACGAAGCAGCATGCGATCGCGATGCATGGCGCGCCGAAAATGCCTGCCGGGTTTTCCGCGATGCCCTACGTCAATCCGGATGCGCCGAAGGGCGGTCGTCTGACCCTTGGCGTCTCGGGCACCTTCGACACGGTCAATCCTCTGGTCGTGCGAGGACTGCCGGCCCCCAACATCCGCGGCTATGTCATCGAGGGCCTGATGGCGCGCGGCTACGATGAGCCGTTCACCCTCTACGGGCTCATTGCCGAAAGCATCGAGACCAACGACGAACGAAGCTTCATCACCTTCAATCTCAATCCGCGGGCGCGTTTCTCCGACGGCAAGCCGATCACGCCGGACGACGTGATCTTCACCTGGCAATTGCTGCGGGACAAGGGCCGGCCCAATCACAGGACCTATTACGCCAAGGTTGCGCGGGCCGAGATCGTCGGTCCGCAATCGGTACGGTTCGATCTCGACGGCAATTCCGATCGCGAATTGCCGCTGATCCTCGGCCTCATGCCCGTTCTGCCGAAACACGCGATCGATCCGGCGCATTTCGAGGAAACCACGTTCACTCCGCTGGTGGCGAGCGGACCCTACATGATCAAGTCGGTCGATCCCGGACGCAGCGTCACCTTCGTGCGCAATCCGGACTACTGGGGCGCCGACCTGCCGATCAATCGCGGTCTGTGGAATTTCGACGAGATCAAGTTCGATTTTTACCGCGACGAAAACGCTTTGTTCGAGGCCTTCAAAAAGGGATTATACGACCTTCGCGTCGAAACTGACGTCACGCGCTGGCAGACCGGCTACGATACGCCCGCCCTCAGGGCCGGCCGATACGTCAAGGAAAGTTTTCGCAACGGCACGCCGGTTGGCATGAACGGACTGGCCTTCAACACGCGGCGGCCGGTCTTTGCCGATATCAGGGTGCGGGAAGCGCTGGCGTCGCTGTTCGATTTCGAATGGGTCAACAAGAACTTCTTCTTCGGCCTGCAAAGACGCACGGCAAGCTATTTCGAAGGATCGGACCTGTCCTCGATCGGCCGCCCCGCAGACGTGCGCGAACGCGCCTGGCTCGCAGATTTCCCTGGCGCAGTCCGCGACGACGTTCTCGAAGGCCGCTACCGGCCGCCCAGCACCGACGGCTCCGGGAGAGACCGCGACGTCCTCAAGAGGGCGCTGAAGCTCCTGTCGGAAGCGGGATACGAACTCGACGGCACCGTGCTGCGCAACCGCGAGACCCATCAGCCGCTGACCTTTGAAATCCTTGTGACCACCCGCGATCAGGAACGAATCGCGCTGGCCTATGTCCGCGATCTCAAGCGGGCGGGCATTACGGCTTCGATCCGGACCGTGGATGCCGTGCAATTCGACCGGCGGCGACTCACCTACGATTACGATATGGTGCCCTATCGCTGGGACCAGTCTCTCTCACCCGGCAACGAACAGAGCTTCTACTGGGGATCCGCGTCCGCCGATGTGGATGGAACGCGCAACTATATGGGGGCCCGCAGCAAGGCCATCGACGCCATGATCGCGCAGCTCCTGGTCGCGCGCGAGCGCGATACATTTGAATCCGCCGTGCGCGCGCTCGACCGCGTGCTGATCTCGGGCTTCTACGTGGTGCCGCTATTCCATCTGCCCGATCAGTGGGTGGCGCGCTGGACCAGGGTGGATCATCCGAAGGTCACACCACTCTTCGGCTTCTTGCCGGAAGCCTGGTGGCGAACGCCCGGACAATGACCATGACATCCGCCGCACTTCCGGCACTGGACGCAATCCTGAAGGCGCAAGCCGTGCGCCAGCCCGATGCGATTGCCCTGATCGATCCGCCGGATTGCGAACGCATCACCGGGCTGCCGGCTCGCCGTATCAGCTATGCACACGCCGACCGCGCCGTCGGCGCGATTGCCGCGCGGCTGCACGAGATCGGCCTGTCACCCGGCACGGTCGTCGGCGTTCAGATGCCGAATGTTTCAAGTGGAATTCTGCTGCTGCTCGGCATCATGCGCGCCGGAATGACCGCCGCGCCGCTGCCGCTCTTGTGGCGGCTCTCCGATTGTGTTGCCGCATTGTCGGCATGCGGCGCGCGCGCACTCGTGACATGCGGCCGCGTCGGCTCGTTCAATCACGCCGCGCTGTCGCTCGAAATCGCCGCCGAGCTGTTCCCGATCCGGGCGGTCTGCGGCTTCGGTTGTGCTGAAACCGACGGGATCGTGCCGCTGGACGATCTCTTGTCCGCGGCAGATCATCCGGACTCCATCCTGTTTCAGGACACCGCGCGCGCGCCTCTCTCGCTTGTCACCTTCGACATGACCGCCGGCGGCGTCGTGCCGGTGGCACGCGATACCGAACAATTGCTCGCCGGCGGCAGACTCGTCCGCCAGCGCGCCGGTATTGAACCGGATACAAGCATTTTGACCACCTTGCCGCCTGCGACATTTGCCGGCGTCGCTGCCGCTCTCGTTCCCTGGCTTCTCAGCGGGGGAACCCTCGTGCTTCATCTTCCGTTCGACCCGGAGACGCTCCACCAACAGATCGAGCAGGAGCGCTGCAAGACATTGGTGGTACCTGACGCGCTGCTGGCCGGGCTGTCGGGCTCAGGGTGGCTTGAACCGGACGGCATCCGGTCGGTCGTTTCGGTTTGGCGCGCCCCCGAGCGACTGTCTGCTGCACCGCAATGGACACACCTCGATGTCGTGCTGGCCGATCTCGCCACCTTCGGCGAAACCGCGCTGCTCGCAGCCCGCCGTCCCCCAACCGGACGCAGCGCGCCGTGGTCGGCGGGAGCCGTGACGATTTCAAACGGCGGACCGAGCTGCGCCGATATCGCCATGACCTCTCACGGCACGCTCGGTATTCGCGGAGCGCTGGCCGCTCCGCCGTTTGAGCCCTTTGCCACCGCCGAGGCGGCCCCCTCGTTGGCCACGACGCCATACATCGATACCGGGTTTGCCTGCCGTCCCAGCGGCGAGGACAATGCGCTGATCGTGACCGCACCGCCCGCAGGCCTGGTGGCGGTCGGCGGCTATCGTTTCGCGCTGCACGATCTGCAGCATATGGTCCGCGGCATTGACGGTAATGGCGTGCTCGCGGCTCTGCCCCATGCCTTGGCCGGACACCGGCTCGCCGGACATGCTAGCGATCCCGTTACCATGCGGGACGTGTTACAAACCATGGGCATAAACCCTCTGCTAACGGCAGCGTTTCGAGATCGCGCTGCCTGACAATTTGCGGACCGCAATTGACCACGCATTAATGCGCCGGCGGCTAGACCTGCGTCCGATAGCAGGGAAAAGCATATGTCGTTACAGGGCCCGGTCGTCGTCGTCGCCGAACAACCCGTACCGGATCTGATCGCGGCCATATCCGAAGCTGGCGCCTTTCCTGTCATCGAAGCATCCTGTGCGCGGGCCGGCGCCGCGATTGCCGCGGCCGATCCATGCGCGATCGTTCTCGCCGATGCAGAGGCCGCAAGCGATGCGGGTCTTGGCGAAAGTCTGACGCGCACCATAACGCGCCGCGCCCCGATCGTACCGGTGGTCGCCTGTGCTGCGGCGAACGATGTGCTGTCGTATCGCGAAGCCCTCGCCTTGCCGGTCGATGCAGCGCCATCTGCGGTCGCGATGCGATTGTCGTCGGCGCTGCGGGTCCGCGCACTTCACGCAAGTGTGCTGCGGCGGGCGGAAGCGGCGCGCGCCGCCGGTCATGCCGTGCCGCTGACACCGGTCAGCGATCCACTCGAAGACGCAACCGTGATCCTTGCGGGCCGCGGGCGATCGTATCCCGGTCTGTCGGTCGCACTCGGAGAGCGAACTGGCGTAATCGGCGTGCTTACAATCGAAGCCGCCGCCCGGTATCTGCGATCGCGCGATGCCGACGGCCTCGTGATCGGTGACGGTTTCATTCCCACAAATGTCGATGCGCTGCTGACAGTGATCGCCGAGGATACCCGTTTCCGTGACATGCCGGTGGGTGTCGTCGGCCAGCCGATGGGAATTGTCGATGTCCGCCGGCTGCCGCATTTCGTCTGCGCGGACGATCCGGAATGTCTGGTGTCGCGGATCCTTCCGCTGGTCCGGCTGCATGCCTTCGAAGCGCGGCTGCGCCGCACCCTCGACGCTTTCGTCAAGGACGGTGTTATCGATCCCACGACGGGACTGATGAGCGAGGCCGCCTTCACCGCCGAACTCGAGCGTGTCATGCACGATGCAAGCCGCCGCTCCGGCGGATTGTCGGTGGCGCGGCTGATGTTCGATCCCTGCATTGATGCCCGCGCCATGAACGATGCGGCGCGGCTGGTTTCCAAGCTTGTGCGCGGTGCCGACTTCGCGTGCCGTGCCGGCGAAAACTCGGTCCTGATCGCCTTCGTGGATACAGCGCCACGGCAAGCCCAGATCGTAGCGAAGCGCCTCGTCGGCGTGCTGCGCAGCACCATGCTGCAGGGAGACCGGCGCCGCGCGCCCGCCCCTGAAGTAGCGCTGACGGCCTGGTGTTCATCCGATACGACACTCAGTCTGCTCGCGCGCATTACGCCATCGATGGTTGCGGCATAGGCGCGGCCGGATTAAATCCAGCGGACCACTTTCAGACAAGGCAGGCCCGCTATGGCCGATGCAGCGACCACTCATCCCGTCCGCGTCGACGTCGTTTCCGATGTAGTCTGCCCTTGGTGCTTCATCGGCAAGAAGCGGCTGGAACAGGCGATCGCGCTTAACCCCGATATTCCGGTCGAGGTCCATTACCACCCCTATTTCCTCAATGACTGGATTCCGGCGGAAGGCATCTCGCGCGAGCAATATCTGACCGCGAAGTTCGGCTCGCCCGAACGCTACAAGGAGATCGCGACCCGGGTCTCGGCCGCGGCCGCGCAGGACGGGCTCGTCTATGCCGTCGACAAGCTGAGCCGTCAGCCCAACACAACCGACTGCCATCGCCTGATCCACTGGGCCGAACAGATCGGCAAGGCACCGCAGATGAAGCAGCGCCTGATGGAATTGTATTTCTCCGAAGGAGCCGATCTCTCCGACAAGACGGTGCTGGTGAAGGCCGCGGCCGATATCGGCCTCGATCCGGCCGCAATCGAGAAAAAGCTTGCCGCCGACGACGATCTCGCCATCGTCTCGCAGCGTGTGGAACAGGCCAAATCCGCCGGCATTCAGGGCGTGCCGTTTTTCATCTTTGACAATGCCTATGCGGTATCGGGCGCACAGGCGCCTGAACAACTCGCGGGCGTGATCCGCAAGGTCGCGGACGAGAAAAAACAGAAGGCGGCGGGGTAATTCTGTCTCATGTCACGGGCGCAGCGCAGCGTGCAACGGTACGCTGCAGAACCGGGACCCAGACAGCCAGGTAAGAAGACAACAGGCCCCGGCTTTGCGGCGCAACACTGCGTGTTGGACCGCGTCCGGGGCACGCGATCGAGCTACGCCGCCTTCTTGCCTTCCGCGATCCTGACCAGATTGCGCAGGATTTTGGTGGTGCCGAGCAGCCGCTGCACCGGTTTCGGCCAGTCGTCGAGGAACACAACCTTCTGGTCGGGCCGTACCTTGGCGACCGGCGCCTGGCTCGCGATGTAGCGCATGAGCCCTTCCGGATTGGCGAAGCTGTTGTCGCGGAATTGCAGCACCGCGCCCTTCTGGCCGGTATCGATCCGCTCGACATTGGCGCGCTTCGCCAACAGCTTGATGACAACGATCTGCATGAGGTGCTTGACCTCTTCCGGCAGCGGGCCGAAGCGGTCGACCAGTTCCGCGGCCAGGCTCTCGACCTCCTGCTCGTTCTCAACCATAGCGATGCGACGGTAGAGCCCGAGCCGTACCGACAGATCGGCCACGTAATCCTCCGGAATGAGCACCGGCGTGCCGACCGTGATCTGCGGCGACCATTGGTCAGCCACCGGCTCGGCGATGCCAGCCTTGAGGGCGGTGACGGCCTCCTCCAGCATCTGCTGATAAAGCTCAAATCCCACTTCCTTGATGTGCCCGGACTGCTCCTCGCCGAGCAAGTTACCCGCGCCGCGGATATCGAGATCGTGCGAGGCCAGCTGGAAGCCCGCACCCAGCGTATCGAGCGATTGCAGCACCTTGAGCCGGCGTTCGGCCTGCGCGGTGATGCGTTTTTCCGCCGGCAGCGTCAGCAGCGCATAGGCGCGGACTTTCGAGCGCCCCACCCGGCCGCGCAACTGATAGAGCTGTGCCAGGCCGAAGCGGTCGGCGCGATGCACGATCAGCGTGTTCGCGGTCGGGATATCAAGACCGGATTCGACGATTGTTGTTGAAAGCAGCACATCGAATTTGCCGTCGTAGAACGACGACATGATGTCTTCCAGCGCGGTCGCAGGCATCTGGCCATGGGCGACTGCGACCTTCACCTCGGGAATGGTCTTGTCGAAGAATTCCTTGGCGCCAGCAAGGTCCTCGATGCGAGGACACACGTAGAAGGACTGCCCGCCGCGATAGCGCTCGCGCAGAATCGCCTCGCGGACCACGACCGGATCGAACGGCGAAACGAAGGTCCGTACCGCGAGCCGGTCTACCGGAGGCGATGCGATCAGCGACAGGTCGCGAACGCCGGTCAGCGCAAGCTGCAACGTCCGCGGGATCGGCGTTGCCGTCAGCGTCAGCATGTGAACTTCTGCGCGCAGCGTCTTCAACTTCTCCTTGTGGGCGACGCCGAAATGCTGCTCCTCATCGACGATCACCAGGGCGAGATCCTTGAACTTCACGTTCTTGCCGAGCAGCGCATGGGTGCCGACCACGATGTCGAGCGTGCCGTCGGCCAGCTCCTTGCGGGTTTGCGCGGCTTCCGCGGAGGTCACAAGACGCGACGCCCGCCCGATTTTCACCGGGAAACCGCGGAAGCGTTCGGTGAAGGTCTTGTAGTGCTGCCGCGCGAGCAGCGTGGTCGGCACCACGACCGCGACCTGCTTGCCCGCCATCGCCGCAACGAAGGCTGCACGCAATGCCACTTCGGTCTTGCCGAAGCCGACATCGCCGCAGACGAGCCGGTCCATCGGGCGGCCAGACGCGAGATCGTCCAGCGTCGCGTCGATGGCGCTCTGCTGATCTTCGGTTTCGTCGTACGGAAATCCGGCACAGAATTCGTCATAGGCGCCAGCCGGCACTGTAAGCTTCGGCGCCTCGCGCAATTTCCGTTCGGCCGCGACCTTCATCAGTTCGTGAGCAATCTCACGGATGCGATTCTTCATCCGCGCCTTGCGCGTCTGCCAGCCGGTGCCGCCGAGCCGGTCGAGATCGACTTCAAGGTCTTCCGAGCCATAACGCGACAGCAGCTCGATATTCTCGACGGGCAGATACAGCTTGTCGCCGCCGGCATAATGCAGTTCGAGGCAGTCATGCGGCGCACCCGCCGCCTCGATGGTCGCAAGACCGACGAAGCGGCCGATACCGTGATCGACATGCACCACCAGATCGCCGGCCGACAGGCTGGTCGCCTCGGCGATGAAATTCTCCGCCTTCTTGGACGCGCGGCGCGGCCGCACCAGGCGGTCGCCGAGGATGTCCTGCTCGCCGATGATCGCGGCCTGCGCGGTCTCGAAACCGGCCTCCAGTCCGAGCACAGCGAGCGCAACCTCCGTTCGCGGACGGGCCAGCGCCTCCTGCCATGACGCCACATTCGCGAGATTGGCAAGACCGTGATCGCGCAGCACATGGCTCATGCGGTCGCGTGCGCCATCGCTCCACAATGCGATCACTACCTGCTTGCCGCTGCGCTGCAGGGCAGCGACATGCTTCACGACGGCGTCAAATACGTTGGCATCCGCCTCCGCGCGTTCGGCGCTGAAATTGTGGCCCTGCTTGGTGCCGATATCGACGATGGACGCACCCTCGCTCTCCGGCACCGCGAACGGCGTCATCCGTGCAAGCTTGACGCGCGCAAGCTGCGCCTTCCATTCGTCCTCGGTGAAATAGAGGCGCTGCGGCGGTAGCGGCTTGTAGGGAACGCCGCCGACGCCATCGGGCACATTCCTGCGCGCCTCGTAATAGTCGGCGATCTGCGAGAACCGCTCATGCGCGGCGTCGTCCGCGAGCGGTTCGAGCACGACCGGGGTGCGGTCGAGGTAATCGAACAGCGTATCCATATGATCGTGGAACAGCGGCAGCCAATGCTCCATGCCGGGATAGCGGCGCCCCTCGCTGACCGCTTCGTAGAGCTGATCGTCCCGGGTGGCCGCGCCGAACGTTTCCACATAGCCAAGGCGGAACTTGCGGATCGTCTCAGTCGTGAGTTGGAACTCCGCTACCGGAACGAGATCGAGCGCACGCAGGTCGTATTGCGTGCGCTGCGTCTCCGGATCGAAGGCGCGGATGGTCTCAATCTGGTCCCCGAAAAAGTCGAGCCGCACCGGTGCATCCATGCCCGGTGCGAACAGGTCGAGGATGCCGCCGCGGACGGCATAGTCGCCAGGCTCGCGCACCGTCGATGCGCGGGTGTAGCCGTTCAGTTCGAGCCAGCGCGCGACCCGCTCCATCGGCAGCACATTGCCGGGCGCGGCCGACAGCGACTGCCCCATCACCAAGGTGCGCGGCGGCACGCGCTGCAGGATCGCGTTGATCGTGGTGAGCACGATGGCGGGTCTGTCCCGGGCCTCGACATTGGCAAGCCGCGACAGCGTGGTCATGCGCTGGGCGAGTACGCCCGCATGCGGCGAGACGCGGTCGTACGGCAGGCAGTCCCAGGCCGGGAATTCCAGCCGCTCGATGTCGGGGGCGAAGAACGCCAGCCCGCGTGCCAGCGCCGCCAGCCGCTGTCCGTCCCGGCAAACCACCAGAAGGCTGACGGCCGGCGCCTCCCGACCGGACGCGATCGCGCGTGCGAGGTCCGCGACAACCAGGCCTTCGGCGCCATCGGCGACGCCGGACAGCGTCAGCGGCCGGCCCGTTTTCATGAATTCAGCGGGCGAATGGATCATTAGCGGCGGTCCGCGGCGTGAAAGCGTATGATTCGATCGAGCAGGTCCGAACGATGCTCGTCCGGCACATTCGCCTCGCCGGTCACCCAGAGGTAAAGGTCGTGATCGGGGACGTCGAGCAGGCGTTCGTAATCGTCCAAATCGCGGTCCGAGAGATCGGCGATATGGGCGTCGGCAAAACGGCCGAGCAGCAAGTCGGTTTCCCGTATCCCCCGGTGCCAGGACCGGAACAGCAGCCGCCGCTGCCGGTCGGTCAGTCCCTCGCTCGATCGTGTAGAGCCGCTCATCCCTTCACCACACAAACGCCAAAAGCCCGGACGGGCCGGGCGGGCGTATATAAGCGCGATCCCGAAAAGTGGAAACCGGTTTTCGGAACGATCGCGCCTCCAAATGAACGCGACGCAGACGCGGCGATCCACCCGGCTTGTGCTACTGATCTGCCATGCGGCCCACCCTGCTCGATCCACTCTTCGCCGGAATCACGACGCTTCCAGGCATCGGTCCGAAGCTGGAAAGGCTCTATCGCCGCCTGCTCGGCCGCGACGACGAGCCGCGCATCATCGACCTTCTGTTCCACCTGCCGGCCGGAGCCATCGACCGGCGCGCGCGCCCGAAATTGCGTGAGGTCGAACCCGGCGCCGTCGTCACAGTGAAGGTCACAGTGGACCGCCATCGGCCTGCACCGCCCAGCCGCGATCGGGCGCCGCATCTGATCTATGCGAGCGACGAGACCGGTGACGTCGTCATCACCTATTTCCGCGCGCGCAAGGAATATCTGGAGAAGCTGTTTCCGGTCGGCGCGACCCGTTACGTCTCCGGCACCACCGCACTGTACGACGGCATGCTGCAAATGGTGCATCCCGACCGGGTCGTGGACGAAAGCGGTCTCGCTGCGCTGCCGATGATCGAGCCGGTCTATCCCCTCACCGAGGGCATCACCGCAAACATGATCGTCAAGGCGATGGACGCAGCGTTAGGAAAACTGCCTTCTCTGCCCGAATGGCAGGATCCGGCTTTCCTCGCAAAGAATGGCTTTCCGGATGTCGCTGCGGCAATCAAAACCATGCACCGGCCGCGCGAGATGGATGACATCGCGCCTGAAGGTCCCGCACATGCGAGGCTCGCCTATGACGAGCTGCTCGCAAGCCAGCTCGCCCTCGGACTGATGCGCGCGCATAACCGCAAGCGCGCCGGCCGTGCTCATGCCGGCAACGGCCATTTGCGCCGCGCGATTATCGCGGCGCTGCCCTATTCGCTGACGCTGTCACAGGCGCGTGCGCTGGACGCCATCGTCGCCGACCTCGGCAAGCCCGAGCGGATGGTGCGCCTCCTTCAGGGCGATGTCGGATCCGGCAAGACAGTGGTGGCGCTGCTTGCTGCCGCGGCCGTGATCGAAAGCGGCCGTCAGGCCGCGCTGATGGCGCCGACCGAAATTCTCGCGCGGCAGCATTTCAACACCATAGCGCCGCTTGCCGAAGCCGCCGGTATCCGCGCCGCGATCCTCACCGGCCGCGAGCGCGGCAAGGATCGCACCGCGCTGCTCGACAGGCTCGCATCCGGCGACATCAGCCTGCTGGTCGGCACCCACGCGCTGTTTCAGGATGATGTGGCCTTCCGCGATCTTGCGCTCGCCATCGTCGACGAGCAGCACCGGTTCGGCGTGCATCAGCGCCTCGCGCTCGCGAACAAGGGGGAGGCCGTCGACATGCTGGTCACGACCGCGACGCCGATCCCGCGCACACTGGTGCTGACCTATTTCGGCGACATGGATATTTCGGAATTGCGGGAAAAGCCGGCCGGCCGTCAGCCGGTCGATACCCGAACGATCCCGCTCGACAGACTGCCGGAGGTCATCGACGCCGTCGGGCGCGCGATGACGGAGGGCCAGCGGGTCTACTGGGTCTGCCCGCTGGTCGAGGAATCGGAGTCGAGCGACCTCGCCGCCGCTGAGGATCGCTTCAAGGCCTTGCGCAAGCGTTTCGGGAGCGCAGTGGACATCGTGCACGGCCAGATGCGAGGTTCCGAGAAGGACGAGGCGATGCGCCGTTTCTCCATCGGCGAAACGCAGTTGCTGGTCTCCACCACGGTGATCGAGGTCGGCGTCGATGTGCCGGAAGCGACCGTCATGGTGATCGAGCATGCCGAACGCTTCGGACTCGCGCAGCTTCATCAGCTTCGCGGCCGCATCGGGCGCGGGCACGGCAAGTCGACCTGCCTGCTGCTCTACCGCGCGCCGCTCGGCGACACTGCGAAGGCACGGCTCGCCATCATGCGCGAAACCGAAGACGGCTTTCGCATCGCCGAGGAAGACCTGAGACTGCGCGGCGAAGGCGACGTGCTCGGTACGCGCCAGAGCGGCATGCCGGCGTTCCGGATCGCGTCCGCCGAGGTGCATGGACACTTGCTCCCGGCGGCACGTGACGACGCACGCCTCATCCTGATGCGCGATGCCGCACTCGCAAGCGAGCGCGGCAAGGCATTGCGGATTCTGCTCCATCTGTTCGAGCGCGACGACGCGATCAGGCTGATCGACGCCGGCTGATCACTCGCCAAGCGGATTGGGTCCGAAACGATTGGTGCCGGGCGTACCGCGCGAAGCGAACCAGACGATCAGCACGATGGTACCGATCACCGGAATGAAATGCAGCAACTGCCACCAGCCGCTGCGATCGGTGTCATGCAGCCGGCGCGCCGCCACCGACAGGTTCGGAATGAGCGTCGCAAGCGTGAACAGCGAGTTGATCGGCATCCAGCTGTCGGACCCGAAAATCGCCATGTCGATAATACCGGTCACAATCCCGGCCAGCAGACAGAACAGCACCCAGTACCAGAAGGCCGAACGCTGCGCGCGTCCGGAAAAGTTCGCATAATTCTGGAACCCCGAGCTGATCGCTTCGGAAAAGTTCATCGCCCCGTCTCCCCGTTGATGAAACCACGCACGTTTTACGCAACCGGCTCCTTCGACTTGTCGTCGCGCGCGGCCTGAGAAATACGCGCCGCCGCCGCCATGGCCGCCAATCCGCTCTGATTTCCGTTCGGTGCTGGCGCGCCTGGCTGGATCATGCCGGCCGACATGATCAACGTTGCGGCTTGCTCGACGGGAATCTCAAGCTCGATGATATTCTTACGGGGCACGTAAAAGAAGAACCCGGTGGTCGGATTGGGTGTGCAGGGCAGGAAGACCGAGATTTGATCGTCGCCATTGGGAAGCCGGCTGGCGACATCGGCACTTGGCGGTTGCGACAGGAAGACGAGCGACCACATTCCCGGCGCCGGAAATTCGACAAGCCCGACCTTGCGGAAGCTCGTGCCCGATTTCGAGAACAGCATCTGGAAGACCTGCTTCACGGTCTTGTAGATCGGACGCACGATCGGCATGCGGTCGATCAGATGATCGCCGAGCTGGACCAGTGTCCGCCCAACCAGATTGGCCGTGAGAAAGCCGAGCAGCGTCAGTGCGAACAGGGCGATGACAAGCCCGGAGCCCGGGATCTTCCAGGGCAGGTAGGTCTCCGGGCGATACATTTCCGGAACGAGCGGCCGTACCGTGTCGTCGACCCAGGTCACGACCGCCGAAATCAGCCAGGCGGTAATGGCCAGAGGTCCCGCAACCACAAGCCCGGTCAGAAAATAGTTTCGCAGCCGCGCACCCAGGCCCTGCGGCGGCAGATCGGTCTCGACCAGATCGGGAGGCGATGGTTCGGTCATGGGCAGAGCTTCGGCAAATCCTTCAGCCGACGCTTATAGCCCAGTCGCGGCGGTTTGCGGCGGGGATATGGCCAATTATTCCACGGTCACGGATTTGGCGAGATTGCGGGGCTGGTCGATATCGGTTCCCAGCGCGACAGCCGCATAATAGGCCAGCAACTGGACCGGCACCGCATAAACCAGCGGCGTGACCGAACTCGGCATGTCCGGCAACATGATGGTGGTCAAGCCCGGCATGGCCGCCTCGGCCGCCCCCTTGGCATCCGTCAGCAGGATGATTCGTCCGCCCCGGGCGGCCACCTCCTGCATGTTCGATACCGTCTTTTCAAACACCTGGTCATGGGGCGCGGTCACGATCACCGGCATCGACTCGTCGATCAAGGCAATCGGGCCGTGCTTGAGTTCGCCCGCGGCATAGCCCTCGGCGTGGATATAGGAAATTTCCTTCAGCTTCAGCGCGCCTTCAAGCGCCAGCGGATAGCTGGTGCCGCGGCCGAGATAGAGGACGTCGCGGCTCTTGCTGAGGTCGCGTGCCAAGAGCTCGATCGCGCCCTCCAGCTTGAGCGCCTCGTTCATGTGACGCGGCACCTCGATCAGCGCGTGCACCAGCCTGCGTTCCTCCGCCTCGCTCAGCACGCCGCGCGCGCGGCCGGCCGCGATCGCGAGACATGCCAGCACCGCGAGCTGGCAGGTGAAGGCCTTGGTCGAGGCGACGCCGATTTCCGGACCGGCCAGCGTCGGCATGATGATGCTGCTTTCGCGGGCGATGGTCGAGGTCTGCACGTTGACGACGGCGAGCACATGCTGGCCCTGCTCCTTGGCGTAACGGAGCGAGGCGAGCGTGTCGGCCGTCTCGCCGGACTGCGAGACGACGATGGTCAGATCACCTTTGCGCAGCGGCGCTTCGCGATAGCGAAACTCGGACGCCACATCGATTTCGACCGGCAGCCGCGCATAGCGCTCGAACCAGTATTTCGCGACGAGACCGGCGTAATAGGCGGTGCCGCAGGCCGAGATCGAGATGCGATCCAGCGCCTTGAAGTCGAACGGCAGCGTGCCGGGCAGCACCACGCAGTCGTTTGCCATGTCGATGTAGTGCGACAGCGTATGCGCGACCACTTCCGGCTGCTCATGAATCTCCTTCGCCATGAAATGGCGGTGATTGCCCTTGTCGACCAGAAAGGCCGAGCCCGTCGTCTTGATCTGGGCGCGCTTTACGGCCCGGCCCGCGGCGTCGAACACCTGAACGCTGCCGCGGCGGACCACCGCCCAGTCGCCCTCCTCCAGATACGAGATGGTATCTGTAAACGGCGCGAGCGCGAGTGCATCCGAACCGAGATACATTTCCTCCGAGCCGTGCCCGATCGCGAGCGGCGAGCCCTTGCGCGCGCCGATCATCAAATCGTCTTCGCCGGCGAAGATGAAAGCGAGCGCAAAGGCGCCGCGCAGCCGCGGCAGCGCCGCCCGCACCGCCTCGACCGGCGACTTGCCCGTCTTCATCTCTTCGGTGACGAGATGCGCCACCACTTCGGTGTCGGTCTCGGTACCGAAACGGGCGCCCTGCTTTTCCAGTTCCTCACGCAGTTCGCGGAAATTCTCGATGATGCCGTTGTGAACCACCGCGAGCCGTTCGGTGGCATGCGGATGCGCGTTGTTTTCGGTCGGCTTGCCGTGGGTCGCCCAGCGCGTATGCCCGATGCCGGCGAGACCGGACAGCGGCTCGCGGGCAAGACGGTCCTGCAGATTCTTGAGCTTGCCTTCGGCTCTGCGGCGTTCGAGATGGCCGTTCTCGACGGTCGCGATCCCGGCCGAATCGTAGCCGCGGTACTCGAGCCGCTTCAGCGCGTCGAGCAGAAGCCCGGCGACAGGTTCACGTCCGAGAATGCCGACAATTCCGCACATGTGCGTCCAACCCTACCCCTGAGCCGTTAGAACCGCATCGGACACAGGCCGGAAATCAAAATGCATTTCGCCGTATGACAGGCGCGACAGCGACAGAACAGACACGGCGGGGCGCTCAACCGGCGTCCTTCTTGCCCGCCGCTTTCAGGCTGCGCAAGCGCGAGGCCCAGCCTTCCTTAATGACCTGCCTGACGCGGCCGAGTGCGAGCGAATCCGCCGGCACATTTTCGGTAATGACCGAACCGGAACCGACATACGCTCCGTCGCCGATTGTCACTGGCGCGACCAGCGCGGAATTCGAACCGACAAAGGCGCCCTTTCCGACATCCGTCCGGTGTTTCGACGCTCCGTCATAATTACAGAAGATCGTACCGGCGCCGATATTGGCACCCTCGCCGACCCGGCCATCGCCGATATAGGCAAGGTGATTGGCCTTGGCGCCAGCTTCAATCACCGCCTCCTTTACCTCGACATAGTTGCCGACCCGTGCGCCCTTGCCGATGCGCGCGCCGGGCCGCAGCCGGGCGTAGGGACCGATAGAGGCTCCCTCGCCGACATGCGCTCCGGCGAGATGCGAAAAGGCATGAATCACAGCACCAGATTCGACCGTGACCCCCGGACCGAAAATCACATAGGGTTCGATCGTTACATCGCTTGCAAGTTTCGTGTCGGCCGACAGAAAAACGGTCTCCGGCGCGATCATGGTCACGCCGGCATCGAGCGCGGCCTGACGCAGGCGCCGCTGCAAGATCGCTTCGGCCTCGGCGAGCTGGGTCTTGGTATTGACGCCTCTCACATCGTCCTCATCGACTTCGACGGCAACGGCCTTGAGGCCCGCTTCACTGGCGAGCGCCACGGCGTCGGTCAGGTAGAATTCCTTCTTGGCATTGGCATTGCCGATCCGGTCCAGCAATGCGAGCGCCTGCCGGCCGTCGAGTGCCATCAGCCCGCCATTGCACAGGCGGATCGCCCGCTCCGCGTCGCCCGCATCGTTATGCTCGCGGATCGCGACGAGCTTGCCGTTCTCGACGATCAGCCGCCCGTAACCGGCGGGGTCGGCCGGCTTAAATCCCGCGACCGCAACCGCTGCGCCATCGGCGATGGCGGCACGCAATGTCCGCAGCGTGCCCGGCGTGACCAGCGGCGTGTCGGCAAAGACAACGAGGATATCGTCGAACCCGCGCTGCAGAACGGCGCGCGCTGCAAGCACCGCATGGGCGGTGCCGAGCCGCTGCATCTGCCGCGCGATCGCGGCCTTTGGAAACACGCGGGTCGCTTCCTTGGCTACAGCGTCATGGTCGGGCCCGACGACGACCACGCAGTCGGAGGCGCCAGCTTGTGCGATCGAACGCAATACATGCGCCAGCAGCGGCTCGTGCCCGATCGCGTGCAGCACCTTCGGCAGCGAGGACCGCATCCGCGTGCCCTCGCCTGCGGCCAGCACCACGGCCAGACATGTCCGCCCTGTCATTTCGATCCTCGATTCCGGTCCGGCGCGTCATAGCCCGGCCGCTCGGCGCAGAAAAGCTGCCATCGATCGAGAGCGCGGGCGGTCCGAGGCGGCCAGTTCCTGCTAGATTCCCGGTGATGATTCGTCTCGACGCACGAAAACCCCTGACTGCCGGCGCTCCGGCGGTGCCGCCGCATGATGACGGCGGCACCGATTATGCGGCCCTGATGCCGCTCGGGCTCTGGGGCGGCGCGGCCGCGGCGAGCCTTCTTGCCGTAGCAATCGCGGCCTGGACCGAGACCGGGCAGTCCCGTCTCGCCGGAGCCTATGCATCGCTGACTGGCAAGTCCGAAGCAGAGAGCCGCCTGTCCGCCGAACGGGCGCGGCAGGCTGAACAGGCGCGGCAGACCGCAGAAATTCTCCGGACTCTGACGCAGGACCGCGATCGCCTGCTGGTGCGGATGACCGCGCTCGAACGCAACTACGAAGACGTAACCGGTTCGCTCGGCAAGCGTCCCCAAGCCGCCAAGCCGCCTGCCGCCTCGGCAGCCGTGTCCGCTAGCGTCGACGCGAGCGTCCCTCCGGTCACGCCCGCCCCGGCTGCGAGCCCGCCCGTGACAACGCCGTCCACTCCCCCTGTCACCAGCGCCCCGGCATCGCCAGTGGAAACGCAGCCTGCGGCCGGTGCGCCTGCTGCGATCCCGACCGCTCCGGCTCCGCCTGAAGCGGCGCAGGCTGCGCCCCTCGGCACCGCAAGCGCGCCGGCAACGATCCCGCCGCTGCCTCGTGCTGCGCCGCAGACAGCATCGTCCGCTCCGGCTGTGCAGGAGCCGCCCCCCCAGGAGCCGGCATCCGCAAAGGGCGAATTCGGCGTCGATATCGGAAGCACTCCGACCCTGGCAGCGATGCGGACCGCCTGGGACCGCATTCGCCGGAACCATGCAAAGCTGCTCGATGGGTTGCAACCGCTGATCGCCGTGCGTGACGGCCGCAGCGGTCAGGCCGAGTTGCGTCTGGTCGTCGGCCCCATCGGTAATCCGGCCGCGGCGGCAAAGCTTTGCGCCTCACTGGCGGCCGCCGGCCTTTCGTGTCAGCCAACGCTGTTCGAGGGACAACGGCTCGCTCAGCGCTGATGCGTCGGTTGCCGGCGGGCAACCTGACCGGCATAGTGAGCCCATGACAGCCCGTCCGCTTTTCGCACCGACCGCCCGGCAAACCAACTGGCTGATCCTGCTTGGGTTAGGCTCGCTGGGCTATGCGCTTTACCTGCGTTACCTCGCGATCGAGGCGTCGAGCGTCGGGCTCGCGTGCCAGGGCGGACTTCAGACATGGCTGTGCTCAACCCGCGCACTGGTCATGACGCTGTTCAACAATGCGGTGTTCGGCTGGGTGGCGCTCGGCGCCGCCGTGATCAATCTGATCCGGCCAACACTGCCGATCTTCGCGCTTGGACTCGCGGCCGCGGCTTTCGGCGTGGTTCTCTATAATGTCGGCTTGGCGGGCCTCGCGGCGGCGCTGCTGATCCTCAGCTTTGCGCGGCCCGGGGCCATCGAAAGCGAACAAGACTGAGCGACAGCAGCAGCAGCAGCACGCACAGCCAGACCGACTGCCAGTTCACCACGCTTTCGTTGAAGACAATATAGACTGCGGATAAGGCAAGAGCAGCCGACGCCATCCGTTCGGCGCGTCCCTGCCGCCGATCGCTGCGGCTGAGCAGCGCAGCCAGAACAATCGGGACGATCGCAGCAGTCAGTGGCGCAAACGGGAAATCCTTGTATCGCGGATCGAAGACCAGCCCGAAAGCAACCTGCAGGGCGATCACCGCAGTCGCCGCCGTCAGGAGTCCGGCGAGCCGTTCGCTAAAGGACATCGGCGCGCCGCCGTGGCGGGTCAAAACGTCGGCAAAGGATGGCAACCATTCCCGGCGCACGATGACGATGGCCAGCGACAGCGGCGTGAGCAATGCGAGGGCGACCAGGGCGGCAGACCGCAACCAGCCGCCGATCCCGAGACTTTCATAGGTCATGGCTTCGATCGCCCAGCCGATCATGCTGCCACCCGCAAACGCGATGACGCCGACCCCGACCCACCTGGCCGGCGAAACCTCACCCGGGCGTCCCCACAATGCCGCGGCAAAGATCAGCGCCGCAAAGGCAATCCCGGCTGCCGCCTGCCGCAGCCAAGCCGGGTGGTTGGAGACCGGCCGGCCCCAGTCGAATTTGGGCTGACGGGTGGCGTCGTCGAACAGTCCCCAATAGCCGCCGACGGTCCCCTCCAGGCGACGTTTCCAAGGCTGGTCGAAGGCCTCGATGACATTGACGCGGTAGCCCTTGCGCTTGGCGACGGCCAGCACCTCCTGAAGCACCAGCGCCTGATTGACGAGCGACGGCAACGCGCCCTCGCGCATGCGCCCGGCGCTCGGCCATCCGGTCTCCCCGATCAGGATCTCCTTCCCCGGAAACGCGGCCGCCATGCGGTCGCGGATCGATTCCACATGGGCCGCCGCTTGCGCCGCCGGAATCGGAAAGTCCTCCCAGTAAGGCAGGATATGGATCGTGACGAAATCCACGGCCGCACCAAGATCGCGGTGGCGCAGCCAGAATTCCCAGACATCGGCATAGGTGACTGGAACCGATGTCCGGCTTTTCACCTCGCGAAGAAACGCCGCGACATTGTCAGCCGACAATTCGCCGCGCAGCAAGACCTCGTTGCCGACCACCACGGCCTGAATCACATCCGGAAATTGCTTGGTGAGCCGGATGACGCTTTCGACCTGTTCGCGATTTTTGGCCGGATGGCTGGACAGCCAGAGGCCCTGAATCACCTTAAGCCCGACCTTCCGCGCAATTTCCGGGACCTGCTCGAGACCGTGCTCGGTCGAATAGGTGCGGATACAATCGGTGAGCGGTTTCAGCCGGACCAGGTCGTCCTCGATTTGCGATGCAGGGATGTAGGTGTCTGCCCGCAACGGCGATTGCGTCCCGCGGAACGGTGCATAGGACACGCATTGCAGCTTCTCGCCGGCCGCTCCGGCAACCGGCATCGGGACCGGCCGCCCGAGCACCCACCATGTCAATGCTATGAGGACTGCGACGGCCGCAAGCAGCACAGCCGGAAACAACGTTCCGGTTAACATTCGTTCATGCATCCGAGAGCATCGTCCAGTGGCAGGTCTTTGGTTCAGGCAACAGGCAATCGCACGAACATCGCGAGACGCCAAATCACCCTTGCCGTTGCGACCTTCTATCGCGTCCATGCTGGACAAACGTCAGGAAAGCGGAAAATCTCGCAAGGTCGGTCCGGAGCCGCATTGCGGACGGAATCCGAAGTAGACTGCCTACCCTAAACCAACATCCCAGCGCCCAGCGCCAGAGTATTCCGTCATCATGTCATCCTGCTTCCGATCCATCCTGCCCGCACTCGGCCTTGCTCTGCTGCTCGGCGTCACTGCCGCCGGCACGACGGCGCTCGCCCAGAATGAACAGGCCGACAAGGCAAAACAACAAGCCGCCGAGCAGGCGAAGAAGGAGGCGCAGCGGATCAATGATCTCGCGGAGGTGTCAAAGCAGATGACCGGTCCGGCCGGTAACCCTGAATGCGTCTGGGTTGGCCGCCGTGTGGTTCACCGCCTGTTTCAGGACGATCTCGACACGGCCTTCCGCCATATGGACCTGTACGACCGCTTTGGCTGTCCCGGCGGACACATCCAGGCCGCGTTCCGTTGCGTGGTCAAACAGGGTCCGGTCGTCGATCCGAAGGCGCAGGAGACCATCCTGGCCAGGGTCCATTCATGTTGGGTTAATCCAGCGGCGCCTCCGCCGCCCGCCGCCGCTGCCGTGGCGCCGCAGACCGGAACAACCACGCAATAGTTTCGTTGACCATTCGCGAAACGGCGTCAGCGTCATCAATTCGCCATGCCGCACTGCAATTGAAAATCCGGCTCACCTGAGCTATCTGATTGTCGTAGCAGGCGCTTGTCCCAGGGGACGGGGCAGCGTCCTTCACCCAGCCCCGCTCGGTTTCGCGTTCTATGCGCCTCGTCGCGGTTGTCGTCGCGCTCGTCGCCTGCGTGCATGCAGGCTTGTGGGCTTTTTCCGAAAAGCGAATTCCAGCGCCCGATATCGAGGGGCCGCTAGCGAGCGTGTCCTATGGCAAGCATCCTGACCGGCAGGTCAGCGCGTCGGAGATCCGCTCCGACCTGACCATGCTCGCGCCTTACACCCGTGCGATCCGCACCTATTCCTCGACCAAGGGTCTGGATCTCGTCCCGCAGATCGCGGCGCAAGCCGGCCTGCGCGTCACGGCGGGAGCCTGGCTCGGGGGCAGCCTTGACGACGCCGAATGGCAGGGCAAGGGGCCCGACGCCTCCGATGGACGGCGTTACCGCGAGCGCATGGCCGCCCGCGCGCGCAACACCGCCGAACTTAACGCCGTTATCGAACTTGCGCGTCGCAACTCCAATATCGACGGGATCGTCCTCGCCAACGAAGCGATCTACCGCGGCGAGACCATTCTGTTCGGCAACGAAACCTTGTCGCCGGAAGAGGTCGAGCTGGTGCGCGCGGCGGCACTCGTGTCGAAAGCCGAAGAAACGCGCGTCAAGGAAAAGATCAATGTCGGCCGCCTGATCAAGGCGATCCGGGACACGAAGCGGCAGGTGTCGGTGCCGGTAACGACCGGCGAAATCTGGAGCGTCTGGCGCGACCATCCTGAGCTTGTCGCAGCGGTCGATTACATCGCCGTTCATATCCTGCCCTATTGGGAAGGTGCACCGGATCAGTCCGCGGTCGACGCGGCCATCGGCGGCTATAACCAGCTGCGCCAAATGTATCCCGGCAAGCGGATCGTGATTGCCGAGTTTGGCTGGCCGAGTGCGGGCTACAATTTCAAGCTCGCCCATCCCGGCTATTTCGAACAGGCCCATGTGATCCGCGATTTCGTCGCAAGGGCCAACGCCATCGGCATTGATTACAATATCATCGAGGCGCTCGATCAGCCATGGAAGATTTCCGAAGGCAGCGTCGGCGCCTATTGGGGCCTGTTTAATGCCGACGGGCAGCAGAAATTCTCCTGGACCGGGCCGATCACCGATCCCGATTTCCGCAAGCTTGCAATCCTCGCCGTCTTGCTGGGCGTTTTGTTCTCGCTGCCGCTGCTGACGATGAGCGCGACCATGACCCAAGCCGCAGTGCTCGCGGTTGCGGCTCATGTGGTGGCGGCCTGGTTTGCCGCCGTGTTTGCGTTCTGGCGCGGCCACTATTTTGTCTGGGGCGAAGCCTTCTCGCTCGGTCTCGGCGTCGTCCTGCTGGTGCCGCTGGTGCTGATCGCCATGACGCGGATCGAAGAGATTGCCGCGATCGCGTTCGGCCGCAAACCGCGCCGCCTGCTGCAGGTCGCGTCCCCTCCGCTTGCGCCGGACGCCCCGGGCCACGCGCCCAAGGTCTCGATCCATATTCCGGCCTATAAGGAAGAGCCGGAGATGCTGAAGGCCACGCTCGATGCGGTCGCCGGCCTGCACTATCCGAATTTCGAATGCATCGTCATCATCAACAATACGCCGGATCCGGCCTATTGGGAGCCGATCGAAGCGCATTGCAAGCTGCTTGGCGAGCGTTTCAAGTTTCTGCGTGAGGACAAGGTCGAGGGCTTCAAGGCCGGCGCTCTGCGCATTGCGCTTGAGCATACCGCGCCCGACGCAGAGATCATTGGCATTATCGACGCCGACTATGTCGTCGCGCCGAGCTGGCTGTCCGATCTCGTGCCGGTCTTCGCCGATCCGAAGGTCGGCCTCGTCCAAGCGCCGCAGGAACATCGCGACGGCGACCGCACCATCATGCATTACGCGATGGCCGGCGAATATGCAGGCTTTTTCGACATCGGTATGGTCGAACGCAACGAGAAGAACGCGATCATCGTGCATGGCACGATGTGCCTGATGCGCCGTACCGCGCTCGAAGCCGCCGGCAACTGGTCGAGCGACACCATCTGCGAGGACACCGACCTCGGGCTGACCATGCTCGAACTCGGCTGGACGACGCATTACACCAATCGCCGCTATGGCTTCGGCCTGCTGCCCGATACCTTCGGTGCCTACAAAAAGCAGCGCCATCGCTGGGCCTATGGCGGCTGCCAGATCGTCAAGAAGCACTGGCGGCGCTTCCTGCCCGGCGTGTCGAGCCTCAACCGCGAGCAGAAGCGCGCTTTCCTGTTCGGCTGGATGAGCTGGCTCGGTGCCGAGGCTCTGGGCGTCGTGGTCGCGATCGCCAACCTCGTCTGGGTGCCGTTCGTCGCCTTCGCCGAGATCGGCATCCCTGCGAAGGTTCTGACCATCCCGATCCTCGCATCGTTTGCCGTGACGCTGCTGCATTTCGGCGTGCTGTATCGCCTGCGGGTCGCCATTCCGAAAAAGCAGATGCTCGGCGCCGTGTTCGCCGCCATGTCGGTTCAGCTGACCGTCGCCCTTGCGGTGATGGACGGCCTGATCAAGGATCATTTGCCGTTCAACCGCACCGCCAAGGGCAATCGCGCCCGCAAGCCGGTGCAGTTCGACGGCTTCTGGGAACTGGTCCTCGGTTCGCTTCTCGTGATCGGCGCCGTCGTGCTGGTCGCGAACAATCCGCTGCACATCACGGAAATCTACCTGTTTGCAATTGTGCTGGTGGTCCAGAGCCTGCCGTTCCTGTCCGCGGCGGCGATCGCTGCGATCGAGGGCCGGCGCATCAACGAATTTGCGTTCTGGACCGGCCTGCAGCCGAAGGTGCTCGCCGCACTCCGGCGGCGTCCGGCCGGGATCGCAGCACAGGCCCCGGTCATCGCCAATGCGATCGCCGAAGTGCAGGCTGCGGCGCCCGGCGATAAGCAGCCAGAGACGGTGCAGTAACGGCAGCAACATCCGTTCCGAAAGCGCGCGCTCACAGAGTGCGCTCTTTCAGGATTCCCGCTTTCGCCGGATCGAACGGAGTCGTGGCTGGCTCTATGCCGGCATCGCGGTTTCGACCAGCCGCACCCAGTAGGACGCCCCCACAGGGATGACGTCATCGTTGAAGTCATAGGCCGGATGGTGCAGCCCCGCGCTGTTCTCGCCATTGCCGACGAAGATGAAGGCGCCGGGACGCGCATTGAGCATGTAGGAAAAGTCCTCCGCACCCATCATCGGCGGCAGCTTGTCGTTCACGCGGTCGCTGCCGGCGATTTCGGATGCAACCTGCGCGGCAAACGCGGTCTGTTCGGCGTGGTTCACCGTGACCGGATAACCGCGAAAATAACGGATGCGCGCGGTTGCGCCATGCAGCTTCGCAACGCCCTCGCAGATCGCCTTCACCCGCATCTCGAGCTGATCGCGCACGGCATCCGTCAGGCTGCGGATCGTGCCTTTCAGCGTCGCGGTTTGCGGGATCACGTTGTTGGTCGTGCCGGCCTGAAACACGCAGATCGACACCACGCCGGATTCCAGCGGATCGACATTGCGCGAGACGATCGACTGCAGCTGATTCACCATCTGCGCCCCGACCAGAATCGGATCGATGCCCAGATGCGGACGCGCCGCGTGGGCGCCCTTGCCCTCGATCTCGATCTCGACATAGTCCGCAGCCGCCATCATCGGGCCCGCCCGCATGCCGAACTGACCGACCGGCATGCCGGGATAATTGTGCATGCCGTAGACCTCCTCGATCCCGAAGCGCTCCATCAGGCCGTCATTGACCATTTCCTTGCCGCCGCCGCCGCCCTCCTCGGCCGGCTGAAAGATCACGACCGCGGTGCCGCCGAAATTGCGGGTCTCGGCCAGATATTTGGCGGCGCCGAGCAGCATCGCGGTATGTCCGTCATGGCCGCAGGCATGCATCTTTCCCGGAACGATCGACTTGTAGGGCAGCCCGGTCGCTTCCTCGATCGGCAGCGCGTCCATATCGGCGCGCAGACCGATCACCCGGACGCGGCCGCCGGAGGCGTCCCTGCGGCCCCTGATGACGCCGACCACGCCGGTGCGGCCGATCCCGGGCACCACCTCGTCGCAGCCGAACGCCTTCAGCTTTTCGGCCACGGAGGCCGCGGTGCGATGGACGTCGAACAGGAGTTCCGGATTGGCATGCAGATCGCGCCGCCAGGCCGTGATTTCGGGGTGAAATTCGGCAATGCGGTTGACGATGGGCATCGGACGGCTCCGGACTTACGGGTGGCGGCCAGTAAATCCTGCCGGGAGCGACGGAGCAACCGCGCGCTTCGCCACGGCATGACCCTGCCGGGGCCCGGCGTCGGCTTTGCTGCGGCCGGGGACAAGCGGTGACTTTTTCATTGTCCCGCCGGGAAACAGGCCTTATGTCTCGGCCCGCCATTCGCGGCGACCACCGTGATATCCGGTGCGGCCTTCACCGAACCGCCGCACCTGATCCGGGTTCCCTGTCTCAGGGCGGCCCCGGAGCCCGTAGCTCAGTCGGTAGAGCAACTGACTTTTAATCAGTAGGTCCCGGGTTCGAATCCCGGCGGGCTCACCAATATTATCAGTGACTTATGCGCGATTTTCGTGTCCTCGCGACAAAGATTGCAAGGCCGGGTAACAAATGGGGTAACGGAATTGGCGCAAGGAGCACAACACTCATTTTCAGGTTGAACAATGCGAAAAGGCAGGCTTGGAGATAGTCCGTCTTGAAGACGATCAAAAATTTCAGGACCTGATACTCACAATTCATCACTGTTATATGCACACGCTGGGGAATACGGGCGCCTACAAAATTATAGAAAATCATCTCGGCAGAGCTTTCGTTAAAATTCAGCAACAGGCTTTTGTCCCGATGGCCGCAGCGCCGGTAGCCTAAAAAGCCGCCGGGCATCGCCCGGCGGCAAGTTGGACAGGCCCGGAAAGAAGAAAACGGGCGACTCTTGATCTAGGGTATTTCTGCCCAGCGGCAACCGGGCCTCAGCGTCACGATAGCCGATGTCACCACGCGGCCACGGCCACCACAGCGGATAGCGCGCCCTCTTGCGTGACGCTGATCTCAGCGACGAGCCTGCCCTCGTCGAATGGGCGAATACTCAGCCGATTTGTGCCCCTCGATCAGCGCCCAGGTCAGACGTCGCTCGATCGCCTCCAGCAACGTCACGGCGTCATGATTGCCGAGGCTTCGGTAGTAGAGCGCCGCATGGCGCGTGTCGGTGATCCGGCATTGCAGATCGCCAAAGTCTTCAGTCAGTCCGAAGATTTCTGATTCGGTGGCGAAGCTCAGATCGTTGGCTTCGTGGAATGTCACGTGATGGTCGTCAGATGTGTAGGTGTTCGGTATCGGTAGCGCTGTTGCTCGCATCGCTCAGCCCTCGCGGTTAAGACCCGCAAGCTGATTAGATTCACCTGACGGTGGTCAACCGGTGGAAAGATGCTCTCACCTTCCACCACGAAACAGCGCATCGAATAGCGCCGGGGACATGGGGCGCGTCGACACCGACTCGGCGTCACCCTGCTTCACGCGATTGCCGGCATGCTCCAGCAACGCCCGATCGAGCGCCCTGACGATCTCGATTTCGAAAGGCCGGATTGGTGTTCGCATCATGCTAGCATAGGCCTCGATCTCCAGATACGAGATCGGGCAAGGCCCGAACCCGATCGCCCGCGTGGCATTCAGATCGCAGAATATCTTCCAGATGCGCAATCCGGCCGGCGGGATGTCAGGCTCTTCGTTCGGTGACGCAAGGTGACGCTGCAGCGCCGAAACCAGCGTTTCCCGTAGCCAGATCATCATGTCATGCCGCGGGTGCGATCGAGGCCGTATTGGCGCTCCAGGCTGGAGCTGATCTGACCGCCGGACGCAACATCAGAGGTAACGGGTTCGATGATAATCCGCCGAACATCGATGCCTTTTTCCTGCCGCCCCCCGGCATCACGGGCGCGGACTTGCTGGCCCGACTGATTCACGATCTCGATCTTGACGTTGCTGCCATGCGGCGCTGGAGTGACGTAGCCGCCGTCTGCATAGCCCTTGTGAAGGCGTGACAGATTGGCAAGGCCGATGCGCTGGACGGATGATTGATCGAACACATATTCGCCGCGGTGAACGATGCCGGCCGGCTCATACTTGCCGCCAGGACCGGTGTAGCCGCCTGACGCGAACGGCCGGGGGAAGGCGCCAGAGAAACCGCCCGGCGTGTGCATGACGCCCGTCCCGCCGCCAAATAGCGCCCCGGTGATGCCGCCACCGCCGAACAAGCCGCCAACGAGATTGGCGGTTGCAGCCCGAATGGACATGCGGGTGATGTCCTGAATGAAGGAAACGGCCATATTGCGGATGGCTTCGCTGAATGTGGCGGACTTGTTGATCACGCTGATCAAAGAGTCTTCGAAGCTGCGCAGACCGTCGACCGCGACACTCTGGAGGCCTCTATTCAGGTCGCTGGCCTCACGGATGTACGATCGCAGCGGACCGCGGGCCTCTTCGGATTTCTGCGCAGCGTTGGCCCAGGCATCGGCAAGCTGATTGATCTTCGCCGCCTGTTCTTCTGTCACTGTGGTGCCATCGCGGCCGGCCGCTGCATTGGCCTGCTTCGCGACCGTCTCCAGCTCAGCAACGATCTTCGCGCGTTCCCGCGCGGCCGTTCCCTGATCGATAGCTTGTGTCTCGGCTTCCATTGCCGCGATGCGCTTTTCGATCGAGTCGACCGCGGAGTCGAAGCGGTCGCGGGACTCGCCTTCGGTCCGCCTCGTCGGTACCGCACCGCTACCGCGGCCGCGGTCGACCACCACGCGGGGACGCAAACGCCCTTCCAGATTGTCGATTTCGGCTTGGAGCTGATCGCGCCGCTCGATCAGCTCTTCGTCGATTGTCTTCGTCTTTCCGAGTGCCGATCGAACACTCTCCGGAATGCGCGGTACGCCAGGAATCAGGCTTTCGCCTGTCTCGATCGCGCGGTTGACTCTTGCCAACTCGTCTTTCTTCACTGCGAGATCGAATTGATTGATTGCTCGGAATGCCCGCCCGATCAGGTCGACGATATCGGCCCAGTAGGACTTGATATCCAGTAAAGACTTCGCCAGCGTTTCCATCGTCGGGCGCATCTCGCGCGACAACGTGTTCTGTGCCATCCGGAGTTTGTCGTCGACATCCTTGGCGCGATTGATCATCTCGTCAGAGAAGATTCCCGTAGCCGCGGCTCCGGTTAGCTCCATGGTGCGGAGCATCTGCTCGGCGCTGGTCTTGCCGGTGCGGATGTTGTCGACGAATTTCTGACCGAACATCAGCTCGCCAAGCTGCAGCGCTTCCAGCCGGCGCCCGGCCGCCTCCAGCTCAGTCATGGCCTTGAGTACGGCAATGATCTTTTGTTCCTGCGACTGAGCATCCCGAAAAAGGACGAGGCCCTCCAGCTTGGTCCCGGTGGCCTGATAGACGCGAAGGGCCTTTTCGACCTCCGTAATGGTCTCGCCTGCGGTTTCCCATTCGCTCAGATTGATCGGTGATCGTTCCTGCGTCGCCCGGAAGGCATTGGAAAGCGCTTGTTCAAGATCGCCCGCCTCGACCTTCAGTCGGTTCGACTCTGCAATGAAGCGCTGAAAGAAATTTCCGCCAACGCCCCGATCGCGCGCCTTGTCCGCAACGTCGACCATTTCGGAAAGCTGTTCGCGCGCCTGACCAATCACCTTGACCAAGGCGCCAGCGGTGACGGCCGCTGCACCGAAGGTCGTGGCCATGCGGCCCAGAGATCGCACGGACTCGCGGTCCAGGTCGCGCAAATGGCCGATCGCCAGTCGCGACGCCCGGCCCAGACCTACGGGGATCTTGTCGAAATTCTCGACCGCAAGCTGAGTGGCGCGACGGGCGCCTGTCGCAATGCGCGACATGCCCTTATTGAAATCATCCAGGTTGGCCCGGACGGGGAAACTAAGCGCTGGCGCCGGCATCGGCCGCTCCTATGAAAAGCGCCGCCAGGACTTCGAAGGCCAAGGCGGCATTGCTGGCGATCGGCTTTCCCCGGACGTGCTCAGTGATCAGGCCGTTCGCGTCGGACAGGCTCATTCCGCCTCCCCAGAGTCCGTACAGAAGGATTCGCTCGATATCCGGGAGCGAATAGGCCCCGTCCTCAAAACGTCTCAGACAAGCGGCTGGCGTGTCACCGTTGGCGCCTCTGAGCGGATCGAGTGTCAGGACACCCGATCGAACGCGGGCGCATCGCGGCCCGGTACCATTCAGGACGGCCAGCACCTTCGGATCATTCAGACAGAAGACGTATCGGCCGCCCGCAAATTCCAGCTCACGCGCGCATTCATTCATCCCAACGCCCTCTGGACTGCGGCACCGATGCGCTGGAACATCGCCTCACGTCTCTCCCTGATCGTCGACCAAAAGAACGATCGAGCCGGTTGTCGGCTTGTCCCGTATTCAAAACCAAGCGCGTGATCGTAGTCATCATCGGTCGTTAGATCGCCGCCTGCCCGGACCATCTTCTCCAGATCATGCGCGCCCTCGTCGACGCGGCACGATTCCAGAAGGTCGCCCTCTTCCTCTGGCGGCTGCAGCATTGACTGCAGTCGATCGCGTTGCGCGTCGGATAAACCTTGCGCCTCTTCGGAGATCACGGCGGATAACTCAGCACGCATCTGACGAGGAAGATCGGCAATGTATTTCTGCAGCTCAGCATCGGGTGACATTCAGAACACCGCCAGGTCATCCGACCACTCGTCGGAATCGTAAATCGAAACCGGGTCACCGGCCGTCGCGCGTGACATGGCCATCCAGAGCGCCACCGCAAGGTCGATGCGATCGCGAGACTTGCCCTTGTGCATCGTGCGATTGCCGGCGCTGTCGGTATGGATCGAGACGTTTTCCATGCACCACCTCAGGACAGGAGAGTCCCATTTCAGCCGGCCGGCTCTGATCTCGCGTTCCAGCGCATTAAGCGCCGGGCTTTGTGTCACCCACCCCTGACGCAATGTGATGCACGGATAGCCGTCATCCGTCAGTGGCCCCATGACGGGCTGAGCATAGGCCGGATCGAAAGCAATCTCCCTCACATGGAAACGATCGCACAGGTCGCGGACATGATCGAGCACGGCGCGATAATCGATCACATTGCCGGGTGTCGGGATGATCCAGCCCTCGCGCGACCACACGGGATAAGGAACGCAATCTCGATCCGCCCTTCCCTGCAGGTTGTCGGACGGCACAAAGCCCCATGCGGCGCATAGGTAGTCTTCACCATCGGGAAAGACGGCCACCACGGCCGTCAGATCGGTCGTGGTGCTGCAGTCGACTGCCACCCAGCATTCTCGGCCCTGCAGGGCCTCCAGATCGATGTCTGAGCGGCCCTGATCGAACACGGCCATCTCGACAAAGGGGGACAGGCTGTTGGCCTGACGGATGCCGAGAAAGAATTGCTCGAACGACGCTCTATCAGCCGGCCGCTCCCGCGCCTCGCGTGCGAGCTGGCGAAGAGACGGAAGATCAGGGTAGCCGTATTGAAGGCCCGGCAAGACACTGCGCCAAACCTCTTCGTCATCCCAGGCAACGCCCTGATCGGCTTCGAAGATGATTGGCAAAAAGGTTGGATCGATGATCTCGCCAGCCTGTACCTTGCGGGCGTATTCGTACACCGGATAATCCGGAGACTCGTTGCCGCGGCCGGCCGTGGTGGCAACGATCAGCAACGATCCGGGTGTTTTGGTCGCGCCGGTCCGTAGCGCATGCCAGAGATCGGCTTTTTTGTGCGCCCATAGCTCGTCGACCAGAATGAATTGGGGGGTGCGGCCATGCTGTGTCGGGGCGTCGCTCGAGATCGCTTCAAACCTCGATCCGGATGGCACATGAATTATCCGGTTGCGGCTGTCGACGGGCCGGGCCTTTGAAGATAGTCCGGCCTGTGTTTCGACGATCGCCAGCGCCTCTTCAAACGCTATCCGGGCCTGCTTTCGATCAGCTGCAGCGACCACGTTTTCGCCGCGGGCAATCCTCTCCGGTCCGAAGGTGTGGAGGAGTCCAAGAGCTGCAGCCAGGGACGTCTTGCGGCTGCCCTTCCCGACCTGAAAATAGACGGTCCGGACAAGGCGCCCGCCGTTCTCATTCTTCGGCCCATAGATGCGCCGCACGATCCGCTCAAACGGCGGATCGAGCTGAAAGGCGAGATTGGGCGCGGTGCTCTTGGGGTGCTTCAGCTTGCGGAGGGCCCGCACGGCGCGTTCCCCATGTCCGGCCGGATCGTCGATCGGTGAACTATCGAAGATCCAATCAAGCCCATTCATCGTCGGCCTCGTCGGGCTTCGCGATCGGCGCCGTGCGCTGGCGGGCGATCGGGGTGAGGCCCAGTTCCGCCGCGTGCCGGCGCGCGATCTCGAGATATTGTTGATGCATCCTGACGGCTGGGTGGGCTTTCTCACCCAGCATGACACGTCCTTTAAGTGCCTTCTGAGCTTCTCGAGCACCGGCAACGGCCGCGCAATAGTTCTCGACCAGGGGCGGATCAGTGAAGATTCCGCGGGCGATCAAGTCAGGGACAACGCGCTTCCATTCGGCCTTTGCCGCGCTGGGCAGGTGCGACGGTGGCGCCGGCACGGGCGACACGGTGTCTGGATTGCTGACAACGAGACGAGGTTTGACTCCGCGCATTAGGCCACCGCCACAGTGCGGAGATCGAGGCCACGGCGCCGGCCGATCGGCTTCAATTCCTTGATGTTGTAACTCTGGCCAAGGTGCTGGACGCGATCGGCAAGCGTGATGCCTTCGATCCAGCGAATGCGGAACACCGTCACGGTCTCGTCGACCGCGCCATGACGCATAAACTCTTCGGTGCTGGACTGAATGACCTGTGCCCGGGGGGTAGCGATAGTAGTAACGGTTTCCTGCGGCGTCCCAGCTTCGTCCAGGACGGTGCTCACGCGCTGGATTGCGATCGAGGTATCAAGGCGCCCTGCCCTCATTGCAGCACCCGGACAAGGCTGTTGATCGTCAGGATACCGTGAGAAGTTTCGCCATCCGGATCACGCAAAGCCCGGAAGGATTCGACCACGGAGTCGCACCACTGATATCCGGTCTCGAGATCGAGGCCGGGGCCAAACCAGATGGCCTTCGCGATCTCTCCAGCGATGCTCTTGACGCCCGCAAGGCTTGGTTCCCGCTTCCAGACATGAAGGGTGCTGTAGACCCTCACCACGTCACGCGCGATCGTCACCCCGGGATTGACCACCTGATCTTCGCCCAGGACGATCGAGGGATCAGGCGCCGGCCGCTGATTGCGATCGAGGATATGGTCCGCCGGCACGAGTGCGACGAGCGCCGGAGTTCCGATCAGTCGGGATCGAATGGCTTTCTGGACGGCCAAGGATGCTTCGCTCATGCGGCGCCCTCGTCGTCATCTAGTCCGAAACTGAATGGCCGATGTTCGTTCACGATGTCCCAAACACCGTGCGGGATACTCTGGGCTGACACTCCAACGAGTGCGGCTTCGCGGTTTTCGTACCAGTGACAGAGCAAAAGCGTGATCGCTTGGCGAAGATCGTCCGGCACATTTTCGGGATCGAGATCGCTGCCCAGAAGCGCATTGATCCGCGCCTCAGCGGCACGCGAAAGGCGCTCGATCAGCGCATCATCGGTGCTTTCAGTGACGCCCAGAGCGACCTTGGCTTCGTCAATCGAGACGATCATGGAACCTCAAATTCTGCGAATGTCGCGCGACGGGACCGGAGCGGTCCCGGCGCGTTTTGCCAAAGTTGTCGACCACCCCCCGGGCCTCTTCGTGTGCCTGCTTGGCGTTGCATCGGTGACAGCCCGGCTTCCAGTTCGATCGCACCATCCGGAGATCGGGACGCTTGGTGATGCTCTGGATGTGCATCACAACAACGGCTGGCCTTCCACACCCGCACAGATCGTTCCCAGGTTCTCTCAGGAAGGCGGCTGCAGCCTGTTGCCACTCCCTGTCGTAACCGCGCTGGCGTGCCGATGGCCTGTTGCGGTCTCGATCGGCCTTGGCCTTCGCCTGACACGGGCACCGGGCACCGGATGCGACACGCCGGCCGCATCCGCATATCCGGGGTGCCCGCCTTGGCATTAGACCGGGACCGTGACGCCCGGCCGGGTGATCCGGACGGCCAGCACGGTGGCGCTCTTCGCCATGCCGATCAGGTTGATCTCTTCGCCTGCGGACAGATCGGCTTCCGGCTGAATGCCGCCCGCCGTGGAACTCAGGTAGTAGCGGGCGCCAGCCGTCAGGACGCTTCCGAGCGCCACGTCACCTGCGGTCAGGACTGCAAGCGGCTGGCCATCGGCCGCACCGCATACGGCCATGCCGCCAGCTTCCTGTACGGCTTGGGTCGCGTGATCCGCATCCGCCAGCTTCCAGCGATTGGTTGCGGGATCGAGATAGACCATCTGGCCAGCGGTGACGGTCGCCCCCGCCTTGCGGCTGAAATCGATCGTTGCACCGGCTTGCGGCACCACGTTCGCTGCAGTGATTGAAAGATCAGCCATGTGTCACCTCAGGATGCCGGAACCGATACGATGTTGCTGTTGATCTCGATCGTCGACTGCAGGTTCCGGATCGTGTTGGCTTCGCCGCCGGCCTCGATTGCGTTCATGACGAGGCCAACGAAATAGCGCTTGGTGCCATCCGTGAAATCAACGCGAAAGGCGTAATTGTCGTTCGCCTGAGATGCAGCGATCAGCGCAATTTGCCCCTCGTCCGTTGCGATATGGGCAAAGACGCATTGCATGCTGCCCGCGTTTTTCGTTCCCTTCTGTTTGATATCGCGATTACGGTTGATCAGCGACGTGGTGATCAGCGCGGCGCTGTCGCCAAGCGCTCCCATCTGGGTCCAGCCATCGATTTCGGTCCAGGACTCGGCTGCGAAGTCAGAGGCGTCGAAGTCGTCCTCTTGATCGCTCTTCACGCCACCGATGAAGATCTTCGATCCGGCTACGGGGTATAGGCTCATGATGATCTCCCGTTAGCTGACCGGCCGGACATGCGGGCCGCCCAGAATGGCGATCGCTGCAATCGGGCTGTTGCCGGAATCTGCAGCGGCGGGCGTGATGGTGATGCGCGTGTAGCGCTTGCTCCCGATGTATCCGAGCTTGCGCGTCACCCCATCGTCAGAGAAGACAAAGCCGGCGCTTGCCTCAGTGTAGATCAGGTCGCCATCCGCCACGGCGTTGGCGCCGCTCATATTGGCCGCGTCTGACTCTTCCAGAAGCACGGTGTAGGTCGCGTCGGCATCCGAAAGCGTTCCCGTGATGATTCCGTAGGTCAAGCTCTCGAAGCCCTGCCGATCAATGATGGCACCGACGAGCGGCGTGGTGCCCAGATTGGCATTGGCTGCAGGCGCAATGACCGGCCGCAGCGTGAGGTTGTGCGCTTGATCTCGCATCGTATGTGCTCCTTAGCTCGCTGCGATCTTGAGTTTGCGAATCGCCTCAGGGCGAACCAGACGGGCACCGACACGCTTGCGAGCGTGGAAACGAGTGCATCCCGTGGTGGCCAGAGAATAGGGATCGCGAAGGATCGAAAGGCCAACGCGGTCGTAAATCCGGAAGGCGCTGGCGAAGTCACCAAAGACCAGCGGGAAGGCGCCGGCCTCGATCGCCGGCATATCCGGTGCCTCGACGATCGGACGGCCCAGAAGCGTATCGGGCTGGCCTGCCACAAGGGCCGGTTGCCAGATATACTTGTCGTCACCGTCTTTGAGTTTGCGCAGCGCCGCGATCGTCAGGCCATTGGCCATGAACGCGCCGCGGCTCCGGTAGAAAGGATGCAGGGCGTACATCAGGTCAATGATGCCGTCGACCGTTCCATCCGCATCCGCAATGACGGATGCGCTGCCGGATACCGTGAAGGCGACATTGGCATCCGACATGAAGCCCAGCGGCTTCTTGACACCGTTGCCCATGACAAAGGCCTCGCCTTCCATGCGGCCGAATTCCTCGGCTACGTCGAAGGCCACCTCCGCCGAAACGTCGATTGCCGCGTCCTCCAGAAGCTTGTTGGACACGTCGACGTAACAGGCCATCTCGTCAACCGGGATTTCTGCCTGACCGTAGGTCGACTCGGTTCCAGGACGGGCTTCGGTTTCGCCTACCCATGAACCGGTAGGACGGCCGGTGCGCTTGGGAATGATCACGCTACCGGATGCGGTTTGGCCTACGCGCGCAGCGGCACGGATAGGCGAAAACTGTACGAGGTTCTTGTCGACCTCAGCGACGAATTCGGGCGTAGCCAGATAGCCGCCGGCCGTATCATCGGACACCCTGAGGGTCTTCACCTCGTCGGCGCCAAGAGCCTCCCGGCCTTTGCGGAGAAAGACGTCGAAGGCCTTGTGCTCGATCGATTCGTCATCACCGTCCTGATCGGTGCCAGGGCGATTGACCTTCGCCTCGATCCGGTCCAGCCGCTCGATCAGCTTGGGGTCGACGCCCTTCTCTTCCAGCGCCTTGAGCCGATCGTCGACCGATTTCGTCAGATCATTGAGCGCCTTCTGTACGATCTCATTCGGATCGTCTCCGGCATCCTTCAATTCGATCGCGCCGCGCAAAAGCGCGGACTTTCGATTGTGGATCATCTTCTCTTCACCTCACAGAAAGCGCCAACGCGGCGCGGTTGATGGCATCGGCCAACGCGATGGCCTGCATTGCGGACTTGGCCGATCGAACGCGGGCGCCCGGATGACTCGGCACGGTCACGAGGCTGATCTCGACCAACTCGATTGCACTGATCGTTCGCCCGCCGCCGGCCTTCGCCTTCGCGGCTTTGGTGACAAAACCGATCGATAGCCCCGTGATGGCACCGCTCTTCACAAGCGCCCGGACTTCTCTTGCGCGCGTCACCTCGTCGACGAGGAGTCGGCCCTTCACCTCCAGCCCGGCTTTCGTTTCCGCGATAGAGTCCCAGGCGCCAAGCGGCGCCTTGGGGTCGTGTGCAAAAAGGATTGGAAGCGGTGCCTTCGCGCTCTTGAATGCGCCCGGGGTGATCTCGTCACCCACACGATCCGGGGAACCGAAGGGCCAAGCCAATCCAGTGATCAGGCCGGCATCGTCGACCGAAAGCGCCGCTTTGAACTCAAGGTTCATGCCGCCACCTCAATGAACGGTGTGCGCGCGAAATACGGCGTTCGATCTTCGGTGAAAGCCTGCAGCTGTTGCCGGATGTAGCGGTGTTTGGTGATCAGCTTCACCACGTTGGAATGGCTGAATTCGACCTCGCGACCGCCTTGCCGTATGCGCCAGCCGATCACGCAACGGGCCAGGAATTCGATTTCAAACCGCTCCCGATCGTGCGCCGGCACGTGGTGGCGATACTGCAGGAGATCGTCGGATAGCCTGAGACGAGCGCGGCGCTGGATATCCGAGTCCGGCCCGGCGACGATGAAAACCATGTCGGGCATGGCCTCCCCGGTGACAGGATGCACAACGGTCATTTCAGCACCGCGGTCCTGATCTTCGACGAGATCGTCCAGGTGGGCGAGATCAAGCATCCTCGCGCCCCCGTGATGTAGTAGTGGTGGTGGTCGTGATGTTTGGGTTCTTGAACTCGTTGCCGCCATCGCGGGGCTGCATTCCGAGCCAATCGCGCCCCTCATTCGCGTTGATCACCTCAGCGGATCGAAGCGAAGAGATCGCAGTTGCGCGTTCGGTCAGGCTGGCACGTGTCAAGTCGTCACGATCGAAAACGACGCGATAGCGACTACGTTCATTTTCATTGAAAAGCGCACGCAAAAACACGCTTTCAAGTGCCTGCAGCCACGGCTCAAGGCTGTAGGTCAGAAACTCTTTGCCCTGCTGTTCACCGTTGCTCCAGGTGACGCGATCGAGCTGATACAGCATCCCGACCGGCACACGGAACGCGCGGGCGATCTCTTCAATCTGGAATTTCCGCAGCTCCAGAAACTGGGCGTCGACGCTGGTAAGGGTAAATTGCTTGTAGGTTGCGCCACCCCACAGCACGGCGGTCAGGCCGGTCTTGTCCTCACCTTCATGCGCTCGCGACCATCCGGCCTTGACGTTCTTGATGCCCCTTTCTCCAAGTTGATTTTGCGGCATTTCGATCACGCCGCCGGGGCGCGCGCCGTTCTTGAACATGCGGCCGGCGTGCCGTTCCATGTGATAAGCAACGCCGATGGCTTGCGCAGCCAGACTCAGCGGAGATTTGTTGAACGGACCGCGAAGATGCAGGATGTCTCTGGCCTTCGCCGGACGATTGTTGATCTTGTAGAGCGGCTCCCCGGTGTCCTCGATCGTCACACCGATCACGCCGCCGCGGTAGTGAATCAGCTCTATGGGCTTGCCGTCGACGCGGTTGACGAAAGCAAGTCCGCCTGCATCATCCATCAGCGCTTGCGCGACGAGATCACGGATGAATTCGCTCGATCCGAGCCATGGATTCACATCGCCCATGAGCAGACGTGCCGCAGGATGTTGATCATCCGGGACGAGACTCCCGTCAGGCTCGATCCGCATGACCCGGCGATCGAGTGTTGCGCAGGCTTCCGAGATGCAGCGGATGGCACAGTTGACTGCAGGCACCGATAGTGCCTCGGCACGCGACACCGCGATTGGCCCCGCCGTCACGCCGAATAGGGCGAGCAGTTCGGCATCGGGCGCCGCAAGGGTCGCGGCTTTCTCTTCAAGAGATCGGCGGGGCCAAAATCGCATCGCCAGTGTATGGCGCGGCCGGCGCGGGAATTACACTGGGCAAACCTATGCAGAATGCAGAAAGGTTCCGGCTATTTGGCCTTCAGCCACCTCAGAAGATCGGCGCGGGTGACGAAAAGCCTTCCGTGGGGCTTGCTGATCGGACAATCCGGAAGGTCCGCCCAGCGCCGGATAGTGTCGCAGCTCACACCCGCAAAAGCCGCGATCTCGGTAGCACCCCAGAGACGCCCCGATCGCCAATCCGCGATCTCATCAAGGATGTGTTTCACCTGGTCATCGGTCATGCGGATGCCTTTTTGAGTTTCTTGCTTGCCTTAGGCTTCGTCCGTTTCCTTCGCTTGTCGGTCGACATAATCGAGGGATCGTCCGGAAGGTCCGTTACCTCCGGCCACAGACACCGCGGGCCAGCGGTCAGCCACCACGGGTGTAGATCGTCAGCGACAAACCAGCGCGATCGAATGCGGCCTTCGGCGTCGACGAAAACGCATCTGGCATAGTCGCCAAAAACCTGCAGCACGCGCATCATCCGTCCGCCGGAAAGGCGCACCATGTCATTCGCGCGGATCATGCGGCCTCATAAAACTGATCGGCCGTCAGGGTGTCGACGAGGCTTTCCGTTTCCTTCTCACCGCCCCGGTGGGGCGCATCCAGCGATGCGAATTGAAGGGGATGAATGTTGCCTTGCAGCTTCTTTGAAAACGACTTGAAGCCTTGCTGTAGTTCGGACTCGGTAACTCGCCGCTCCAGCACGGCAAGTATCAATTCTTGCTGCAGATCTTCGCGGGCCTGCGGGTCGAAACGTGGGATGGCCTTCATGGTGGCTCGATAAAGATCATTTTGCCGAAGGTGTCGCTGCAGTTCACCATCACGATAGGTGCGGATGATCTTCGGCTTAGGCTTCGGTCGCGAAGCGGTGATGGCACCAAGCTGATCGGCAAATTCGGCGCGACGTTTGGCCCGATACAGAAGCGCGGAGCGCGACGGCAAATGCGCCGGGCGATCGGAGGACAATGCTTTCTTGAGCGATCGCGTGGGGTGCGCCTCCACTAGCTCGATAGCTTGCCGGTATTGTTCGGCCGAGTACGTGCGGGGCCGATAGCCGGGATTTCTATTGCGCGCCTCGATCGCAGCTCTCAGCCGCTCGGCAAATATCGGATCACGCTTCGATCGTTTCCGAAGGGTTTGCATTTCCGGAAGGCCGGGCGGGATGATCTTGTCAAGATCGCCAACGTTAGAACTGGCGATCGCTTCGAGCGCCGCCGTCCAATTCTCTTCCGGATGTTGTCTTTTGCCGGCCATCCACCGCACTCGAATCACAGTTACCGATCTAACTAAATATCGGCAAAAGTGCTCACAAGTGCGCAGGGAAACAACATCTCCGATCAACGTCATGAATCCATCAACCCTTTCCCTCCCTCCGGTATGGCCTCGGCCACCGAAGAGCCGCTGACTAGGCGGAGACCGGCGTTCACTCCGGTCCAGGTACTAGGTGCCCTTTTCCCTCGCGTTGTCCCCGCGAGCCTCCTGAGAACTTTTTTCGGCGTTCTCACATCTCAGATCAGATCAGGGTGTCACCCCTGCCGATGATCCGTGATGCCTCTCGACCGTTCCGGGTATTGCCCGGCACCGTTTGGTCGCGGGTCGCAATGGGTGCAGCGTTGCCCGCTTTTGAATTCCCCGGATATGGCCCCGGGGCGAAGCCGATCGATCTCTCATCATGGCGCCCGAAGGGCGCGGCACCGGGGACAGGATCGAGACTAGACCCAGCGCTCTTTATGCGCCGCCGGGTGTCAGTCGGAATTGTGCTGGCGGAAACCTTCGAGCAGGCCCAACACGCAACGCAACCGACACCCGATCAGCGGAAACGGCGCCTTAGCGCCGCGGCTTCCCTCTTCGTTGGTAGGTCGGATCGAGCGCTTGCCGAAGTTCGTCAGGCAGCCGGCGCAACCATTGGCGCTCTGCCCGCGCGGCGTCGACTGCAAGTTTATCGCCGCGTGGCGTTGGCACTAGGCCGCCGCTAGCGCTGCGTTCAACGTCGTTGTTCGGAAGGCCTCTCGATCGACGCCAGCTCAAGAATTTCTTGGCGGCTTTCTCGTGGTTCATGCGAGCCATTGGCGCTCTCCAATGACTTGCCGAAATGCGCTTGAGGGGTTATTTGGGAAGCCGATCGCTGCAATGGGATCAGGACTTCCGAGCCGGTTGGGGTTGCCGCCCCGCCGGCTCTTCTGTTTTTCAGTCATGCTGTTTCTTGTTATCCGTTTCCGATTTCAGCGGAGTCGGCCGCAAGGGCTCGCGTCCGAGGACTTGCTCGGCATCGTCTTGCGGTGCAGGTTTGGGTTTCACCGGCTTGCGGAGATCGTTGAGATCAGTCATCACGCCGCCTCCCTCCCGCCAGCGCACTGGCGGTCGAAAGCGTCCAGCTCATCTTCATCCCACATCCGGATGCGGCCGAAGCGATAAGGTTGCGGGAAGCCGGAGCCGTCATGAAGACGGCGCCAAATCCACATATCGGACACATCGCCGTAGCGCTTTTTCAGCGCCGCGGATCGAATAAGTCGCTTGGGTTTCTTGGACATTGATCGCGAGTCCTTTTGTTAGAACACGCGATAAAGCTGGGGCACTGATCAAATTAATCGAGGGACAGAAAACAGAAAACTTGTCCCTAAAACCTCTGGAGCATTTTTTTCAGCTTGGATTCGGTAATTCCGTGTCGATCGGCAATGCGCCGCTTGGCCTTTCCGTTAGGCCCCCGCTCCCCCGCAGCTCGCAATCGCTTTTCTTCCATCGCGATTTCGTACCGAAAGACAAAAGTTTGCAAACGACTCATTCGATCATTGAATTGGCGCGTTCGGCGCGGCGGTATCGCGGTTTCTTTTAGCTCGCTAACTGCGGATTCATACCTACTCCTAAGGCATAGCTCTCTAGCCTGTTTGGGATCGAGATCGGTCAGCCATACCGCATACTGAACTTCAGTTGCGTCGATCGGATCGAGTGGATCAATGAGGACATCATCATTCATGATGACACCCGCATCGACATGATTTCAGCGGTCCCCACTCGCCATCGGCTTTCGATCCCGTCCGCAGCAATCCTCAGCGCATCATCCTTGTTCTTGCCACTCACTAATGCGTCGACATATCTGCCCCACGCCCCCAGCGCTTCCCGCTTCTCGCGTGCATAACGGTGGCGAGCGTAGGTCCGCGCTACACCGGCACGGGTGCCGCTGATATGATTGGTGACGGCCTCGGCTATCTCGATCGAGAATCCTAATTCCTGCAGGCCGGTGTAGAGGGTGCGCCGCAGATCATGTAGCGTCCAATGCTCTGGCTCGTTCGCGGCGGGATCGTCTTTCAAAAGTTGTTTGTGAAGATCGGAGCGGAGAAGTGATGTCGCCCGGGACATGCCGGACACCGCCCGTTCCTCATCGTCATCCTCACGATCGGAGCGCGCAAACATCCGCCCGAACAAGAGTGCGCCACCATCGACCTCAGGTATAGACTTGATGACGTTGATCACCTGCGGAGACAGCGGCACGTCATGCACCACGCCGTTCTTGGTGCGCTGGCCTGCGATCGTCCAAACTCCGGCAGTCAGATCGAATTCGGCCCGCCGCGCCTCCCTCACCTCGTCGACTCGCTGGCCGGTCAAGAGCAAGAGCTGCGCGATCTTCCCGAACGGGTATCCTCTGATCTCCGCTGCGCGCCACAGTGCGACAATCTCCAGATGATTGAGAACGCGCTCCCTCTTCTTCTCGACACCCGGTGGCAGGACGCCAGCACATGGCGATACATCGATCATCGCCTGTTCAATGCACCAATTAAAAAAGCGCCGGAGAAGCGCCAGGACGCGGTTTGCCATGACCGGCGCCTCGTCGACGATAGAGTCGAGGAGCTGCAAAATATCCCGCTTCGTGATGTCCTGAATGCGCTTGCCGCGAAGGGATGGCTTCCCCCTCACCTTCTTTTCCGGCGCGATCCGGGTCTTGAACATGCGCCGATCTTCGGCCAGCGACGTTTGGCGTAGCGCCACCTGACTCCGCTTTTTCACCCTGCGGACCATGAAGCGGTCAAACACCGCCTCGATCGTGTCGTCGACTTTTGCCTCCTCGCGCCTTTGGTCGACCGCCGCCCGGCGCTCAGAGGCGGGATCAATTCCCAGCTTCACCTTGACCATCGCGTCGGTGGCCAGCTTGCGCGCGCCCCTGAGGGACAAGGGACCACCGATCTCGGTCTTGGTGGCCCCTTCCGCGCAGGGGCCAAGTGTCAGCTTCTTGGCCTTCCGCTGCCCCTTCCCGTCCAGCTCGATCGGAGATCGATACCGCACGGCCCAGCTCTTGGAGCCGTTTGGCTGAATGACCAGATACAGGCCGGGACAGCCGGTGTCCGGCGTCTCGTACCTGTTACCCCGGCCCCTCATTTGACGAATGGAAACGTCAGTAAGTCGCGCCATGGTCAGCCGCTCCCCGGGGTAAACACCGGGGTAACAAAATCGGGCCTGATTGGCCCTGTTACCCTGCGTTAATAACGGTATGTAACAAGCCACGGAAAAACAAGATGAAAAGATGCCTTTGGAGGCTGAGATGTTCGCTGGTGTTATGTGCAGAAAGGCCGCGTTCGCAGACTTTTAATCAGTAGGTCCCGGGTTCGAATCCCGGCGGGCTCACCAAATTTTTCATGTCCACGCCGCCGTCCTCACTAAGCTGCTGCCGCGTCCCCGGTTGTCCCGCGCCGCAAACTCCCTTAGAGCGGTAGCGACAGGCATCCGCAAGCGAGCCACCTGCCATGTCCGATCCCCTGTCCCTCGAAGAACTCGACCGCCGCATCGCCATTGTGCGCGAGAATTTGCGCCAGCTGATCGAGCAGGCCGCGGCACGCTCGGGCGCGGCAGACGAGGCGCTGGCCTCGGACCGGATCGCCCAGCAAAGCGACGAACTCGAACGCCTGACCAAGGAACGCGATGCCTTGCTGGCCGCAAAGGGGCGCAAATCCTGAGGATCCGGCCTTAGTTTTCACCTGAGGCTTCCGCCTGCGTTTTCCGCCCGAGCGTTCGGCCTGAACACTTTGCCTGAGCGTTGGGCCTGAGCCCGTTGTCGCTGACATTTGGCCGGGGACCGTGGCGCGCATAGCGTCGGCACGCGGCCGACAACCCGGGCGCCTGAAGCCGCCTGTGCCGTCCTCCCGCGTATCCACCGTATTCCGCGTTCCGGTTCTGTGATATGTAGCGCAGGTGAAGTCCGTACCGGCCGGAACACCATGGAGGGTGACATGCTGGCGGATCGTTTCGAACGGCTGAACAGGCCGGCCAAGCTCATCATTGCAGGATCGCTGGTGGCCCTGGGTATATGGACCGTCTGGTCCAGCTTGAATTTTGCCGCGATGTAACGCCCGGCCACAGACGCGCGTCGAAAGGCATCCCGATGCGGCGCGGCTACCGCGGCGCGCGCGTGTCGTGTTGCGCGTCGAAACGCATTACGTTCGACGGCCGGACGCGCCGCTACAGTTTCAGCCAATAGGCATTTGCGGCCATGTCGAACGTATCCTTGGCGACGAAGCCCTCCTGCGCGTCCTTCTCCGCCTTCGCCAGCGCGAACACAGCCGCCGCGGCCGAAACGCACCCGTGCTTCGTCATGCCCTGATCCTTGCCGCCGACCGATTGCAGCTGCACCACCCAGTGCGCACGCAGATCAGTATCCGTGCGCTTCAATTTGTGGATCTCGAAGATAATGATCGGCGCATCCGCAACCCTGGCGTCCACCTGCGACAGGGTCACGACGCCCTGCCCGCTTCGGCTGATATCGGCACTCGCTTCCATGCCGAGAGTCTTGTAGCGCTTGAGCGCGCGCTCGATATGTCCCAGTTCGGCCTCGGTCCAGGGCAAATAATCCGGCAAATCACCCTCTCATCGCGCGAAAGACAACGAATTCGCCCTTTCGGCATTCCGCTGCTGCAGTGCAACCCGAACCGATAGAACCATGCGTCAGCCTGCCGCCGCGTTGCCGACTCGCATCGCATTTTCCTTTAATCTGACCGATCGCTGTCAACGGGTGTCGTGAAGTTGCCACGAATGCACGTTACACATCCGATTCAGGGAGGAGGGGTAACGAGAGGAGGACCGTCCATGAGGCTTTCATCCGGCGATCCAGCCCGCGTCGCTTACCCTGTGTTTCGTCGTCCGGCTTGTCCATCCTGCGGTGAAATGCTGTTTGCCGCGGCGGCCACGGAATTCCTCGGCCACGGCAAGATCAGCAATATCTGGAGCTGCGATCGCTGCGACCATGAGTTTCGTACCGCGCTCGCCATGCCCTACGAGAACTGACACGACGGCAAGATAAATCGGACCACCGGGAGAACGTTTCAGGGCGCGCCAAAGCTGGCGGGCCCTTTTTGCTGGTCCAGCGTGCTGTCCCGATGGTTCGCCGCGGGTTCAATAACCGTAAAGCTTGGCGGGATTGTCCACGAGCAGCTTCTTCAGAAGCGCAGGATCGGGCGCGATCTTCGGCAACAGATCGACGAGATCGGCCTCGTCCGCCTCGTGCGTGGAATTGGGATGCGGAAAATCCGTACCCCACAACACGCGATCCGGCAGCGCTTCGACGATCTTGCGCGCGATCGGCACTGCCTTGTCGTAGGGCGGCATGTCGATCCGCTCCGAGCCCGACACCTTGATCCAGCAGCGGTCAAGCTTTGCAAGATCGAGCAGCGCCGCGAGCGGCTTCTGGTCGACGCCGTCCTTTGCCGGAACGCGCCCCATGTGATCGATCACGAACGGCAGCGTCAGGCCGCGCATCATATCCGACAGCGGAACGATATCCGGCGCATCGACATGCAGCACCACATGCCAGCCCAGCGGCTTGATGCGGCGCAGCACATTCTCAAACACCGCCATGTCCGGCGCGCCGCCGAGATGCTTCACGAAGTTGAAGCGCGCGCCGCGCACCCCGGCTCTGTGCATCACCGGGATATCGGCCGGAGGCGTATTGCCGTCGATGATCGCAACGCCGCGATACAGCTCGGGCTGCCAGGCCAGCGCATCCAGCATGGCGCGGTTGTCGCTGCCATGACAGCTCGCCTGCACAATCACCGCCCGGGTCAGACCGAGATGGTCGTGCAGCGCCTTCAGCATCTCCTTCGGCGCATCGTCGGGCGTGTAGCGGCGGTTCGGCGCGTAGGGAAAGACATTGCCAGGTCCGAAGACATGGCAATGCGCGTCGGTCGCAAGCGGCGGCAGCTTGAATGCGGGCTTCCGCCGCTTTGCGAAATCGATGGTCGTCATCAGCGCTTCTGAATCCCCGCTTTTTCAATCACATCAGACCACTTCACGATGTCGGCTTTCAACCGGTCCTGGATCTCCTGCGGAGTCGAGCCGCGGGCATCGATGCCGAGCTCCAGCGCCTTCTTTTTCACCTCGGGATCAGCCAAGACCTCGTTCAGCGCCTTGTTAAGCGTCGCGATCACATCCGGCGGCGTTCCGGCCGGCGCGAAGATCGCGTTCCAGGACGTGACCTCCCATTTCGGCTCGCCCGCCTCCTTCGCGGTCGGCGCGTCAGGGAGATACGCCCCGCGCTTGGTGCCCGAGACTGCGACGGGAATGAACTTCTTCGCATCCAGACCACCGCGCAGCGCGGCATAGAACTCGGCCGCCATCTGCACGTCGTTGCGCTCGAGCCCGACCAGCACGTCGCCTGAGGTCTTGAACGGCACGATCACCACATTGAGACCGGACACCGACTTGAATAATTCGGCGCCGAGATTCTGGCTCGAACCGGCAGCGATGGTGCCAATGTTGAGCTGGCCCGGCTTCTCCTTTGCGGCCTTCACGAAATCGCCAAGCGTCTTGTAGGGCCCATTGGCATTGGTGACGAGGATCAGATCGAAATAGCCCATGGCCGAAACTGGCGCGAAGTCTTTGACCGGATCGAACGGCAGCTTGTTGAACAGCCCAACGCTAACCGCGGTGCCGTTCGTCAGGACCGCAAGCGTGTAGCCGTCCGCAGGCGATCCCAGAACCGCACGCGCTGCAGCGATCCCGCCTGCGCCCGGATTGTTCTCGACCACGAACCGCTGCCCGAGCTTCTCACCAAGCTTCTCGGCCACAAGGCGCGTCGTGATATCGGCCACGCCGCCCGCTCCGAACGGCAGGATGATCTTGACCGGCTTGTCCGGATATTTGCCTTGTGCAAGCGCAGGCAGCGGCGCGAGCAACATCGCGGCCAGCCCCGCGGCAACAAGGCCTGCGACGCGGAGCCGGAGTGCAGGTTTGCTGTGGTGATGCATTGGCATAATCCTCCCAATCAGGCGCCAAAAAGCAGACTTTGCGCCACAAGGGCAAGTCCCAAAATCCAGTCCTGCCGGACCGTTCAGATTTCGCGGCCCAGCCTCCGGTCGAGCGAATATGGCCCGCCGCCGCGCAGCAGCATCGCGACAAAGATGAGCCCCCAGAATAGCGGATATTCATAGCCGCGGTTGACCCACGAATAGCCGTTCGGCATCTGCACGAAAATGATGACGACGAATTCGATCACCAGCAGCGCGGCAACCGCCCGTGTGAACAAACCTAGTATGATGAGAATCGCACCGACGGTTTCGAGCAACACCACCACATAAGCCCAGAACAGAGCCGGCTCGATTCCGCGCTTTGCGAGACTGTTGGCCGCAAAGACATGCACGCCCGCCATGACCTTCGGCCAGCCATGCGTGAACAGGATCGCCCCCGCCGTTACGCGGATCAGCGGCCAGTAAAGCTCGGCAACATTCTCGTAGAGACCGCGCAATGCCGGGACCATCGGCTTCGGATCGCTGCCTTTGTCTGCGTATGTCATGGTCTCCCCCCTTTTCTGATTGTCTCTCAGTGAAAAACGCTGTGAGCTTTCGTCGGCGTTACGTCCAGTTCAGCCTCGATAGGATTGCGCGGCCCATGACCCAGTCCTTGTCCTCCTCCGACAGGAATTTCAGCTCATGCAGGAAATGCGCGATGCGCTCCTTGTACGATGCTTTGGCGAATCCTTGCGTGATGTCGGAGCCCCAGTAGCTGCGTTGCGGTCCATAGACGTCGAAAAGCCGCTTGATGTGATCGTTCATGTCGTTGAACGGATAGGGCTCCGACGAATAGGCCGGTGCCGCCGACAGTTTGACCGAGACATTCGGATATTTGGCCAACGCCGCCGCGGCGTCGACGGCCTCGGGCACCTTCTTTTGCGCGACCACCTGCGACGAGATGCCCATGTGATCGATGATCAGCGTGAGCCCCGGATGCTGCTCGGCGATGCGGCCAAATAGCGGCAGCGTACCCGCGGTCAGGAACATGATCGGCACGCCCGCCTTCTCCGCTGCAGGCCACAACCAGTCTGTCGTTCCGTCGGTCAGCATACCGGCGGCCGGACCAAGGAATGTCAGGCGGATGCCGAGCATCCCGGGCTGCGCTTTCCAGCGCGCAAGCTCGTCGGCGGTCTGTGGTGTCTTTAGCGGAAGCCGGCCCATCACGCCAAATCTTTGCGGATAGCGCTTTGCCGCTTCGCGCGCATAGTCGATGCGGTCGCCGACCCAGCTGGGCGGAACGATCACGGCGCGATCGACCCCCGCCTCATCCATCGCAGCGACCAGCTTCTCGATCGTGAAAGGTTCGGCCATTTGCGCCGTCGCCCCCGGCACCCACGGGTGTTCCGGGGTATTGGCCTGCCAGATATGGACCTGGGAATCGACGATCATTCGCTTGCGCTGCGGTTGCGAAATTTGAGCGATCGCGACGGGCGCCCGCGCTGAAGCCAGCACCGCGCCAGCGCCCAATGCGCCGTTCAGGAACAAACGCCTTGAAAGCATGCCACGTCCTCCCCGTGCGGGTCCGTTGCGCCGGACCTCTGCCGACGCAGGATAGGCAGGCTTCCTCATTTTCCAAATTTATAATACCAATCCAGCTCATTCAGCTTATGAATGCCGCATGAACCTCAATCAGCTCGATTTCAACCTGTTGCGGGTCCTCGACACGCTGCTGACCGAGCGCAATGTCACCCGCTCGGCCGACATCCTGCATCGCTCGCAGCCCGCTATCAGCAACGCGCTGCGCCGGCTGCGAAACCTGCTCGGCGACGATCTTTTGGTCCGCGGGCCCAGGGGCGGTCTCGTCCTGACGCCGCGCGCGGAAGCGATCCGGCAGCCGCTGCGCGAGGCCATCGAAAAGATCGAATCCTGTCTCGGCGAGGGTCAGCGGTTTAACCCGGCACAGGCGTCGGGAACGCTGCGCCTCTCGGCGCCGGACCGGCTCAGTCTCGCCATCGTGCCCGCGCTGTTCGACCGGATGCGCCGCTACGCGCCGAACATGTCGCTTCATGTGGTGACTGCCGACCGCACGCTCGCCATGGGCCTGCTGGACGACGATCAGACCGATATCGCGCTCGCCTGGCACGACGAGAAGCCGCCCCATCTGAACACCGAGCGGCTTCACGAGGAGCAACTGTTCTGCGTGTTCCACCGCGAGCATCCGCTCGCAAAGGCACGCAAGGCTTTCAACATCGGCGCGGTCCTGTCCTATCCGCATCTGATCGTGAGTGCGACAGGGGCGCGCACCGCAATCTTCGACGAGCTGCTGGCACGCTTCAATCTGCGGCGCGATCCACTGGTGTCGGTGTCGAACTTCACGGCGGTCCCGCACCTGCTGTCCCGCAGCGATATGATCGGGGTCTTCACCGAGCTGGCATCGAGCGTGTTCGAACGATCCTTCGGGCTGGTCAAGCGCCCGGTGCCGCTCGATGTCGGCACGATCACGACCAGCATGGTCTGGCACATTCGCAACGAGCGCGACGCCAAACACGCATGGTTCAGAGCACAAATCCGGGACATCTACCGCGATCTGTGACTCCCGGCCGGTGGAACGATTGCCCGAAATCAGCGCGGCGCGATGTCGCCCGCGTCCCAGCCCCGCTTCACCGCATCCCGGTAGGCCGAGAAGGTGCCGGCCGCGATCGCCTCGCGCGCACCACGCATCAGCGTCTGGTAATAGGCGAGATTAACCTGGGTCAGCAGCATGGCTCCGAGCGTCTCGTTGGCTTTCACAAGATGATGCAGATAGGCGCGCGAATAGGTTCGGGTGACCGGATCGCCGCTCGTTTCGTCCAACGGACGCGGATCGTCGGCATGACGCGCATTTTTCAGGTTGACCGGGCCATACCGGGTGAAGGCAAGGCCATGGCGGCCATTCCGCGTCGGCATCACGCAATCAAACATGTCGACGCCCCGCCACACCGCCTCGATCAGGTCGTCAGGCGTGCCGACCCCCATCAAATAGCGCGGGCGATCGGCCGGCAGCACCGGGGCAACGATGTCGATCATCGAGAGCATCACCGCCTGCGGTTCGCCGACCGCAAGCCCGCCGATTGCGTAGCCCTGAAAATCCATACCTACCAGCGCGCGCGCACTCTCCACGCGAAGATCCGGATCGTCACCACCCTGCACGATGCCGAATAGGGCGTAACCAGGCTTCGCTCCCTCAAAGGCGCGTTTGCTGCGCTCCGCCCAGCGCAGCGACAGCTGCATCGCCCGCTCAATCTCCTCGCGCTTCGCGGGCAGCCGCAGACATTCGTCGAGTTGCATCGAGATGTCGGCACCGAGCAGCCGCTGGATTTCGACCGCGCGCTCGGGCGAGAGTTCGTACGTCGTACCGTCGAGATGCGACCGGAACGTCACCGCACGTTCGTCAATCTTGCGCAGTTGCGACAGCGACATGACCTGGAAGCCGCCGGAATCGGTCAGAATCGGCTTGTGCCAGTTCATGAAGGAATGCAGGCCGCCGAGTGCCGCGACCCGTTCCGGACCCGGCCGCAGCATCAGGTGATAAGTGTTGGCAAGGAGAATGTCGGCGCCCGTGCGGGCGACATCGTCGGTCGTCACCGCCTTCACCGTTGCCTGGGTGCCGACCGGCATGAACGCCGGTGTCGCGATCCGGCCATGCGCGGTCTCGATCTCGCCGGCGCGCGCGGCGCCATCGGTCGCAATCAGATGGAAGGAAAAGCGCTTCGTCATAGTTGCGGGTGTAACAGGCAGGCGTCGCCGTAGGAATAGAAGCGGTAGCCCTCCGCAATCGCATGCGCATAGGCGCGCTGCATCGTCCCAAGCCCCGAAAAGGCCGAGACCAGCATGAACAGGGTCGAACGCGGCAGGTGAAAATTTGTCATCAGAAGATCGGTGGCACGGAACCGGTAACCCGGCGTAATGAAGATGTCGGTGTCGCCACGGAACGGATGCACCCTGCCCGCCTCGTCGGCCGCGCTTTCCAGAAGCCGCAGCGCGGTGGTCCCGACCGGCACGATGCGTCCTCCCCGCGCCCGCACCTCATTCAGCGCTGCGGCCGTATCGTCATCGATCTCGCCCCACTCCGCATGCATGCGGTGTGCGGCGGTGTCTTCGGCCTTGACCGGCAGGAAGGTCCCCGCCCCGACATGCAGCGTCACCGTGTGAAGCACTACACCTGCCGCCTGCAGGCGTGCAACGAGGTCTGGCGTGAAATGCAGCGCGGCAGTGGGCGCGGCGACCGACCCCTCCTCGTGCGCGAACATGGTTTGATAATCGGTCGCATCGCGTTCGTCGGCCTTGCGCTTGCCGGCGATGTAGGGCGGCAGCGGCATCTCACCACGCTCGGCGATGGCCTGATCGAGCACTGCGCCATGGAACGCGAAGGCCAGCGTCACCTCACCGCTCTCGCCCTTGTGCGCTACCGTGGCATCGAGCTGGCCAAGGAAGCAGACCTTGCCCTCGTCGCCGAAGCGGATCGTGTCGCCCTGTTGCAGCCGTTTGGCCGGTTTGACGAAGGCAAGCCAGCGCGAGCCGTCGAGCCGCTTGTGCAACGTCGCCTCGATCTTCGGTTCCTCGCCGCGACCGATGCGGCGGCCGGACAGCCGCGCCGGGATCACCTTGGTGTCGTTGACGACAAGCGCGTCTCCCGCACGTAAAAGCTCGGGCAGGTCGCGGACAATCTGGTCCTGCGTCTCCGGCGTTTTGCCGGGCCGCACCACCATCAGCCGCGCAGAATCGCGTGGCGAGGCGGGCCGCAGGGCAATGCGCTCGGGCGGCAGGTCGAAATCGAAGAGGTCGGTACGCATTCTATCAAAATGTCATTGCCGGGCTTGACCCGGCAATCCATCCTCTCGGAAGTCGATGGATGCCCGGGTCAAGCCCGGGCATGACGAAGCCAAAGAGCGCGTCGCCGCTCAAGCATCCGCAGCGATCGTTGCCCTGATGATCTTGTCGGGGTCGCGCACCGGCTCGCCGCGCTTGATCTTGTCGACATTCTCCATGCCCGAAATCACCTTGCCCCACACGGTGTATTGCCGGTCGAGAAAAGTCGCATCGTCGAAGCAGATGAAGAACTGGCTGTCGCCGGAATCCGGATTCTGCGCGCGCGCCATCGAGACGACGCCGCGCACATGCGGCTCAGCGTTGAATTCGGCCTTCAGCTTCTTGCCGGACCCGCCGGTGCCGGTGCCCTGCGGACAGCCGGTCTGCGCCATGAAGCCGTCGATCACGCGATGAAACACGATGCCGTCATAGAAGCCTTCGCGCACCAGCTCCTTGATACGCGCCACGTGGTTGGGCGCGAGGTCGGGACGCATCTCGATGACGACGTCGCCCTTGGTGGTTTCGAGCTTCAATGTGTTTTCCGGATCGGCCATGTCAGATCTCCTATTTCTTGTCGGCCTGCACGAAGGCGCGCGTAATGCGGTCAGGGTCCTGCACTGGCTCGCCCTTCTTGATCTTGTCGACATTGTCCATGCCCGACACAACTTCGCCGACCACGGTGTATTGGCCATTCAGATGCGGAGCGTCGGCATAGGTGATGAAGAACTGGCAATTTGCGGAGTTCGGATCGCTGGCCCGCGCCATGCCGACAATGCCGCGCCGGAACGGAACCTGAGAAAACTCGGCCTTAATGTTCGGGTATTTCGACTTGCCGCGGCCGTCGCCGCGTTCGCCGTCGCCGGTCTGCGCCATGAAGCCTGCGATCACGCGGTGGAACGGCACGTTGTTGTAAAAGCCGTCGCGCGCAAGCTGCTTCAGCCGCTCGGCATGAGCCGGCGCGATATCGTTGCGCAGCCGGATCACGACAGGGCCCTTGGTTGTCTCCAGCACCAAGGTGTTTTGCGGATCGGACTGGGCCGATGCGGGCGAGATTGGCGCCACAAATGCGAGCGCAGCCAGCAGCATGGCAAGAATGCGGATCATGGAGGCTCCCTGGCTTCCCAAACTCAGGATTTGAACTTGGCTTTGAGGCGGGCTTCGACCGATGCCGGCACGAAATGCGAGACGTCGCCGCCCATTTTGGCGATCTGGCGCACGAGTGTGGCGGTGATCGGGCGCACGGCAGGCGATGCCGGCAGGAACACGGTCTGGACCTCCGGCACCATGGCGCTGTTCATGCCGGCCATCTGCATCTCGTAGTCGAAATCGGTACCGTCGCGTAACCCCCGGATCAAAAGCGTGGCGCCCTCGCGCTGCGCCGCGCGCACGACCAGGTCGTCGAAGGTCAGATAGCCGATCTCACAGCCGGTCTCGCGCGACACCGGCCTGCAAACCTCGGCCAGCATGTCCATCCGCTCCTGCGCGCTGAAGATCGGGGTCTTGCCGGGGTGGATGCCGATGGCCAGCACCAGCCGGTCGGCGAGCCGCGCCGCCTGACGGACGATGTCGAGATGGCCGTTGGTGACAGGGTCGAACGACCCCGCATAAAGGGCGATACGCGGCATGGAGCCCGTCTAGCCCGGGGTCGGCTGCGCCGCAAGGGCGGGACAACGCCGCACCGCCCGGGACGTTCCCGGTTTCTCACAATTTCGGGAGCACAGAACCAAAACCCCCCACCGCGCTTCTACCTGTGCGGAAAGGGCCGGCACAGGCCCAAGTTAAACCGAAGCCAAGCCGAAGCCGAAGCCGAAGCCAAGACAGGAGCCGCAGAGAGGGGGAGTTCAACCGATGAACAGGGCCGTGTACGCCGTGGCAGCAGCCGCAGCACTTGCGGCACTGACCCTGATGACAATCCCCGCCCTCGTGAACGCGAGCGCCCCGCAGCCGGCGCAAAAGGCGGACATCGCTGACCTGACCGATTGCGAATTGCGGAGCTGGCCGTATTACGCCCGCGCCTGCGTCCGCGACGAGACTCGCAACGCCGGCCGCGCCATCAATGTCAGGGTGGTGGCCCCGGACCGCATTCCGGCCTCCGAACTGAAGGCGGCATCCGGTCCAACGCCGGTCCGGCTGAGCCGCGAAGCGCTGATCGAGGCCGCGTCGGTTCCGCCGCGGGCGCACTGGGTTGCGCCATCGAGCTGGATGATGAGCTATGCCGAGGCGAAGCTTCATCTTGAGGCGGGTGACTTCGTCCGCAGGACTGTCCGCTGACCCCTCCGTGCCCGTCGGCTTGCACCGGCTCCTAAACGCGGCGCGGCAAGTCAGCCCAGAAAGGGAACGGTCACCCACAAGGTGAAGCCGTTGATCATCAAAAGCCCGCCGAGAATCCCAATCGCGCCGCCGAAAAAGCTGAGCCACGCCTGGTCGGCCACGATTGCCACCGAGATCAATACGATCGCGATCTGCAACAGCGCTTCGGCGTAGTCGAAATACGGGTCCTGCCGCAGCGCATGGTCGCGCCTGGCCTCGGTCTCCTTGGCACGCGCGACGAGTTCCTTCTTGCCTTCATTCGTCTCCGGCTCTGACTCGTATCGCACGACGGTCGCGCGATACCTGGCAGCCTTTTCCTTCAGGGCGTTGCGCGCTTCGTCCGTCAGGCCGGGCGTTGCCAGCCATGCTGCCTCGATCTCGTCGGCTGCCAGCGCGTAGGCGGTCTGGCGCATGTTTTTGGCCTGAAAGAAATTCCAGTAATTCGAGGCTTCAACATTGCTGTTCAGCGCGTCCTTGGTTGCGTTCTGGCCGCCAAGTCCGGTGATCGCCAGCAACATCGCAAAGAATGCGATCGCAACGGCCGCGCGCTGCTTGAACGTGTCTCGCGCCCTTTCCTGATCCATCATTTCGGCAGCATCTTCGGCCTTCATGGCATCCACCCAAATCTGCCGCGGCGCAGACTGCGCCGCAGCCATGACAGAAATTTCGCTCAATGAAGATCGGGACGGCCTCGCGCGCCCGGATCGGACTCGCTGGACCGTCACGACCCGCTGGAAACGTCGTCGCCGTCTTCGGACAGCCGCTCGACCGACACGACCCGCTCGTCCTCGGCGGTATCGAACACGATCACCCCCTGTGACGACCGGCTGACGATCCTGATCCCTTCGACCTTGGTCCGGATCAGCTGACCGCGATCGGTCACCAGCATGATCTGGTCCGACTCCTCCACCGGGAAGGATGCGACCAGCTTGCCGGTCTTCTTGCGGATGGTCTTCGCGCCCTTCTTGCCCTCCAGGATGCCCATCGCGACGATGCCTTTGCCGCCGCGATTGGTGATCCGGTATTCGTAGGACGAGGTGCGCTTGCCCATGCCCTTTTCCGACACGGTCAGCACGAACTGTTCTTGCGCCGACATCTCGACATAGCGCTTTTCGCCAAGCTCGATGGTATCGGTCGCCTCCTCTGCATCCGCCTCGTCGTCGGCCTCCGCGGCCTCGGCCTCGTCGCCGCGGCGTACCGCATTGGCGCGTTTCAGATAGGCCGCGCGCTCCTCGGCAGTCGCATCGACGTGACGCAGGATCGACATGGAGATTACGCGGTCGCCTTCCTCCAGCGAGATGCCGCGCACGCCCATTGAGGAGCGACCGGCAAACACCCGCACGTCCGGGACTGCGAAGCGGATGCACTGGCCGTTGGCCGTGGTCAGCAGCACGTCGTCGTTTTCGGTGCAGATCTGCACGTCGACAATACCCTCGCCCTCGGCGAGCTTCATGGCAATGATGCCGGAGGGACGGACATCGGAGAAATCGGACAGTTTGTTGCGCCGGACCGTGCCTTTGGTGGTCGCGAACATCACGTCGAGCTTGTCCCAGGTGCTCTCGTCCTCGGGCAGCGGCATGATGGTGGTGATGCGCTCGCCCTGCGCGAGCGGCAGGATGTTGATGATCGCCTTGCCGCGTGCCTGCGGCGCCGCCACCGGCAGCTTCCAGACCTTCAGCTTGTAGACCTTGCCGAGCGAGGAGAAATACAGGACCGGTGCATGGGTCGAAGCCACGAACAGGCGGGCGACGAAATCCTCCTCACGGGTCTGCATGCCGGCGCGGCCCTTGCCGCCGCGGCGCTGCGCCCGATAGGTCGAGAGCGGCACGCGCTTGATATAGCCTTGATGCGAGACCGTGACGACCATGTCCTCGCGGTGGATGAGGTCTTCCTCCTCCACCTCGTCCATCTGCTCGACAATCTCGGTACGGCGCGGCGTGGCGAAGTCCTCTTTCACCTTGGCCAGTTCGTCCTTGACGATCGCCTGGATACGCGCACGCGAGCGCAGGATATCGAGATAGTCGCTGATCTCGGCGGCGAGCTTGTCGAGCTCATCCTGGATTTCCTCCACGCCAAGCGCGGTCAGGCGCTGCAGGCGCAGGTCCAGAATGGCGCGGGCCTGGGTGTCGGATAGACGGTAGGTGCCGTCCGGATTGATACGGTGGCGCGGATCGTCGATCAGGGTGATCATCGCCTCCACATCCTTGGCCGGCCAGTCGCGCGAGATCAGCGCCTCGCGGGCTTCGTTGGCATCCTTCGAGGCGCGGATCAGCCGGATGATCTCGTCGATATTGGCGACCGCGATGGCAAGGCCAACCAATACATGCGCCCGGTCACGCGCCTTGTTAAGCAGAAACTTGGTGCGCCGCGACACCACCTCTTCGCGGAACGTCAGGAAGGATTGCAGCAAATCCTTCAGGTTCATCACCTGCGGACGGCCGCCTTCCAGCGCGACCATATTGGCGCCGAACGAGGTCTGCAGCGGCGTGTAGCGATAAAGCTGATTCAGCACGACGTCGGGAATGGCTTCGCGCTTGAGTTCGACTACCACGCGATAGCCTTCGCGGCTCGACTCGTCGCGCAGATCCGCAACACCTTCGATTTTCTTCTCACGTACCAGTTCGGCGATGCGCTCGACCATCGTCGCCTTGTTCACCTGATATGGAATTTCGGTGATGACGATCGCCTCGCGCTCCTTGCGGATGGTCTCGATCTCGACCTTGCCGCGCATCACGATCGAGCCGCGGCCGGTCTCGTAGGCATTGCGGATGCCGCCGCGGCCGAGGATGACGCCGCCGGTCGGGAAGTCGGGCCCCGGCACGATCGCATTGAGATCGGCGATTGAGATCGCCGGATCGTCGATCATCGCGACGCAGGCATCGATCAGTTCGCCGAGATTGTGCGGCGGGATATTGGTCGCCATGCCGACCGCAATGCCGCCGGCGCCATTGGCCAGAAGGTTCGGGAAGCGCGCCGGAAGGACGACCGGCTCCTTCTCATTACCGTCATAGTTCGGCTGGAAGTCGACGGTGTCGCTGTCGATGTCGGCGAGCAGCGCCATGGCCGGCTTGGCGAGACGGGACTCCGTGTAACGCATCGCCGCGGGCGGATCGCCGTCGACCGAGCCGAAATTGCCCTGCCCGTCGATCAGCGGCAGACGCATGGAAAAATCCTGCGCCATACGGACGAGCGAGTCGTAGATCGCCTGGTCGCCGTGCGGGTGATATTTACCCATCACGTCGCCGACGATGCGCGCCGACTTCACGTATTTCTTGTCCGGCGTATGCCCCTGCTCGTGCATCGAATAGAGGATGCGCCGGTGCACAGGCTTGAGGCCGTCGCGCGCATCCGGCAGCGCCCGCGACACGATCACGCTCATCGCGTAATCGAGATACGAGCGCTTCATCTCCTCCGTGATCGACACGGGGCGGATATCCGGCGGCAGCGCGCCTCCGGAGGCGGGGTTTTCGGGATCGGCCAAGAAGGGGTTCCGGGAAGCTTCAAAATCAGCCGCAGCAATAGCCGATTCACTTCGGCAACGCCAATCTTTTCGGGCCACGAAGGGCGTATTTTTTCCTGCTATTTCAGTAACTTATTGCTCGCCTCTGCAGCTTCCCGCAGGCTGCCCCAGCATTGCCTTTTTTGGGCGCCCGCGCGAGGGTTCCCGCGGCATGAATCCTGAGTTCTTCATCTCGGCCCTGGTGACGCTGCTGGTGGTGGTCGATCCGCTCGGCCTCGTGCCGATCTTCAATGCACTGACCGCGCGGCTGCCGGTTCCGGCGCGCCGGCGGGTGGCGCTACGGGCCAGCTTGATTGCGTTCCTGATCCTGTGCGGGGCGGCGCTGATCGGCGACTGGCTTCTCCGCCAGCTTGGAATCGGCCTCCCGGCCTTCCGTATTGCGGGCGGTCTTCTCCTGTTTTCCATCGCGTCCGAAATGGTGTTCGGCGTGCGGATCGTGCGCGAATCCCATACGGCCGAAGCGGCCGTCGAAGAGGAGCATGTCCGCAACGTCGCGGCCTTCCCGCTCGGCATTCCGCTGATGGCCGGCCCCGGAGCCATCACCGCGGTGATCCTCCTGGCCGGGCGGGCGTCCGGGGATCCGATGCTGCTGGGCGGCCTGATCGCGGTGATTGCCATCGTCATGGCGGCCTGCCTTGTCGCGTTCCTCGTCGGCACGCGCATATCGAAGCTGCTCGGCGTCACTGGCAATGTCGTGCTGGAGCGGCTGCTCGGCGTGATCCTCGCTGCGCTCGCGGTCCAGTTCGTAATCGACGGGATGAAAGCGGTGTGGAGTTAGGCCTCGTGGCTCAAAGCGGAGCCGGAAAAAAATATCGGAGGCCTGTCGATTCCGGCCCGGCCGGTTCGTCGCGAAGGCAGGACGGCCACCGGCCTCCGAAAGCGAAGGAGACAGAACGATGCGCGTGATGGTGCTGGTCAAGGCGACGAAGGATTCCGAAGCGGGGCTGAAACCCTCGGCGGAAACCAGCGAAATGTTCGAGGCTATGGGCAAATTCAACGAGGAACTGGTCAATGCCGGCGTCATGCTGGCCGGCGACGGGCTGAAGCCCTCATCCCAGGGTAAGCGCGTCGCCTTTGACGGCCCAGGCCGCACTGTCATCGACGGCCCCTTCGCCGAGACCCGCGAGCTGGTGGCCGGATACTGGCTGTGGGAGGTCAAGGACATGGCCGAGGCCGTCGAGTGGGTGAAGCGCTGCCCCAATCCGATGCCGGGGCCAAGCGAAATCGAAATCCGCCCGCTCTACGAGATGGCCGATTTTGACGACATCCTGAGGCCGGAAACCACCGAACGGCTCGAACGTAACCGGGAGAGGCTGGAAAAGCGCTGAGCGCCCGCTTTGGCTTGCCATGCGCCCGGCCTTTTTCGTAAGCGGGGCGCGTGGCAACGCCCGACACCTATAAAGCGGTTGAAGCCGTTTTTCGCATCGAACGAGCCCGCCTGATCGGCGGCTTGACGCGGATGGTACGGGACATAGGACTCGCCGAGGAACTGGCGCAGGAGGCGCTGGTAATGGCCCTTGCCGAATGGCCCATTAGCGGCATTCCGCACAAACCCGGCGCCTGGCTAATGGCGGTTGCAAAACGCCGCGGCATCGACAGATTGCGCCGCGAGGCGATGATCGCGAGCAAACACGCCGAGATCGGCCGCGACTTCGCCGAGGCGAGCGAAGGCATTGTCGAGGAGATCGAAGCCGCGCTTGACGACGACATTGGCGACCACGTGCTCAGTCTGATCTTTACCGCCTGCCACCCGATCCTGCCGCGCGAGTCGCGCACCGCATTGACCATGCGGCTGATCGGCGGACTGACGACCGACGAGATTGCGCGTGCCTTCCTGTCGAACGAAGCCACCATCGCCCAGCGCATCGTGCGAGCCAAGAAAGCGCTGCGGGAGGCCGGTTTGACCTATGAAGTGCCACGAGGCGACGAGCGTCGGACGCGCCTCGCATCGGTCCTCGAGGTCATCTACCTGATCTTCAATGAAGGCTACGCTGCCACCGCAGGCAAAAATTTGACCCGCCCGGCACTGTGTGCGGAAGCGCAACGACTGGGCCGGATCTTGGCCAGCGCGCTGCCCGACGAGCCGGAAATTTTCGGGCTTCTTGCATTGATGGAAATCCAAGCTTCGCGTCTGCGCGCCCGCGCAAATTCTGACGGTTCGCTTGTTCCCCTGACCGAACAGAATCGCGCCCGATGGGATCAGCTTCTGATCCGCCGCGGTCTCGCTGCGCTCGAACGCGCGGTGGCGCTCGGTGGCAGCAACGGACCCTACGCTTTGCAGGCCGCACTCGCCGCCTGTCACGCGAAGGCGCGCACCGCGAACGATACCGATTGGACCAGGATCGCATCAATCTACGACACGCTGCGCGAAGTCATGCCCTCACCTGTGGTCGACCTTAACCGCGCGGTGGCTCACAGTATGGCTTTTGGTCCGGAAGCCGGGTTAAGGCTCCTGGGCGAAATCGAACACGCTGCTGACTTGCGCAATTATGCGCCGCTGCCGGCAGCCAAAGGTGATTGTCTGTTTCGGGCATCGCGTCTCGCCGAGGCGAAAATCGAATTTGAACGTGCGGCAAACCTGACCCGCAATCCGCGGGAACGGGATTTCCTGCTCGGGCGCGCCGCCGCCTGCATCCAATGACGCAGCCGGTCCGCTATTTGCTCTGCGCCATCCGCTCCCGCGCCGCCTTGAAGCCGGTGACGAAGCGATGCAGCGTCTGCGAGGTCTCGCCGCGTTTCAGCATCACCTCAATGAGAGAGAATTGTCCGCGCCGCGCGACCGCCGCCTCCAGCGCATCGCGCAATTGCTGCCGCGTCGTCACGCGCACGCCGTGCCCGCCGAGATGCGGCGCGATCTGCGCAAAATTCCAGTCCGACAGATCGTTGAACTTCGATTCCGGCTGGAACACCCGCAGCATCTCCCACGAGCAATTGTTGAACAGCACCACGATCGGATCGAGGCCGTAGCGGCGGCAATTGCCGAGCTCCCAGCCGGTCATCTGGAATGCGCCATCGCCGACCAGGATCATCGGCCGCTCGCCGGTCGCGGCCGCGACGCCGATCCCGGCCGGCACGCCGAAGCCCATGCCGGCGTAATAGCCGGGCGCGGCAAGCTCGGTGTTCTCGATTTCCATCGCCGTGAACAAGCAATCGCCCATGTCCGCGGTCATCGGCATCGGGCCGTGGCGGTCGAACAGATCGTTGATCGCACAGGCGATGTCGGACGGCACAACAGCGGTCTCGTCCGCCTTCAGGCCGCGCGGATAATGAACCTGCGGCCGTGACACAGTGAGTGCACGCGGCGCTTCGGGCGCCCAGGTCACCAGCGCCTCGACCAGATCGTCTAGAGGTATGCCGGGATAGACATGATGGCCGACCCGCACGTCGCGGTCGATCGCGAGCATGGTGCGGCGCGGATCGAGCTTGCGCCCCGACAACGCGAAGTTTGTGTCGGAGAGGATCACGCCAAGCAGCAAGAGCGTGTCGGCCTCCTCCACGAGGCGCGTGATCTCGGCCTCACCCGCCGCGCCGAGATAGGTCCCGGCGACGATGTCGGGCGCATCTGCAAGGAGGCCGCGCCCCATGAAAGTCGTCACCACCGGAATGCCGAGCCTTCGTGCGAGCAGTGCGACCCGATCCTCGATGCCGTAGCGGCGGATTTCCACGTCCACCACGATGACCGGACGTTCGGCGGCAAAGATGCGGGCCAGCACTTCGCCGGCGCATTCCGCCAGCGCCTCCTGATCGACGATCGCGCGCGGCAGCACTGGCACCTCGGCGCACGGCGCCTCCACCATGTCGCGCGGGATTTCGATATAGACCGGCAGCGCGCGCTCCCGCGCCGAGCGCAGCACACGCGCGATATCGGCTGGCGCGGTCGCGGCATCGGTCAGCACCGCCTGATCGCAGGTGATCTCGCGGAATACCGCGAGCTGGGTATCGACGGTCGCGGCCTGATGATGCAGCAAAAGTCCGCTCTGCCGCTCGCGCGCACCGGGCGCACCGGCGATCACAACGACCGGCGAACGCTCGGCATAGGCGCCCGCCACCGCGTTGACCACATTGAAGGCGCCCGCGCCATAGGTCACGACAGCAACGCCGATGCCGCCATGGAAGCGCGCCGCGGCATCCGCCGCGAAGCCGACAGCGGGCTCGTGGCTCAGTTCATAATGCGGCAGGATGCCGGACTGCTCGATCACCTTGTAGAAGGGCAGCACGAAGTCGCCCGGAATGCCGAAGATTTCGCGGGCACCATGCGCCTTCAGCGCATGCAGAAGCGCGGTTGCGAGATTTGTTTCAACACTTGCCATGCGCAAGTCTCGCATGACGGCACTGGCGCGACAATCATGCGGCTCGACAACTTGCCGCTGGCTGCGCTGAGGCGAATGCAGTTGATCGACCCCAGCACCGGCGCCGAACCGCGCCGCATGAAATGATCATGTACGGGTCGACGTCGCGCCGTCAGAACGGAATCTCGTCGTCCATGTCGCGCCCGCCGCCTGCCATCGCCGGCCTGCGCGCGCCGCCACTGGTCGGACCGCTCGATCCGAAATCGCTGCCGCCGCCGTAATCCGATACGCGGTCGCCGCCGCCCTGACGGCCGTCCAGCATGGTGAGCTGCGAGTTGAAGCCCTGCAGCACGACTTCGGTGGAGTATTTCTCGACGCCGTCCTTGTCGGTCCATTTGCGGGTCTGCAGCTGGCCCTCGATGTACACCTTGGCGCCCTTTTTCAGATATTGCTCGGCGACCTTGCACAGCCCCTCATTGAAGATCACCACGCGATGCCACTCGGTCTTTTCCTTGCGCTCGCCGGTGGCCTTGTCGCGCCAGGTTTCCGAGGTCGCTATCGAGAGATTGGCGATCGGCCGGCCATCCTGGGTGCGCCGGATTTCCGGATCCTTTCCGAGATTCCCCACCAGGATCACCTTGTTGACCGAACCCGCCATCGCACATTCTCCCGTTCCGGACACCGCGCCGTCTGCGCTTCCAAAATCTTCCGCACCCTAGTGCGAAGCCTGTCCCGCGGCTTGCGGAAGCCGCATCGAAAATCCCTTTTCCACAACTGGCACCGGTCCGGAGCCGTTCAAGGCCACGGTCCATGGACTTTCAAATAATGTTCCTATTTTGTTCTTATCATCTCAATTCGCCGTTCGCAACAGATTCATCGCTTCAGCGTCACTTCAGCTTCGGCAATCCCTGCCGCAGCTTGAAATAGCCGGGCCACGGGTCCTTCGATCCCATGAACCGCTTGACCTCGCCGACCGCGACCGGATGCGCGCTGTCGAGCCGCGCCAGCCGCTCCCATGACACCGGCACCGCGACCGGCGCGCCCTTCCTCGCCCGGGTCGAGAACGGCGCGATCGCGGTCGCGCCGCGCTGGTTACGCAGGTAATCGACGAAGATTTTTCCGCGCCGCTTCGCCTTGGACATGGTGGCAATGAAGCGGTCCGGATCGTGCTCCGCCATGACGCGCGCAAGCGCTTCTGCAAATTCACGATGCGCGTCCCAAGAATGGCCGCGGCGCAGCGGCACGACGACATGGACGCCCTTTCCGCCCGTGACCATCGGAAAGGATTGCAGCCCGATCTCGGTCAGCAGGCCGCGCATTGTCTTTGCTGCTTCGCGCACATGCACGAAATCGAGCCCCTCGTCCGGATCGAAGTCGAACACCAGCCGGTCCGGCTTCTCGACCTCATCGGCATGACAGCACCAGATGTGCAGTTCGAGCACGCCCATCTGCGCTGCGGCGACGAGACCGCGCTCGTCGGTGATGTAGAGATATTGGTCCGAGCCCGACTTCTCGCGGATCGAGATCGCCTTGAACTCGTCGGGCCAGCCCTCCGATGCGTGCTTCTGATAGAAGGTCTCACCGCCGACACCGCGGGGCGCGCGCACGAGGCTCAGCGGCCGGTCGGCAAGATGCGGCAGCATCAGGTCGGCGATCGACAGGTAATGCGCGATCACGTCGCGCTTGGTGATCTTCACATCCGGATAGAGCACGCGGTCCGGATGGGTTACGCGGACGCCGGCAATCTCCTCGGTCTCGCCGTCCCCGGGGGTGGCGACGACATGAGGACTGCCCTTGCGCAGCCGCGTCGGGTTCGCTGCCTTTTTGGACTTCAGGGATTTGCGGGAAGACGACGTACGCACTGCCGTCTTGCGTGCCGCTTTTGGACCGGACTGCGTTGCCTTGCTTGCCGGCATCGGTATCTCCTCGACCACCTCGGTCGCGGGCTTGTCTGACCGCAGCCCCTTGAACGAGCCCTGCCGGATCAGGCCGTCCCGGGTCCAGCCCCGAAAGTCAATCTCCGCCACGAGTTTCGGTTCCACGAACCGCGCGCGCCGCGCGATGTCCGGCGGCACGTCCAGCACCGGCGCGGTCTTGCGCGCCAGCGCCGTGAGGTGCTGCGACAGGCGGTCGAGACCCTCGCCCGAATAGCCCGAGCCCACGCGCCCGGCGTAGCGAAACGTGTCGCCCTCACGCACCGCCAGCAAGAGCGACGAAAAGGGCCGTCCCGCCTTGTCGGACGGACGCCAGCCGATGATGACGAATTCCTGCTCGAAGCCACATTTGCTTTTCAGCCAGCTTCGCGTGCGCCCCGAATGGTAGGGCGCCTCCGCCTGTTTGGAGATCAGCCCTTCGAGCTTCATCGCGCAGGCCTGTTCGAAGGCTTTCGCCCCATTGCCGATAACATGATCGGAATAGATCAGCGGTGCCGCCATTCCCTTCAACAAGCCGCGCAGCCTCTCCTTGCGCTCGGACAGTGGCCGTTTGCGAAGGTCTTTGCCGTCGAGCTGCAGCAGGTCGAACAGGTAATAGGTCAAGCTGCCCTTGCCGGTGGACAATGCGTTCTGCAATGCGCCGAAATCGGTGCGGCCGGTCGTGTCCGCGACCGCGATCTCGCCATCGAGCAGCGCGCTGTCGCAATTCAAGTGCTGCAGCGCAGGAACAAGGCGCGCGAAGCGGTCAGTCCAGTCGAGACCGTTGCGCGTATAAATCGCAACGCGGCCGCCCGCGACTGCCGTGACGGCGCGATAACCGTCATACTTGATCTCGTGCAGCCAATCATTTCCGGCGGGCGGTGCCTCGACCAGCGTCGCGAGTTGCGGCTCGACGAACGCGGGAAGCTTTGGGTTTGCCGTGCTTCTTCGCCGCGGACCTTCCGGCGGATCGCTTGCGGACTTTTTTTTTGAGCCGCTGCTTTTGGTGGCAGCAGCCTTCGTGCGCGTCAGCTTACCGGAGCCCGCGACAATTTCCGGATCGCCTTTCGCAGGGCCGCTGCCCCTGCGATTCGAATGCCAGACTTTCGTGCCTTGCGCGATCTCCTCCATCGTGCGGCCGGACTTGACGCTTGTCACTTCGGTCTCGACCGAAGGCGCACCGTCGCGGCGCATATAGTCGTCGAGTTCCTTGATCAGCAGCCAGTTGTCGCCCTTGTCCTTCGGCGAGCGCTTGCGCAATTTCACCAGCGCCCATTTGCCGTGCAGGCGCTTGCCGTGAAGGACGAAGGCGAGTTTGCCCTTCTTGAGCTGTGCATCGACATCGGGCTCCTGCGGGGTCCAGGTGCCGGTGTCCCACAGCATGACAGTGCCCCCGCCATATTCGCCTTCGGGAATCGTGCCTTCGAACGAGCCGTATTCGATCGGGTGATCCTCGGTGCGGACCGCGAGCCGCTTGTCGTCCGGGTTCTCGCTCGGGCCCTTGGGCACCGCCCAGCTCATCAGCACGCCGTTCCATTCCAGGCGGAAATCGTAGTGCAGCGTGCGCGCGGCATGTTTCTGGATCAGATAGCGGAGTTTTGACGTCTTCTGCTTGCCGACCGCGCCCTTCGGCTCCGCAGTTCGGGCGAAGTCACGCTTGGCGTGGTATTCGCGCAGCGATCCGCGGGCCATCGCGCCGCCCCGCTACGCCGCCTTGCGGCGGCTCGGCTTCTTTGCTGCCTTAGCGCTCTTGGTCTTGGCGCTCTTGGTCTTGCGCGCAGGTTCTTTCGCCTTGCTGCCGGAGGCGGAGGCCTTCGGCGCCCCGCCGCCACCCTTCCCCACGCTGCGCTTGAGCGCATCCATAAGATTGATGACGTTGGAGACCGGCGGCGTTTCCTCGATCTCGCGCGGCGCGCGCTTCTCCTGCTTCGCCTTGATCAATTCGCGCAATGCGGCCGTATAGGTGTCCTTGAATTTTTCCGGCTGGAAATCGCCGGCCTTTTTCTCGATCAGCTCCTCGGCGAGCGAGACCAGGTCGGCGTCCACCTTCTTCGACGGCAGCTTGTCGAAGACCTCGTTCGGATTCCTGATCTCGTCGGCGTAGCGCAGCGTCTCCAGCAAGAGACCTTTGCCATACGGCTTGATCGCCACGATCGAGCCCTGCCCGCGCACCACGAGCTGACCGAGGCCGATCTTCTTTGTCTTCTTCAGCGCGTCGCGCAAAACGATATAAGCCTCGGCCGCGTCTTCGTCCTCTTCCGACGGCACGATGTAGAACGGCCGGTCGAAATAGACCGGATCGATCGCGTTCTCGTCGACGAACTGGGTCAGATCGATCGATTTCTTGGCCTCGAGCTTGACGTCGTTGATCTCCTCGTCAGTGAGGAGCACGTATTTGTTCTTCTCGACCTCGTAGCCCTTGACGATCTCCGCCGCATCGACCGGCCCGATGCCGGGCACCACCTTCTCGTAGCGGATGCGCTTGCCGGTCGGTTCGTGGATCTGGTTGAACGAAATCCGGCTGGTGGATTTGGTCGCCGGCAAAACCTCGACCGGGATCGAGACCAGCGCCAGACGGATCCGGCCCGACCAATACGCACGCGTGGGCATGGGAAACCCTCAACTACAGAACTGGCGCCATTCAAGGTCATAAAGCCGCCCGCGCCAAGGCGGTTCCGCTTCAATTCGGAGCGACCGGCACCACATTCGCAGGAAAGTATGAACGGACTTGTCCCCAGACGAAGCTGAGACACTCATTCGGGTGCGATCCGCTCTGGCGCGACGCTGACGTTCTCACTATGTTCGCTCCGACCCTGAGATGAGTCCGTTCGTGCCGTCCCGGCGCCGGACCCTGATCCCGAAGACCGGCCGCATGAACGACCTGTTCGAGTCCAGCAAGAAGGCGCCTCTTTCCTCCGGCGCACCGCCCGGCGACCGCCGAATCATCTCCATCCGCGGCGCCCGCGAGCATAATCTGAAAAATATCGACGTCGACCTGCCGCGCGATGCGCTGGTGGTGTTCACCGGCCTGTCCGGGTCCGGCAAGTCCTCACTCGCCTTCGACACCATCTATGCCGAGGGCCAGCGCCGCTATGTCGAGTCGCTGTCGGCCTATGCCCGGCAGTTCCTGGAGATGATGCAGAAGCCGGACGTCGACCAGATCGACGGGCTCTCTCCCGCCATCTCGATCGAGCAGAAGACCACCTCGAAGAATCCGCGCTCGACGGTCGGCACCGTCACCGAGATCTACGACTACATGCGGCTCCTCTTCGCCCGGGTCGGCGTGCCCTATTCGCCCGCGACCGGCCTGCCGATCGAGAGCCAGACCGTGTCGCAGATGGTCGACCGCGTGCTGGCACTGCCCGAGGGCACGCGGCTCTATATCCTCGCGCCGGTCGTGCGCGACCGGAAGGGCGAATACAAAAAGGAGATCGCCGACTGGATGAAGCGCGGCTTCCAGCGGCTGAAGATCGACGGGCAATATTACGAGATCGCGAACGCTCCGGCGCTCGACAAGAAGTTCAAGCACAATATCGACGTGGTCGTGGACCGTATCGTGGTGCGGCCCGACATCGCGCAGCGGCTCGCCGAAAGCTTCGAGACCGCGCTCCATCTCGCCGAAGGCATGGCGGTCGCGGAATTCGCGGATGCTCCCTCTTCGTCATCACCGGACCGCACCGAAGGTGCGAGACCCGGTGATCCCTCTTCTTCGAAAGAGATGGATGGCCGGGTCAAGCCCGGCCATGACGGAAAGAAACTCCTCAAAGGCGCTCACCTGGAAGAGCGCCTGCTGTTCTCGGAGAAATTCGCCTGCCCGGTGTCCGGCTTCACCATCGCCGAGATCGAACCGCGCCTGTTCTCGTTCAACAATCCGTTCGGCGCCTGCCCGAAATGCGGCGGACTTGGCGTCGAGCAGCATATCGACGCCGAGCTTGTGATCCCCGACAAGGATGCGACGCTGCGCAAGGGCGCGATTGCACCATGGGCGAAGTCGTCGTCGCCCTATTACATGCAGACGCTGGAAGCGCTCGGCAAGCACTACAAGTTCACGCTCGACACCAAGTGGAAGGCGCTGCCCAAGAAGACGCAGGACGCGATCCTGTATGGCTCCGGCGACGACGAGATCAAGTTCGTCTATGACGATGGCCTTCGCTCCTACACAACGAAGAAGCCGTTCGAGGGCGTGATCACCAATCTGGAGCGCCGCTTCCGCGAGACCGAGAGCGAGTGGGCGCGCGAGGAACTCGGCAAGTATTTCACCGACGTGCCGTGCGACGCCTGCAACGGCTATCGGCTGAAACCCGAGGCCCTGTGCGTGAAGATCGGCGGACTTCACATCGGCGAAGTCGCCGACATGAGCGTCAAGCGCGCCGCGGAATGGTTCGAGACGATCCCGCAAAAGCTCAACAAGCAGCAGAACGAGATCGCGGTCCGCATCCTGAAGGAGATCCGCGACCGCCTGCGCTTTCTCGTGGATGTCGGGCTCGAATATCTCACGCTCGCCCGCGCCTCAGGCACCTTGTCCGGCGGCGAGAGCCAGCGCATCCGGCTCGCCTCGCAGATCGGCTCAGGCCTCACCGGCGTGCTCTATGTGCTGGACGAGCCCTCGATCGGCCTGCACCAGCGCGACAATGCGCGGCTGCTCGACACCCTGAAGCGGCTGCGCGACCTCGGCAATACTGTGATCGTGGTCGAGCATGACGAGGACGCGATCCGCCTCGCCGATCATGTGCTCGATATCGGCCCCGGCGCCGGCGTCCACGGCGGCAAGATTGTCGCACAGGGCACGCCCGCCGAGGTAATGGCGAACCCGCATTCGCTCACCGGCAAATATCTCACCGGCGAATACGGCATTCCGGTTCCCGAGCGCCGCACGCCGTCGAAGCACCGGATGATCAGGGTCGTGGGCGCACGCGGCAACAACCTGAAAAACGTGACCGCCGAAATCCCGCTTGGCCTGTTCACGGCGGTCACCGGCGTCTCCGGCGGCGGCAAATCCACCTTCCTGATCGACACGCTGTACAAGGCGATCGCCCGCAAGCTGAACGGCGCGAGCGAGGCCCCCGCCCCGCACGACCGCATCGAGGGGCTGGAGCATATCGACAAAATCATCGACATCGACCAGTCGCCGATCGGCCGCACCCCGCGGAGCAACCCCGCGACCTATACCGGCGCCTTCACGCCGATCCGCGAATGGTTCGCCGGCCTGCCGGAGTCGAAAGCGCGTGGGTATGAACCGGGAAGGTTCAGCTTCAACGTCAAGGGCGGGCGCTGCGAAGCCTGCCAGGGCGACGGCGTCATCAAGATCGAGATGCACTTTCTCCCGGATGTCTACGTCACCTGCGAGACCTGCAAGGGCAAGCGCTACAACCGCGAGACCCTCGACGTCACCTTCAAGGGCAAGTCGATCGCCGACATTCTCGACATGACGGTCGACGAGGGCGCCGAGTTCTTCAAGGCGGTGCCGAAGATCCGCGATATCCTCGTAACGCTGCAGCGCGTGGGCCTCGGCTATATCCATATCGGCCAGCAGGCCACGACGCTCTCAGGCGGCGAAGCGCAGCGCATCAAGCTTGCCAAGGAATTGTCGAAGCGCGCCACCGGCCGCACGCTCTACATCCTCGACGAGCCGACCACCGGCCTGCATTTCCACGATGTGGCGAAGCTGCTCGACGTGCTGCACGAACTGGTCGAGACCGGCAATTCGGTGGTGGTGATCGAGCACAATCTCGAGGTCATCAAGACCGCGGACTGGATCATCGATCTCGGCCCCGAAGGCGGCGACGGCGGCGGCGAGATCGTGGCGGCCGGCACGCCCGAAGACGTGGTGAAGGAGAAGCGCAGCTACACCGGGCAATATCTCAAGCCGGTGCTGGCCAAGGGCGGCCCGAAGCGGAAGCGGGTCGAGGCGGCGGAGTAAGGCTGCCATTTTTGGAGTGAGGCTGCCATTTTTAAATGGGGGAATTCAATGCAGAACGATGATCTCGAATATAAGAATTTGGTTTCAATGATTAAGGCGTACACAGATAAAGGGCGCCCGATATCGATAGCATTCCTGAACTGGTTTCTCGAGCACATTTACCGCCTAGATCAGGTGGCGGCGGAGGACGCCATTTGCGACAAGAGCAACGATCGGGGCATCGATGGAATTTACATCGACGAGAACCAGTTTGAAATTCATGTTCTTCAGTCAAAAACAAAGCAAAACGGCACGATTGGCGACAAAGACATTCGCGAATTTTCCGGAACACTAAACCAACTCCGCTCCCCAGACGCGCTTGACACGTTCTTGGCTGGCAACGTCGATCAAGAAATAAAAGATAAGATCACGAAATTGGGGCTGAGAGGCCTACTTGAGAAGGGCTTCTCCGTTCGCGGCATCTTCGTAACCAACGTACCGATTGATGCCAATGGTCAGGATATGATGAAGGCCGATCCAGCTATAATCGGTTACGACCGCCCCGCAATCGTTCAAAGCTATGTTGATTTGAATGTCGAAGGCGGCATCAAACAAAAGTATTCATTTTCAATCGATGGGTCGCCATTGGTTTTCCAAGCCGGAACTTTTGCAAAAGTAATCGTCCTGTTTGCGGACGGCAAAGAATTGGCGGGCATGCCCGGAATATCCGACGGATCACTCTTCGAACTCAACGTTCGCCTGCCTCTTGGGAGCACAAAAGTAAACAAGGCCATTCGCGACTCAATTGGAAGTCAGCCGCAGCACGTTAAATTTCCTCTTTTCCATAATGGCATAACCGTACTCGCGGAAACGGTTGCCGTAGAAAAGGGAATGGTAACAATTGAAAACTTTGTTGTTGTCAACGGCGCGCAAAGCCTGAAGCAATTTCACAACAATGACAAGAAGATCACCAGCGATCTCAAAGTATTGACAAGAATCATAGAGATCGGCAGCAACACTGCATTAGCTCGCGAAATCTCGATCAACAGCAACAACCAAAACGGAATTAAGCCACGCGATCTTCGGTCCAACGATGCGGTTCAGGTTCGATTGCAAGCTGAATTTGAGAAACTGAAATCCGAAGGATTCACATTTGACGTTAAGCGGGGCGAAGAAGGCAGCGGAAACTCTATTTCAAATGAGTACGCAGGAAAGCTGTTGCTAGCATTCGATCTCGACGAGCCATGGTCCTGTCACCAGACCTACAAAGTTTTTGATGAGAAATACGCTGAAATCTTCGCACGACCAGAAGTCACTGCATACCGCATAATTTTCTTAGCGAAATTGATGAGCCTGGTGGAGAAGCACCTTCCAGAGTTAAAGAATGCATCATTTGCGCATTATGGCTTGACCAAATATATGATTTTGAGCGCGCTCAAACGGCTTCTATATTCTGACGATCTGGGAAAAGCACTTTGCCAATCTCCTTCGATGGCCTTCGAAGGCAACAAGATGGATTGTGTTCTTAAGCTCGTCGACGATTTGCTCACGTCTATTGTGATCGATTTGAATCACGAAATCGAACAGGGCGCCCTCACCGACTACAAATCGGACCTCAAAAGCAAGAACAGTGTTGAGAAAGTTACCGGCGAACTGTTGCGTAGCTACGAAAAAGATAAGGCTCGTGGAAAGGCGGAGTCTATCGGCACACGGCTAGGTGCATGCGGCGTACGCAAGGGCAAATAGCAAACGTGTACAGAGAGGGTAATCGGCTGACAGTGCCGCTTTGAGCGGGCGGCGTCAGGCGGCTTGTTTGGTTGCTCGTTTTTCGGTTCGCTTGTCCTCCTTTTGCGGTTGCG
>JBMOOQ010000016.1:0-80152 GCA_049324435.1 Pseudomonadota bacterium
CGGTGCGCCGGGAGGCGGCTGCGGTTCAGCAATGGGCCGCGGCATTCAGGACTGGCCTGCGCCTGCCGGCGCGCCGTCCGCCCCTCACGTCAAAAGCCGGGTGCGGAAACGCATCGCGGCAACGATGATCTGCGTCCGCTCGAATCATCCGGGAGAATTTGCTCGATGGATTTAAGGAATGAAGATTAGTTCACATTTTCGATCAAGATTTGGTAGGCTGATCGACGACGCCCACATCCGGTGGGCTCGATTTTATTTTTCGCAAAAGGGGATGTTCGGAAACCGGTCTATGGCAGTATCGGTGGCCGAAGCAGTCGAGGGTGACATGCCACTCCGCGCGCTCCTGTACCGGCGGCCGACCGAACCAAAGGCAATCCAGGTCGTCCACGACCAGAATATCTATCTGGTGCGCGTGCGCCGGCACCGGCAGGCGCGCCGCTATACCTTGCGCATCCAAGCCGCGACCCGCGAGGTCGTGCTGACCATGCCGCCGCGCGGCTGCCTGAAGGAAGCCAAGGAATTCGCCCAGAAGCACGGCGGCTGGATCGCGTCCCGGCTGCATCGGCTGCCGGAAGCCGAGCCGTTTCAGCATGGCGCGGTCGTACCGCTGCGCGGCCAGCCGCACCGGATCGTGCATCGCAAGGGCGAGCGCGGCACGGTCTGGATCGAAACCTCGCATGATGGCGAGCGCAGACTGTGCGTTGCCGGCGAGGCGCCGCATATCGACCGCAGAATCGCAGATTTCCTGCGCCGGGAGGCCAAGCGCGACCTTGAGCAGGCCAGCCGGCAATTTGCCGAGCGCCTCGGTGTTTCGATCAAGCTTGTGTCGATCCGCGATCCGTCGAGCCGCTGGGGGTCGTGTTCGACCACCGGCGTGCTGTCCTTTTCCTGGCGCCTGATCCTCGCCCCGCCCTTCGTGCTCGACTATCTCGCGGCCCACGAGGTCGCCCATCTGGTCGAGATGAATCACTCGCCGCGCTTCTGGCGGCTGGTTGATCGGCTGTGTCCGAATGTGAGGCGTGCAAAAGCGTGGCTTGACATGCATGGCACCGAGCTTCACCGCTACGGCCTGCCGCGCGTCCGGACTGAGCCGGACGTGCCGGTCAACGGAAGCCGCCGTCTGCGGCGCTAGAACGCCGCCATCAGTCGCCGCCATCGCTCGATGCTGAAGCCCAATACGTTTGCGCTGACGGCGCTTCTTGCAGCCTTGACGGCGCTTGCGCCGCTCTCGACCGATCTGTATCTGCCGACGCTGCCGGATATCGGCCGCGCCTTCGGGGTCTCGCCCTCGCAGGTGCAGCTGACGCTGTCCGCTTATCTCATCGGCTTTGCGCTTGGACAGATCGGTTATGGCCCGATCTCGGACTGGTATGGCCGCCGCTCCGGCCTGCTCGTTGCTCTGTCCTGCTACTGCGCCGGCAGCTTGATCTGCCTTCTGTCTCCCTCGATCGAAGTGCTGATCGGCGCGCGCGTGCTGCAGGCTTTCGGTGGATCTGGCGCGATCGTGCTCGCGCGCGCGGTGGTCCGCGATTTTTACAGCGGGGCCCGGGCCGGTAGGGAATTGTCGATGATGGGCCTTGTCATGGCGTTCGGCCCGGTCTCGGCCCCACTGATTGGGGGCGCGCTGCACGCGGTGTTCGGGTGGCGCTCGGCCTTTGCCGCATTGCTGGCGTTCGGTTTCGTGCTGCTGGTGACGGTAGCGCGCAAGCTTCCGGAGACGCTGACCGAGAAGCCCGATGTCGGGATGTCGCTGTCGTCGATGCTCGCGGGATATCGCGACCTCGTCCGTATCCGCGATTTCAATCTGTATCTGATGATCGGTGCGGCATCGTACACCGGCCTGATCGCATGGCTGGCGGCTGTGCCGTTCATCTATCACCATCGCTTCGGGTTGACCGCGTTCGCACTGTCGCTGTCAATTTCGGCGAGCGCGGTTGGTTATCTGATCGGCACCTCGATTGCGACCCGCATCGTGGTGCGGGCCGGGATCGTGCGCACGATGGGGATCGGTGCAGTTCTGATGCTGGCTGGCGCCATTGCAATCTGCGTAGCGATGGCGGTCGGCTTCGACTCCGTCATTCCGGCAACGCTTGCTGTGGGGCTCAATCTGGTCGGCTTCGGATTACTATTCCCGCAGGCTATCGCAGGCGGGCTCTCCTGCGCCGCCGAGCGTGCCGGGGCGGCGTCATCGCTACTGGGTTTCGCCCCGCAGGTCAGCGCGGCCCTGCTCAGCGCCTGGGTGGTTGCATCGATTGGCAAAAGTGGATGGCCGGCGGCGCTTGCCGTTCTGGCCATGGCACTGGTTGTGTTCGTGCTGTGGCTGCCGTTGCGCTTCAAAGCCGCGCGCTGAACTCAGCGCCGTCCGAGCAGGCGGTCGAGCAGCCAGCTGTCCATGCCGTCATGGCCGGGCGCGGAGGCCGGTGTGGGGCGGCCGGGAATCGCACCGGGTGGAACCGGCTTGTCGATCGAGCCTGCCGGCAACGACGCGTCATGACCATAGCTCTGCGATCCGGGATAGGGCAGCGAGATCCCGCCATGCACGCCGGGCAGGCTTGCGACCGGCACGTTGCGGTGCGCATTCTTCATGAAGCGCGCCCAGATTTCGGTGGGCAGGCCGCCGCCGGTCATCTTCTTTGTCGGCGAGGAATCGTCGTTGCCGAGCCACACCGCCGTCACCAGCTGCGCGGTGTAACCGACGAACCATCCGTCGCGGAAGTCCTGGCTGGTGCCGGTCTTGCCGGCGGCAGGACGGCCGCCAAGATCGCCCTTGCGGCCGGTGCCGGTCAGAAGCGTTTCCTGCATCATGGTGTTCATCATCGCGACATAGCGCGGCTCGACGATCTGACCGAGACTCTGAGGCCGGCGCTGGTAGCGGACCTTGCCGTCCTTGCCGCGGATGCTCTCGACCACATGCGGCGCGATCGCCATGCCGTTATTGGCGAAGGTCGCGAACGCAGCTACCATTTCGAGAACGGATACTTCGGACGTGCCGAGTGCAATCGATGCATTCGGTTCGAGCTTCGAGGCGATGCCGAGCCGGTGCGCGGTACGGGTAACGGCGGTCGGACCAAATTCCAGCGTGAGCCGCACCGCGACCGTATTGAGCGACATTGCCAGCGCCTGGGTCAGCGTGACCGGCCCATAATATTCGCGCGTATAGTTCTCGGGCCGCCAGCCCTTCACCACGATAGGCTTGTCCTCGCGCACGGTATCAGGAGTGAGGCCGCGCTCGAGCGCGGTGAGATACACGAACGGCTTGAACGCCGACCCCGGCTGCCGCTTGGCGGCGACGGCGCGGTTGAACTGGCTCTCCGAATAATCCTTGCCGCCGACCATCGCGCGCACGGCGCCGTCCGGCGACATGGCGACAATCGCACCCTGTTCGACGCCGAATTTGGCACCGCGCATCGCCAGCTCTTCGGTCAACGCTTGTTCGGCCAGCAATTGCAGCGCCGGATCGATCGAGGTCTCGACCACAATGTCGTCTTCGACCCGGCCGACCAGATCGTCGAGGACGTCCATGATCCAGTCGGCGACATAGTTGATGGAGCCGGTGGTCTTCTGCTTCAGCGCGTGCGCGGGCTGGGCGATCGCGATCGCCGCCGTCTTCTCGCTGATGAAGCCGGCATCCGCCATCGCCGAAATCACGACCTGCGCGCGCCGCTCCGCGCCGTTCGGATTGCGTGTCGGCGCAAGCCGCGAGGGCGAACGTACGAGGCCTGCGAGCATCGCGGCTTCCTGCAGGTTCATGTCGCGGGCATGTTTACCGAAATAGCGCTGTGCTGCGGCTTCCACGCCATAGGCGCCGGCGCCGAAATAGACCCGGTTCAGATAAAGGTCGAGAATTTCGGTCTTGGTGAATTTGCGTTCGAGCCACAGCGCCAGCACCAGTTCCTGCAGCTTGCGCGTAAAAGTGCGGTCCTGGGTGAGGAAAAGATTTTTGGCGAGTTGCTGCGTGATGGTCGAGCCGCCTTGCGAGACGCCGCGGTGCAGAACATTCGCGATGGCTGCACGCGCGATCCCGAGCGGGTCCACGCCGGCGTGCGAATAGAAGCGCCGGTCTTCGATCGCGATGAAAGCCTGCGGCACGTATTTTGGCAGGTCTCTGACCTTCGCAGATACGCCGCTGTCGCCGCGGACCGCGAGGATGCGGCCGTCGGATCCGGCGATCTGGATCGAGGGCGGACGTTTCGGCACCTCGAGCGACTGGATCGACGGCAGATGCGCGCCGACCCAGGCGACGAGGGCAATTCCCGCGATGGCGGCCCAGAGCGTCAAGACAATGCCCCAGTAAATCGCGCGGCCCAGCAAGGACCGGCGCCGGATCTTCTTTTCGCTTGGCTTTTTCTGGGGCTTTTGCGGGGCCGGGCTGGCGGCGCGGCTCCGGGTACGCGCGCGTTTGGTCACGCGGCGCTCGTCGTCATCGGAGCCTGCAAGCCGGTCCTGCGGTTCAGCGCGCAACTCGCGGTTGGGAACGCCGACGTCGAAATTTGGCTCGCGGCGTACGGACTTGCTTCGCCGTCCCAAAGCGCTCCCCCGCCGACACCGCGGACGGGCGGCCGCCGCACGGTTCGGCGTTCGACGCTACGGGAGGCGGTTTAAGGTGCGGTTAAGGGCAGGTGTTGTTGCGGCGCTGCGACGCTTGCGCCCGCTGCTCCAAAAAGGCTGAAAAATAAGGCAATTTGCCATTTTCAGACGGCCGGATTTGTGCATGATCCACACCCGACCGGGCTAACCGGTAGATCTAACTCTGGGGATTGAAACAATGCGCAAAAGCGCCCTTCTGATCGCGGCTGTTGTGATCGCGGCCGCTCCGTCCGCCGCTCTGGCCGCCAAGGCCAAGGCTCCGGCAGACCCGAACGCGGCCGGCAAGAAGTTCGTCTACAATGCGATGATGCAGCCCTACTACGCTTGGCAGAGCATCTGGGCTCCCGCGGCGCCGGCCAAAAAGAAAAAGTAATCAACCTGTAAAAGGTCTCACCGAAGGCGCCGGGGCCACCGCCTCGGCGCCTTTTGCGTTGGGCTATGGAATTCGAAGATGCCCGCTATTTGCCGGATCCGTCGGCCTCCGGTCGCGAGAACAGTGCGAGCAATGCGCGTTTGATTGCCGCCTGCCGCGTGGGGGATACGATCTTGGCGCCCAGAAGATCGGTCACGTAGAACACGTCGACCACGCGCTCGCCAAATGTCGCGACGTGCGCCGAAGTGATGTTGAGCGAGAGCTTGGAAATGGTCGCGGTCAATTCGTAAAGCAGGCCAGGACGGTCGATGCCGGTGACCTCGACAACTGTGTAACGGTTGGACCACTCGTTGTTGATATTGACTTCCGGTTCGAGTGCGAAGGCCTTGAGTCGGCCCTTCGGCGCGGCTTTGCGAGCCACGATGTCCGGCATCTTGATCTCACCGCGCAGACCTTTCTCGATCGTGTCGGCGATCCGCTCCGCCCGCCGGCCTTCGTCCTCGTCGCGCTCGAACTCGCGTGTGACCGAGATTGTATCAAGTGCGAGTCCGTCGGTGGTCGTGTAGATCTGCGCGTCCACGATATTGGCTCCCGCGGCGGCGCAAGCGCCGGCGATGATCGACAGCAGCCTCGGGTGGTCGGGAGCGATGACCGTGAGTTCGGTCACGCCGCGAACGGCATCGAACGACACCTGGGTGGCCAGAGTCCGGCCGGCGCTCCAGGTTTCGCGCAGGAAGTTGGCGTGCGCAATCTTTCGCGGCAGATCGACCTTGAGCCAATAGGCCGGATAATGCCGGGCGATATAGCTATCGATTTGCTCGGCCGGCCAATCCTTCATCGCGTCGCGGAATTCAGCCTGTGCGAGTGCGACACGCCGCTCGCGGTTGACCTCGGAGAAGCCGCCGGTCAGCACAGGTTCAGTCTCGTAGTAGAGTGTCCGCAGCAATTGCGCCTTCCAGCCATTCCAGACGCCCGGTCCGACTGCCCGGATATCGGCGGTGGTAAGGATCAGCAGCAGCTTCAGCCGGTCGAGCGACTGAACAATGGCCGCGAAATTCTCGATCGTCTTGCGGTCGGACAGGTCGCGCGACTGCGCGACCGTCGACATCACGAGGTGATTTTCGATCAGCCAGGCGACCGTCTCGGTTTCGGCGTTGGTCAGTCCGATCCGCGGGCAAAATCGCCTGGCGACACGCGCGCCGGCAATCGAATGATCTTCAACCCGTCCCTTGGCGATATCGTGCAGAAACAGCGTGATGCGCAGAAGCGCGCGCTGACGCGGCGTCAGCTTCTTGATGAGTTCATTGGCAAGCCCAAATTCCTCATTGGTTCCGGCCTCGATCTCGGTGAGCACGCCGATGCAGCGGATCAGATGCTCGTCGACCGTATAGTGATGATACATGTTGAACTGCATCATCGCGACGACACGGCCGAATGCCCGCACGAATGCGCCGAGAACCCCGGCTTCGTTCATGCGCCGCAACACCGTTTCAACGTCATGATGCGAGGTCAGGATTTCGAAGAACAGCCGGTTGGCCTCTTCGTTCTCGCGCAGGCTTTTATCGATCAGCGACAGCGAGCGGCTCGCGGTCCGCATCGCATCCGGGTGGAAGGCCAGATTATGCTTCTGCGCGAGATAAAATATCCGGATCAGGTTCACCGGGTCGCGCGCGAATACGTCCGGCTTCACAATGTTGATGCGGTTATTGTCGACGATGAAATCGTCGGATTCCGCAAGCGAGCGTCTCGTCGCATTCGGACGCAGACGCGCGACCAGCCGGCCGAGCACCGGCGCCGATTTGGTATGATTGGCCTCCAGCGCCGCACACAGGATTGCAGTGAGGTCGCCTACATTCTTCGCCGTCAGGAAGTAATGCTTCATGAAGCGTTCGACGTCGCTTAATCCTGGGTGCTCGGTGTAACCGAGCCGGACCGCGATCTCGCGCTGGATGTCGAACGAGAGCCGCTCCTCCGGCCGGCCGGTGAGGAAGTGCATATGGCAGCGAACAGACCACAGAAACTCCTCGCAGCGCCGGAACAGCTTCAACTCATCCTTGTCGAAGACGCCGTGATCGACGAGCTCCTCGACAGTGCGGGCGTGGTAAACATATTTGCCGATCCAGAACAGCGTGTGCAGATCGCGCAGTCCGCCTTTACCGTCCTTGACATTGGGCTCGACCAGATAGCGAGACTGGCCGGTGCGGCGCAGGCGCTCCTCGCGTTCGGCAAGTTTGGCCGCCACGAATTCCGCAGCGGTCCCTTGCACGACGTTACGGTCAAAGCGCGTCACCAGTTCATCGAAGAGTGCGCGGTCGCCGTTGAGGAACCGCGCTTCCAGGATCGCGGTACGGATCGTCATGTCGGCCTTGGCCTGCCGAATGCATTCGTCGACCGAGCGCGTTGCATGCCCGACCTTAAGCCCCATGTCCCAGAGGCAGTACAGGATCGCTTCGGCAACCGACTCACCCCACGCCGTCTGCTTGTAGGGAAGCAGGAACAGCAGATCGATATCCGAACCCGGCGCCAGCAGGCCGCGTCCATAGCCGCCGGTTGCGACCACCGCCATGCGCTCGGCTTCGGATGGGTTCTCGGATGGATAAAGTTGCTTGCCGGCAAATTCGAACAGGACGCGAATAATTTCGTCCTGCATGGCGCAGAGCCGCTCGGCACAGCGCCGGCCGTTACGCTCCTTCAGCAGCAGATGCTCGGCTTTTTCACGGCCGCGCTGCAACTGGCCTTTCATGAACTGCGCGACTGCGGTCCGCCATTCCTTGTCGCGTCCGGAATGGAGGGCGGCGAGCGCCTCGAGTTCATGCGCGGCGGCGTCGGCGTCGAAAAGCTCGCTCGCGGGCCGTGGCGTCTGGTCGGGTGAGAGCATGGAGGATGGGGATAGCTGAGCGCATGGCCGCTGTCACCCGTCCAGGCCGCGCCAATTGCCGAAGTTTAATTCATCGAGCGGCTCAGGACATGGTAGAAAAATCCAGTATTTTCAATGGTTAACGCAGACAGATGAAAAGCGCGGCGAACCGGGTAAGCTTCCGGCGGGAGGGACCGCGGCAATGAAATCCTATCAAGTCTGCGAATGCTGTGCGCCACTGCAATTGCGCGAGCAACCGACCCCCATTCCCACCGGGACCGAAGTGCTGCTTGAGATCACGGCGGCGGGCATCTGCCACAGCGACATTCATTTCTGGGAGGGCAGCTACGATATCGGAGGCGGCAAGGTGCTCCGGCTGGCCGACCGTGGCATGACACTTCCCTTGACCCTCGGACACGAGAATGCCGGACGTGTGGTAGCGGTGGGGCCTGAGGCGACCGGCGTGCGTGTCGGTGACGCGCGTCTGGTTTATCCCTGGATCGGCTGCGGGGCTTGCGCAGTTTGCCGGCGGGGCGACGAGCAGCTCTGTTTGAAGCCCCAGTATGTCGGCGTGTTTCGGCCTGGCGGCTTTAGCGATCATTTGCTCGTGCCGCATCCACGCTGTCTGATCGATTTCGACGGTTTGGAACCGCACCAGGCTGCTCCCTTGGCCTGTTCGGGGCTGACAGCCTATGGCGCGTTGAAGAAGTTCGGCGATCTGATCAAATCCGAACCGGTGGTCGTCATTGGCGCAGGCGGGGTCGGCCTGATGGCGTTGACGATTCTGCGAGCGATGGGCGCGCGCGGCGCGATAGTGGTCGATACCGATCCCAAAAAGCGCGACGCGGCGATTCAGGCTGGCGCATTGGCAGCCGTCGATGGCGGCGCTAGCGACGTTGCGGCGCAAATTCAGGCGATTGTCAAAGATCGCATCTGGGCAGTCGTCGACTTTGTGGGTTCCGGTTCCACCGTGAAGTTTGGCACCGATCTCCTGACCAAGGGCGGGCAACTTGTCGTCGTCGGTCTGTTCGGCGGCGAGATTACGCTCCCGACTCCGTTCATCCCGATGCGGGCGATGACGATCCAGGGATCGTATACCGGCAGCCTTCCCGAATTGCGGGAACTGATCGCCCTTCTGCGCAAGACTCCGGCAAACCTGATACCGGTTGAGGTGCGCCCGCTCGAGAGCGTGAATGCATCTCTCAATGATCTTAAGAACGGCGCCGTCGTCGGCCGTATCGTGCTCGCGCCGACTTGAGCTTTTCCAGATCGTGACGCCCACATATCCCCGGGTTCCTGAGCAGTAGGACTGGCGCTATCGGCGCAACTTCGGTACAGAACAACAACCTCCGGTTACAATACGCCGCATGTCCGTTTCCGAGTATTTCTGGCTCACCCTGCTGCTCAAGGCAGCGCTGACGTCGAGCATCATTGTCACTGCGTCGCTGATCGTCGAACGCGGCGGACCATTTCTCGGCGCGATGATAGCGTCACTGCCTACTTCAGTCGGTGCGGCCTATATCGTTATGGCGGTCGAACACTCTCCAGATTTCATTTCGAGATCGGCATTGGGCAGTCTTACGGCAAATGCGGCCGGCGTCACATTCGCGGCAGTTTATGCGCTCTTGGCGCGGAAATGCTCATTGCTCGTCGGTCTCGGCGGCGCGTTGCTGGTCTGGTTCGTGTGTGCTCTGGCATTGCGCAGTATCGATTTTACTCTGTGGATGGCCGTTGCGTTGAACCTCGGCGTCGCGGCCTTCGCGATCTGGGCAACCGCCAAAGTGCGCGCGGCCTCGTTTCCCAAGGCGGCGATCGTACCGCGAGCCTATGACATTCCGTTGCGAGCTGCGGCCGTTTCGGCTTTCGTGATCGTCATTACGACGCTCAGTCACTCGATCGGCGCCTTCTCCTCGGGCATTTTTGCGGTATTTCCAATTGCGATGTCGAGCTTCATCGTCATCCTGCATAACCGGATCGGCGGGCCCGCGACATCGAACGTCATCGCACATGCGCAGGTTCCAATGCTGGGTCTGATCCCGGCTTTCCTTGCGGTCTATCTGCTTTCCGTTCCTCTCGGCGAGTGGTGGGCGTTGTTGATCGCCTTGATGGCGTCGCTGACATGGAATGCGCTGCTATGGACGTGGCGTACACAACTGGCCGCACGGCTGCCGATGGAGTAAATCAGCCTTTGGCGGCGGCCAGCTTCGCTTTCAGGGCATAGAGCGCTTCCATCGCCTCTCGCGGCGACATCTCGTCCGGATGCAGCTCGGCCAATGCTGCGATTACTGCATCGAGCGGATCAGGCTGCGTTTTCGCTACCGGCCGCGCGGCCTGGAACAGCGGCAGGTCCTCAAACCCGCGTAACGGCCTGTCCCGGTCATCGGCTTCGAGTTCGGCCAGCACCACCTTGGCGCGCTCGATCACGCTTGCGGGGAGGCCTGCCAGCTTTGCGACCTGGATGCCATAGGATCTGTCCGCTGCGCCAGGTACGACCTCGTGCAGGAACACGACCTCACCTTGCCACTCCTTCACACGCATGGTCGCATTATGGATGCGTGGAAGCCGGGCAGCGAGCGCGGTGAGTTCGTGGAAATGGGTGGCGAACAATGCCCGGCAGCGATTGACGTCGTGCAGATGCTCAACGCTCGCCCATGCGATCGATAGCCCGTCGAATGTCGCAGTGCCGCGCCCGATCTCGTCCAGAATCACCAGCGACCGTTCGGTGGCCTGATTGAGGATTGCGGCGGTCTCCACCATCTCCACCATGAAGGTCGAGCGCCCGCGCGCCAGGTCGTCCGCAGCACCGACCCGCGAGAACAGCCGGTCCACGATACCGATCCTCGCACGCTGCGCCGGAACGAAGCTCCCCATTTGTGCGAGGATTGCAATCAGCGCATTCTGGCGCAGAAACGTGGACTTGCCCGCCATGTTCGGGCCGGTAAGAAGCCAGATACAGCCCGCCGGATTGTCGCCGGCCTGTCCGGGTGCAGACAGGTCGCAGTCGTTGGCTATGAACGGATCGCTCAGCGCTTGTTCCACCACCGGATGGCGGCCGCCTTCGACAACGAATGAGAGCGATCGATCGATCAGCGGGCGCACATAGTCGCGTTCGACAGCGAGAGCTGCGAGCGCCGTCGCCACGTCGAGCGCCGCCAGCGCCTCGGCCGCCGCCGTGATGTCCGCGCTCGCGGATTGAATCTGAGCCGCGAGCCTGTCGAAGTGTTCGAGTTCGAGGCCGAGCGCGCGGTCGGCCGCGCTGACGATTTTCGCTTCAAGCTCACCGAGTTCGGTGGTGGTGAAGCGAATCTGGCCTGCGAGTGTCTGGCGATGAATGAAACGCGCATTGTGCGGTGGGGCCGTAAGCTTGTCGCCGTGCTGCGCCGTTACCTCGACGAAATAGCCGAGCACATTGTTGTGCCGGATCTTGAGAACGCGGATGCCGGTTTCCTCAACGTAACGCGCCTGCAATTCGGCGATCACCTTGCGTGAGCGGTCGCGCAGCGCGCGGGTCTCGTCGAGGGCCGGATCAAATCCCTCGCGGATGAACCCCCCGTCGCGCTTGAAAGCCGGAAGTTCGTCCTCCAGCGCCGCGGTCAACTCGCTGAGAACGTTGGCGGAAGGTCGGCGGAGCGCAGCCGCGATCGCTGCAACCTCATCGGGCAGTCCGCTCAATGTAGATAGCCGTGCCGAAATTGTCGCTGCCGCTGCAAGGCCGTCGCGGATTGCGGCCAGATCGCGCGGGCCGCCGCGCCCGATCACGAGCCGCGACAGCGCGCGCGCCAGATCCGGCGCAGCCTTGAGGCTTGCGCGGATGTCGCCGCGTATCACGGCATCGGAAACGAACAGCGCGACGGCATCGAGCCTGCGCTCGATCGCCTCGACCTCGGTCAGGGGGGCGGCGAGACGCTGCGCCAGCAATCGCGAACCTGCGGCCGTGACGGTACGGTCGATCGCGGCGAGCAGCGAGCCGCGACGCTCACCGGACAAGGTGCGGATCAGCTCGAGATTGGCGCGCGTTGCGGCATCGATTGAAAGCGCAGCGCCCGCGGTCTCTCTTAAAGGCGGCGAAAGTGGCGGGCGCTTGCCAAATTGCGTGCGCTCGACATAGGTCACGCAAGCTGCGGCCGCAGTCAGTTCGAGCCGCGACAGCGGTCCGAAACTCTCGGTGGTCGCGACCTTGAAATAATCGGACAGCCTGCGCTCGGCAGTCGCCCCGTCGAATACATCGCGCGTCAGCGGGATCACATGGTTGAATGACCGCAAGAGCGGGGCGATCTCTGAATCGGCATGAAGCGCATCGGGCACGATGATCTCGCCCGGCTCGATGCGCGCGATCTCGGCTGAAAGTTGCCCGGCCGCGCATTCGGTAACGTGGAACTCGCCGGTCGAAATGTCGATCCAGGCCAGCGCGAAGCGGCCGTGATCTTCCGTTGTCGACGTGCGGGCACGCGCCAGCGCCAGGAGATAATTGTTGCGGCGGGCATCGAGCAGCGAATCCTCAGTGAGCGTGCCTGGCGTGACAAGGCGCACTACCCCGCGCTGAACCACGCTCTTGCCGCCGCGCTTCTTGGCTTCCGCCGGATCTTCCAGCTGTTCGCAGACTGCGACTCGATGGCCGAGCGCGATCAGCTTGTGCAGATATTCGTCGGAGCGCTCGACCGGAACGCCGCACATTGGGATGTCGTTGCCCAGGTGCTTGCCGCGCTTGGTTAGGACGATGCCCAGTGCGCGTGATGCAATCTCTGCATCCTCGAAGAACAATTCGTAGAAATCGCCCATCCGGTAGAACAGGAGGCAATCCGGATTTGCGGCCTTGATCTCGATGAATTGTTCCATCATCGGTGTCACGCGCGCGGCATCGTCGCCTGCTCTCGGCGGGACGCGTGCGGAGCCGTCCCCGGCTCGCTGTGGCAAACGGCCGTTATCTCCGCGCTTGAGAGGAGGGTGGGGGATCTCTGCATCCATCGGGCGCAAGCTAGCAAACCACTCCCGGAAAAAGAAATCGCCGGGGCAAGCCCCGGCGAGTCTTCAACAGCGCAGCTTCTGACGGCTGCCTCTGGTCCCGGTGTTGCCGCGCCTGGCCCGGCAATCAGACGAATTTCTGCCCGGTGATCCGTTCCAGATTCTTGTAATAGACCTTGTCCAGGTCTTCCTTTGGCAGGCCGTATTCATCGAGAATCCGCAGCGTCTCCCGGATATACATCGTGCCTTTTTCCGGATCGAACGGGCAATCGGAGGCGAATACGACCTTGTCGAGGTCAAAGAAGCCAAAGCCAATCTTCATCGCACCTTCCGAGGTGAAGGTCGCGGTGTCGGGATAGAAATTGTGTTTGAAGTAGTCGAGCGGACGCTTCTTCAGGCTCTTCAGCAGCGCGCGGTAATCCTCATCCGATGTGCGTGACCCGAGCTGATCCCAGCCCGGACCAATACGGCCTTCCAGGGTCGGCACGATCGAGCCGAAATGGTGCACGATGACTTTCAGGTTCGGCATGTCGTCAAGAATCTTGGAAAACACGAGACGAGCCATCATCGCGGCGGTCTCGTAGGCCCACCCGAACGTCCACCAGATTTCGTACAAAGACTTCTTCTCGTCGAGATAGTCAGGGAAGTTGGCTGCGCGGGCTGGATGCACCCAGATCGGCTTGTCGAGCTTCTCCATCGCTGCGAAGAACGGACGAAACTCGGGACGGTCGAGCGGCTTGCCGTTAACATTGGTGAAGATCTGCGTGCCACAGGCACCAAGCTCCTTGATCGCGCGGGTGGTCTCGGCGACGCCGGCGTCATCGGCGGTCAGGGGTGTCTGCGCGATGAAGCCGCAGAATTCGTCGGGATATTTCTGGCACAGCTCGGCCAGACCGTCGTTGCCGATCTTCGCGTATTCGACGGCCAGCTTCGGATCGCCCTTGGCAAGCGCCTCCAGGGTCGGCGCAGGCAGCGAAAGAACCTGCTTGTAGTCCTTGAATGAGCCCACGATCTTCCGGCGCAGTTCGATATCGTTGATCGCCGGAATTTCGGAGACGCGCTTGCCGATATCGGGCAGGCCGCTGGCCAGCAGCTTCTCATAATATTTCGGCGGGAAGAAATGGTTGAAGGCGTCGATACGCATGCGGTGAGGACCCTCGGTTAGCGTTCTTGCGAAGAGATCAGTAAGGCGTGATGACGTTGAGGAGCACCTGCCTGCCGCCGCGAACCGCATCGAGCGCGCGCTGCAGCGCTGCCGGCACATCCTCGGGGCGCTCGACGCGCTCGCCGTGACCGCCCTGGGCCGTCACAAACTCGTCGAAAGGCGGGGACGGATCGAGATCGGCGAGGAAACGGCCATCGGTTTCGCCGGCTACGCCGTCTTTGAACATCGACAGCGTCGCCCGCCGGACCGCGCCGTATCGGCTGTTATTGAACACGATCGACAGGATCGGCAGGTTGAATTTCTGCTGCACCCAGTGACTGACCGTCGGGTTGCCGAACATGTAGCTGCCGTCGCCAAGCGTGGCTACAACCAGCTTCTCGGGTGCCGCCAGCTTTGCGCCAATAGCGGCACCGAGGCCCCAGCCAAGACCGCCCGCCGGCCCGAGCGAATAGAACGTGTCCGGCTTTTCCCGCGGACAATGGTCGAGCGACAACGGATATTCGTTGAAGATCACGGCGTCGGTGCCGAAGGCTTCGCCGATACAGTGGCTGAGATAATGAGGCGTGATCCTGTCAGCTGCACCGCGCAACTCCTTTGCCGCCTTTTCCGCACGGGCCTTGCGGCGCTCGGCGGCCTGCTTGCGGCGTGCCTCGATTGCCGGCGTCATGGCAGCACGATGCTTTTCCAGTGCCGCGTGCAACGCCTCGAACACATCCGCCGAGCGCGCCACCAGCGACAGGTCGCTTGGGAAGCTGCGCATCGGATAACGTTGATAGACCGGGTCCTCGCCGACATGCGCAACCTTGCATCCGGTCTTCATCTTGTCGAAATGCGGATACCACGGCACATCGCATTCGGCGTTGATGATGAGATCGGCTTCCGGCACCAGCGGTCCGGAATCGTATCCGGCATGCATTGGATGACTGGACGGCAGCGTCACCACACGCGGGTTATGGTTGACCACGGGCAGTGCGTAGGCTTCAGCGAGTTTGGACAATGCCGCGACCGCGCGCGGGTCTCCGTCGGACGAGGTGATAATCAGTGGCGATTGCGATTTGGCGATCCAGTCAGCCAGTGTCGCGACCGCTTCGGGGTCGGGCTTCCCGAGAGCGGGCAATTGCCGGGGTGCGGATGACAGCGTATCCGGCACCGGCGCCGACAGCGGCTCGCGCGGCAGCACCAGATAGACCGGCCCGCGCGGGCTCGTCATGGCGATTTCGTGGGCGCGGGCCGCCACGTCGGCGGCCTGCTCCGGCACCTTCATTTCGTAGTCCCACTTCACCAATTCGCGAAGCATGCCGGCCTGGTCGAACATTTCCTGCGCCCAGTGGATCGAGCGGCTGCGCGAACCGAAGCTGCCTTTTTCGGTGAAGGGGGTGCGTCCGGCAGCGAGGATCAGCGGGACGCGGTCCCGCGCCGCGTTTGTGATGTTGTTGATGGTATTGCCGGTGCCGACGTTGACGTGGACCATGACGGCCTGCGGCCGGCCGGCCATGAGATATGCGCCATGAGCCATGGCGACGGCGAGGTTTTCGTGCGGCACCAGAACGGGCTGCGGCAGCTTCGCGTTGCTGCCCTGCGCCCGCGTGAACGCTTCGACGATCGGCGGGAAGTCGGTACCTGGATTACAGAAAAAATAATCGACGCCGTGTTCTGCCAGCGTTTTCAGGAATATTTCGGCCGCAAGCGGCGACTGCTTCTTATCCTTTTCGCCAGCCGGCCCTGACATACGTTTCCTCGCCGTTATTTTTGCAGTGTCGGCCGCCTCGGTCCTTCGAGCCGCGCCTTGGGCGCATCCTTCGGATGACGGCGGAGTTTCCTGTCCGCTGAACGGAGGCGAACGCATAGCCGAGGCTCCGCGGCGTTACAATGCCGGAAGACGAAGGGGAGCTATTCCGCAGCGATGCGGAATGACAAGCGGGCGTCGAATTCGTCCAGGCACTTCGCGAGCGAGTTGCCCTCCGGGTCCAGAAGGGCCGCCGTGCGCGCGCTGGCGATGCCGTCGATCGCGTCCTGCACCGGAATCTGGCCCTGCAGGGCCGGCCGGATCAGGCGGGCTTCGATGGTCTGAAAGTTCTGTGTCCCGCGCTTGTGGGTGGAACCATAGCCCTTGATGAGCCGTGCGCATTCCGCAATTTCGAGTCCAAGCGCCGGCGAGAGCCGCGCGGCCTGCAGGATCATGCCGAGCCAGGCTTCGATCTGCGCCTGCTCCTCGACATAGCGATACATGAAGCGGCGCAGCGGCCGCAGCTTCGCGAGCAACCAGAAGCGCAGATACCCATTGACAGACGTGGTCTTCACGTACATGCCGACATGCACTTTTTCGAGCCAGCCGCGCTTATCGGCATAGGCGATGATGCGCCGAGCCAGCGCAGGTGGCAGTACCTGGCACATCTCCTCGATGCCGGGCTTCAGAAATTCGGTGACAGTATAGGGTTCGTCAGGCTTGGCGCTGAGCTCCTGCGCGATGCGCTGCATGCGGGCGGGATCGATCTTGGCCTGCGCAACGCGGATTAGGTCTTCAAACGACATGCGTACCGCGAGATGACGCGCGGTCTCACGCAGCAGCTTGCCGTCGCTGTGCAGTTGAGCCTCAATGTCGCGCACTGGCGCGAGCCTATCGAGGAACAGCCGCGCGTAATTGTCGTCCTGGAAGCGCGCAAGGCGCCGGACGCCCTCGATCAGCACCTCCTGCGCCGATTGCGGCATTGTCTCGCGGATCTCGCGTTCCAGCGTGGCGAGATCGTTGCGCGGCTTCTCGCGGCGCTTGTCCTCGGCCGTACGGCGGAAAGTGACAGTTTCGGTCTGCGCGGCGGTGAGGCCGGCGCGGAAGCCACGCAGATTTGCCTCCGCGGCCTTGCCTTCGGCGCGGATTGCCCGCTCGAACGCTTCGACCGGAATCGGCAGCTTGCCGCAGCCCGCGATCGCGCCGAGCATCACCGCATTGATCATGGCGCCGGATTCCTTTGCGACCGACTCCATGTCGAACAGAATGCGCGCCTTGGAATTCTTCTCCGCAGCGTCGAGCAGCCGCGCGTCGTCGAACCGGCCGTCGCCCATCGCCATCTTCTCGTTGATCACATAGAAGCGGCTGGTTGACGAAATCAGCAACGTGCGGTCCGGTGTGCAGAAGCCGTTCGCAATACAGCGTCCGGCCTCCATGAATTCGGACGAGACCAGCACATCGATGTCGCCGATGCCGGGCGCAAGGGCCAGCACCGGACGCCGCGTGCCAAGCTCGCGCCAGGGCGTCGGATAAATTTCGATATAATAGGTTGTGCCGCCTGTCCGCTGCGCGACTCCCGGGATCGAGGTCGATTGCGCCGGCAGGTTGAGCTCGGCCGCAGCCGTCATGATCCAGTTGGTCAAAACGCCACCGCCTTCGCCGCCGAGCGCGGCGATCAACATGGTGACCGGGCGCTGCTGCGTGCTCATGCCGTCACCTGTTCACGCGCGGGAGCAGGCAGGGCGCCTGCGGGAAACGAGGCATCCGTCGCGCGGCCGCCGAACCAGCCAATGATAGTGCGTCGGATCTTGAACAGGGTCCGATCCCACCATGAGGGATTTCGTACCAGGTCCGCCTTGTAAAAGGACGGACACAGCACGGCAGCATGCGCGACTTCACCGCACAAACCGCAGCCGACGCAGGATTCGATCACGGTAGCGACCGGATCGGTGCGCAGTGGGTCGGGCGAGGGCTTCACCGACAATGACGGGCAGCCGGACAGCCGGATGCAGGAATGGTCGCCGGTGCAGATCTCGTCATCGACGCCGAATTTGGTGCGCACCACGCGCTCGCCGCGCGCAAGCTTGCTGGCGTCTTCGGCGCGCACGCGGCGCTGGCGTGCCAGCTGGCATTCGCCGTCCGCGATGATGACTTTCAGACCATGCTCGGCGCTCGCCAGGGCTTCCTTGATGGTCGCGATCATCTTGCCGACCGAATAGGTGCGCACCTTGCGCATCCATTTGACGCCCATGGTCTTGAGCGTCTTTTCGATGTCGGCAGTCTGGCCTTCGCCGGCGCGGCTCGCTTTGGATGAGGGCATATATTGCAGGCCGGTGGCCGACGTGTAGCCATTCTGGAACACGATCAGCAGGCCGTCGCCCTTGTTGAACAGATTCGAGGTGACGCCGGTGATCAGGCCGTTATGCCAGAAACCACCGTCGCCCATCACTGCAATGGGACGCTTCTCGATGTTGGGGCCGACAGCGGCCGCGCTCGCCAGCGACATGCCGTAACCCAGCACGGAGTTGCCCATGCTGAATGGCGCGAACAAGCCAAAGCAGTGGCAGCCGATATCGGCAGAGATATGCCGGTTGCCGGTCTCGGCCTGCGTCAGCTTCAGCGCAGAGAAAACCGGACGCTCAGGGCAGCCGGTGCAGAAGGTCGGCGGCCGCGGCGGCAAATCGCGCAGCGCATGTTGAACGGCGGGAAGGTGCGCGACCAGCTTGTTGATGCGATCGCCGATTGCGACCGTGTCGATCCGTGCGGGCTTGGCCTCGATCAGAAACTGGGCCAGGCCGCGCATCAACACTTCCTGGGTATATTCGCCGGCCGGCGGCAGCACATCCTTGCCGTAAAGCTTCGTCTGAATGTCGCCGCGGCGCAGCTCGGTCGCGACCATCTGCTCGATATATTCGGGGAAGCCTTCCTCGACGATGAGCACCGCCTTCTTGCCGGAGCAGAATGAACGGATTTCTTCCGGCACCAGCGGATAGGTGACGTTGAGGCACAGCACCGGAACGCGGCATTCGCCGAACATGTCGGCGAGGCCGAGCCGCTCCAATGCGCGCAGCGTTCCGTTATAGAGGCCGCCCTGCACAATGATGCCGATGTCCTTCAGGTCGCCCGGGAAAATCTCGTTCAGCTTCTCGCGCACGATGAAGTCGCGCGCGGCCGGCAGGCGCTGCTCGACTTTCAGCTTTTCCTGCACGAAGGTGACGGGCGGATGGGACAGCCGGGCGAAGTTGTGTGGCGCAGGCGAGGTGCGGCTCAGTTCCGAGATCTTCGGCTTGACGTTGTTCTTCGCTTCGAAAGCGCCGGTCACGTGGCAGGCACGGATGCGCAATTCGAGCATCACCGGCGCGTGGCTCGCCTCCGACAATTCGAAGCCCTTCTCCACGATGCGGACGATACTCGGCAGATCGGGCCTTGGATCGAGCAGCCAAATCGAGGATTTCATCGCATAGGCGTGCGAGCGCTCCTGAATCACCGCGCCGCCTTCGCCATAGTCTTCGCCGACGATGATCATGGCGCCGCCCATGACGCCAGGAGAGGCGAGGTTGGACAGCGCGTCAGAGGCGACGTTGGTGCCGACGATCGCCTTCCAGGTCACGGCACCGCGGATCGGGTAATTGATCGAGGCGCCGAGCATGGCAGCGGCAGATGCCTCGTTGGTGCAGGTCTCGACATGGACGCCGAGTTCCTTGAGGTAGTCCTCGGCGTCCACCATTACGTCGAGCAGATGCGACACCGGCGCGCCCTGATAGCCGCCCACATAGGACACGCCCGACTGCAGCAAGGCTTTGGTGACCGCGAGGATGCCTTCGCCGTGGAAGGTCTCGCCGTCGCCGAGGCGCAGGGACTGCACTTCCTTCTTGAATGAACGTTCCATGAGCTCGCTGCCGCGGAAAATCGGATCTGCCTATGATCTGCCAAGTATTTAGCACCTTGGCACAATTATAAAAGACGCCGGTTTGGTCCCTCAAACCGGCATCCCAGCCCTGCGGCAAGCCGCCCCGCTACATATGCGAGGGCAGCCAGGTCGCGAGGATCGGGAACATGACCAGGATGGCGAGCCGGATCAGGTCGGTGATGATGAACGGGATCACCCCGTAGAAGATCGTCGATATCTTGATGTCCTCAAGCACGCTCTTGATGACGAATATATTCATGCCCACCGGCGGATGGATCAGCCCGAGCTCCACCGTCATGACGATGATGATGCCGAACCAGATTGGGTCGAATCCCATCTGCTTGATGAGTGGGAAAATGATGGGCACCGTCAGGATCACGATGGCGAGCGCATCCATCAGGCAGCCCAGCAGCAGGTACATCAGCAGAATCAGCGTCAGCACGCCGTAATTGCCGATACCGAGCCCGGTCAGGAAGGCGGTGACCTTCTGCGGGGTCTGGGTGATGGTGAGAAAGTAGCCGAACAGAAGCGCGCCGATCAGGATGGTGAACACGGCCGCCGTGGTGCGGGTGGTCTCCAGAAGGCATTGCAGGATCTGCTTGCCCGAGAGCCGCCGCCGGGCCACGCCGATAATGAATGCGCCGCCCGCGCCCGCGCCCGCGGCTTCCGTCGCGGTGAACATGCCGCCATACAGGCCGCCGATCACGAAGCCGAACAGCAGCAGCGTCGCCCAGACGTGCTTGAGGCTTTCGCCCCGTTCCGCCCAGCTCGCTTTAGTGCCGGTGGGGAGATAACCCGGCCGCGTCCATCCGATGATCGACACGGTGCCAGCGTACATGACGACGGCAAGAATGCCGGGGATGACTCCGGCGATGAACAGCTTGCCGATATCCTGTTCGGTGATGATGCCGTAGATCGCGAGCACCGTGGACGGCGGGATCATGATTCCGAGGGTGCCGCCGGCTGCGATGACGCCCGCGGAGAAGCTCTCGGGATAATTGTGCCGCCGCATTTCCGGATAGGCGACGCGCGAGAAGGTGGCCGCAGTCGCGACCGAGGAGCCGCAGATTGCGGCGAAGCCGCCGCACGCAAGGATGGTTGCGATGCCAAGGCCGCCGCGCAGATGGCCGATAAAGGCATTGGCGGCGCGAAACAGTTCACGGCTCATGCCGGAGGTGGTGGCGAATGCGCCCATCAGCAGGAATAGCGGCACGACCGCGTAATTGAAGTCGGTCACCGTGCGCATGGTGGTGTGGCCGACGATCTTCAATGCCGGCGTCATCGAGGTGAGATAGCCAAAGCCGGTGACGCCGACGAGGCCGAGCGCCATGCCGATCGGCACGCGCAGCAGCATCAGCGTGAACAGCGAGACGAACCCAATTACGGCAACTGCGTCAGTGGACATTGGAAATACTCACTCGCCCGACTTCGACGCTTCGTTGACGGGCTTGATCAGTTCGGGATGGAAAACCAGCCGGTAGGTTCGCACGGCAATCAGCAGAACCGCGGCCAGATCGCCGACCCAAGCGATCGCAAAGAATGGCCAGACCGGGATCCGCATGTCGAAGGTCTGCACATTGGCGCTGTAGGTGGTCGAGACCTTGTCGAACAGCGTATAGGTTTGCACCGAGACGACGAACAGCAGCACCAGGGTCGCGAACACATCGATTGCGCGCTGCCATGTCGGGCCGACATTGGCCCAGAGCAGGTCGACGGTGATATGGGTGCCGCGATAGCTCGTTGCCGCGATGCCCCAGAAAATCAGGATGCCGAGCAGCAATTGTCCGAAGTCATAGGCGTCGGGGATTGTGTAGCCGAAAAAGTAACGAAGCAGCACCGACACGAACACGTCGAAGGCCACGATACCTATGAAGAAGGCCGCGATCCATTCGATGGAATCGATGAAGCCGTCCATCCATCGTGTTGTTCTGGTCATCCCCCAACCTCGCGTCGCGGCATTAAAGGCGCGTCGTTTTCCTTGGATCGCTTCGTCGTCGCTTCTTGGCTTGCTTGGCACGACGGCGGGAGACATGTCTCCCGCCGTCGTTATCATTTCAACCTGTAAACTTCTGTGCGATCAATAGGCCGCGTTGAACTTTGCGAGGGAGTCCTTCAGCTCCTTCATGATCGCGTCCGGATCGCCGCCGGCCTTCTTCACATTGTCGGACCAGGCTTTCTGCAGCGGCTCGGCGGCCTTTTTCCATTCCGCGAGTTGTTCTGGCGTCAGCGGATAGACCTCGTGGGCCGGGTCGGCTTTCAGCTTGCCAATGCCGGCGTGCTCGTAGTCTGCCCATGGCGACGCGACCCTCAATGCCCACTCGTTGGTGCAATGGTCGTCAATCACCTTTTTCTGAGCCGCCGACATCTGGTTGTAGGTCGAGGGACTGAACACGAAGGCGAAGGTGGTCGCATACATCGGCGCATCGATGTGATATTTGGTGACCTTGTCGATCCCAAATAGTGGAACGGAGCCCCACGGGAAGGTCACAGCCTCGGCCACGCCCTTTTCAAGAATGTCCCGCACCTCCGGCGCGCTGGACTGGACGTTGGAGCCGCCCAGCAGCGAGACATATTGCGCCATGGTGGCGTGGGCCGGCCGGATCTTCATGCCCTTGATGTCGCCCGGCACCGTGATCTTCTTTTTCACGGAATGGAAGGTGCCGGGGTCATGCATGAATGCGAGGCAGAATTTGACGTCCTTCATCTCCTTCGCCGCGTATTTGCGGTACCAGGCATCCAGCGCCTGCGAGCCGCCCTTGGCGTTGCTGACAAGGAACGGCAATTCGCCGGCGCCGATGATCGGGAAACGGCCGGGCTGATAGCCAGGATTGATGTAGGTGAGATCGGCAATGCCGTCCCGCGCCATGTCGTAATGGTCGAACGCCTTGCCGAGCTGCTGGGACGGATAAACCTTGAATTTGATCGTCCCGCCAGACGCCTTTTCGACGGACGAGCCCCAGTCTTCGAGGGCCTTCTGCAGCGGATGGGTCGGCGGCACCCAATGGGCAAGCTTCAATTCGAAAGTTTTGTCCTGAGCGAGCGCAGGCAGCGCCAAGGCCAAGAGCGTACCGGCAGCGGCCAGCGAGCGTAGTCCCAGTCTGGATGTCATGCGGACAGCCTCCCTGATGTCTAAGAATGCGGTTCTTGTGCCGACATTTCGCAGACGCGAAATAACGTTGCCGGCATTGTAGGGGAGAATAGTTGGATATAAAACAATTTTTCCGGTTGGTCTTTGGGCGCATCGAAGGGGGTGCATGTGGCGCGCGACATTGCCGCTCACGCTGCAGACAGCGAAGCCACTGCGCATGCGCCTGCAGACGAGGTGCTGGATTTCGGACCGTTTGACGACTGGATCGGGTTCCGCTTGCGAATGGCGCAGATTGCGTCATTCCAATCCTTCGCCCGGCATACGCAAGCCATCGGACTAAGTCCCGGGCGGTTCGCGGCCCTCATCCTGATCGATCGCAATCCTGGCATCAGCCAAACCGCGCTGGCGCGCGCGATCGGCAGCGATAAATCCACGCTTACACCGGCGCTCGACCATCTGGTGAAGAACGGACTGATCCGCCGGGTGCGTACGCGCAGCGACCGCAGACTCTACGAGTTGTCGCTGACCGAGGAAGGACGCAAGGTCATGCGCGTCATGCAGGAATCCGCACAGCGCCACGAGCGGGAACTTGATGCGATTGTCGGCCCGCAGGACCGCGAACAATTCGTCAGGATTTTGCGAAAGATATCGACGGCTCTCGGCTAGGCGTCGCCGCGGAAACGTGCCGCCAGCTCTTCGGGAATGGGATGCGACTTGATCCTGGTTTTATCGACGGGATCACGGGTCACCCAAGCCCGCGCTTCCAGGCCTTCCGCTGCGATTTTGCCATCCTTGGTCAGTTCATGCCGGATCTCAAAGCTCGAGCGGCCGACCTTGGTGAAAGTGGACGTGATGATGACGTCGTCGCCGAAGGTGGTCGGAAACAGAAATTTCGCCTGCGTGGTCAGCACCGGATAGCCGGCAAAGTCGCTGTAGCGTTTGAACAATTGCGCCTTGCTGACGCCGGAAGCGGCCGAGATCAGCAGCGTCGTCGAATGATCGAACATCGCGAAGTAGCGCGGATAGAAGATGATTCCGGCCGGATCGCAATCTCCCCATTCGATTTTGACGCTATGGCTGTTGCTGAGCATTCTTTTGTGATCCGGTCCTCAAGGCCGTCAATCTCCCGAAAGCGGAGTCTCAGTAATAATTCTGGATTCCGCTTTCGGGCGAATGAACAAAATTCGCTTTGTGCTTTCCGCTTGTCGACATGCTAACGCGGCGCCATTCGTAGTGCGCCGTCGATGCGAATCGTTTCACCATTCATATAGCCGTTCCGGATGATGAACATCACGAGATCGGCATATTCCTCGGGCCGTCCCAATCGCGGCGGGAACGGTACCGAGGCGCCGAGGCTCTTCTGCGCCTCTTCGGGGAGCGCGGCCAGCATCGGGGTAAAGAAGATGCCCGGCGCAATCGTCATCACCCGGATGCCGAATTGCGCGAACTCGCGCGCTGCCGGCATGGTGAGGGCAACCACGCCGCCCTTCGACGACGAATAGGCGGCCTGGCCGATCTGCCCTTCGAACGCCGCGACCGACGCGGTCGAAACGATCACGCCGCGCTCGCCGCCATCCAGCGGATCGGCCTTAGACAGCGCGGCTGCGAACAGCCGCATCATGTTGAACGTGCCGACCAGATTGATGTCGATCACCTTCCTGTACTCGGCGAGCGGCATCGGGCCGTCACGGCCGACGATGCGCTTCGGCGGCCCAACACCGGCGCAATTCACCAGTACGCGCCCGACCCCGTACTTCTTCTGGACCTCCGACAGCGCATCGGTCGCGCTCTGTTCGTCGGTGACGTCGCATTTCACGGCGATGCCACCGATCTTGTCGGCGACCTGCTGCGCGGCCGGAAGATTGATGTCCAGCAGCGCGACCTTTCCGCCGGCATTGGCGATGGCCTGCGCGGTTGCGGCTCCCAAGCCCGATGCGCCGCCAGTAATGACTGCGACTTGTCCTTTGATGTCCATGCGTCCGCCTAGTTCTTTGACACGTCCGGATTTTCGATCAGCATCGCTATGCCCTGACCGCCGCCGATACAGGCCGAGGAAATGCCATAGCGCAGGCCCTTGCGCTTGAGTTCGCGCGCCAGTGTCGTGGTGATGCGAATGCCGGTCGCTCCGAGCGGGTGGCCGATCGCGATGGCACCGCCGTTGACGTTGAGCTTGTCTTCGTCGAGGCCGAGTTCGCGGGCGCAGGCCATGACCTGGGCGCCGAAAGCTTCGTTGATCTCGATGCGGTCGATGTCGGAAAGGTTCAAGCCGGCGCGCTGCAGCACCGCCTTAATTGCAGGCACTGGGCCGATGCCCATCACTTCCGGCGGCACGCCGACCACCGCCGATGCGAGGATGCGCGCGAGCGGAATCTTGCCGTTTTTCTTGAGGTAATTCGAGTTGGCGACGAGGGCTGCGGCTGCGCCGTCGACGATGGCCGAGGAATTTCCGCCGGTCTGAACGCCGCCAAAGGCCGGCGGGATTTTCGAGAGCGTCTCCACCGGAGACGGCCGCACATGGGTGTCGGCTTTCACTTCGGGGACTTTTCGCGACAGCTTGATGCCGCGCGATTCATAGCCGGGCAGCTCAAAAGTCTCGGTCGTCACGGGTACGATTTCGCCGTCGAGGAAACCGTCCTTCTGAGCGGTGATGGCGCGGTCGAACGAGCGGGCCGCAAACTCATCGACTTCCTTGCGGGTGATCTGATATTGCCGCGCGAGATTCTCGGCGGTATCGCCCATCGTGACCTTGGCGGCCGGATCGAGCAGCGCTTCCCACAGGAAATCCTTGAACTCGACCTGGCCCATGCGGAAGCCGCCGCGGCTCGTATAGGACGCGACCGGGTTGCGGCTCATCGATTCCGTGCCGACGCACAGCGCGAGATCGGCGCGTCCGAGCGAAACCGCGTCGGACGCCTGCGACAGCACCTCGATGCCTGTGCCGCAGACCCGCTGTACGTGATGTGCCGGCGTATCGATCGGAGCACCCGAATAAAGCGCGATATGGCGCGGCAGGCAGTACACGTCGAAGCTTGCTTGCGCCATGCTCCCGGTGATGACCGTGTCGATGTCCACGCCCTTGGCGCCCGCGCGCTTGAGGACCTCGCGGCCGACCTTGATGCCGAGATCGGTCGGCGAGATGGCGGCCAGCGCGCCGTTATAGTCGACGAAGGGCGTTCGCACGCCGTCGACCAGCCATGCGTCGCTGAAAGTTGCCGCGATACCCGGCATTTTCTCGGACATGTCAGGCCTTTTGATCGATGGTGATGACTCGCGCCGAGGGCGGGTCGGAATACATTTCGTCCACCAGCGCCCTGCGATGGTTCAGCACAGCGCGCTGATTGATCGAACCCTTGTCGGTGATCTCGCCGACATCGAGCGAGGGCGGCTCTGCCAGCAGCACCGCCCTCATGACCCTGTTGGACGAACCGGTCGAGGTCTTGGCAAAGCTCGTCAGCAATTCCTTGAATTTTGCCTTCACACCCGGATGGTCAAGAACCTCGGTCGCCGATGCGGTCCCAGGCAGGTCTGTTGCGAACGCGCGCAGCGAGTCCGTATCGGGGATGACGATGACCGCGATATAGTCGCGATCCGCGCCGCCGATCACAACGTCGCGCACATACGGCGCGAAATGCGAAATGAACGACGCGCGCAGCGGACCGACGCTGACCCATGTGCCGGTGCCGAGCTTGAAATCTTCGGCGATGCGGCCATCGAACAGCAATCCCTGAAGCGGATTGTTTTCGTCCTCGAATTTCAGGGCGTCGCCGATCTTGTAGAAACCTTCCTCGTCGAAGGCCTTGGCAGTGAGTTCGGGCTGGCGCCAATAGCCTGGCGTGATGTGCGGTCCCTTGAACCGCGCTTCGAGTTTGCCATCGACCGGGACCAGCTTCAGCGTCGAGCCGCGCGCCGGCAGACCCATATTCACACCATGGCTCGACTCCCACATCCGGCTCATCGCAAAGGGCGCCGTCTCGGTGGATCCGAGGCCTGTGAGGAACAGGATGCGCTGTCCCACGGTCTGGATGGCGAGCTGCTGATACTCGTCATAGACATGCTGCGCAATTGCGGCGCCGGCATACCACAACACTTTCAGGCGCGAGAAAAAGTTGCGGCGCAGCTGTTCGTCCGTGCGGAAGAAGGGCAGAAGCGCCTCGTAGCCTTTCGGCACATTGAAATACCAGGTGCAGGCCACGTCTTTCAGATTGCGCACCGTGTGCTCGATTGCGCCGGGCAGCGGCTTGCCTTCGTCGATATAGAAGGTGCCTCCGTTATAGAGCACGAGGCCGAAATCGTGGTTGCCGCCGGCGGTGTGATGCCATGGCGCCCAGTCGAGGATCGTCGGCGGTTCGTCCTGCAGATACTGCAGCGCCGACCGCACCATGATCTGGTTCGAGCACCACATCCGCTGGGTGTTGATCACGGCTTTCGGCATACCGGTCGAGCCGGACGTGAACAGGAATTTCGCGATGGTGTCGGGTCCGACCCTCTCGTGCGCGTCTTCGACCGCATCGGTAGGTACCGTGGCCGCAAGATCGTCAAAAGCGATCGCCTTGCGTCCGGGCATTGGGTTGCGGGTGAAGACGAGTTCGACGTCATCAGGGACAATCGCCGCGATCGCCTTGCCGAATTGCTGGCCATCGGCGGCGAATACCATTCCCGGTGTCAGCAGATCGACGATGTAACGCAGCTTGCCGAAGTCAGAGGAGACCAGCGAATAGGCCGGGGAAATCGGCGCGTAGGCTATGCCGGCGTACAGGCAGCCGAGCGCAAGCATTGCATGTTCGAGATCGTTGCCCGACAGGATTGCAACGGGGCGCTCGGCAGACAGGTTGCGCGACAAAAGCGATTGCCCGATGCATTTGGCGTATTGCAGCGCCTGGGCATAGGTGATGTGCCGCCATTGGCCGTTCGCGTCGCGCGCTGCGATGAAGGTCCGATCGGGTGTCTCGTTTGCCCAATGAACCAGCCGATCGGTGATGCGCGGCGGATAATCGCCGAGCGGATAGCGCGAACGGATCAGCATGGTGCCGTCCGTCCGGCGCTCGATGTCGATCTCCGGCTTTTCCAGCTTGACCGGCCGGATTGGGGCCGGCGTATCGCCAAGCGGAATCTGGGGCGCTTGCGCCATCTGCGTCATTCCTACCCTGCGCGGCGTCTCTTGTTATCGATCGACACGTCGATCAGCCCTTGTGCAGGGCTTTGGGCGCTCGCTTTTCCAAGAAATCCTTCAGCCGGGCCTGCGCTTCCTCGCTGCCGGAGGAGATCGCCGCCATCAGCGCCTCCATCATATATCCGCCCGGACGGTCGATGTCCGCAATCCTGGGCAGCGCATGCATCACCGCATAATTGGTCATCGGCGTGTTGGCCGCACAGCGTTTTGCGAGCTCGATACCCTTTTCGAGGCCGGTGCCATTCTCGACCAGATAATGGGACAGCCCCATTCTCAGCCCATCCTCGGCGCCGTAGGTGCGGCCCGTCAGCATCATGTCCATCATGCGCGACGCGCCGATCAGGCGCGGGATGCGCACCGAGCCGCCGCCGCCGACATAGATTCCGCGCACGCCTTCCGGCAGCGCGTAATAGGTGGATTGCTCCGCGACCCGGACATGGCACGCGGACGCAAGCTCGAGGCCGCCGCCCACCACCGCGCCATGCAGCACCGCGATCACCGGCACCTTGCCGAATTCGAACTGGTCGAACACGCGATGCCAGTTGCGCGAGTGATGGACGGACTCGACGGTGTCGCGCACGGTGAGCTCCGACAGGTCGAGGCCGGCAGAAAAGTGGTCGCCATCGCCGGTCAGCACCACGGCGCGGATATCCGACGGCAGGCCGTTGAAATACGCCTCGATGCCCATCACCAGCGTGTCGTTCAGCGCATTGCGCTTTTCCGGACGCGACAGGCGCAGGAAGCCGATTTCACCGTCGCGTTCGGCCGTCACGACGGAGGGCAGGTTCGGAATGTCGATCTTGGTCCTTGGCATCGGTCCCCGAGACGGCCTCAGCAGGCTTTGGTCTAATTGTTGTGGTTGACAACAATTTCCCGAAATCGGTCCCGGGGTCAATCCCCATCCTTACAAGTATGGAAGAAAAAGTGCCTCAAATATTGGGGTTTCTGCCCATCCGGGCCTCCGGTCCTTGCAGGGCCGCGGATGGGTGGGGCTCGATCATGACCGGCCCGGGACGTCACAGCACCTCGTACACGTCGAGCTTTACCGCGTTCTTCTCGCGCTGCCCGCGCGCGATGGTGATGACCCGGTTCAGCCAGTCGAACTCTTTGTCGCCGGTTTCGAATCGCATGCAGGTCCGGAAATAATAGAGCGACGGGTCGACACTCTCGCCGGTCAGAAGCCGCGCCAGCACCTCGGGCGGCCCGTGGCGGATACCTTCGCTGTAGACCAGAACCAACGCTCCACTGTCGCTTTGTATGGTGTAGCGCGCCTCGACATGGGCGGCGCCGTCGGCGCGGACGAATTGCCAGTCGGCCCCGCCGGGCAAAATTTTGCCGGTCAATTTTCCGGTGACGGTACCGCCGAGAATGTTAATGACGCGCCGCTCCCCGATCGGGGTCTTCCCGAATTGCAGGATGTCGGCGAGTTCGGCATGGACGCGGAGGATCGGTTCGGGGGAGATCAGGGTCATGTCAGGTGTGCCGCCAAAACATTGGACTTGGAGCGAATTCGCTGGCATTTGACCCCCCGAAACCGGCTCCGTAAATTGAAAAATGAAAGGGTGCACGCCGAGGCGTGTGTGAGGAATCGTCCGATATGTCGCGTGTGATGTCGCTTGAAGAGGCCGTGTCATCGATCATCAAGGATGGCGATACGGTCGCGATGGAAGGCTTTACCCATCTGATTCCGCATGCCGCGGGTCATGAGATCATCCGCCAGGGCAAGAAGCATCTGACGCTTTTGCGCATGACGCCGGATCTGATCTACGATCAGATGATTGGGATGGGCTGCGCCGACAAGATCATCTTCTCATGGGGCGGCAACCCTGGCGTCGGCTCGCTGCACCGGCTGCGCGATGCGGTCGAGAATGGCTGGCCGAACAGAATTGAGATCGTCGAGCATTCGCATGCCGCAATGGCCAACGCCTATGCCGCCGGCGCTGCCGGCCTGCCTTTTACGGTGTTCCGCGGTTACATCGGTACCGACCTGCCGAAGGTGAATCCGGCGATCAAGTTCATCAACTGCCCCTATACCGGAGAGAGGCTCGCGACTGTGCCGGCGCACCGTCCCGACGTCGCAGTGATCCATGCGCTGCGCGCCGACAAGGACGGCAATGTTCTCCTCGAAGGCATTCTGGGCGTGCAGAAGGAAGCGGTGCTCGCTGCGAAAAAGTCGATCGTCACGGTAGAAGAAATTGTCGACGATTTCGGCCCGCGCAACCTTAATGCGGTGATCCTGCCGAGCTGGACTGTCGGCGCAATCTCGGTGGTGCCGGGCGGCGCGTTCCCGTCCTATGCGCAGGGCTATTACAAGCGCTTCAATGCCTTCTACAAGCAATGGGATGGCATCGCGCGCGACCGCGATACGTTCCTCGCCTGGATGAAAGAGAACGTCCTCTCCAAGAAGCCGGAGGATTTCGCGCGTCACGTCGAAGGCTTGCGGACGGCAGCGGAGTAATTTGCGATGAATTACAAGCCCAATGAAATGATGACCATCGCCGCCGCGCGCGCGCTGAAGAACAGTGACGTGACGTTCGTGGGCATCGGCATGCCGTCGGCGGCCGCCAACCTTGCGCGCCTCACCCATGCACCCGAGATTACGCTGATCTACGAATCCGGCACGCTCGCGACCAAGCCAACCGTGTTGCCGCTCTCGATCGGCGACGGCGAGTTGTGCGAGACCGCGCTGACCACGGTGTCGGTGCCGGAAATGTTCCGCTACTGGCTGCAGGGCGGCCGCATCACCGTTGGCTTTCTGGGCGGCGCGCAGATTGACAAGTATGCAAACCTGAACACCACGGTGGTCGGCCCCTACGACAAGCCGAAGGTTCGGCTGCCGGGCGGCGGCGGCGCGCCCGAGATCGCAACCTCCTGCGGCGAGATCTTCATCATCATGGCGCAGGGCAAGCGCTCGTTCGTGGACAAGCTCGACTTCATCACATCGCTTGGGCACGGCGAGGGTGGCGATCACCGCGAGCGCCTCGGCGTCAAGACCAAGGGCCCGACCAAGCTCGTGACCGATCTGTGCGTGTTCGAGCCGGATCCGGTGACGAAGGAAATGACGGTGACGTCGATTCATCCGGGTGTGACCCGCGAGCAGATCCAGGACAATACCGGCTGGACCGTGAAATATGCCGATAAGGTCGCAGAAACCCCGGCCCCGACCGAAAAAGAGCTGACGGTGCTGCGCGAACTGCATGCCCGCACTGCGCGCGCACACGGCGAGGCGGCCTAGCGCGGGCATCGAATGAAATAAAGGTTTCTTCCTCCCGGCTCCGGGAGGCGAGAAGAAAGGCACAACACCATGCGTGACGTTTTCCTGTGCGATGCCGCCCGCACCGCGATTGGCCGCTATGGCGGATCGCTCTCTAAGGTGCGCACTGACGACCTTGCTTCCGCCCCGATCAAGGCGCTGGTGAAGCGTAATCCAAACGTTGACTGGTCTGCGCTCGACGAGGTGATCTTCGGTTGCGCCAATCAGGCCGGCGAGGACAACCGCAACGTCGCTCGCATGGCGCTTTTGCTGGCCGGTCTGCCGGATTCGGTGCCCGGCATCACCGTCAACCGGCTCTGCGCATCGGGACTGAACGCGGTGGGTGACGCCGCGCGCGCGATCCGTGCCGGCGAGATCGATTTTGCGATCGCCGGAGGTGTGGAATCGATGACGCGGGCGCCGTTCGTGATGGGCAAGGCGCAGGAAGCGTTCTCGCGTCAGGCCGATATTTACGACACCACCATTGGCTGGCGCTTCATCAATCCGCTGATGAAAAAGCAGTACGGCGTCGATTCCATGCCGGAGACCGGCGAGAATGTCGCCGAGGAATTCCAGGTGAAACGCGCCGATCAGGATGCCTTTGCGTTCCGCTCCCAGCAGCGCGCCGGCAAGGCGCAAGCCGCGGGTTTTTTCGCTGAGGAGATCATCCCCGTCGAGATTCCCGGGAAGAAGGGCGAAGTCACTATTTTCGACAAGGACGAGCACATTCGCGCCGACACCACGCTTGAAGCACTCGCCAAGCTCAAGACGCCGTTCCGCGAGAATGGAACCGTCACTGCCGGCAATGCATCCGGGGTGAACGACGGCGCGGCCGCCATGATCCTCGCATCGGAAGCGGCGGTGAAGAAGCACGGGCTGAAACCGCGCGCCCGCATCCTTGGTATGGCGTCGGCCGGTGTGCCGCCGCGCATTATGGGGATCGGCCCGGTGCCGTCAACGCGCAAGCTGATGGATAAGCTTGGGTTGAAAATTACGGATTTTGACGTGATCGAACTCAATGAGGCATTCGCCTCGCAGGGCCTTGCGGTTTTGCGTCAGCTCGGTGTGCCGGACGATGCTGAGCATGTGAATCCGCATGGCGGTGCCATTGCGCTCGGTCATCCGCTGGGCATGTCGGGTGCGCGGATCGCAATGACTGCCGCCCATGCGCTGGAAAAGCGCGGCGGCAAGAAGGCGCTCGCAACCATGTGCGTGGGTGTCGGTCAGGGCGTGTCGCTTGCGTTGGAGCGCGTTTGATATTGGTCAATGCAGAACACGGAATTCGCCGGCAAATTTTCGCGACCGGCGGCTGCGTGAAAGCGGCGCGGAATTCCGCGAGGAAATGAGAGTGAATGTCGGGTCCGCGCGTTTTGCGCGCGGCCGTATTGTCGACGAGGGAAAGTAACGATGTCTCTGATCTATCCGCTGGATGGGCTTTCGGCTTATCCAAAGCATCTGTCGCCGGATTACAAGAGCACGGTGAAGCGGTCGCCGACCAAGCCGCTGATCCTGGCTCCGCACACGCTGTCCGAGCTGACCGGCCCGATCTACGGTCACGATGCGATTCAGGAATTCGACAACGATCTGACCAAGCAGGGCAAGGGCGAGCCGCTGGGCGAGCGCATCATCGTGCACGGCTATGTGCTCGACGAAGACAAGCGGCCGGTGCCCGAAGCGCTGGTGGAAATCTGGCAGGCCAATGCCTGCGGCCGCTATGTTCATATCGTCGATCAGCATCCGGCGCCGCTCGATCCGAACTTCACAGGCGCGGGCCGCACCGTCACCGACAAGAACGGCTATTACAAATTCATCACCGTGAAACCAGGCGCGTATCCCTGGGGTAATCACTACAATGCCTGGCGGCCCAATCACATCCACTTCTCGGTGTTCGGGCACTCGTTCCTGTCGCGGCTTGTCACCCAGATGTATTTCCCGGGCGACTATCTGTTTCCGTTCGATCCGATCTTCAATTCGGTGCCGGACGAGAAGGACCGCGCGCGCTTGATTGCGAGCTTCGATCTGGAAAATACCGTGCCGGACTGGGCGCTCTGCTTCCGCTTCGACATCGTGTTGCGCGGCCGCGAACAAACTCCTCCGGATCTCGACTAATACGAACGGGAATTAAGATCATGTCAGTTCTCACGCCTTCGCAAACCGTCGGCCCGTTCTACGCATACGGCCTTACGCCCAAGGGCCGCGCGCATTGGGATCCGGACGGGACCTATTCCTGGAAGGAAACCGTCGGCTCTAACCTCGTCACGCCCGATGTGGTCGGCGATCGCATCCGTATCGAGGGCGGCATCTATGACGGCGACGGCAAGCCGATCCCCGACGCGATGCTCGAAATCTGGCAGGCCGACGGCAACGGAAAATACTCGAACGAACCGGGCAGCCGGCGTTTGCCCAATACAAAGTTCAAGGGTCACGGCCGTTCGGCCTGCGACAAGGACGGCGTGTTCCAGTTCGACACCGTGAAGCCCGGGCCGGTCCCGGGTCCGGATGGAAAAATGCAGGCGCCGCATATTGTGGTCGCGATCTTCGGGCGCGGTATGCTGCGGCAGGTCTATACCCGCATCTATTTCGACGGCGAGGCCGCCAACGCCACCGATCCGATCCTTGCGCTGGTGCCGGCCGAGCGGCGCGGCACGTTGATGGCGAAGAAGCAAGGCGACGTCTGGCGTTGGGACGTCCACATGCAGGGCGACAAGGAAACGGTGTTCTTCCAGATCTGACCCTGCGCTCGCCGCCAGATTTTGCCGACGACGAAAGCCCCTGTCGCCACAGGGGCTTTTTTTACGCCAGGATGTTTACCGCGCGCGCTGCAACGAAGGCGATGGTGAGGAGTGAGATCATCGCCTGGGCCATCATCAACAGCTTGGCACGTTGAGACAGTGGCATGGTGTCGGTCGGCGAGAATGCGGTGGCGTTGGTAAAGGCCAGAAACAGATAGTCGACGAAACCTGGGGAGAACGGCGCAGCCTCATTTTGGTCGACTAGGGCTTGTGGAAACAGAAACTCGAATGTCGTCTTACCCTGTGCGTGGCGTATCGTCGGCCCGCCACCGTCGAGTCCCCAGAACCAGAGTGCAAATACGATGATGTTGATCATCCAGATGATCACCGCATCGATCAGCAGCGTCGTGCCGGTCTCGCTCTTTCCCGCCAGCAGCGCCCGTACCAGCTCGGCAAGCGCGGCGAAGTTCATCACCATCATGACTGCGATCAGTCCGAGTGCAAGGTAGCGGATCACGCGCCACTGGTGATCGACGATGCGGCCAGCGGCAACGGCGCTTCTGCCGCGCTTCTGCCGCGCGCGAAACATCGCCGCGAGCGGGATCAGCAGCGCGAGTTCCGCCGCCGGCGCTAACCAGCGTGGTCCGAGCGAGAGGTGGTTGATCAGAAAAATCTGCAGAATCGCGACGACGACGATCGCGCTGCAGGCCAGCCAGAAATCGGCGGCGTGCGCGTCGGGTGATACCGGCCTTTGCTGCACGGGTGAAGGTCTTCCCCGAGGGATTGGCTGAAACTCACACTATCACGCCGGTGCCGGATACAAAAAAGGCCCCGGTGCAATCGCTCCGGGGCCTTCCAGTTCAGAAGCGTGCCTTGGGAGTTACGCTTTTTACGCCGCCTGGTGGCGCCACTTGCCTTCGTAGCCGGTACGCACTTCCGCAGCATAAGGGGTCGGGCCGACCACGACCTTGATCTCGGTCTGCTTGTGACGTTCGACCGTGGTCTTCTTGGTGCCGCCATTCTCCTCGCCCCAGATCAGGGTCAGCTCGGTGCCGGGCTTGGCATATTCGCCCTCGACCCAGCCGAGCGACAGCATCTTGCGTTCGTTGAACGAATAGCCGGAGAACATCGAGGCGCCGACCATCTTGCCGCCCTTGGCCATCACGGTGTCATAGGACGACGAAGCGTAGTTCGACAGCGGCAGGTCGATGAACTTGAAGTTCTCGCCATGCGGGGCGAACATCGACGCATTGATGCGATTGACGTCATCATTGTCCCAGGCGAAGGTCACCTTCTTGCGATTGTTCTTGCCTTCCATCGCCTTCAGCGCATCCGAACCGATGAAGTCGTGATCGAACTTGGTGAAGGTATTGTAGCCGAGCTCATACGGCGTCGTGTAATAGTCCTCGATATTCTTGGAGACGAAGCTGCCGCCGATCGAGGCGTTCGCCTCATAACTGGTCGGCGACAGCCATTCGCGATAGGCCTTCAGCTTGTCGCCGGAATAGATCGCCGGCACGGGCGACGGGATCCAGCCCGATTCCAGCGTGTTGGTTGCATAGGCGCGCGATCCGACCGGCACGATGCCGAAATCCTTGCCGGCTTCGAGAATGGCGTTGCGGATCTCGTCGCCCTCGGCATAGGGGCCCCACACTTCCAGGCCGGGCGCACCGGCCATGCCGTGACGCAACGCCCGCACCTTGCGACCGGCAATGGTCATGTAGCCCATGTTGAAGAATTTGATATCCGGCATCACCCCGTTGTTCAGCTTCTTGATGACGTCCTGGGCATTGGGGCCCTGGATCTGATAGCGATAGAACTGACGCACCACCGGCTTGCCCATCGGGCGCGAGGGCGAGCGGTCGTCATACTGCGTCTCGACATCGAAGCCGCCGGTCTTGGCGTGGAATTCGATCCAGTTCGCCGCCGGATTGCGGCCGACATACACCATTTCGTTCTCGGCGAGATAAAACAGGATGCCGTCACCGATCACGTGGCCATAGGGCGTGACGGGCGCAAACTGCTTCGCTTTGTCGACGGTGAAGTTCTTGAACGAATTGGTCGAGAGATAGGACAACAGTTTCACGGTGTCCTTGCCGCGCACGAACAGGTTCACCATGTGGTGTGACTGATCGAACAGCACGCAGGTCTCGCGCCAGGCCCGCTGCTCGTCGCGCCAGTTGGTGAATTCGGGAGCAACGACCGGATACACATAGGCGCCGATCTGCGAATTGCGCATCATGTCGACGGCATTGCCGGCCGCTTTCAGTTTCTCTTCAAGATTTTTGTAGGTCATCTGTTGTTCCTCCGATGATGGATCGATGTCGTTACGTGACGGACTGCAAGCGGCCGGTCCTGGACTCCGGATGCACCGGATTGAGCCCGCAATCGGCCGAATTTCGTTAGAGCTTGTATACAGGGATGCGGAAGCCGCCCGTCCGCGCCCTTGGCCTGGTTTCGTCCCTAGCTGGAAAATCTTGCGTTATAGAGCGTTTCTGAGTGCTCCGGATGGACTACCCACCCGTCGCACTTGTATTGTATACAGCATGAATTCCCGGCAAGCTCAAGACCGGGATACGAGAAGGGAGGGCCCCCGTGCCGGTCCAGGCCGTCGACAACGAGCGCTCATCGTCGCAGACCGTCAAGGCTCAGCTGTCGCTGCGCGACCTGATCCTGTCCGGCGAACTCAAGCCGGGGGACCGGATTTCGGAGCTTTCGGTGGTCGAACGGCTCGGCATTTCGCGCACGCCGATCCGCATGGCCCTCGTAAGGCTCGAAGAAGAGGGATTCCTCGAGGCGATACCGTCCGGAGGATTTGCCGTAAAGGCATTTTCGGAGCGCGATATACACGACGCGATCGAAATGCGCGGCACTCTGGAAGGTTTCGCGGCCCGGCTCGCCGCCGAACGCGGCGTGCGCAATGCTGTCATGTCGCAACTGAAGGACCGCCTTGCCCAACTCGACGAGCTGGTGGGCAGGCCCACTCTCAGCGTCGATGACTTCTCCCAATATGTGGGCCTGAATGGGCAGTTTCATGCGCTGATGATCGAGGCGGCCGACTCCCCGGTGCTCGCGCGTCAGATCGATCGCGCGCTCAATCTTCCATTCGCTTCGCCGAGCGGTTTCGTTATGGTGCAGGCGATGTTGCCGGAGGCGCGCAAGATTCTCACCATCGCACAGGATCATCACCATTGCGTCGTGCGCGCCATCGAGGAACGCGAAGGCGCGCGCGCCGAAGCCTTGATGCGCGAGCACGCGCGGCTGGCGCATCGCAATCTTCAGCTCGCCTTCCGCAATCAGGGCACCCGCGATCTCGTGCCGGGCGCCGTACTCATCAAGAAGCCGGCGCCGGCGCGCTACTGACACTGACGCACGACACGAAACCAAAAGAATGGGAGTGAACGCTTCATGACGCAACGTACAAGGCCGCCTTTCCGCGCCGATCAGGTCGGCAGCTTCCTTCGTCCCGAACGTCTGAAACAGGCGCGCGCCAAGCGCGAGAAAGGCGAGATTACCGCTGAGGAGCTCAAGGCGGTCGAGGACGAGGAAATCAAGAAACTCATCAAGAAGCAGGAAGACATCGGTATGCAGCTTGCAACCGATGGCGAATTCCGCCGCACCTTCTGGCATTTCGATTTTCTCGGCGGGCTCGACGGCATCGATCTCTACGAACACACCCAGGGCATTCAGTTTCAGGGCGCGCAGACCAGGGCGTGGGACATCCGTACCGTCGGCAAGATCGATTTCCCGCTCGATCATCCGTTTCTGGAGCATTTCCGCTTTCTGAAAGCCAACACCAGGGTCGTGCCGAAGATGACGATCCCGTCGCCGACGGTAGCGCATTTCCGTGCCGGGCGGATCAAGATCAGCAAGGAGGTCTATCCCGATCTCGACGTGTTCTACGAGGACCTCGGCAAGGCCTATGCGAAGGCCGTCAAGGCCTTCTACGATGCGGGCTGCCGTTATCTGCAATTCGACGATACGGTCTGGGCCTATCTTTGCTCGGAAAAGGAACTGGCGCAGTCGCGCGAGCGCGGCGACAAGACCGACGATCTGCAGCAGAAATACCGCGACATGATCAATCTGGCGCTGAAGGACAAGCCGTCGGACATGACGGTGACGATGCATGCCTGCCGCGGCAATTTCCGTTCGACCTTCATTTCTTCCGGCGGCTATGAGCCGGTGGCCGAGGTGCTGCTCGGTCAGGTAAATTTCGACGGCTATTTCCTTGAATACGACACCGACCGCGCCGGCGGCTTCGAGCCGCTGCGATTCCTGCCGAAAGGTGAGAAGCAGGTTGTCCTCGGACTGATCACATCCAAAAGCGGCACGCTGGAAAAGAAGGACGACATCAAGCGCCGCATCGACGAGGCGACGAAATTCGCGCCGCTGGAGCAATTCTGCCTGTCACCGCAATGTGGCTTCGCTTCGACCGAGGAGGGCAATATCCTCACCGAGGACCAGCAGTGGGCGAAGATGCAGGAGATTGTGGAATTGGCCCACGAGGTGTGGGGCAAGTAAGACGGCAGCGTCGCCGACGATGTTTGGTGCCGCATTGCGCGGCCGCGCCGAGCGTGCGGGCGAAGTGTTCGCATTACGAAAAGATAATCTCCGGCAGCGGTCATGGCGGAGGTTAACGCCCGCAACAACTTTTCAGATGATGACGGGTGGACGCGGCGCGATGACGAGTTTTAAGACTTGAAGCGGCCGGTGGGATCGTGAAAAATCCCCCCATAAATCAATAAGGTCCTTTAAGGGAGGAACTCATGGTGAAATACCTGTCCGGCGTGCTCGCGGCGGGTGCAGCGGCTGTATCGCTGCTCGCAAGCGCTCCGGCGCAAGCGCAGTCGGGAGAGCCGATCAAGATCGGTCTTGGCATTGCCATGACCGGCGGTCTCGCCGGCCCCGGCAAGCAGGCGCTGCTCGGCGTGCAGATCTGGGAGGAGCAGATCAACAAGAAGGGCGGTTTGCTCGGGCGTCCGGTCAAGGTGATCGCCTACGACGACCAGACCAACGCTTCGACGGTGCCGGGCATCTACACCAAGCTGATCGACGTCGACAAAGTCGATCTGATCCTTGGACCCTATGCCACCAACATGATCGCGCCCGCGATGCCGGTTGCGATTCAGAAGGGCAAGACGATCATCGGGCTGTTCGGACTCGCGGTTAACAGCGCGTTCAATTATCCGAAATATTTCGCGATGATCCCGACCGGGCAGAACACCAAGCCATCGTTCACCGAAGGCTTCTTCGAGGTCGCAGCGAAAAACAAGATTGGGACCGTGGCGCTCGTCGCCGCAGACGCCGAATTCGCGAACAACGCCTGCGAAGGCGCACGCGAAAATGCCAAGAAGCACAACATCAAGGTCGTGTACGACCGGAAATATCCGCCGGCCACCACGGATTTCACGCCGATCGTTCGTGCGATCCAGGCGGCGAATCCGGAAGCGGTCGTGATTTGCTCCTATCCGCCGGATTCGGTCGGGATGGTGCGTGCGGTCAACGAAATCGGCTTCAAGCCGAAGATGATCGGCGGCTCGATGGTCGGCCTTCAGATCAGCGCCATCAAGACCCAGCTCGGTCCGCTGATGAACGGCTGGATCAACTATGAGACCTGGGTGCCGACCAAGGATGCGCTCAACCCCGAGATTCAGGAGTTCCTGAAGATCTATCAGTCGCGCGCCAAGGACGCCGGTGTCGATCCGCTCGGTTACTATCTCGGCACCTGGGGCTATGCCTATGCCGAGCTGCTCGGCAAGGCGGTCGAAGGCGCCAAGAGCCTGAACGACGACAAGATCGCCGAATATCTGCGCCAGAACACGATTCCGACCATTATGGGTCCGATCAAGTTCGGCAAGAACGGCGAGTGGACCGAATCCGGCATGATGCAGGTTCAGTACAGGAACATCAAAGGCAACGATCTCGAACAGTTCCGCGGCATGGAGACCCAGGTCGTGGTCGCTCCCGCCAAGAAGGCGACCGGCGAAGCCATTCTGCCGTTCGAGAAAGCGCGGCAATAACCGCGGGACGTTCTGAATGTTGCGGCGCCGTGCGAGCTATCGTGCGGCGCCGTTTTTGCGAGGTGTTGGGTGCATTCGGCCGCGTTCTGCGAGATGGTGCGCCGTGCCGCCTCAGAATGAGCGCCGAATCGAAACACGGATGCGTGCATGCTTCTTCCCACCAGCCTTGTCGGCTCCTACCCGCAACCTGAATGGCTGATCGATCGCGAAAAGCTGTCGAAGCAGGTCCCGCGCGTGCGCATGCACGATCTATGGCTCATTCCGGAGAAGCACCTGGAAGCCGCACAGGACGACGCGACGCTGCTTGCGATCCGCGACCAGGAGCGGGCCGGGCTCGATATCATCTGCGACGGCGAACAGCGGCGCGAGAGCTATTCAAACCGCTTCGCCACCGCGCTCGAAGGCATCGACCTCGACAAACCCGGAACGACGATCAACCGCACCGGCAAGACCATTCCGGTGCCGCGGGTCGCCGGCAAGATCCGGCGCCGGCATCCGGTCGAGGTGCGCGATGTGAAGATCCTGCGCGCCAATACCGACCGCACCATCAAGGCGACGGTGCCGGGCCCCTTCACCATGGGCAAGCAGGCGCAGGACGATTTCTATGGCAACGAGGAAGCGGTGGCGATGGACTACGCCGCCGCGGTGAACGAGGAGATCAAGGATCTGTTCGCGGCCGGCGCCGACATCGTCCAGATCGATGAGCCCTGGATGCAGCAGCATCCGGAGAAGGCGCGGCAATACGGACTGAAGACGCTGGCCCGCGCCCTCGATGGCGTCAAGGGAACAATCGCGATCCATCTGTGCTTCGGCTATGCGCAGGTCGTACACGAGAAGCCGACCGGCTATTCCTTTCTCGGTGAGCTTGAGAACACCGCCGTGCATCAGGTTTCGATCGAGGCGGCGCAGCCGAAGCTCGATCTGAACGTGCTCAAGCAATTGCCGTCGAAAACCATCATTCTCGGAGTGATCGATCTCGGCGATCTCACAGTCGAGCGCCCGGAGACGGTAGCGGATCGCATTCGTGCTGCACTCAAGGTGGTGCCGGCCGAGCGGCTGGTGATCGCGCCCGATTGCGGGATGAAGTATCTGCCGCGCGAGGTCGCCTTCGCCAAGATGAAGGCGATGGTCGAGGGCACGAAGATAGTGCGCAAGGAACTGACGGGGGCCTGAACAATCCGTCCGTTGTCCGCGCAAGCGGGGAGCCAGACTTTCGCCGGGTCCCCCTGGGATTCCGCCTGCGCGGGGACGAGCGGCAACACTGATAGGGGCAGAAGCATCACATGACAAAAGATACCAAACCACCCTTCCGCGCCGATCAGGTCGGCAGCCTTTTGCGTCCGCAGGCGATCCACGACGCGCGCGCGAAGCGCGCCAAGGGTGAAATAAGCGCCGAACAATTGAAGGACATCGAGGATCGCGAAATTGAGCGCGTGATCAAGAAGCAGGAAGAGGTCGGGTTGAAGTCGATCACCGACGGCGAATTCCGCAGGTCATGGTGGCATCTCGACTTTCTCTGGGGTCTTGGCGGAATCGAGAAATACGTGATGGACGAAGGCGTGCAGTTCACCGGCATGAAGGTGCGGCCCGAATATGCGCGCGTGAGCAGCAAGCTCGGCTATCGCGGCCATCCGATGATCGAGCACTTCAAGTTCCTGAAGGCGCATACCCGCCAAACACCGAAAATGACCATTCCCTCGCCGTCGGCGCTCTATGGCCGGACCGGCCGTGCGTCTGTGACCGAGCAGGCCTATCCCTCGCTCGACGTGTTCTTCAAGGAGCTTGGCGAAACCTACAGTAAGGCGGTGAGGGGCTTCGCCGATGCCGGCTGCCGCTATCTGCAGCTCGACGAGGTATTCATCGCGATGCTCTGCGATCCGCAATACCGCGAGAAGCAGATCAAGGCCGGCGACGATCCGGTCAAACTGACCAATACCTATGGCGATCTCATTAACGCTGCGATGTCGGACATTCCGTCCGACATGACCATCACCATGCATCTGTGCCGCGGCAATTACCGTTCCACTTTCCAGGGTGAGGGCGGCTACGAGCCCGTCGCCGATGTGCTGTTCAATCGGATCAAGGTGCACGGCTATTTCATGGAATACGATACCGAGCGCGCCGGATCGTTTGAACCGCTGCGGTTCGTGCCAAAGGACCGCCGCGTGGTGCTCGGCCTTGTCACCACCAAGACGGGGGCGCTTGAAAACAAGGATGACATCAAGCGCCGGATCGACGAGGCGACGAAGTATGTCAGCCTCGATCAGCTCTGTCTGTCGCCGCAATGCGGATTTGCCTCGACCGAAGAGGGCAACGTGCTGACAGAGGAGCAGCAATGGGCAAAGCTGCGGCTGATTGTGGAGATCGCCGACGAGGTTTGGGGGAGCAGATGACGCCGCTGATCGCCACGAAGGCGGGTACCCAGCGCAGAGCATGCCGCGACGAGAGACTTTATGAATTCCCGTTGTCGCGGGAATGAGCGGACAACATAGAGAGACTTGAAAATGACTAATAACACGGCACCCTTCCGCGCCGATCATGTCGGCTCGATCCTGCGCACCGCGCCATTGAAGGAAGCGCGCGCAAAGCGCGAGAAGGGCGAGATCGACGCGGCCGCGCTGAAGGCGGTCGAGGATCAGGAGATCAGAAAGATCATCAAGAAGCAGCAAGAGGTGGGGCTGAAGCTTGCCACCGATGGCGAATTCCGCCGCTCCTGGTGGCAATTCGATTTCTTCAAGCTGCTGGACGGCGCCGAATTGGTGAAGACGGAGCACGGCATCAAGTTCGCCGGCGTCGAGACGCGGCCGGAAGACATCGCGGTGACCGGCAAAATCGGCTATTCCGGCGCGCCAATGATCGACCATTTCGAGTTCCTGAGGGCAAACTGCGCGCCCGGGATCACGCCGAAGATGACGCTGCCGTCGCCGACCGTGCTGCAATATCGCGTTGGGCCGAAACCGGTGCAGGACGGCATCTACAAATCAACCGAAGAACTCCTCCACGATCTCGGCCTCGCCTATCGCAAGGCGATCAAGGCCTTCGGCGATGCCGGTTGCCGCTATCTGCAACTCGACGATACGTCCTACGCGCATCTGTGCGACAAGGACCGTCGTGCGGCCTTGCAGGGACGCGGCGAGGATCCGGTATGGCTCGCCAATGCCTGGGCCGACATGATTAACTCCGCGCTCAAGGACAAGCCGGCCGGCATGGTGACGGCGATGCATCTGTGCCGCGGCAATTTCCGCTCGACTTTCGTGTCGTCCGGCGGCTACGAGCCGGTGGCCGACGTCTTGTTCAACAGGATCGGCATCGACGGCTATTTCCTGGAATACGATTCGGACCGTGCCGGAGGCTTCGAGCCGTTGCGGTTCCTGCCCAAAGGCAAGAAGCGCGTGGTGCTCGGTCTCGTCACCTCGAAATTCGGTACGCTGGAGGACAAAGGCGTGCTCAAGAAGCGGATCGAGGAGGCCACGAAATTCGTGCCGCTCGACCAGCTCTGCATTTCGCCGCAATGCGGCTTCGCCTCGACCGAGGAGGGCAATGTGCTGGCCGAGGACGAACAATGGGCGAAGCTGCGGCTCTGCGTCGAAGTCGCCGAAGAGGTATGGGGGAAGTAGGGCCTCACTCGTCCAGGATCGCAACGGCGCGGGTCCAGCCGGCCGAGCCGCCTTTCACCTTGACCGGAAAGCACGACACGATGAAGCCGTTCGCCGGCAGACTTTCGAGATTGTGCAGCTTCTCGAGATGGCAATAGCCAATGTCGCGACCGGCCTTGTGGCCTTCCCAGATAATCGAGGCGTCACGGTCCTGCGCGTAGCGCTTCGCCGTGAACGAGAATGGTGCGTCCCAGCTCCAGCCGTCGGTGCCGGTGACGCGCACGCCGCGCTCGGTGAGATAGAGCGTGGCGTCGCGGCCCATGCCGCAGCCTGAATCGACATAGTCGTCCTGGCCGTATTTGGCGCCGGCCGCGGTATTCACCAGAACGATGTCGAGCGGCTTCAGGGTGTGGCCGATGCGCTTGAGCTCTGCCTCCACATCTTGCGCGGTGACGACATAGCCGGACGGAAAGTGCCGGAAGTCGAGCTTCACGCCCGGCTGGAAGCACCAGTCGAGCGGGATCTGGTCGATGGTTATCGACGGTCTTGGTGCGCCGAGCGCATGGTCCTGGGTCGGGTGATAGTGCCAGGGCGCATCGAGATGCGTGCCGTTATGCGTCGTGATCTCGACCTTCTCCAGCGCCCAGCCCGCGCCGTCCGGCAGGTCGGACGCCTGCAATCCGGGAAAGAAGCCGCGGATGCGCTCGATCGTTTGGTCATGCCGCAGGTAATGGATTTTCGGCAGCGCGACCGGCGGGTCGCTGGCGACCTCGCTTTCGAGGGGAATCGAGATATCGATGATGCGTCGTGCCATGGCCGATCCTGACGGTTACGGCCTTGCAAACCATGAGCTGAGAAGGGATACAAGTACAGAAGCGGACGCCATGCGTCCGGCATGCACGGGAGGATCGCAATGGTCAGGGCGGTATTGTCCGCGGCAGCGGCGCTTCTGGTAATGATCGGAACGGTTTCCGCTCAGAAATATCCGTCCCGGACTGTCGAGGTGATCATTCCATTCGCCGCGGGCGGCGGTGTGGATTTGATCGGACGCTCGATCGCCGCTTCGCTCGCCGAGCAGTTCGGCCAGCCCGTGGTGGTCCAGAACCGCGACGGCGCCGGCGGTACGATCGGCTTTGGCGCGCTCGCATCCGCGGCACCGGACGGGTACACACTCGGATTCGGGCCGTCGACGCCGATCGCCAATGCGCCCTATCTGGTGAAAGGCGTGCGCTACAATCCGGAATCGTTCGACTATATCTGCCAGGTGTTCGAGAATCCGTTCTCGATTGCGGTCGGCCCGAACTCCCCGTTCAAGACCGCACAGGATCTGATGGCGGCTGCCAAGGACAAGAGCCTGAATTTCGGACATGCCGGCCTCGGCTCGATTCCGCATCTGTCGGTCGAGAATTTCGCCGAAGCGATGAAGATCAAGGTCCAGCATCTGCCGTTCCGCGGCGACGCCGCCATGCTGCCGGTGCTGATCAAGGGCGACCTCGATTTCGGCGCGCCGGCGCTGTCGTCGATTCGAGGCAACGGCCAGATCCGGCCGCTGGTCGTGTTCACCGACAAGCGCGTCGCCGCCTATCCGGATGTGCCAACCGCGCGCGAGCTCGGCGTCAAGACATCGGTACCGCCCGGCCAGAACGGACTTTATGCGCCGAAGGGTCTGCCGGCGGAGGTGAAGGCGGCCCTCGAAAAGGCCTGCGCGAATGCCGTGAAGGCGGACAGCGTGCTCAAGGTGGTTGGCAACACCGGCAGCAGCATCGCCTATCTCGACGGCAAGCAGTTTCACGACCAGACCGTTGCCGATTACGCATTCAAGGGAGAGTTGATCAAGCGGCTGGGCCTCGGCGCGAATTAGCGTCACTGCGTTCCCTGGTTCGGCCATGCCGCTCGATCCCGCTCGGCTTCTGTCGCTGAAGCTGCCCGATATCGAGCAGCATTACACTGAAAAAGACGTCATGCTTTATGCGCTTGGCGTCGGCCTCGGGCATGACCCCGTGGACACCCGCGAACTCGCCTTCGTCTACGAGAAGAACCTGAAGGTGCTGCCGACCTTTCCAGCGGTGCTCGGCTTCCGGCCCTTCCTGCTGCGCGAGATCGAATCCGGCATCAATTTCGAGATGACGGTGCACGGCGAGGAGCATCTCATCCTGCACAGGCCGCTTGCGACGTCCGGCACCATTATCGCGCGCCATCGTATCCATGATGTGATCGACAAGGGAGCGGGGAAGGGTGCACTCCTCCTGATGGAGCGCACGATTTCCGACAACGCTACTGGCGACGCGCTCGCTACCATCCGCCAGACCGTCTTCTGCCGCGCCGATGGCGGCTTCAGCGGCACGACACGGCCGTCGCCGCCGGTCCATCCGGTCCCCAGCCGCGCGCCGGACCTCGTCTGCGACCTTAAGACCCGGCCCGAGATGGCGCTGATTTACCGGCTGTCGGCGGATGTGAACCCGCTGCATGCCGATCCGGACGTTGCGCGCGCCGCCGGATTCCCGCGGCCGATCCTGCAGGGGCTCGGCACCTTCGGCATTGCAGGTCATGCCATCCTGCGCAGCGTTTGCGGCTATGACCCGTCGCGGATGACGTCGATGTCCGGCCGCTTTTCCGCACCGGTCTATCCCGGCGACACCATTCGTACTGAAATCTGGCGCGACGGCGAGATCGTAAGCTTTCGCGCGCGTGTGGTCGAACGCGATGCCGTTGCGATCGACAACGGACGGGCTAAGGTGACATGATGCGTGACGATGACGGCGATATTGCCGCGATCCGTGAGAGCGTGCGTGCGCTGTGCGCGGATTTTCCCGGCGAGTACTGGCGTGCGCTGGATCGTGAGCGCGCCTACCCGGCGGCGTTCGTCGATGCGCTGACCAAAGCGGGTTTCCTTGCTGCGCTCATCCCCGAAGACTATGGCGGCAGCGGATTGTCGATGCGCGCGGCCGCCGCAATCATGGAGGAGATCCAGGCGTCGGGATGCAACGGTGCAGCCTGCCATGCGCAGATGTATACCATGGGGACGGTCCTGCGGCATGGCAGCGATGCGCAAAAGCGTGCTTATCTTCCCGCGATCGCGCGCGGCGAACTGCGCCTGCAGGCTTTCGGCGTGACCGAGCCGACATCCGGGACCGATACGCTGTCGCTGCGCACCACCGCGGTCCGCGACGGCGACGATTACGTGATCAATGGTCAGAAAATCTGGACTTCGCGCGCCGAATATTCCGACCTGATGCTGCTCCTTGCTCGCACAACGCCGCGCGACCAGGTGCAGAAGCGGACGGATGGACTGTCCGTGCTGCTCATCGACATGCGCGCTGTGAAAGGCCGCGGCCTCACGATCCGTCCGATCCGCACCATGATGAATCACGCCACGACCGAAGTGTTCTTCGACAATATGCGGGTGCCGGCATCGTCGCTGATCGGCGAGGAGGGCAAGGGCTTCCGCTATATCCTGTCCGGCATGAATGCCGAGCGCATCCTGATTGCGGCCGAATGCATCGGCGATGCGAAATGGTTCATCGCCAGGGCCTCGGCCTATGCGAAGGAGCGCTCGGTGTTTGGCCGGCCGATCGGCCAGAATCAGGGCGCGCAGTTCCCGATCGCGCGCGCCTATGCGCAGATGCGTGCCGCCGAACTGATGGTGCGCGAAGCGGCCGAGCGCTACGAAAGCGGCGCCGATGTCGGCGAGGAGGCGAATATGGCAAAGCTGCTCGCTGCCGATGCGTCATGGGCGGCGGCCGACATGTGCGTGCAAACCTTCGGCGGGTTCGGCTTTGCCGAAGAATACGATGTGGAGCGCAAATTTCGTGAGACGCGGCTCTATCAGGTGGCGCCGATCTCGACCAATCTGATCCTGTCCTATATCGCCGAGCATGTGCTCGGCCTGCCGCGTTCGTATTGAGGATCATGTCCACAACCGCCGCCGATATTATCCGCCTGCTGGACCTTCAGCCGCATCCCGAAGGCGGGCATTACCGCGAGACGTTCCGCGACAGCCGGACCGACCACACCGGCCGCGCGTACTCGACCGCGATCTATTTCCTGCTGGCCCGCGGCGAACGCTCGCACTGGCACCGTGTCGATGCGGTCGAGACCTGGCACTGGCATGCAGGCGCGCCGCTCAGGCTTGAGATTCACGAGCATTCACAGCGCACGACGGTGATGCTCGGACCCAACCTTGCCGCCGGGCAAAGGCCGCAGGGCATCGTGCCTATGAACGCCTGGCAGGCCGCCAAATCGCTCGGCGACTGGACGCTGGTCGGCTGTACGGTTGCGCCCGGTTTCGAATTTTCCGGATTCGAACTCGCACCGAAGGGCTGGTCGCCGGCCGGCTCTGAGTGAGTGGAGCGGCGCGGCGGATTGTCCCGGCCGGGAAAACCGTCCGGTCACACGCGCACTGCCGGATGCCATCCTACGATCACGCCATATATTGCCCGCCATTGGCGGTGAGCGTCGAGCCGGTGATGAAGCCGGAATCGTCCGAGGCGAGGAACACCACGCAGCGTGCGATTTCCTCCGGCTCGCCGAGCCGGCCGACCGGAATGTGCGGCAAGATGCTTTTTTCCAGAACGTCTTGCGGCACCGCCTTCACCATTTCGGTAGCGATATAGCCCGGGCAGATCGCGTTCACGGTAATGCCGCTCTTGGCGCCCTCCTGCGCCAGGGCCTTGGTGAAGCCGATGTCGCCCGCCTTGGCCGCGGAATAATTCACCTGGCCCATCTGGCCCTTCTGGCCGTTGATCGAGGAGATGTTGATAATGCGGCCGAACTTGCGCGCGCGCATGCCCTCGATGACGTGACGGGTCATGTTGAACAGCGAACCGAGATTGGTGTTGATGACGGCATTCCACTGATCGAGGGTCATCTTGTGGAACATGGTGTCGCGGGTGATGCCGGCATTGTTGACGAGCACCTCGACCGGACCGAGATCGGCCTCGACTTGCTTGATGCCTGCGCCGCACGCCTCGAAATTCGAAACGTCCCATTTGTAGACGGGAATGCCGGTTGCGGCCTTGAACTTCTGGGCGGCTTCATCGTTGCCGCCATAATTGGCCGCGACATTGTATCCTGCCGCTTTCAGCGCCTTGCAGATCGCTTCGCCGATCCCGCGCGTCCCGCCCGTCACCAACGCCACCCGAGCCATTGCTTCCCCCGCTTTTTGTCCGGCGCTCCCAACGGCCGGAACAACTACAGTAGAGACGTAAATGGCCGGGGCAAGCCCCGGCCATGACGCAAATCAACGCGGTGGCGCAGCCGCAGCGGCCGCGCGTCGCCGGAGAGCGGTTACGGCCGCTCGACGCACATCGCAATACCCATGCCGCCGCCGATGCAGAGCGTGGCAAGACCTTTCTTCGCGTTGCGCTTTTGCATCTCATGGAGCAGCGTAACAAGGACGCGGGCGCCGGATGCGCCGATCGGGTGGCCGATCGCGATCGCGCCGCCATTGACATTGACCTTCGACGTGTCGAAGCCAAGCTCCTTGTTCACGGCACAGGCCTGCGCAGCGAAGGCTTCGTTGGCCTCGATCAGGTCGAGATCCTGGACGCTCCAGCCCGCCTTCTTCAGCGCGGCGCGCGAGGCCGGTATCGGCCCGGTGCCCATGATCGAGGGATCGACGCCGGCATGGGCCCAGGAGGCGATGCGGGCAAGGATCGGCTTGCCGGCCTTTTTGGCCTCGGATGCCTTCATCAGCACGACCGCGGCGGCACCATCGTTGATGCCGGAGGCATTGGCGGCCGTCACCGAGCCTTCCTTGTCGAAGGCCGGCCGCAGCTTTGCGATCGACTCCATCGTCACGCCCGACTTCGGATATTCGTCGGTATCGACCACGATATCGCCCTTGCGCGACTTCACCGTGACCGGCGCGATCTCGTCTTTGAACTTGCCGGCCTTGATCGCGGCTTCGGCCTTGTTCTGCGAGGCGACCGCGAACTCATCCTGCTGCTCGCGGGTGATCTGCCACTGCTTGGCGACGTTCTCGGCGGTGGTTCCCATGTGATAGCCGTTGAAGGCGTCCCAGAGGCCGTCCTTGATCATGGTATCGACCATCTGAAAATCGCCCATCTTCACGCCAGTGCGCAGATGTGCACAATGTGGCGCCATGCTCATGGATTCCTGGCCGCCGGCGACCACGATATCGGAATCGCCGTTGAGGATGGCCTGGTAGCCAAGCGCGACCGCCCGCAAGCCGGAGCCGCAGAGCTGGTTGACGCCCCAGGCCGGGCTCTCGACCGGAATGCCCGCTGCGATCGAGGCCTGCCGCGCCGGATTCTGACCCTGACCCGCGGTCAGGATCTGTCCCATAATGACTTCGGAGACCTGCTTGCCCTCGATCCCGGCCCGCTCCAGTGCCGCGGCGATGGCAACCTTGCCGAGTTCGTGCGCCGGCAGGTTCGCGAAGGCCCCGTTGAATGCGCCGACCGGCGTCCGGGCGGCGCCGACAATGACGATGTCGTCCTGCATGAGTGAGAGCTCCTTGTGTGCTGGCGCAACGCCATAGCATGGCGCGTCCCGGCCTCAAAACCGTCAGGTCATGCAACAGCGACGGACGCGCCCCCCACAAAACGGTGGCTAGCCGGGTTGAAACCGCCTATTTTCCACCCATCGGCCCGTTACCGGTCCCGGGCGGGCGTCACGCAAGCGGCATCATGGCAAAGTCTGACGAACCCATCACGATCAAGAAATACGCCAACCGGCGCCTCTACAACACGGGCACCAGCACCTACGTCACGCTGGAGGATTTGGCGACAATGGTGAAGAACGGCGAAAATTTCGTCGTTTACGATGCCAAGACCTCCGAAGATATCACGCGGTCGGTGCTGGCCCAGATCATTTTCGAGCAGGAAAACAAGGAAGGGCAGAATCTCCTGCCAATCAACTTCCTTCGGCAGCTCATCCGCTTCTACGGCGATTCGATGCAGATGATGGTGCCGCGCTATCTGGAGGTCTCGCTGGAGTCCTTCACGCGCGAGCAGGAGAAGCTGCGTCAGCAAATGGCGGCCTTTGGCGTCAATGTACCGTCGTTCGGACCGATGGAAGAACAGGTCCGGCGCAATATGGAAATGTTCGAGAAGGCCTTCTCGATGTTCACGCCGTTCGGCCGCCGCGAGCCGGGTCAGGAAAAGGCCGAGACCGAAAAGCCCGCGACCTCGTCTGACGACATCGACGCACTCAAGCGTCAGATGGAAGAGATGCAGAGGCGCATCGACAAGCTCAGCGACAAGAGCTGAGGCCGCCTGCGCGGCAACGGTTCATCGTGCGGGCGTCAGGCCCGTGCCTTGTGCATATCCGTACCGGCACGCGCGTGTTGCGTATCGTACCAATCGAGTCGTGCGAGCCCGATATGCTCGCCCTGCAGATAATCGCAGCCCCAGGCCGACAGGATCGCGGCGGCGCGCTCGTTCTGCACCCATTCCGCGACGGTTTTCAGCTTGAGCCCGCGCGCGAGATCGAGCATCACACGCACGAATGTCCGGTCGTCTTGCGATCGCGTCAGATTCTGAACGAAGGCGCCGTCGATCTTGATCATATCGACGCCAAGGTGGCGCAGATTGCGGAACGACGTATACCCGGCGCCGAAATCGTCGATTGCGATCTTTGAGCCGAGGTCTTTCACCCGCCGCACGAAGCCGCGCGCATTGTCGATGTCATGGATTGCGGTCGTTTCCGTGATCTCGACGATCAGCCGTTCGGCGACGCCCTGGTGCAGCCGCAGCATTCCTTCAAGCTTGGTCCACCAGTCCGGATCGGTGGTGCTCGCCGCCGAGACGTTGAGGCTTGCCCGCAATCCCGGATGTGCCGCCATTTCGGCGATCACAAGTTCAAGAACGCGCTGATCGAGCAAACGCGCAAGCCCAAGCCGCTCTGCGACCGGAATGATCTCGGTGGCCGGCACGAGGCTGCCATCGGGCCTGCGGATCCGCATCAGGCATTCGTGAAACACGATCTCCCGGGTCTGCGCGTCGACCACGGGTTCGTAGGCCAGCAGAATTCGCCGTTCGTTCAGCGCGTTGACGATCCCGTCGGTGGCACGGATATTCGCCCGGCGCTGGCTCTCGCGCTCGGGATTGGGTTGATAGGCGATGAAGGAGCCCGGCCGCTTGTCCTTGGCGTTGTCGAGACTTTCCTGGGCGCGCGCCAGAACGTCATCGACATTGTCGGCATGGCCCGGCGCGGTAACTCCTCCGATCGTCCCCGTAACCGAGACCGGGCCGGCTATCGTCATCACAACATCGTCGCGGATCGCGCTGAGAAAGCGGTCGGCGGCAACGCCAATCTCGTCTGGCGTGCAATGTTTCAGGATGATACCGAACTTGTTGCCTGAGAAGCGGCCAAGCACATCGGCGCCGCGCATCCGGCCGCGCAGGCGCTTGGCGATCACGCCGATCACCTCGTCCGCGATATCGTAGCCATAGGCCTTGTTGATCCGGCCGAGATTGTCGATTGCGACCAGCAAAAATCCGCAGGAGGTTTGCGATGCCACTGCCTCCTGCAAAGTCTGGCTCAGCCGCTCCGTGAGATGCCAGCGATTGAATTCTCCAGTCAGCACGTCGAATCGCGACAGATACCGCAGGTGCTGTTCGCGCTCGTATCGGTCGTTAATGACGCGAATGACACCTTGCGCCCGGGACGGTCTGCCATCCGCACCGGCAAACCACCGGCCGATATCCTCAACCCACAGCTTGGTCGAGCGTGGCCCGCACTTCAGAGCATATTCCACCTGATAGGGGACACCGGGACCCGGATCGGCCTTGTCCGAATGCATGACCGCGTCGAACCGGGTCTGTTCGTTGCCCGGATCGAGAAGATTGGCGAATCCGCGTCCGGTCGCGATCGGGCTTGCGTCGCGCAGTCCGAGAAGGCGCGCTGCGCCTGCACTCCAGGTCAGGGCATCGGTCTCGATCTGCCATTCATAGGCGGCTTCGCCGGCAGCCTGCATAATCGCAGCGTAATCCATCGCGGCAGAGGCTTCGTCGCTCGATGCCGAAGGATCCCGCTCCGTCCCCAGCGGGAGACGCGATATGCCGGTCGATTCTGTCACCATCGCCCTTTGGATGCGCGCGGAAGTGATTGTGGCGGCCCGTATCTTGAGCGACCTTAACGATGAACTCTAAACAAGTGGGAAAATCAGGCGGCTGCATTGTAGGCACTGCCGCCGGCGAATGGCGTTACGGACTGCGGTTTACCATTTGCAAGCGGAGGCACGGAGCTTGCGACGATTGGGCATGGAGGCCGCCCGATGTCCCGAATCGACGCAGGAACCGCAATGCAGGTTGACACAGCAGGACGTTTCGCCGGCCTTGGGCGCTCAAACCAGGCATCGGGCATCCCGGCCCCTGATCCGGTTCGGCACAGGGCCGATGAATCGTCCGGGCGCCGCGATGTTATCGTGGTTAATCCAAGGCAAACGCAGCACGCGGTAAAGCCGTCGCGCTACGCCAGCGCATTGTTTCTCGCTCACATGTTTGCGGCCAAGTTCGATGCGCTGCAACAACGCGAGAAGCGCCGCGCCGATCCTGCGGACGCCAATGCGAGCTATCGCAACGGTGACCGGCAGCTCGCCAAGCCGGGCCGGATTCTGTCGAGAAAAGTGTAGCTCCAGCGGTCGCCGGCTCAATAGCCCAGCGCCAGTCCGTCCTTGCGCGGGTCGGACGCGCCGATCAGGATGTCGCGCTCCCAGTCGATGCGGATCGCCTGGCCGCCGCCATGCGGCAGCTTGCGCCGCGCGACCTCATGGCCCATCGCGCGCAGCGTCCGCATCGTGTCGTCACTGATACCGTTCTCAATTTCGACGCGCTCGCCCTCGAAGAACACCCGCGGCCAGTCGATTGCGGTCTGCACATCCATGCCGTGATCGACGATGTTCGAAATGAAGTGCGCGTGCCCCATCGCCTGATAGGCGCCGCCCATCACGCCGAACGCCATGTCGACGCGGCCGTCGCGCATTGCGAGCGCGGGAATGATGGTGTGCAGCGGCCGCTTCGACGGACCGATGCAGTTCGGATGGCCGGGCGCGAGATTAAAGCCAGACCCGCGATGATGCAGCAGGATGCCGGTCTTCTCCGTCGTTATCCCTGAGCCGAAGGCCGAGAACAGCGAGTTGATCATCGTCACCGCGTTGCGGTCCTTGTCGACGACGCAGACCAGGACTGTCGAGCCCATCGGCTTGATCGCCTTCGGGAAGGGGGAACGCTTGGTGCGGTCGATCATCCCGGCGAGCTTTGCCGCAAAGCCACGGTCGAGCAGCGCCTCGACCGTTTCCGTCATGAAGGCCGGGTCGGCGATATTGGTATTGCGCATGCCATAGGCGAGGCGGCCGGCTTCGATGAGGAGGTGCAGCCTGTCGGCGCCATTGGCATCGAGCGTAGCCATGTCGAAACGCTCAAGGATGTTCAGCAGGACCAGCGCCGCGAGCCCCTGGCCGTTCGGCGGCAATTCGACCACGTCGAGTCCGCGATAGTTCGTGGCGATCGGCGTGACGCGATCGCCGCGATGCGCGACGAAGTCCTGCGCTGTCAAAACGCCGCCCAGCGCGCGCAGCGTTGCTACGATGTCATCGGCGATCTCGCCTTCATAGAAGGCACGGGCGCCTTCTTTTGCAATGGTCCGCAGCGTGCGCGCGAGCGCCGGGAATCTGACGATATCTCCCGCTTTCGGCGCCTGCCCGCCGATCAGGAAATGCTTGGCCGTCGCCGCATGCGTGCTGAGCTTTTCGACAGCGAGCGACCAGTCGAGCGCAACGCGCGGCTGGACGGGAATGCCGGTTTCCGCGGCCTCGATCGCCGGCTGCAGCACGCGATCGAGCCCAAAGCGGCCGTGCGTTCGCAGGATCGCATCCCACGCCTCGATGGCACCCGGCACCGTGACCGCGTGCGGCGAGTCGGTTGCGATCTCCTTCAGGCCCTGATCGATCAGCAAGTCTGCGCGCATCGCGGCGCCGGTGCGGCCGGAGCCGTTATAGCCCCAGACCGGTTGGCCGGGCTGTGCGACCAGGCAGAAGCAGTCGCCGCCAATGCCGGTCATGTGCGGTTCGCCGACACAGGCCATCGCCATCGCAGCAACGGCGGCATCGGCGGCTGAGCCGCCCGCGCGCATGATTTCGACCGCCGTCAGCGACGCGAGCGGATGCGACGTTGCGACCATGCCGCCGGAGGCAAAGGCCGCCGAGCGGCCGGGCGCGTGGAAATCACGGGTCATGTCAATCGCCGCAACGCTGGGCGGGAACTTAATGCGCGACTGGATGATGGCCTTCGACGGTGTAGTCGCGAGCGGCGGCACGGATTGAGATCGAAAAGCCGCCGATCACATCCACCGCGCAGATCACGAGAAAGATCAGGAAGGTCGAGGTGGCCGCCTTCTGCACCATCAGGAATTCGACCAGCGCGCCGACGAACACCACGAAGGACAGCATGTGATCGACGATCGACTTCACCCCGAAGCGGGTCGCCTTCAGGATTTCGACGAACAGCAGGAGGATCGAGACGATGATGATGAGGTCGCCGGTGGTTACGCCGAGCGTGGCGCCGGACATCATCTGGATCGAGAAAACGGTGTCGCTGAACCCGAGGTCGAACAGGAACGCGATCATGTTGTAGATCGCGAGCGGAATCAGCAGGAGAGGAAAGCCGATGAGATACATGAACCATGTCCTCCGGGGTCTGTCTCTCCTGCCCCGTATCGTTGTCTCAGGCTTCGGCGCTCTTCACCTTCAGCACCTGCCGGCCCTTGTACATGCCGGTCTTGAGATCGAGGTGGTGCGGGCGGCGGAACTCGCCTGAATCCTTGTCCTCGACATAGGCGGGCTGCTTCAGCGCGTCGGCGGAGCGGCGCATGCCACGCCGCGACGGCGAGGTTTTTCGTTTGGGGACGGCCATTGCTGGAACTCCTGAAAAAGATAATCCGGCCCGAGACATCCCATTCAGGGGAACCCTGCCGGACCGGATGTGAATGGATTGTGGCGGCTTATAGAGGAAGGCTGGCCTTCGCGCTAGGCCTTTTGGCTGGCTTTCCGGACCGTCGGCGCCCGTTTCAGGCAGGCATCCAGCCCGGCGGCATTGGCGCGCCGCTGGTAAATGCCCGAGAGCCTGCGGACCGTAGGACCCGGCTTTTGGGCGTCCCGGCGCTTCGGATTGGGCAGCATCGCCGCCATCAGGGCGGCCTCCCTGGCGTCCAGGTCGGCGGCGGAGGTCTTGAAGGCCCGGCGGGCACCGGCCTCGGCTCCGAACTGGCCGTTCGGACCCCATTCGGCCACGTTCAGGTAGATTTCCATGATCCGCCGCTTGCCGAGGATCAGGTCCATCCAGAGCGCCAGCGGCATTTCGAGCGCCTTGCGGACATAGGACCGCCCCTGCCACAGGAACAGGTTCTTCGCGGTCTGCTGGGTGATGGTGGAACCGCCCCGCAGGTCGTCGAGGTCCTCGGCCTCCTTGATGATGTCCCGCAGCCCCCGCCAGTCGACCCCGCGATGGTTGCAGAACTGGGCGTCCTCCGAGGCGATCACCGTGCGGGGCAGGACCGCAGCGATATCGTCCAACGGCCGGTAAATCCGGGTCACTGGCTGAAAGGTGACGTAGCGCCACAGCATCGGCATGGAAACCGGCCGGACCACGAGATAGAGCGGGGTCAGGAGATAGGGCAGCAGCAGAAGCACGAAAGCAACGATAACCACGATCCGAACAATGCGGCGCAAGCCCGGTCTGGAACCTGTCCAACGTTGCTGCAATAAGGTCATTTAACCTCGGCCCGGCAGACAGTCCCCCGTAGAGATTCTCTGTCAACGATACAAGACAAGGATTGCGGCGGTGCGCCGCGAAGATGGCGAATGATGAAGATTGATTTTACCTCAGCGCTCGATGCGGTTGCCGCCGAGACCGAGGATCTGCTCGGCGCGCTCCTGTCGACCCAACCGGTCGAGGGCGAGATCGAGCGGCCGCAGCGTCTGATCGAGGCGATGCGCTATTCCGCGCTTGGCGGCGGCAAGCGCCTGCGTCCTTTTCTTGTCGTGGAAAGTGCGACCCTGTTCGGCGTGCCGCGGCAACGCGCGCTGATGGCGGGTGCGGCGCTCGAATGCATTCACTGCTATTCGCTGGTGCATGACGACCTGCCGGCGATGGACAACGATGACATGCGCCGCGGCCGTCCGACGCTGCATCGTGCCTATGACGATGCCACCGCGATCCTGGCGGGCGACTCGCTGCTGACCTTCGCGTTCGACATTCTGTCGCGTGAGGAGACCCATCCCGATCCTGCGATCCGGATTGCGCTGGTGCGCGAGCTTGCGCGCGGCTCGGGTCTTGGTGGCATGGCCGGCGGGCAGATGCTCGATCTCGCCGCCGAAGGCCGGTTCGGCGCGATGCCGTCCGGCGACGAGCGTTTCATCATCACCATGCAGGCGATGAAGACCGGGGCGTTGCTGCACTTCGCCTGCATCGCCGGCGGCATTCTCGGCGGCGCGTCGGCCAGCGAGCAGGCGGCGCTGTCGGCATACGGCCGCGCCGTCGGGACGGCGTTCCAGATCGCCGACGACATCCTCGATGTCGAAGGCGATGCCGCGACTGTCGGCAAGGCCACGGGTAAGGACGCGGCCGTCGGCAAGGCGACGCTGGTCTCGATCCTGGGGGTGAAAGCGGCGCGCGAGCGGCTTGCAGGGGTTGTCGCCGAGGCCGAGGCGGCTCTGGCGCCATTCGGCGAGCGCGCCGCGATGCTGCGCGAGACCGCGCGTTTTATCGCAGCGCGGGAGAAGTGAGGCTCGCCTTAATCCGGCATCGCCGGACCAATTGTGTCGAAATGTTTCTGCAGACTGTCAAAAGCGTAAGGTGACTTGGCCCGGTTCCGCGCCTACATCCGGTATCCGGGGTAGACGATTATGCGAAGGCTGTCGGTTGTAGTCCTGTTCCTGGCCGCGATTGCCGCGGTCGCGCTTTATTTCATGCCGGGCTGGAACGGGGCGCCGGCCGAAGGCAGCTATCGCACTGCCAAGGCCGATCGCGGTGAAATCGTCGCAACCGTCAGCGCCACCGGCACCATCAATCCCACCACCACGGTGATCGTCGGCTCGCAATTGTCCGGACAGGTGGTCCAGATTCTCGCCGACTACAATTCCGAGGTGAAGGCCGGTCAGGTCGTGGCGCGGCTCAACCAGGATCAGATTCGCGCCCGGCTCGATGCGGCGCGCGCCGATCTTGCCCAGATGCGTGCGCAAAAGCTCGTCGTCGAAGGCCAGATCGAGAAGGTCAAGGCCGAGACTGAAAAAGCAAAAGCCGCGCAGGCCGATATGGAAGCGCAGGTGACGCGCAACGAGGCGTTGTTCGCCGATGCCGACCGCATCTACAAGCGCCAGAGCGATCTGCGCACTCGCGGCTTTGCCGCCGATGCCGCAGTCGATACCGCGCGAGCGACCCGCGACGCGCAGGAAGCCGCACTGACCTCGGCGCGGGCGCAGGTGAGTTCGGCGAAGGCGGCACTGCTCGGACTCGCGGCCGATCTCCAGGTTGCGCAGGCCAATCTCGCCGCGGTCTCCGCGCAGATTCAGCAGCGCGAGGCGGCGGTGCGTCAGATCGAGGTCGATCTGGCGAATTCCGAAATCAAGTCGCCGGTGTCCGGCGTGGTGGTCCAGCGCAATGTCGAACTCGGACAGACCGTCGCCGCCTCGCTGCAGGCGCCCGAGCTGTTCCGTATCGCCGACGACCTGCGCAAGATGGAGATTTCCGCCAATATCGACGAAACCGATATCGGCCGCATCAAGCCGGGACAGAAGGTGACGTTCACGGTGAACGCATTCCCCGGCCGCACCTTCGAAGGCGTGGTCAAGCAGGTACGCCTTGGCTCGCAGAATGTGCAGAATGTCGTGATCTATACAACGATCGTTTCGATCGAGAATCCGCAGCGCGAATTGCTGCCCGGCATGACCGCCAATCTGCGGATCGAAACCGAGCGGCGCGACAATGTGGTGCGTATCCCCAATGCCGCCCTGCGCTGGCGTCCGCCGTCGCTTGCGGATCAGCCGCTGGTCAGAACTGCCGGTGTGCCGGCGGCACCCGCAGGCCCGCAGCGCCGTGCCAGCGGCGGCAATAGCGGCGAGTTTCTCGAAGCGATCAAAACCGAGATCAAGCCGGGCGCCGATCAATTGCGTGAGATCGAGGCGGCGTTTGCCGACATGCGCAAGAGCTTTCTCGCCGGTGCCGGCGACGGCGATGCCAATGCAAGACGTGAACGCATCCTCGCAGCGCGCCGCGAGCTTGAGCAGCGCATCGCCGGAATTCTCACGCCGGAACAGAAGGCGCAGTTCGACGAGATCGTGAAGCGGCAGGCCGCGTCCGGCGGCCAGCGCACAGCGCAGTCGGGGCGCGTGTTCATCGTCGGGCGCGACGGCAAGCCGCAGGGCGTGACGATCTCGACCGGCGTCACCGATGGCGGCTCGACCGAAGTGATCGCGGGTCTCGACGCTGGCGCCGAAGTGATTGTCGGCGGCGGCACGCCGGCTGGCGCTGCGCCGCGCGGCCCGCGCTTCGGCTTCTGACGCAGGCGACAACCATGCCGCTGATCGAGACTGAAAACCTGACGCGGCTCTACACGCTCGGCAGCGAGACCGTAACGGCGCTTGATGGCGTCTCGGTCTCCGTCGACGAGGGCGATTTCGTCGCGGTGATGGGTCCGTCGGGATCGGGCAAATCGACCTTCATGAATGTCATCGGCTGTCTCGACAAGCCGACGTCCGGCTCTTACCGGCTCGACGGCGAACTGGTCTCGACGCTGAACGGCGATGCGCTCGCGGCCGTTCGCAACCGGAAGATCGGATTCGTTTTCCAGCAGTTCCATCTGCTCGACCGGCTCGATGCGCTCGCCAATGTCGAGCTGCCGATGGTCTATGCCGAGACCGGCCGTGCCGCACGCAAGGACAAGGCAATTACTGCACTGAAGCGCGTCGGCCTTGGCGACCGCATCCATCATCGCCCGACGCAATTGTCCGGCGGCCAGCAGCAGCGCGTCGCGGTCGCGCGTGCGCTCGTCAACAATCCGAAAATGCTGCTCGCCGACGAGCCGACCGGCGCGCTCGACAGCCGCACTTCGGTGGAAATCATGGCGCTGTTCCAGGAGCTGAACCGCGAGGGCACGACGGTTGTCGTCGTCACGCACGAGCCGGACGTCGCGGCTTATGCCAATCGTCTGATCCGCTTCCTCGACGGACAGGTTCTGTCCGACCGGCGGCAGACGCCGGTCGATGCCGCTGCGCGTCTCGCGGAGCTGTTGAAGCATCCGCATGCGCATCACGAGGCCGCCGAATGACGAACCGCGATGCCGTGATGTCAGCGCTCGATGCACTGCGTCTGCACAAGCTGCGCAGTGCGCTGACCATGCTTGGCATCATTATCGGCGTTGCGGCGGTGATCGCAATGGTCGCGGTCGGCGGCGGTGCGCGCGAACAGGTGGTGGCGCAGATCCGCAGCCTCGGCTCGAATCTCCTGGTGGTCACGCCGGGCAATATCACCGCCGGCGGCGTGCGCATGGGATCTGGCGCGGCCTCGACGCTGACCGACGACGATGCTGCCGCGATCATGGCGGAAGTGCCGGGCGTTCAGGTCACTGCGCCGAACATGCGTGGCACCGGCCAGATCGTGGCGGGCGGCATGAACTGGTCGAGCGCGGTCTTCGGCATCGATTCCGGCTGGTTCGAGGCGCGCGACTGGGACGTCGAACTCGGACGCGCGTTCGAACCCGAAGAGATCGCGCGCGGCGCGCAGGTGGTCATCCTTGGACAAACCGTTGCGCGCAATCTGTATGGCGGCATCGATCCGGTCGGTCAGGAATTGCGCATCCGAAACGTGCCGCTGCGCATCGTCGGCGTCATGTCCCGCAAGGGTCAGACCACCTGGGGCCAGGATCAGGACGATGTCGCCTTCGTGCCGCTCAACACCGCGCGTCAGCGGGTGATTGGACGCAATCAGGCCAATGCGCGCGCGGTCGGCTCGATCTATGTGAAGGTCAAGGACGGCGAAAACATGAGCCTCGTCGAGGACGAGGTGAAGACGCTGCTGCGCCAGCGTCACCGTCTGCAGCCCGGACAGGACGACGATTTCTCGATCCGCAATCTCGCCGATATCGCCGCGACCCGCGAAGCGAGCGCGCGCACGCTCGCGATCCTGCTCGCCGCGGTCGCCGGCGTTTCTCTTGCGGTCGGCGGTATCGGCATCATGAACATCATGCTGGTGTCCGTCACCGAGCGCACCCGCGAGATCGGGCTGCGGCTGGCGCTCGGCGCACGCAAGTGGGACATCCTGCGGCAATTCCTGTTCGAGGCCACCGGCCTTGCGGCGATCGGCGGGCTGATCGGCGTGCTGCTTGGCGTCGGAGCCGCCTATCTCATTTCGAACGGCGCCGGATGGCCGCTGCTGATCGAACCGGCGTCCATCGTGATCGCGGTACTGTTCTCAGGCCTCGTCGGCGTGTTCTTCGGCTGGTATCCGGCAATCCGTGCCTCGAAGCTCGATCCGATCGAGGCATTGCGGCATACGTGATACGAAGGCCCTATTTCCGGAAGTAGAACGCTTCGCTCGGAAGCGAGCCGTAGGTGAAAGGCTCCTGCTTGCGGTTTGTCGCGCTCAAAACATCGTCGCGTACCTTCCGGAACACCAGGTTGATTTCGAGGCCGGGGGTGAGAATGGCGCGGGCCAGCGCAGACGCGAACGGCGAGTTGCCCTGGCTGCCGTCAAGGGCGGTCTGTCCGTGCTTGGCTGCATAGGCCACAAGGGTCGCGCCTTCGGGTTCGATATTGCCAAGCCCTCTGCCGAGCGAGCGCGTTCCGAGACTCCTCGTCATGGTACTGGCGAACGGATTGTCTCGGCAGGCATCGAGGATAACCAGCTTCAGCTTGCTGGCGCCTTCGACGGAACGCAGCAATTGATCCAACGATATAGCCTCGAACGAGGTATCGCGGTCGGATTTGAGCCGCGCATCTATCGGGACCAGATAATTGGTGCCTGCGACTTCGATTCCGTGGCCCGCATAATAGATCACCGCCCATTCGGCGCGGTCCGCCAGAGTGGCGAAATCCTTTAGTGCGGCGGCAAGCTGCTCGCGGGTAAGGTCAAGCTTCAGGTCGACGCGATTGAAGCCGACCGTCGTCAATGCCTTACTCAGTATTTCCGCATCGCTTTTCGGATTCGTGAGGGGAGGCACGTTCCGGTACTGGCTATTCCCGATGATGAGTGCGACCCGTGCGCTGCCGCCGGTCGAGGGCTTTGTATTTCCGGTTTGCTGCGCGAGTCGTGCCTCGAGTCGGGCGAGAGAACGTGTCAGCGACACGTTGCCCGGATCGATGCTTGCGGCCTTCCTGATATCGGTGATCGCGGACGGAAAATCCTGCGCGGCTTCGCTTGTTAACGCGCGCTCGGAGAAATACAGCCAGTTCGTGGAATCGAGTGAAATCGCCTTATCGTGATCGGCGCGAGCGCGTGTGAAGTCTCTCCTCAGCCGGTAGATGATCGCTCTTTCATTATAGCCGCGCGCTTCGGCCGGCTTCATGCGGATCAGCGTGTTCATATCGGCGAGCGCCTTGTCGTAGTCGCGCTTGAAGCGAAAGGCGATGCCTCTGTTGAGGAAATGAGACGATACGTTAGGGTTCAATTTGATTGCGGCATTATAGCTTTCGATGGCCTGTTCGTATTCGCCCTTTTTCCTGAGCGTGATGCCTCTGCGATTGTGCGGGGAGGAGTTTTGCGGATCGAGTTTGATCGCAGCGTCAAAGTCCGCAAGAGCGGCATCCAGCTTTTCGAGCCGGTACAGAGCGTGCCCGCGGCTCTCCAGCAGGCTTGCGCGCTCTTTCGGCGCCCTGCGCTTGTCGGCCAGCGCGTTGGTGCAATCAGTGACAACCTGCTCCGGCGGCTCGGCCATGATTGAACATGTCGGCGGCCGCGCGGTGCCCTTCGGGCTTGCCTCGGCGGCAAATCCGGCCGGCAGAACGCCCGCGAGGGCGAAGGCAAGAATAAGCCGGCACCGCATCATTCGCTCCGTTTAGGCATTTGGTGTGGGTCGCCCGACATGGGGTTCATCGGACAGCTCGCGGCCCAATAGATTCCGTATCATTCAGACAAATGCCGCAACAGGAAATTGAAGCGTCGGCATAATTGGCCGGAAGATCGGCCGGTGGGCGATTGCAGATCGTAACAGGAAGCGTTCTGTCCGCCGGTGTACCTGCGGATTAAAGGATATAACTATTCGTTATCGCCGGCCGCCGAGCCATCCCGTGACGCGCGACCACCAGTCCCGCGCCGAGCCTGAAAACATCGCAAACAGGATTCCGATCACCACTAGCGGAATCCACAAGATCATCAGGCCGGCGAGCAGCACGAAGAACAGCACGCCGAGCGTGCCGGCCGCGAGCAGGATTAGCGCGATCGTGAAAGGCCCCGGCTTCTTCAGATAGATGCGGCGGATGCCGTCGTCGCCTTCCTCGACGCGCACGAACACGCTGTCGAAGCCGCGCTGACGCGATTGCGCGCCGGGCGGAATGATCTCCGGCTCGACGCGGGGCCTTTCGGCGCGGGGGCGATAGGGCTCGTTGCTCATGCGGAGAATATGGGACGAAGGCCACGCGAGGGCAATGCGCAATCATTGGCCGGAAACCGCAGGCGAATTTTCGGTCACTGGCAAATTCGTGATGCCGCACTTATGATATGATAAACTTGCATGAGATGGATCGCCTCGCAGATGAAGGTTTCGACCTCGGAGTTCATCAAGAATTACAGCACACTCGCCGACCGGGCGCAGAGCGAGCCCGTGGTCATCACCGAAAATGACCGCGACCGCCTCGTGGTGCTGTCGGCTGAGGAATATGCGCGGCTGAAGCGGCGCGACCGCCGCGTGGTGAAGCTGGAAGATTTCACGGACGCGGAAATGGCAATGATCGCGCGCGCGGAGTCGGCCGCTGAAGATGCGCATCTTGACGAAGAACTGAAAGACTGGCGGGCGTGAGCTGGCCGGTTCCGCGTCCGGGCCTGGTCATTCGCTATTCATATCTTTGGGAGAGTGAGGCGCGGCAAGGCCGTGAGGAAGGCGTGAAGGATCGCCCCTGCGCGATCGTCCTCGTGATTCTGCGCGAAGGCGAACATCCCATCGTGCGCGTGCTGCCGGTCACGCATAGTCCGCCCTCCGATCCCACCGATGCGCTTGAAATTCCGCAACCGACCAAACGGCGGCTCGGCCTCGATTCGGATCGCTCCTGGGTGATGCTGAGCGAAGCCAACGATTTCATCTGGCCGGGTCCCGATCTGCGTCCCGCGGTCAACGGCGATCCGGCGTCGGTCGTCTACGGCATGTTGCCGCCGGGATTCATGAAAGTGCTGCGTGAACGGCTGCTGCAGCGCTGGCGCGAGAAGCGCGCGGCGGTGACGAGGAGGACGGAGTGAGTTTGTCAAATGGAGGATTTCGCTGCGCTCATCAGCCTTACGGGTGATCGGCCCCAATGTCCCTGCCTTCGGCAAGTTGGACAGGCAAATAGGTGCGGTAGGTCCGCACTATTCTACTCCGCCGCCGTTCTGCCCGCCCCGCCGGTGCCGTAGCGCTTCTCGATATAGTCGATCACCAGCGCCTTAAAGTCTTCGGCGACGGTCGCTCCGCGCAGGGTTACGGCCTTCTTGCCGTCGATGAAGACCGGCGCCGCCGGCGCTTCGCCGGTGCCCGGCAGCGAAATGCCGATATCGGCATGCTTGCTTTCGCCCGGGCCGTTGACGATGCAGCCCATCACCGCGACGTTCAGCGCCTCCACACCCGGATAGCGGGTCTTCCATTCCGGCATCGATGAGTGAATGAACGACTGGATGTCGCGTGCCAGTTCCTGGAACGTGGTCGAGGTGGTGCGGCCGCAGCCCGGGCAGGCCGCGACCAGCGGCACGAAGGTGCGAAAGCCCATGGTCTGCAAGATTTCCTGCGCGACCTTCACCTCCAGCGTGCGGTCGCCGCCGGGCTCCGGTGTCAGCGAGACGCGGATGGTGTCGCCGATGCCCTGCTGCAGCAGAATGCCGAGTGCCGCGGACGAGGCGACGATGCCCTTCGATCCCATGCCGGCTTCGGTGAGGCCGAGATGGATTGCGTAGTCGGAGCGGCGTGCGAGGTCGATATAGACCGCTATCAAATCCTGCACGGCCGAGACCTTGGCCGACAGCACGATGCGGTTTTTCGGCAGCCCCATCTCCACCGCGCGATCGGCCGACAGCAGCGCGGACTGCACCATGGCTTCGCGCATCACCGCACGCGCTTCCATCGGCTGCGCCGATTTCGCGTTCTCGTCCATCAGATGCGTCAGCAATTCCTGATCGAGCGAGCCCCAGTTGGCACCGATGCGCACCGGCTTGTTGTGGCGGATCGCGGTCTCGATGATGGCGCCGAACTGCTTGTCCTTCTTGTCCTTGAAGCCGACATTGCCGGGATTGATCCGGTACTTGTCGAGCGCTTCGGCGCAGGCCGGATGATCCGCCAGCAGCTTGTGGCCGATATAGTGGAAGTCGCCGATCAGCGGCACGCGCACGCCCATCTTCGCAAGGCGATCGCGGATATGCGGCACCGCGGCCGCGGCCTCGTCGCGATCAACGGTGATACGCACGAGTTCCGAGCCCTGCCGGGCCAGCGCCGCCACTTGGCGGGCGGTCGCTTCGATATCGGCGGTGTCGGTATTGGTCATCGACTGCACGACGATCGGGGCGCCGCCGCCGACCGTCACGCCGCCGATATCGACCGCCACCGAGCGGTGACGGGGGGCCGGTCCGGCGAGGATGTCCTGGGAGGTAATCTGATCCATCAAGCTAATCTAGCATCTCACGAGGAAAACGGGAGTACGACCTTTGCTCCCGGCACACTGGCGCGACAGGTATAGGGCGCGCAGCGACAAAGAAAGCCTTACCGCGGCCGGTTCACCAGAATGAGGCCGCCGATCACAAGGGCCACTGCACCCGCAAATGCCGGCGTAATCGGGTCGCCCAGCACCAGATGGCCCGCGAACACGCCGAATAATGGCGTCAGAAATGTGAAGGCCGAAAGACGGCTGGCCGAATACTTCGCCACCATGGTGAACCAGATCAGGAAGGTCAGCGAGACCACCCAGACGGTCTGGTAGATCAGCGAGGCGAGCGGCAGCGTGCCCGGCATCTGCGTCATGGTTTCGCCGGACAGGACGGCCGCGAGGGCCAGCATCGGCGCCGAGATCACGAGCTGATATTGCAGCGTCTTTTCCGGGGCGGCCTGCGCGAGCGAGGACGATTTCACCACCAGCGTTGTCAGGCCCCAGGCGATGCCGCCGCCAAGCGCCAGCACGTCGCCGAGCAATTGGTTCGCATTGGCCGATGGCGTCGGCAGGCCAAAGGCGAGCAGCAGACCGGCAAACGACATGATGAGGCCTGCCCATTGGGTCCAGCGAAACCGGTCGTTCGGAACGAGAATGTGCGAGCCGAGCACCACGACGAATGGCGCTGCATAGATGAACAAAGTCGCGCGGCTCGCGGTGGTGTAGAGCAGCGCGCGATAGATGAAGATGAATTCCAGTCCGAACAGGACGCCGGCAAGGAGGCCGGCGCGCAGCGTTTCGCCGCGCAGGTCGAGCGAGATGCCGCGTGTGCGCGCGTAGAGCCAGATGATGAGCGCGGCTCCGGCGGAGCGGATCCAGGCCTGCGTGAATGGCGGGATGTCGGTGAGTGCGAGTTTCACCGCGACCTGATTGAAGCCCCAGCACAGGCACAGAAAAACGACGATCGCAGCCGCGCCCAGATCGAGCGGGCGCGTGGCGGCCGTGTGCGGCGCCTGAGTGGTGGAGGTCATCGATGGGTTCCCGGCGGGGGCGAGAGCGTCGAGCCTTTAGCGAAAAATCAGGCTCGCGAATAGGAAGCGCCCGTCATGGCGGGCATGTGTGTCCGGGACGCGAAGCGGGTTACCTGCAATTTCCGCAGATGCCGGTGATCTCGATCACGGGCGCCTTCGGAGCAAAATTCGCTGCGCGGGTCGCCGCCTTGAGAGAATCCGCCACAGCCTGCGACGGCGCTTCGCCGACTTCGCCGCAGCGCTCGCAGATCAGGAACACCACGAGGTCGCCGGCGCTGTGGCGATGTCCGCAGGCGATATAGGCATTGCGGCTCTCGATCCGGTGCGCGAGCCCGTTCTCGATCAGAAAATCGAGGGCGCGATACACCGTAATCGGAGCATGCCGCGTGCCGTGTCTGGCGGCCGCACGGTCGATGATCTCGTAGGCGCCGAGCGGTTTGTGGTTTTCCAGGAGGGCTTCCAGCACCTGACGGCGCGTGGGTGTCAGCTTCTGCGCGCGCTGGTGGCACAGCGCTTCCGCATGCGTCAGCGCGTCGATGCTGCAGCGATTGTGGTCGTGGTCGGGCGCGGGAAAGACCGGATTGCTCATTTCCTCCTCTTATAATCACTTTTCCGGACCGCAACCCTGCCGGTTTGGCGCAAATCTGTTCTGCAATGCACAATTTGGTTTATTGCAATGCAGCAATTCTTGCCTAGGTTCATCGCCTCACGGGGCGGCGCAACCGGAACTTTGAATGCTGAAAGACATGTCGGCCGGCGTCACCCGGCTTCTGACCGGACTTCGGCCACGGCCGGGCGTCAAGCGGGTCAATCTGGCCTTACAGGGCGGAGGGGCGCATGGCGCCTTCACCTGGGGCGTTCTGGACTATCTGCTGGAGGACGGGCGGCTGAGCTTCGCGGCCATCTCCGGTGCGTCGGCCGGTGCCGTCAACGCCGTGATGCTGGCCGATGGATTTGCGCGCGGCGGTGCGGGTGAGGCCCGCAAGCGTCTCGCCGAATTCTGGCGTGCAGCCAGTCTGGGCGGCGAATTGCCCGGCCCGCAGCGTGCAGTGCTCGACCGGATGCTGGCCTTGTTTCCGGCCGGCGGCTCGCCACTGCAGCTGTTCGTCGATGCCATGTCGCGGATGATGAGTCCGTACGACTTCAATCCGCTTAACATCAATCCGCTGCGATCGCTGATCGAGCGCTTCGTCGATTTCGACGCGATCCGCGGCTATGCCGATCTTGAGCTGTTCATCTCCGCGACCAACGTGAAGAGCGGCCGGCTGCGGGTGTTCCGCAGAGAGGATGTCAGCGCCGATGTGGTGATGGCGTCGGCGGCGTTGCCGCACATGTTCCGCGCGGTGGAGATCGACGGCGAGCCTTACTGGGACGGCGGCTTTACCGGCAATCCGCCGATCCTGCCGCTGATCTCGTCGAACGGCGACGATGTGCTGCTGATCCAGATCGCGCCGCTGCGCCGCGACGATACGCCCACCTCGGCGCGCGACATCCTCAACCGCGTCAACGAGATTTCGTTCTCGTCGCCGCTCGCCGCCGAACTGCGTGCGCTCGAATATGTCGCGCGCGGCACGGGCCGCAACGCCCCCGGCGTCAATGTGCATCGCATTCTGCTTGACGGGTTCGACAAGCGTCTGAACGGGTCGCGGCTCAAAACCGACTACGATTTCTTCGCGCTGTTGCACCGCGCCGGGCGCCGGGCCGCACGGCGCTTTCTCGACCGCCATTTCGACGATATCGGGCGCCGTTCGACATTCGACCTCGCGAAGGAGACGGCGGCTTAGGTCCGGCGCTGTGCTATAATATACAGATGATCTCTCACACGCCGCTGCTCACTGTCGAAGCCGGACCGGCGCATATCGATCTTCTGATCGGTGATATCACGACGCTCGACGTCGATGCCATCGTCAATGCGGCGAATGAAGCGCTTGCTCCGGGGGGCGGGGTATGCGGCGCGATCTTCCGCGCCGCCGGTCCTGAGCTTGAAAGCGAATGCCGCAGTCTTGGCGGCTGCGCGACCGGCGACGCGAAGATCACCCGCGGTTATCGCCTCAAGGCGCGGCACATCATCCACGCGGTCGGTCCGGTCTGGAGCGGCGGCGGGGCGGACGAGGATGCACTGCTCGCCTCCTGCTATCGCCGCTCGCTGGAGGTGGCGGCCGAACACGGCCTCACCAGCATCGCCTTTCCGGCGATCTCGACCGGCATTTACGGCTTTCCCGCGGAACGCGCCGCACGCATCGCGACCGGCACGGTGGTGTCGGAATTGTCGGCCCGGCTGGGCGGCATCTCGCGCGTGGTGTTGTGCTGTTTCAGCGCACAATCGGCGCAATGCCACGTCGAGGCATTTGCGGAAATGGGGCTCGGATAGCTTTCGTGCCTCGGACGCGGTGCAGAGATCATGACCCGATGAGCCGTTCCGCCACCGCGGCGCAGCCGATAAGCCCGGGTTCCTCGCAGGTGATCAGTGCCGACGGGATCGATTTCAGCATCGGTTCATAGGGTGGATGCCGTTCGAAGGCAGCGCGAAACAGTCTCGCATCCAGCAAGGGTCCAAGCCCGGTCGCAACGCCGCCCGCGACATAGACGCCGCCGGTTGAGCGGAAGGTCAGGGCCATGTCGCCCGCGAATCGTCCGAGCAGCCGTACGAACATTGCAACGCTCGCCCGCGCCGCGCGGTCGCCGGCGCGCGCCTGCCGCACGATCATTTCCGGTTTCACCTTCAATATGCCGGGGTGCATGGCGGCGTGCAGCGCCGCGAGTCCCGAACCGGACAGCAAGGCTTCCGCCGACAGCGGCGCGCCTGTCTCCGCGAGCCGGTGAAAGATGATCTCCTCGTCGGGATAGGCCGGCCCGAACGAGGAATGCCCGGCCTCGCTCGCGATCACATGAAATCCGGTGTCAGTTGGCACCAGCGCCGCGACACCCAGACCGGTGCCCGGTCCGATCACGAGCTTCACGCCGTGCGGAAGGTCGTGCGCATCGCCGATTGGCTGCAGATCGTCGCCCCGCAGTGACGGCAGCGCCCAGGCCAGAGCCTCGAAATCGTTGACGGCATGGATCGGCGAGAGGCCGAAGCGTGCGGACAGCTCGGGCAGCCGCACCCGCCAGTTGCGATTGGTGAGCGCAATCTCCTCGCCGCTGACCGGTGCAGCGAGCGCAAGCACGGCCGCGCGCGGCCGCTGAGCGATTCCTTCGAGCGCCCGCGCCAGCACCCCTTCCAGCCCGTCAACGCTGTCATTGGCGATGGTGACGATGCCCTGCGGCCTCCCGCCGGGCGTAGCGAATGCGGCACGGCTGGTGGTCCCGCCGATATCGGCAATCAGGATGTCAGCCACGTCTCACCGTTCTACGCGCTCTGTTCCTCCGCCGCGAACACTTCGCGTGCGATGCGGAACGAATCCACCGCGCAGGGCACGCCGGCATAGATCGCGACCTGCAGAAACACCTCCATGATCTCGTTCTTGGTCACGCCGTTGGTCAGCGCGCCCTTGATATGTGCCTTCAATTCGTGCGGCCGGTTGAGGATGGAAATCATCGCAAGATTCAGCATCGAGCGCTGCTTGAGCGGCAGGCCTTCGCGGCCCCAGACATAGCCCCAGCAATATTCGGTGACGAGTTCCTGCAGCGGCCGGTTGAAATCGTCGGCATTTTTCAGCGCAGCATCGACATAGGCATCACCCAGCACCTTGCGGCGGATCGAAAGCCCCTTGTCGTACAGATCTTTGTTCATCGTCGTTCCCCCTGTGTGCTTGTTTGCAGGAATTCGGCACGGATTTTGTCGGTGTGTTCGCCAAGCGCGGGGACACGGCCGTAGCGTCGCGCGCCGTCGATAACCGGGGCTGGCGCCGGCATTGCCGCCGGCCCGCTCGGCGTTTCAACTTCGATGCGGCGCAGATGCGGATGTCGTGAGAGCAGCGCGCAGTCGTTGACTCGCGCGAAGGCGATGTCGGCTTTCTCCAGCATGTCCATCAGCTCCGCGACGTCGTGGCGTGCGAAAGCGGCGCCGACCACCGCGTCGGTTTCGCTGCGATGCGCGACGCGCTGGATGTTGGTCGCGAATTTCGGATCAGTGCCGAGCGTTGCATCGCCCAGCACCTTGTCGGCCAGCACGCGCCATTCGCGGTCGTTCTGGATCGAGATCAGGATGTCGGCGCCGTCTTTCGACTTGAACACACCGTAGGGCGCGATGGCCGCATGGGCGAGACCGATGCGTCTGAACGGATGTCCGCCTTCATGCGACAGCAGGGGCACCGTCATCCATTCCGCCATGGCGTCGAACAGCGATACCGAGATCGTGGCGCCCTGACCGGTGCGATCGCGCGCGATCAGCGCTTCGAGGATGGCCTGATAGGCATTCATGCCGGCGCCGATGTCGGCTACCGAAAAGCCCACCCGCGCCGGCGCGTCCGGTCCGCCGGTGATGGAGGCGAGCCCGACCTCCGCCTGCACCAGCAGATCGTAGGCCTTGCGCGCGGTGAAAGGGCCGCTTTCGCCGTAACCGGAGATCGAGCAGCAGATCAGACGAGGATGCATCTTGCGCAATTTGGCAATCGGAAAGCCGAGCTTTGCGATAGCGCCGGGCTTGAGATTCTGCACGAACACGTCGGCCTTCGCGAGCAGGGCCGCGAAGAGCTGCTTGTCCTCCGCCTTCCCGAGGTCGAGCACCACCGATTCCTTGCCGCGATTGAGCCAGACGAAATTGGCGCTCTCGCCATGCACGTAGCTGTCATAGCCGCGTGCGAAATCGCCCTCCGGCCGCTCGATCTTGATCACGCGCGCACCGGCATCGGCCAGGCGGCAGGTCGCCTGCGGCGCGGCTACCGCCTGTTCGAGCGAAACCACGAGAAGGCCGGAAAGGGGGAGAGTCATGGATTTCTCTTTCCGTTCGTCCCTGCGAAAGCGGGGACCCAGAGCCAAAAACGCCGGATACCCGCATTCGCGGGAATGAACGGAGTATGCAATTCCTTCATCCGAAACGATGCAGCTAGAACTTGTTCTTCCGTTCGCGGAGTTCCCTGAACACCTCAGCCGCGGGCTTGCCGCTCATGCCGACGGCATCGGCAACCGAGGGGATATCCGCGCGCAGGAACACATTTGCCGCCTTCTCTGCGCCGAGCGTCTGCGGCAGCGTCGGCTTGCCGGCGGCGCGCAATTCGTCCACTTCCGCAGCACGCTTCTGCAGGGCCGGATTGTCCGGCTCGATGGTGAGCGCGAACTTGATGTTCGCCTGGGTATATTCGTGGCCGCAATAGAAGGTGATATCATCGGGCAGCGCGCGAATCTTCAACAGCGAATCCCACATCTGCGCCGGCGTGCCCTCGATCACACGGCCGCAGCCGATCGAGAACAAGGTGTCGCCGAGGAAGGCGACCTTGTCCTTGTCGAAGATGAGCGAGATATGGCCGGCGGTATGGCCGGGCGTATCGATGACGCGCGCTTCCAGCGTTCCGACCTTCACCGTGTCGCCTTCACCATAGGTCGCATCCACATCCGCGATCTTCGCCGCTTCGTTCTTCGGGGCGGTGACGCGGCATTGATGCTTGGCCTTCAGCTCCGGGATGCCCTGCGTGTGATCGGCGTGGTGATGGGTCACCAGGATGTCGGTCAGGGTCCAGCCGGTGTCATTCAGCGCCTGCTCCACTGCCGCGGCCTCGGGCGCGTCGATCGCTGCCGTGGCTCCAGTCTCGGGATCGTGGATGAGAACGCCGAAATTATCGGAGAGGCAGGAGAATTGATGGATTTTCGCCGGCATGTCGGTTCCGTCTTGTGGGATTGAATTTTAACGCTAGCACGGTGCGGCGGGTTCGAGAATGCGCGGGTTGCCGCGACGGTCCGCATTTCATGCTAATCTTGTTTCATGTTCATCGATGTCGTGGACCTGCGAAACTTCTACGCTCAGGCGCTCGGGATCGTTGCGCGGCGCTTCGTCGGGCAGGGGATTCGCGCGCACTGGGCCGAGGTGCGTGGTGAGCGTATCGCCGGTATCGGCTACACGACCCCGTATTTGGGAATCTTCCGCGAAGAGGCCGAGCGCTGCCTCGCCTTCATGCCGGCCTCGCAGGGCGTGGTGAAATGGCCGTCGGAGCGGCCCGGTCTTGCGGCGCTTGTGGACGAGACCGAATTGCCGCTGACCGATGCTGCGGTCGATCGGGTGCTTCTGGTCCATGCCCTGGAAATGGCGGACGATCCGGTACGTCTGTTGCGCGAGGTCTGGCGGGTGTTGCGGGCGAATGGACGCCTGCTCGCGGTTGTGCCGAACCGCCGGGGACTGTGGGCGCGGATCGATACGACGCCGTTCGGCCATGGCCGGCCCTATTCGCGGTCGCAGATCACCCGCATCCTGCGCGAAACCATGTTCACCCCGAAGGGGTGGGGTGAGGCGCTGTTCGTCCCGCCGGTGCAGCGCAACTGGTTTCTGCGTTCGGCCGGCGTCTGGGAGCGCATGGGGCCGACCGTTCTCGCGCCGTTTCCCGGCGTGCATATTGTGGAAGCCAGCAAGCAGGCCTATCGCGCAATTCCAGTCCGGCGCGAGAAGCGCGTGCTCGTGCCGCGGCTCGAACCGGCGCTCGCGCCGTCTCCGGGAAGCGCGGCGCGCGTTCAGCCTCTCCCCGCGGACGGGGAGACGTGATGACGCTTACTCCCCAGCGGGGGCCTGGCTCTGCTCGTCGCCGCCATCGGCCATGTCGGGCCGCGGACCGCGCGGACCGCGCCGGCGGCGCCGGTGCAGCGGAAAGCGGTCGGCCTGCTGCTCCTGGTCGCCGCTCGCCTGCGGGGCGCCCTGCGCCGGAGCGCCGGTGATAAATGACGGCAAGCGCTCGACATCGTCGTCCTGGCCGCCATTGGCCTGATGCGGCTGACGATCCTGATAGGCCTGACGCTCATGGCGCGGCTGGCGCTCATGCCGCGGCTGAAAATCGCGCTGGTAAGGCTGCTCGCGCTGCTCACGCTGTTCGCGCGGCTGATAGGGCTGCGCCTCGCGCGGTTGCTGCTGCTGGTAGGGCTGCTCGCGTACCGGTGAATGCGGCTCGAAATTCGGCTGCGAATCGTCGTCGCCGTCGAAGCTCTCTTCGCTCGATTCGCGCTGCTGGAACGGCTGGCTCTGCCGGAATTGTTCCTGCGCCGCCGCGATCAGACGGAAATAATGCTCGGCATGCTGGTAGTAATTCTCGGCGGCGACCGGGTCGCCGGATGCGGTCGCGTCGCGCGCAAGCTGGATGTATTTCTCGGCGATGTGATTCGCGGTGCCGCGGATTTTCACGTCGGGCCCGTTCGATTCGTAGACCCGTGTCAGCGGATTATGGTTCTTGCCGCCGCCGCGGTTACGACCTCGCATCCGATGCTTGTTCTGACCGTTTCTCATGGCTTGCCTGTTTGCCAACTCCTGATGGCGCGGCGCATGCCGCGTTGCGGATCACTCGAAACCCAGACCGTCACGCCGTAACGGTTTTCATGCCGCCTGGCTTTGCTGCGGCCTGCGCCCCTCATTGGACCGTGTGGTTCGGACGGCGTCGTTCCGATTACCTTTACCCCCGGCGCAATGCGCCGCCCCTTTGGCCGAAGCCAGCAAGTCTTACCGATGGCAACATCGGCATCGGTCCGATGCTACCGGTGCAGCATCCGATCAGTTCGGAAAATCGTGTTTCGTTCGGCCTTGTTTCGTTGTTCGACCTATCGTGTCGACCCAATGCCCGTGACGGCTACATGCCCTTGATGCTGGTTTGCCGCCGCCTTCGCGGGCTCCAGTTCGGGGAAGCCTTCTTCCCTCGGAAACCGCGCCCGGGCCTCAATTGGCGGCCCGCTTCAGGGCCAAACATCTGCAGCGGAAACTAGTCTGTCTGCCGCGATAATCCAAGCGTTATTTTTGCGGGGCGGGATGCAGCGCCGGAATGGCAAAAGCGCCCGATTTCAACCGGTTACCGGCCGGTTCGACGGAACGTGACCGCCCGCGCGATACCCGACAGATCGGAACGAATGCCGGTGCATTCAAGGCCCCCGCCGGCGGTCAGAATCGCCTGGACGCCGGCCGCCTGACCGGTCCCGATCTCGACCACCAGCACTCCGCGATCACGCAACAGCTGCGGCGCCCGGCGGGCGATCGCGCGATAGGCATCGAGCCCGTCGGCGCCGCCATCGAGTGCGCGAACGGGATCGTGCTCGCGCACCTCGCGGTCGAGCGAAGCGATGTCGCGCGTCGGAATATAGGGCGGGTTCGAGCACACGACGTCGAAGGTCTCGCCCAAGTCTTGCGCGAAATCGGCGAGCCGGAATTGCGCGCGGGCGGCAAGACCGAGTGCTTGCGCGTTCGCCTGCGCAGTTTCGATTGCCAGCGGATCGATGTCGGTGCCGAGTCCGCTCGCCTCCGGCCATTCGTGAAGCAGCGCCAGCAAAATCGCGCCGGTGCCGGTGCCGAGATCGGCGATGCGCAAGGCATCATGCTTTCGCTGTTCGCCGATCGCCTCCAGCGCCGCTTCAACGACCGTTTCGGTATCCGGCCGCGGCACCAGCGTTGCGGACGACAGCGCAAGGGGCAGACTCCAGAACTCCTTCACGCCGATGATTCGTGCCACCGGCTCGCCGCTCAAGCGGCGCGCGGCAAGAAGGGCGATTGCGTTGCGTTCGCTTGCGGTGAGGGCGCGCGCAGCCTGCAAGGCCAGCGCCGTATGGTCGAGCGACAGTGCGTGTCCGACCAGCAGCCGCGCATCGAGTGAAGGCGTATCGAGCCCTGCCGCCTGGAATTGCGCCGTCAAGGCACGGCGTGCCGTTTCGATGGTGTTGGCTGTCGGAAGGTCCGGCAGGCTCATGCCGCGTCGTTCTGCGCCGCGAGCAGCGCGGCCTGGTTCTCCGCCACCAGCGCGTCGATGATCTCGCCGAGCGCCTCGCCCTCCACGATCTCCGGCAGCTTGTAGAGCGTGAGGTTGATGCGATGATCGGTGACGCGCCCTTGCGGATAATTGTAGGTGCGGATGCGCTCCGATCGGTCGCCGGAGCCGACCTGGACCTTGCGGTCGGCCGCGCGCGCCGAATCCAGTTTCTCACGCTCGGCATCGTATAATTTCGTCCGCAGCAGCGCCATCGCCTTGGCCTTGTTCTTGTGCTGCGAGCGATCCTCCTGAACCGCGACCACGATGCCGGACGGAATATGGGTGATGCGGATCGCCGATTCGGTCTTGTTGACATGCTGGCCGCCCGCGCCCTGCGCGCGCATGGTGTCGATCTTCAGATCCTCGTCCCGGATCACGATATCGACGTCCTCGGCCTGCGGCAGAACCGCGACCGTTGCAGCCGAGGTGTGAATGCGGCCCGAGGCTTCGGTCTCCGGCACGCGCTGCACACGGTGCACGCCGGATTCGTATTTCAGCTTGGCATAGACACCGCGCCCGGTGATGTCGGCGATGATTTCCTTGTAGCCGCCAACCGCGCCTTCGCTCGCCGACACCACCTCGACCTTCCAGCCCTGCTTGGCGGCGTAGCGCTCGTACATGCGAAACAGCACGCCGGCGAACAATGAGGCTTCGTCGCCGCCGGTGCCGGCGCGGATTTCGATCACGACGCTGCGCTCGTCCATGGCGTCCTTCGGCAGCAACTCAAGCTGGATCTGCTTTTCCAGCGCCTCCAGCTTTTCGCGCAGCGCACGGCGCTCGGCATCGGCAATCTCGCGCATCTCGCCATCGGTACCGGATTCGGCGAACAGCGCCTCCACGTCCTCCAGTTCGGCGGACGCTGCGCGGTAATTGCGGATCGCCTCAACCACCGGCGAAAGGTCAGCCAGTTCGCGCGACAGCTTCACGAAGTCGTCGGCGCCCAATTGGCCGGCGAGCCGCGATTCAAGTTCGGCATGGCGTGCGATCAGCGCATCGAGTTTGACGTGTGGCAGCATGGATCAAAGTTGCAGATTTTCGGACGCGGCGAATTGTTCGACGCGCTGGCGCAGCGTCATGCCGGTTTCGGAATGATCGAGCAATGGGCCGATCGCCGCCAGCGCCTTCTCCGCATCGAGTTCGAGCAGCATGGACTTCACCGGACCGACTGCCGAAGGCGTGAGCGACAGCGAGCGATAGCCAAGCGCGACCAGCGTCAGCGCGCCGATCGGCTTGGAGGCGAGTTCGCCGCAGAGCGTGACCGGCTTCTTGTGCTCGCGGCCCTTGCGCGCGATCAGGCGCAGCGCCCGCGCCACCGGCACCGAGATCGGATCGTAACGTTCGGCCACGCGCGAGTTGCCGCGATCGGCGGCGAACAGGAACTGGCAAAGATCGTTCGAGCCCACCGAGAGAAAGTCCACGTGAGGCAGGAGATCGTCGAGCTGGAACAAGAGCGACGGCACCTCCACCATCACCCCGATCTCGACCCGCTCCGGCAGCGTGTGGCCGTGCCGGCGCAGATAGGTGAGCTCGTGCTCGACCATCAGCTTGCCTTGGTCGAACTCGTCCACCACCGCGACCATCGGAAACATGATGCGCAGCGCCTTGCCGGAGGCGGCCCGCAGCAGCGCGCGGATCTGGCTGCGCATCAGGCCGGGGCGATCGAGGCCGAGCCGGATCGCCCGCCATCCCATGGCCGGGTTCTCTTCCTCGAAGGCGCTCATATAGGGGAGCACCTTGTCGCCGCCGATATCGAGCGTGCGGAAGGTGACCGGCTTGTCGCCTGCCGCCTCGAGCACCGAGCGGTAGAGCGCGAGCTGCTCGCCGATCCGCGGGAAATTGGTGGCCACCATGAATTGCAATTCGGTCCGGAACAGGCCGATGCCGGCGGCGCCGGTCTCTTCGATATGCGGCAGATCGACCAGCAGACCTGCGTTGAGATGCAGCGCGATCTCGTGCCCGTCTTTGGTGACGCAGGGTTTGCCGCGCAGCGCCTGGTATTGCGCCTGCTTGCGCGCGCGCAATCGCACCCGTTCGACATAGGCCGCTTCGATGTCGGGCGGCGGACGCAGATAGACGTCGCCGGCGATACCGTCGACGATTACCGGATCGCTGGATTCGACCAGCCCGGTCGCATTTTCCACTTCGCCAACGGCCGGGATGCCGAGAGCGCGCGCGACGATCGCGATATGCGAGTTCGGGCCGCCTTCTTCGAGAATCAAGCCGCGCAGCCGCTTGCGGTCGTAATCGAGCAGCGCCGCCGGACCCATCATGCGCGCGACGATGATCGCATTGTCCGGCAGCTCGTCGCGATGCGGGGCATGTTGCACGCCCATCAGCTGGCGCATCAGCCGGTTTGCGAGATCGTCGAGATCGTGCAGGCGTTCGCGCAGGTACGGGTCGGTGGCGCGCAGCATGCGCGCGCGGGTGTCGGACTGTACGCGCTCGACGCCGGCTTCGGCGGTCAGGCCGGTGCGGATCGCTTCGCGCATGCGCGACAGCCAGCCGCGGTCGTGAGCGAACATGCGGTAGGTTTCGAGAATGTCCTTGTGCTCGCCGCCATCGGCGATTTCGCCGCGTTCCAGCATCACGTCGACATCGGAGCGCAGCGCCGCGATCGCGTCGTCGAGCCGCTTGAGCTCGCCGGGTATGTCGTCGGCTACGAAATTCTTGATCACCACGCGCGGCTCATGCAGCACGACATGGCCGAGCGCGATGCCTTCGGAGAGCGCCGTACCGGTCAGATGGCGCCGCGGATGCACGGCGGGTTCGGCGCCGGGTTTGGCGAGCGAGGTCAGTTCGCCCGAGGCGATCATTTCCGCGAGCACCATCGCGGTGGTCTGCAGCGCCTCTTCTTCCTCCTCGGAATAATTGCGGTGCGCGCGGTTCTGCACCACCAGCACGCCGAGTGTGTTGCCGGCACGGAGGATCGGCACGCCAAGGAAGGAGTGATAGATTTCTTCGCCGGTTTCCGGCCGGTACGAGAAGGCCGGATGCGATTGCGCATCCGAGAGGTTGATGGGGTTGGCCTGGCTTGCGACGAGGCCCACCAGGCCCTCGTCAATCCGCATCACGGTCTGGTGGACGGCCTCCCGGTTGAGGCCCTCGGTTGCGTATAGTTCGAGCGTGCCGTCCACGCGCAAAACGTAGACGGAGCACACCTCCGCCACCATGTTGGCGGCGATCAGCACCACGATCCGGTCGAGGCGGTCCTGCGCGCTGACCGGTTCCGCCATCACTTCGCGGAGCCGGCGCAACAGCACGCGCGGGCCGCCCATTGCGCCTCGCATGGGTCGATGTCCTTGGTTCTGGACGGGTCATAGCGGGTGCGGCCCGTGAGCCGCAAGGGAAGCTTGTGAGAGGCTCTGCAGGCCGTTCGTTTCCGCAAAAGCGGGGCCCAGGGCAGCAAGCAGGTCCTCGTTCCAGGTTTCGCGCTGGCCTACGGCGAGCGCTTAGGTTTTCGACGGTTTTTCGAAAAACTGTGCCAGCGCCGAAATATCCGCTTTTTCGCCGCGATTGTCGGCCGCCAGCCGTTCATACAGGTCGGCGATCGCCTCGTACATCTCGCGCGAGGGCCCGCCGCCGGTGAAGTGTGCGATCTCATCCATCTCGGACACCCAGCGATAGGCCTTGCCGAACATGTCCGGCACGCTGCGCTGGAAATAGGCAAGAAGATTGGGTTGGCTTGCGGCCAGTTCCGCATGCAGTGCCTCGGCAACGCCCGCCCGCGTGGCGGCCAGCAGCATCGCGGAGCCGACCGCGGTCAGCCCCTTGGTGATGCCGCCATAGCTCATCTTCAGCGCGGAGGCTGCGCCGATACCGCCGTCGACGCGGCGAAAGATCAGACCGAAATCGTTGAGGCGCTCCAGCGGCCCGGCCTCGGCGCCGCAATAATAGAATACGGGGCCGCTATAGCCCGCGCGCGGCGGGCCGCCGATGATCCCGGCATCGGCGAATGGCGCGCCGGTCGCGGCGACGACGGCTGCGATGTCCTTCACCGTGTCCGGATTCACCGCATTGCAATCGGCAAAGAGCGGCTTGCTGTTTGCCGCAGCGAGAGCAGGGGCCAGCCGCTGCGCGAGTCGCAAAGCGTCGCCCGGCGGCACGATCGAAAGAACGATATCTGCTGCCGCGATCTCGGCATCGGTCGCATCGATCATGCCGGCGGCCATGGCGCGCTCGGCACTCGCCGGGCTGCGGCCCGCGAGCGATGTGAGCACCCGCACACCATTGCCGGTGAGGCGCCTGGCGACGCCTGCACCCATGGCGCCTTGCGCGATGATGGCGACGGTGGGGGTGCTGTTGTTCACGCATTCATCCCGATGAGTTCCGCGCGGCGGCGCGCCCGTGGCGTTGTATCCCAGAACGCCCACAAAGGTAGCAGGAATAAAATCCTTATTTCTGCCATTTTCCCATGGTTCAGTCCTGCCCATCCCGCCCCGTCCAAGGGGCGTCTCATGAGCGTCACAAGACGCGGGGCGGGATGCGGTGGCCGTTGTTGATGCTGAGACGCAGCATCGCAGCGGAGGCCCAAGCTGCGATGATCCGGCTCACCGGCCGTGGGTCACCAGCGGAGGATACCAAGAAAGTCCGCCCGGCGATGCCGGTCAACGGTGTCTGTCCTCCGGGGTTGTCGCAGAGCAAGCCTCAAACACCGCGCGCGGAACGCCGGAATCTTTCGGCGGTCCGTGGTGACTGCCATCTCGTGTGCTTCACTCACTCGCACACGAGGCCATGGGCTTGGCTGAAAGCCCGGCGTTCCGCGCGCCCTTGGGTTTCCCAAGGGAAGGAATGCGAGGTGGGACTTCGGGCGCGCCCGCGCCGTCACAAGAACAGGGCCGGCGGAGCTTTGTTTGAGCGATGGTCGTAGCCCGCATGAAGCGAAGCGAAATGCGGGTGCTGCTCCCGGATTTCGCTGTGCTCCATCCGGGCTTCTGTAACGGGCCGTGGTGTGTCAATCCCTTTCTGCATCGTCCTTCTGCCGGGTACTGGCTTCTGTCCGGGGTCGGCGCAAGGCCGCCACCTGATGGGGTTCGATGAGGACAG
>JBMOOQ010000017.1:0-79105 GCA_049324435.1 Pseudomonadota bacterium
AACGCGCTTTTGGCTTTAGACGCGCGTGAACGCGCCTTTGGCGCTCACGCTGCGCCGCGCCCGTGACGCGAGAGAACCCGGTTGGCCACACCATGCCCCTCTCATCCCACATCAAGCCGGAGCCCAATCCGACGCTCGACCGCGCGCGCGTCATGCGCGCCCGCGAGATGTATGCGGAGGGCTTCACCGTCTCGCGCATTCTGGCCCATTGCCAGATGGCGCTCGGCACCCTCTATGCCTGTCTCGACGGGGTGCCGTTCGGGCAGGACGGCGAGCGCATGCAGCCGCTCCCGCGCAGGCGAGCCGTGACTGGCAAGCGGCGGCGCGCGCTGAAGGCCGACGATGAGTCGCTGGTCAACCGCTTGCTGCGCACAGCCGAGCGCCAGGTGCGCGATATCGAGACGCGGCTCGCGGCGCGCGATGTCGCGCCGGTCGAACGCGAACGTGATGTCCGCATGCTCGCGAGCCTGACACGCGCGCTGCGCGACCTTGCGACGCTGCGCAAGCAGGGCACGGCGGCGCCCGGTTCGACGGTTGCGGACGACGACGAGACGATCCCGGCCAGCATCGACGCGCTGCGGCAGGAATTGTCTCGCCGCCTGTACGGGATGGCCGCGTCGCCGCCGGATCGCAAGACTTAGTCTGCAAGACATAGTCGATCTGCAAACAAGCGGCCTTGCGCGCGTTTACGCTTCGCGCGATGACAGGCTATGGACGACAAGCCGGGCAAGATACAGAAGGCGCCGAAACACAAGGGCAAAGATGCGCGCGAGGTGAAAGCCGCGGCGGAAACCCGTGCGCTGAGCCATGCCGAAGTGCGCACCGTCGTCATCGGCCTGATGCTGACGCTGTTTCTGGGGGCGCTCGATCAGACGATCGTCGCGACCGCGCTGCCGACCATGGGCCGCGCCTTCAATGACGTGGAGAATCTGCCCTGGGTGGTGACGGCCTATCTCCTCACGGCCACCGCCTCGACGCCGCTCTATGGCAAGCTCTCGGACATCTACGGCCGGCGCGTGATCATGCTCGCCGGCATCGCGATTTTCGTTGCGGGATCCGTGGCCTGCGCGCTGGCGCCGTCGATGACCGCGCTCATTCTCGCGCGCGGCCTGCAGGGGCTGGGCGGCGGCGGGCTGATGTCGCTGACGCAAACGATCGTCGCCGATATCGTGACGCCGAAGGAGCGCGGCCGCTACCAGGGTTATATCGGCGCGGTGTTCGCCACCTCCTCGATCGGCGGGCCGGTGCTGGGCGGCGTGCTGACCGAGCATCTGCACTGGTCGCTGATCTTCTGGATCAACCTGCCGCTCGGCCTGATAGCGCTCGCCATGACATCGAGCGTGCTGCGGCGGATCCCGCTGCATCAGCGCCAGCATGCGCTCGACCTTCCAGGCGCACTCTTGATGATGGCGGCCGCGATCGCGCTTCTGCTGGCGCTGACCTGGGGCGGGGTGCGCTTTCCCTGGCTGAGCTGGCAGGTGCTCGGCCTGTTCGCAGCCTCGGTGGTGCTGTGGATGTCGTTCTCCTGGCGGCTCGTCACCGCGCCGGAACCGTTTTTGCCGCTGTCGGTGCTGGCCAATCCGATCGTGCGCACCGCGACGCTCGCCGGCGCCTGCTGCATGGGCGTGCTGGTGGGGCTGACGATCTTTATCCCGCTCTATTTCGAGACGGTGATCCATCTCTCCGCGAGCCAGTCCGGCCTCGCGCTGATCCCGCTGATGGGCACGTCGGTGATTTCGGCCACCATCACCGGCCAGCTGATGGCGCGGGTCGAGCATTACAAGCGCATGGCGCTCGCCGGTTTCCTGATCGCGATCGCGGGGCTCGGCGCGCTTTCGATCTGGCCGGTCGGCTTGCCGATGGCGGCGATGATCGCGATCCTTGCCGCGACCGGCTTCGGGATCGGCGCAGTGTTTCCGGTGACCACGGTGTCGATGCAGAATGCGGTGTCGGGCCGCCACATGGGAATCGCAACCGGCGCGCTGAATTTCTTCCGCTCGCTCGGCTCCGCACTCGTTGTGGCGCTGCTTGGCGCGATCGTGCTCGGCGGCATCGGCGCGAGCGGGGGTGTCTCGGTCGAGGCGCTGGCGCGCACGGCGTCCGAACCCGCGCTCGCCTATGCGTTCCGGTTCGTGTTCCTCGCTGCGATGCTGGTCTTGTGTTTCGGGCTCGCCTTCCTGATCGGCATGGAAGAGAAGCCGTTGCGCGGGCCGGCCAAGGAGACCGCGCCCGCGCCCGATGCGCCGGCGACGCCGGTGCAGGAGCCGCGGGAAAATTAGAGCTTTGGCGATGGTCTGGACCGGGCCGTCGTCTGCGGTCCGGCCTGTCACTGCCCGCGGCGCGGGCGTGACAGGAACGACGATGCGACCGCTATCCGGTCCTGCGTTCGAGGATGTGTCGTGCGGCGGCGCGCGCGGCGATCAGGGTTTGCGGGTCGGCGGTCGCCGCGATCGTTGTGGCGAGCCGCTGTGTCTCCAGCCTTGAAATGGCGGCCCGTTCCTCGGCGATCCGCCGATGGATATACTGACGCTCGAGCTCTGTCAGATTGGTGGCCAGCAGGCGCGCGTAGCGGTCGAGATTGGCCTTGTGACCGCGAATGCGGCGGAGAACAGTATCCGTCATCGTCACACTTCCCCTATATGACGTCGATTGCTTCTATCCTTTCCGTTTGCGGGCAAGGGAATCTGCCCCATCAAAAACACATAGAACGCCGCAGCACCGCGTCAAGCCCCGGTCAGGGGCTCGCCTTGGTCGCAAAGCTTTGGCTCGCGGGACGGCCCTCACATGCTGAGGTTGTTGAGGTCAGGCGTGCCGGCGACGCGCTGAGCGCCTGCGGCCGGCGCCGACGCGCAAGACGGCGGGTTGTTGCGCTGCGGGGACCAAAAGCCGCATCAGCAAGGCGGCGCATTCGTGCGCAAAGTCCGGGATGTTGAATGGCTTGCCGGACGGCGCGGTCCACCACGGCGATTGCTCGCGCGACGGTTCGGCGGACGGTGCAAGCGGCGGTGCTTTATCGGCGGACGGCGGGGTCGGGACGGGCGGCAGACCGGCATGCGGCCGATCGTCGGTTGAACGCGGGACGGTCATTGACGGTCCTCCGTCGCAAGAGTGCGTCTCGATGGGCGGCCGCGGCTGCGGCCTTCGGGCCCTGCGTCAAGTCCGCCGGGCCACACCCGGTTCCAGCGTCAAGCCTACGCCCAAAAGGTTATCGGGGCGCAAAGGGTGAGGGGCGCGTTTAGGCCTGCGCCGAAACATTTCGTGAAGGATCGGCTGATGCTTTCATAGGAAAATAGTCATTGACAGCGTGACGCTGGTCGGGTAGGGTTTCGCCATTCTCCACAAGTGCGGCCGCGGCGACGCGGCTTAGTGGTTCCACCGCTCGTTCCCGCGCAAGCGGGAATCCCATCGAAACAGATTCAGCTTTTCCTTGCCGCTAGGTTCCCGCCTTCGCGGGGACGAGCGGATAGCTTTGTGCACACCATGACCGGTATTCCCGACAGCGCCGCCATTCCTGAAATCGCATTACGCGCGCGGCAGATGTACAGCGAGGGCGCGACCACGCGCGACATTATCGACGCAACCGGGCTCAGCCACTGGACGCTGTATCACTGGATCGAAGGCGGTCCGAAGAAGGACGGCAAGCGCTTGCTGCCGCCGCTGGTCAAGCGCCGGATGGTGACGCGGCGGCGCATTCTGAAAGAAGACCGGCTGACGCTGGTCAATCGCATGATGCGCGCCGCCAAACGCCAGGTCGGCGAGATCGAACAGAGGCTGGCGGGCAGCGGGCAGGCGCTCGGCGAGCGGGAGCGTGACGCGCGCACCTTGGCGCTGCTGGCAAAGACGCTGCAGTCGCTGACGGCGCTCGATGCGTTGCATGAGCCGCAAGCGGGGCGACCGAAATCGAAGATGACGAAAGATGACACCGATAAGGACGCCATTCCCGCCAGCATCGATGCCCTGCGTCAGGAGCTTTCGCGACGACTGGCGGGCATGGCCGGATCACATCCAGGACGAGTTCCTCGCGACTCTGACCATTGAGCAGCTCGAACATCTGCTGTCGGATTTCACGTATTACTGCCACGATCACCAGCTGCCGCCCGCGCTCGCCAACAACGGTGAACCCTGGACCACATGGCTCCTGATCGGCGGGCGCGGCGCGGGCAAGACGCGCGCCGGTGCCGAATGGGTCAAGAGCATTGCCAATGCGCCGAAGCTAGACGGGGAGGGCGAGCGGCGCATCGCGCTGATCGGCGAAACCGAACACGAAACCCGCGAGGTGATGATCGAGGGCGTCTCCGGCCTTCTGTCGGTGCATCCGCGCGACGCGCGCCCGGTCTGGGTGCCGTCGCGGCGGCGCGTCGAATTTTCCAACGGCGCGATCGCGCAGGCCTTCTCGGCGGAAGATCCCGAATCCTTGCGCGGTCCGCAATTTTCCGCCGCCTGGGCGGACGAGCTCGCCAAGTGGCGTCATGCCGAAGCCACCTTCGATATGCTGCAGTTCGGACTGCGCCTTGGCGCGCGGCCGCGGCAGGTGATCACCACCACGCCGCGGCCGACCGCTTTATTGAAACGTCTGATCGCCGACCCTGCGAGTGCGGTGACGCACGCGCCGACGAAAGCCAATGCCTATCACCTGTCGCCGGCCTTCATCGACACCGTGGTGAAGCGCTACGACGGCACGCGGCTCGGGCGGCAGGAACTGGACGGCGAGATCGTCGAGGACCGGCCGGATGCCTTGTGGTCGCGCGCCATGATCGAGGCGTGCCGCGTTGCGGCGGCGCCCAACCTGCAGCGGATCGTGGTGGCGGTCGATCCGCCGGCCTCTGCGAGCAAAGGTGCCGATGCGTGTGGGCTTGTGGCTGCGGGCCGCGCGGAGAATGGCGTGTGTTACGTGATCGCCGACGAGACGGCAGCGGGGCTTTCTCCCGCGGGGTGGGCGGCGCGGGCGATCGCGCTGTGGCGGCGGCTGCAGGCTGATGCGCTGGTGGTCGAGGTCAACCAGGGCGGCGACATGGTGCGCGCGGTGATCCGCGAAGCGGATGCATCGGTGCCGGTGATCGCGGTGCGCGCGACGCGGGGCAAGTGGCTGCGCGCCGAGCCGGTCGCGGCGCTGTACGAGCAGGGCAAAGTGAAGCATGCCGGCGTGTTCCCCGCACTGGAGGACGAGATGTGCGACTTCGCGTCCGACGGCTTGTCGAACGGCCGTTCGCCTGACCGGCTGGATGCGATGGTGTGGGCGCTGGCGCATCTGACCTTCGCGGCACGGCCGGGACCGAGGATACGGATGTTGTAGGTCTCGTGTCCCGGGCGCAGCGCAGCGTGAAACGGTGCGCTGCAGAACCGGGACCCATGCTGCGGCTGGCGCTTTTGCGGGAATGGGCCCCGGCTCTGCGAAGCAACATTTCGCTTCGCTCATGTTGCATCGCGTCCGGGGCATGAGGTGGGAGCGCGCTGCGCACTTCGTCTTGAAGTTCGGATTCATTCAGAATGAAAACTCTCGTGTCCCGGGCGCAGCGCAGCGTGAAACGGTGCGCTGCAGAACCGGGACCTATACCCAGCGGATTCTCGGTCGCGGTGGGTCCCGGTTCTGCGATGCACCGCTGCGCGCTGCACCGCGCCCAGGACACGAATGGTAGCGTGTCGAAGCAGAATGACTCAACGCCGATCAGCTCGCGATGAAATATCCGGACGTTGCGGAACAGATCTGCAGCTGGCTGCTGCCGGCAAAGGGATAGAACGTCTCGCGCCCCGGACGCGGTGCAGCGCAAGCAATTGCGAAGCGGTGCACCGCAGAGCCGGGGCCCATATCGTCCTGATGTGAGCGTTTCACGATAGGTCCCGGTTCAGCACCGCATCATTGCGCTGCGCTCCATGCTGCGGTGCGCCCGGGACGCGAAGCTACAATTTCTTCAGGAACCCCGCGCGCCCTTCGGCGTTGTCGCCGCGACTGAGGAGATCCAAAGGAGGGCGACAATGCCGATCATTCTGTGGCTGCTGGGTGTCCCGCTCAGCCTGATCATCGTTCTTGCGCTGCTTGGCGTGTTCTAGCCGCGCATAAAGCTGAAATCGTCAACGTCAGAAGCAAGAGGTCCGCGTCATGCGGGCCTCTTTGTTTATGCGGATGCGCGCGAGCGCGGTCATTTTTGTGAAGGGTGTCATGCTCGATCTCGTGAAATGGTCCCGTGCGCCGGAGAAAAAATCATCACGCACCGCGCAGCTCGTCGCTTTCCAGTCGCAGGGCCGCGCGCGCTGGACGCCGCGCGATACCGCCTCGCTTGCGCGCGAGGGCTACATGAAGAATGCGATCGTGCATCGCGCGGTGAAGCTCGTGGCCGAGGCGGTCGGTTCGGTCGCCTGGCTCGCCTATGAGGGTGACGCGGAGCATCACGCCCATCCGCTGCTCGATCTGATCGCGCGTCCCAACCCGCGGCAGGACGGCGCGGCGTTTCTCGAAACCGTGGTCGCGCATCTGCAGCTTGCGGGCAATGCCTATATCGAGGCGGTGACACTCGACGGCCGGCCCCGTGAGCTTTACGCGCTAAGGCCTGACCGGATGCGCGTCGTTCCCGGACCGGACGGATGGCCGGAGGCCTACGAGTATCATGTGGCTGGGCGCAGCGTGCGCTTCGATCAGGCGCAGGCGCTGCCGCCGGATGTGCCGCCCATCCTGCATCTGACGCATTTTCATCCGCTGGACGATCACTACGGACTGGCGCCGCTGGAGGCCGCAAGTATCGCGGTCGATACGCATAATGCGGCAGCGGCCTGGAACAAGGCGCTGCTCGACAATGCGGCGCGGCCGTCCGGTGCGCTGGTCTATTCCAGCCCGGATGCAGCGGTGCTGACCGACGAACAATATCAACGGCTGAAGCGTGAGCTTTCCGACGAATATCAGGGCGCCAAGAATGCCGGCCGGCCGATTCTGCTCGAAGGCGGGGTTGACTGGAAGGCGATGGCGCTGTCGCCAAAGGACATGGATTTTCTCGAAGCCAAGAACAATGCCGCGCGCGAGATCGCGCTTGCCTTCGGCGTGCCGCCGATGCTGCTCGGCATTCCAGGCGACAACACTTATGCGAATTATCAGGAGGCAAACCGCGCCTTCGTCCGCGGCAGCGTGCTGCCGCTGGCGAGCCGCATCGGTCATGCGCTGTCGCAATGGCTCGGCAGCGCGTTCGGCGGCAGCGTGCGGCTCGCCATCGATGCCGACCGGATCGAGGCGCTGGCATCCGACCGCACGGCGCTGTGGGCGCGTGTCACCGCAGCACCGTTCCTGACGCTGAACGAGAAGCGGATGGCGACGGGTTACGCACCGGTCGAGGGCGGGGACAGGTTTTAGGGAACCCATGCCAGCGCGCAGAGGGCCCCGGCTCTGCGTCGCATCACTGCGCTGCGCTGCGCTGTGTACTGCGCCGCGTCCGGGGCACGAGAGCTCAACCATGCCCGACCTGACCCGCATCTTCGCCGAGCGCGGCGATCTCGCGCATCTGGCGCTGTTCCTGTGGGCGGCGTCGGCGAGTGCGCTCCTCATCGTGCTTTTGCGCGAATACGCCGCCGCGATGCGGCGCTTCGACGATTTCGTGCGCGAGCTTGCGCGCTTCAACAGAAAGTTCGGAGGCCGTTGATGGATAGCTTGCACTCGGTGATGCGTAGTTTGCGTCCGGCGCAGAAGCGCAGGAACGGTCACAATCGCGATCATCTGACGGTGTTTCGCGAATTCCTCTCGCATCTCGACCGCGTGACGAAAGCCAATGCCGCGCGCGACGTGAAGGCCGTGCGCAAGGCGAGGGGGCGGAAGAAGGCAAAAGACTGAGGCAGTCCCGCGTCCCGGGGCGCAGCGCAGCGTGAAACGATGCGCTGCAGACCCGGGACCCATCATCCCTCGACATCATCATCCTTTGGGTCCCGGCTCTGCGAAGCAGCACGTCGTGCCGCATCGCGCCCGGGACACGAGCCCATCGCTTGCCTTGCGAGGGGTGAGGAAACGCGCATGCTCGCTCCAAACTCATACGATACATCTTTCCATCCGCGCGTGGCGGTTCATCCCGACGGCAGCGTCGAGGGTTACGCCAGTCTGTTCGGCGAGATCGACCAGGCGCGCGACATGGTGATGCCGGGCGCGTTCGCGCAGACCCTGCGGCTGCGCGGCGTGCGCCGCATTCCGATGCTGTTCCAGCACGACCCGGCCGAGCCGGTTGGGATATGGCAGGACATCGCCGAGGATTGGCGGGGCTTGCGCGTGCGCGGCCGCCTCATTCCTGACGTCAAGCGCGCACGCGAATTGCTGGCGCTCCTTCGCGAGGGCGCGGCCGATGGCCTCTCGATCGGTTTCAAGACGGTGAAGGCGCGCGTGGATCCCAAGACGCGGGTGCGCAAGCTCCATGAAATCGATCTGTGGGAAATCTCAATCGTGACGTTTCCGCTGCTCCCCGGGGCGCGCGTCCGTGCGGTGAAGGAGGCGAAGCCCCCGTTCGCTCCGCCCGCACGGGCGCGCAAGCCCTTGGTTATCGATCCGACGGCGAAGCGGCGCGTGCTGTATCAGCGCGCGCTGTGACGGATGGATGCGCTGGCGGAGATCCGGTCGGAGCTGCTTCGGCTGAAATGCGATGTCGCCGCGCTGCGGTTTCAGCGCGCAATGCGACGATACGCCATCGCTCTGAAGGCGGGATTCAACCCGGATCAGCCGCGGGATGAGCGGGGACGGTGGACGGATGCGGGGGGTGCGTCCGTCGATGGCGGTGATGTCGCCGAAACAGGGCGGATAATCTGGTTCTGGTTCCTCGATATAATCATTGGGAAATAAACTCGTAGTTCGAGACGCCGAACAAAGACTATAACGAGCTGACGCCCCGGCAGTATTGCAGGGCAAGAGCTGGGACGAAAAGCGGTATATTGGCCTCAAGGCCCTGCGCGATGTCGGAGTGCTCAGCCATGAAGCGCGTCAAACTCTCCGATATGACCACTGAACAGTATCGAGATTGCGGTCAGAATTGCAGATGTGCGCATCTCGCCTCTCGCGTCGGCTATGTGAAGCCCGGTCCGCCCGCTCAGCAATAGGCGCAGGTCATCAGCGAATCCTGCGTCGAGGGATCGCCGAACTTGCGATAGTCGTAATAGGCGCCGCTGCCATAGCCGTAGCTCGGCGGAGTCACGACGACCCGCGGCCGTGACGGAACGTAAGCGGGCGGCGGAGGCGGCGGCGCATAGGACGGCGTGCCGTAGCCGCGCGGCTGGTTGAGATAGCTGCCGTAATACTGGGCCTGCGCCGCGTTTGGCGCGGCTATCGCGATGGCGACAAGTGCGGCGGCCGTGGCGGTCGTGACAATCTTGCGCATAGGACGTCCCTGATCGAAAGCGCGTCGAAACCCAAGTTTCGCCGTCGCGCGACACTGATACCAACACTTCGTAGTGCGAGTCTTACGCGCAAGCCGGTCATCACAATAAGGTGTGCGGTTTCTGAACCAAGCCGGCGGGACGGCCGCAGGCCGCATCCGGCTGCGGTTTTCCGCGACATCACGGCGCTTCCGGCGCGCGGGGCATGTGGCCCTGCGCGCTTCTTCTTTGCCCTTTCACCAGGAGACCCAGATGGATCACGTAACCGAAGCCCTCGAAACCAAGGCCGGCTTTGCACCCGGCAACCCGATGCCGGAGGCGCATGTCACCCATGCCGAATTGATGCGGACCTTCGACGCCTACAAGGCTGCGAACGACGAGCGGCTCGCTGCCATCGAACGGCGTTCCGCCGATGTGCTGCACGAGGAAAAAGTCGCGCGCATCGATGCCGCGCTCGACGCGCAGGCGCGCCGGCTGGACGAGCTGTCGCTGAAATCGGCGCGGCCGCAGCTCGGGATCGAGACCGGCTTGCGGAGCGCATCGGCGCGCGAGCACAAGGCCGCGTTCGAGGCTTACATGCGCTCCGGCGAAAGCACCGGACTTCGCGCGCTGGAAGTCAAAGCCATGTCGGCGGGCACCCCCGCGGATGGCGGCTATCTCGTCCCCGACGAGGTCGAGCGCGAGATCGGCAAAAGGCTCGCCGCGATTTCGCCGATCCGGGCGATCGCTTCGGTGCGCGAGATCTCCGGCAATGTCTACAAGAAACCGTTCATGACCGCGGGCCCGGCCACCGGCTGGGTCGCGGAGACTGCGTCGCGCCCGGCCACCAATTCCGCGGTGCTGGACGAACTCGCGTTCCCCGCAGCCGAGCTCTACGCGATGCCGGCGGCGACGCCGGTGCTGCTGGAAGACGCAGCCGTCAATCTCGACGAGTGGATCGCAAGCGAAGTCGAGACCGTTTTCGCCGAGCAGGAGGGCGCGGCCTTCGTCAACGGCGACGGCGTCAACAAGCCGAAGGGCTTCCTGCAATACGACAAGGTGGCGGAGGCCTCCTGGAGCTGGGGCAATATCGGCTTCATCGAGACCGGCGTCGATGCAGGCTTCCCCGCGGACGGGCCGGCCGATCCGCTGATCGACCTTGTCTATGCGCTGAAGGCCGGCTACCGGCAGAACGCGCATTTCGTGATGAACCGCAGGACCCAGAGCGCGATCCGCAAGCTGAAGGATGCCGACGACAATTATCTCTGGCAGCCGCCGGCGCAGGCCGGCGGGCGGGCCGGGCTTCTGACCTTCCCGGTGGTCGAGGCCGAGGAAATGCCGGACATCGCGGCCGACAGCTACGCGATCGCGTTCGGCGATTTCGCGCGCGGCTATCTCGTGGTCGACCGCCAGGGCGTGCGCGTCTTGCGCGATCCCTATTCCTCCAAGCCCTATGTGCTGTTCTATACGACCAAGCGCGTGGGCGGCGGCGTGCAGGACTTCGACGCGATCAAGCTGTTAAAGTTCTCGGGGGCGTAACGGCTCACTCAGTCATGGCCGGGCTTGACCTGGCTTGACCCGGCCATCCATCTTTTTTGGAAATGGATTGCCGGGTCGTGTCGCCCCTGATGTCCGGTAATCACATGATCAAGTCATGGCCGCCGAAAGGCGGATTTTTATTTCCGGAACCCTCATGACCTGTATTCATCCCGCGTGGCGGGCGCGGGAGCAACGCCGCTGGCTGCGCCCCGACGCCCATCGCTGGCTACGGCCCACCTATGTTCGCTTCGACAAGCCGAGCGGCTTCGAGCGCAAATACTCACCCGATCAGCCGCGCGTACCAGCCGGCAATCCGGATGGTGGCCAGTGGTCCAACGGGAGAAGTGCGGCGCGCCTGTTGCCCGAGGATGTGCCGGCGGGTGCTGAGGCTCTCTTCGAAGGAGAAGGACAGCCGGCCGGGTTGGTTCAACTCGCGTATCTGGGTCAGGCATTTCAGGCAGGCCGTATCGTCCTTCAAACCGGGATCGAAGCGGCGCTCAGCCTCTATGCCGCGCTGTCATCGCAAAACGGACCCAATCATTCCGCGGTCGCGGTTTTCCGCGCGACGGATTTCGAGCCGGGCGCAGATCCTCTTTCTCCTGTCAGCCTCGTCGGTAGCCTCACGCGGGAGGAAGTGGATCAGGTTTGTCCGGCACAACAGCTTGTTCAGGACTTGACCGACAAGGCTGCGGTCTCGTTCAATCGTGCCGATTACAATGCGTCAGGCTATGGCACGGCCGTGCATATGAAGGTGCGAGACGATATCGAAAATCTCGGTGACCCCAACCTGCGCGCAGAAGTCTCTCTGATCAAAACGGTGCAGGAAACCGGTCGCGCTCCGGAGGAGCCCGCCATCCGTTATGGAGCTCGCGGGTCGATCCGCGTCGACGTTCTCGAAAAGTCGGGCAGTTACACTGTCTGCGTTTACGACATCAAGACAGGCGGAAGAATCCTCGGGCTATCGCGCATGCGGGAGATAGCTCGAACGGTCAGCAACAATTTCCCGGGAACGCTGCGCATTGTCGTGACTGAAACAAGGCCGCGCCGTTGACCACGCTGCGGCAAATCAAGAGTCTTGTCACTCCGCTGTTCGAGCGGCATCCCGACTTGGTTCTTATCGGTCCGTTTTTGATCATAAAGCCGGTTCGACTTATTGCAAACTCAATCATGATTGACCGGACGAGTTCTGCAGATGTGTTCCGGCCGAGAACGGCATCAATCGACTTGCTTGGGAAACGCGAATACTTCGGCCTTGGGACCGGCGATTTGCTCTACAGGGTGAAGGGGCCGGGGGCGATTTGGCGATGGTCGAACCCCAACGTGGCCGAAGACTTTCTGCGGGTCGTCGAAAACGAAGCCCTCCCGCGGCTCCGAGGTATTCGCAGCCTGCAGGACTTTTACGAATACGCGAAGGAAATTCATGGCGTCCATTTTCCCTTCTATTGGGGTTGGCGCGCGACGATGAACGTCGCGCTCGGCCGGCTCGACGAAGCCCGCGACATCCTGAACGACCTGCGATGGGTGGACAGAAGCGGAGTGTTGTTCAATCGCGAAGTCGAAGGCCTGGGCGACCGGCTGAAGAGGCGCGGATCAGATATTTCGCGCAAGGACAAGCTGGCGCTGGTCGAGATATTGCGCGGGTGGGAGGCCTATTCGGTCGAGAAGCTGAAGCTGACGGCGATCTGGGAGCGTACGCCGTTCCCGCTTGAGGAAACGCTTTGATGGCTGCTTACGAGCACGGTCTATTCCCCAGTGGTCCGGGTGCTCGATTGCGCGGACAAGAGCGTGACCATAGTTTGCCGCGAGCCGCCGACCGCAATATCGAGCAGGCCGTCACGACCATGTGAAAGCGGATCGTCCGGCGTGTCTCCAAATCCCGGGCAAAGAGACGGAGGCCGCCATGCGCGTCTTTATTCTTTCGCTCGCCACCGCCGCGATCGTCGCCGGTGTGGCCTATGTGGCACTGAGCAGTGTGCAGGAGTCGTCTGGCCGGGCTTACACCACGGGTTCGGCGCGGCTCGACTGGCAGGAGCAGAGCAACATTTACGGCCGTGAGACGCCGCCGCCCCAGGGTGCCGAAAAGCCGTAGCGCCGGGTCACGGCGCAGGGCCCGGTCCGGCACGGGGACCGACATTGCATGCATTACCGGCATTGCTGCCCTGCCGTCACGCGGTCGTGAGGGCGGAATCGGCTGGGCGCACTTATATGCGCCGCAACAAGAAGAGGCGAAAGATTGGATTGGATATGCGTGTCTTGAATTCAAAGGTAGCTTTGGCCTCGGTCCTGGCGGTGTTGGTGGCTGCGGGTGGCGCCTATTCGGTTGTTCGCTCGGTCAAGAACCCGGTGGCGGACGGCACTTATGCCGCTCACACGACGGGTGCAGCGTCGCGGACTGAACCCCGCATCGACTGGTCCGACCGGCTCAATGCCGGCTTCGATCAATAGGCGTTAGGCAGCGCCGCGTCCCACCAGCGCAAGATATTCCCACACCATGGTCGCGGCTCCGAGCGCCGTGATCTCGGCAGTGTCATAGGCGGGGGCGACTTCGACCAGATCCATGCCGGTGAAGGTGACGGTATCGAGCCGTCGCAGGATCGCCTGCGCCTGCCAGCTCGCGAGCCCGCCGATTTCCGGCGTGCCGGTGCCGGGCGCGAAGGCCGGATCGAGGCAGTCGATGTCGAAGGAGAGATATGTCGGGGCCTCGCCGATGATTTCGGTGATGCGCTGCGCGACGGCCTGCGGGCCTGTTTCGTGTACGTCCTGGGCGCTGACGATGGTGACGCCCTTGCCGATGGTCCAGTCGTAGACATCCTTCTGCACCGGCGACCGGATGCCAATCTGCACGGTGCGGGCGGGATCGATCAGGCCTTCCTCGATGGCGTGGAAGAACACCGAACCGTGCGCATAGACCTGTCCGAAATTGTCCGGCCAGGTGTCGACATGCGCGTCGAAATGCACGAGCGCGAGCGGCCCTCCATTCGCGGCGGCGCGTGCGCGCAGGAGCGGCAGCGAGATCGTATGCTCGCCGCCGAGCGCAATGAGATGCGGGAAGGCCGAAGCCTGTTCCTGAATCAGTGCGAGGCTGGTTTCGATGTCGCCGAGCGCGATGTCGAAGTCGCCGATGTCGGAGACGGGCAGGGCGGCCGGATCGATCCACCAATGCGGATGGTCGCCATCGACCAGCATGCGGCTTGCGGCGCGGATTGCGGGCGGGCCGAAGCGCGTGCCGCTGCGATTGGTAGTGCCGATATCGAGCGGGATGCCGGCGATGTGGAAATCCGCTTCGTCCTGGGCCCGCAGGATGCCGAGAAAGGTCGGCGGCGTTGCGAAGGTCGGAACCGCAGCCATTACCGGCGCTCCGCAAACCGGAACACGGCGGCCGCGACGGCACAGGTCCAGCGGCCGGCATCGTCGCCGACGGCGGCTGCCGTGATCGAGGTCGAGCCAAAGATGAGATGGGAGGTCTGGTAGACCTTCTTGCGCTCGTCCCACGCGGTGTCGGGATCGAACGCGATGCCGAGCGTGGAGGCGAGCATCGAGGCTGCGAGATCCTCGGCATAGTCGCCGCTCTGTTCGGCGGTCATGCCGTAGCCGTGATGCTCGGAAATGTAGCCGTACATTTTCGTGTCGGTTGGGCGGGCGAGGCCGATGCTGGAATGAATGCGGCGGCCCGGCTCGTTGGTTTCGGTGCGCGCCATCACGCAGAAGGTGATTTCGCCGGGGCGCAGCGTCGCGACGCCTTCTTCGCGCGTCATCTCGACGCATTCCGGCGGCAGGATCGAGGACACGGTGACGAGATTCTGCTGCTCGATATCGGCGTCGCGCAGCGCCAGTTCGAAGGCGGTGAGCTGGTCGCGATGCACGCCGACGCCGCGGGTGAGAAAGAAGCTCGTTGGAACCGGAAACATGATGCCCTCTGATCGCGATCGGGCGCGCAGGTTCGCAGAGGTCTGTGTATTGTCAATGGCAGGCGCTACGGCCTGAGCGGGCTGCCGAGCTTTCGCGCGGTCTCAACGATCCAGGGATAGTATAATGACAGCGGCGTGACGCCTGTCAGGCCGCCGCAGCCGGCTTCGTTGCCGGCGGCGGTCGACCAGCTGACCACGCCGACCACCATCATGCGGCCCCTAATCTCTTGGAACACCGGCGCGCCGGAATCGCCGGTGCAGGCGCCGAGCCCGGGGCGCTCGTTGCGCGTGGCGCCGTCCATCAACCGGATTTGCAGATTGCCGGGTTTGCCTGTGACGGTCAGCGCTGCGCTGCGCAATGTACCGCCGCTCTTGCCGTCGCCCATGCGGGTCAGGCCATAGCCCCACACCGTGAGGCGGTCGCCGGGCGCGATCGTCAGCCGCTCACCGTGGATTGCGGCCGGTGTGCCCGACGTCGCATTCGCGACCTTGATCAGCGCAACGTCCGCGGTGGCGCGGTGCGCGTCGAAGGTCTTCTGGCTGAATTGCGGATGGCGGGCGATCTGCTGCGTGTCGCGCAATTGCGGCTGCCGCTGCGCATCGAACTGGACCAGCTTGTAGTCGGCGCCGGGCGGCACGCAATGCGCGGCGGTCAACACGAGATCGCGTGCAATCGCGATGCCGGTACAGGAATTGCCGCGCGAGCCGACGATCATCACCGCAGCATGCGGGCCCTGCACCGCCGGTGCACCGCCGACCAGCGCGGCGGCGGGTGACGCGAGACCAAGCAGCAGGATGACGGCGAGGCACCGGTGCATGACACCGGGACTTGGAGCCATGTTCGCCCGCGATGTCAACCGCGGGTGACGAGCCCGCATGCTCAGCGCCGGCAGGCTGCGGCTGCTTCGTGTGACGACGGCAAAGGAGGTTCAACCATGTCCGCCATTCTCCTGACGCCGCCGGCGATCGAGCCGGTGCCGCTTGCCGATATGAAGCTGTTTCTGCGTGTCGCACATGACGACGATGACGATGTCATTGCCGCGCTGATCGCGGCGGCCCGCGTTCATGTCGAGGCGAGGACCCGCCGCGCCCTGATCGCACAGACCTGGCGCCTGACCCGCGATGTCTGGCCGGCGAGCGGGCGGCTGCCGATCCTGCCGGTGCCGCTGATCGCGATCACGGCGATCCGGGTGTTCGATGCCGATGGCGCGCCGTATCTGCTCGATGTGGACGATTTCGACCTCGACACGGCGTCGGCGCCGGCGATGCTGACCTTTGCGAGAGGCGCGCCGCGTCCTCCGGGTAAACTTGCAGCCGGAATCGAGCTCGATATTTCGGCCGGTTACGGCGAGGACGCGGACGACGTGCCTGCGCCGCTGCGCCAGGCGATCCGCATGCTGGTGGCACATTGGTACGAGAACCGCGGCGTGATCGCGGCAAGCGGAGAAGTGGCGGCGATGCCGGTCTCGGTCTCGTCGCTGATCGCGCCATTCCGGGTGTTGTCGCTATGAGCAATCCCGGCCTGTTGAGACATCGGCTGGTGCTGGAAGCGCCGGTCGAGAGCGCAGACGGCGCAGGCGGCGTGGTGCGGAGCTATTCCACCGCCGCGACGTTATGGGCGGAGGTAACGCAGGTGTCCGCGGCGCGCGCGCTCGAGGCGGAGCGGCTCGGTGCGCGGATCACGCACCGGATCGCAATCCGCTTTTCGGACGATATCACGACGACGCATCGCTTCCGCGACGGCGCGCGCATCTTCCGCATCGTGTCGCTGCGCGATCGCGACGGGCGCAAGCGCTTCCTGACGATCGAAGCGGAAGAGATTGTTCCGTGATTTCCGTGTCCCGGATGCACTGCAGCGCGTCAGCGGTGCGGTGCCGATCCGGGACCCACCATTCTTATGACAACTCTGGGTCCCGGTTCTGCAGCGCACCGTTTCACGCTGCGCTGCGCCGGAGACACGACCCGAGACGCGAAAGGATAAGCCATGCCTGCATCAACCGCCGCGTTGCGCGCGGCGATCCATGACGCCTTGACCGCGGACGCTGTGCTGACCGGCATTCTTGGCGGTCCGAGGATTTACGACGAGCCGCCGGCGACGGCGGCTTTTCCCTATGTGACGCTCGGCGAAGCGCGCGTTGCAGACTTTTCAACGGGTGACGACGCTCTGCAGGAGCATCAGCTCACCTTGCATGCCTGGTCGCGACAGGGCGGGCACAAGGAAGCGCACATGATCGCGGGGGCGCTGTTGCAGGCGCTCGACGATGCGCCGCTTTCGCCCGACGGCCATCAGCTCGTCAACCTGCGCTTCTCGCTCGCCGATATCCGGCGCGAGGCTGACGGCCGCACCTACCACGCGCTGGTGCGGTTTCGCGCGGTGACTGAGCCGGTGTGACGATCTCGTGTCCCGGGCGCGGCGCATCGTGAAACGTTGCGCCGCAGAACCGGGACCAATCTTCTCGAACCCTGACTTTCTCAAACTCTCATGGGTCCCGGCTCAGCGGTGCATCACTTCGTGCTGCACCGCGTCCGGGACACGAGCGATGGCAAGGACACACCATGGCAGCACAAAAGGGCAAGGATCTGCTCATCAAGATGCACGACGGCTCGGCCTATGTGACAGTCGCCGGATTGCGGTCGCGGCGGATCGCGTTCAACGCGGAGACGGTCGATATCACGCATGCGGAAAGCGCCGGACGCTGGCGCGAATTGCTCGATGGCGCCGGGATCAAGCGCGCGGGCGTCTCCGGCCGCGGGCTGTTCAAGGATGCATCGACCGACGCGCTGATGCGGCAGACCTTTTTCGATGGTGCGCTCAAAAATTGTCAGATCGTGATTCCGGATTTCGGCACCGTGCAGGGCCCATTCCAGATCACGAGTCTGGAATTCGCCGGCGAGCATGACGGCGAGGTCGCTTACGACATGACTCTGGAGTCGGCGGGTGAGCTGACATTCGCGGCGGCGTAGCGCTCGTGTCCCGGGCGCGCTGCGGCATGAAATGACGCTGCGCAGAACCGGGACCCACAGGCAGCCCAGGAATTGAACAGGTCCCGGCTCAGCGGTGCATCACGTCGCGCCGCACGCGCCCGGGACGCGAGAGCGGAGCATCCTTTATGCCCAATCATCATCGCGGCGAGATCGAAGCGGAGATCGGCGGACGCAAGCGCGTGCTGGTTCTGACGCTCGGCGCGCTGGCCGAACTTGAGGCCGCGTTCGGGGAGGGCGACCTGGTCGCGCTCGCCGAGCGCTTCGCCGGAGGGCGGATGAGTGCGCGCGACCTGATGCGTATCATCGGCGCCGGTCTGCGAGGTGCAGGCGAGAACGTCACCGATGAGGACGTCGCGACGATGGCGGCGCCGGATGGCGCGCAGGGCTATGTACGGATCGCGGCCTCATTGATCGAGGCAACCTTTGGGAAGGCCGAAGCATGAAACCGTTTCCCTGGAACGAGGCCATCGGCTTCGGGCTCGGTGTATTGCGGCTCTCTCCTGCCGCCTTCTGGGCGATGACGCCGCGCGAGCTCGCACTCGCGATCACAGCCGTGACCGGCGACACCGCGCCGCTGCAGCGGACCAATCTCGCTGACCTGATGACGAGATATCCCGATGGCCGATGATTTCGACGACTTCGCGCTCACCGAACGCGCAGCGCAGCTCGAGCGCAATGTGCGCAGCCTCGATAGCGGAATGCGCGACATCAATCGCAGCACCGCGCAGTTCGGGCGCGCGTTGTCGAATGCCTTTGCGCAGGGCGTGAGCGGCAGCCGCAGCCTCGACGATGTGCTGAAGTCGCTCTATCTGCGGCTGTCCGATATTGCGCTGAAGACGGCGTTCAAACCGCTGGAAAGCGCGTTGACCGCGGGCTTTGCGGGCTTGTTTCCCGGCGGCGCATCGGTCGCGGCGGCGCAGGGCGCGGTGAAACCATTTGCATCTGGCGGCATCATCGGCACGCCGACCTATTTTCCGTTGCGATCGGGCGGCGTTGGCCTCGCGGGAGAAGCGGGGCCCGAAGCCATCATGCCGCTGGTGCGCGGTCCGGACGGACGGCTCGGTGTTGCTGCGTCAGGCGGGGGCGGCGCGCACATCACCGTGAATATCGCGACACCGGATGCCGACTCGTTCCGTCGCTCCGAACTCTATCTCACCGGCCAGATTGCGCGCGCAGTGGCGCGCGGCCAGCGCGGGATGTGAACGCATGCCAGCCTTCCACGAGATCCTGTTTCCGCTCGACATCGCGCTCGGCAGCGCGGGCGGGCCGGAGCGGCGCACCGAGATCGTTGCGCTCGCTTCCGGAAGGGAGGAACGCAATGCCCGCTGGGCGCATTCGCGGCGGCGCTACGACGCGGGCTACGGCGTGAAAACCTTTGAGGCGTTGTCGCAGGTGATTGCCTTCTTCGAGGAGCGGCGCGGCATGCTGCATGGCTTCCGCTGGCGCGACCGGCTGGATCATGCGTCGGCGGCGCCCGGAGTGACTGTCACCGCTCTCGATCAGACGATCGGCGTTGGCGATGGCGAGACCGTCGCGTTTCAATTGGCAAAGACCTATGGCGGAGCATTCGCGCCCTATGTTCGGCCGGTGGTGAAGCCTGTGAGCGGCAGCGTGCGCGTGGCCGTGGACGGCGTGGAGCTGAATGACGGTTTCAGTGTCGATGTGACGACCGGCGTCGTCACCTTCGCCATCCCGCCCGGCATTGGCGAGGCGGTGACCGCCGGCTTTCTGTTCGATGTGCCGGTGCGGTTCGACACCGATTATCTCGAAGTTGACCTGTCGGCCTTCGCCGCGGGTGCGATTCCGAAGATCCCGCTCATCGAGATCAAGGTGTAACTCGTGTCCTGGATGCACCGCTGCGTGCCACGCTGCGGTGCTGTTCCGGGACCCATTGTTCACCAAAGCAGTTCTGGGTCCCAATTCTGCGGCGTACCGCTGCGCGCTGCGCCCGCGCCCGGGACAAGAGACCATTTTGCATGCGCACCATTCCGCCCGCCTTGCAGGACAAACTGAATTCCGGCGCGACTACGTTGTGCCGCTGCTTCATCCTGACCCGCCGCGACGGCGTTGTTCAGGGCTTCACCGATCACGATTGCGACGTGACGCTGGACGATATCGTCTGCCGCGCCGCGACCGGCTTTTCGGGATCCGAAGCGGTGGCGCGATTGGGGCTGAGCGTCGATGGCATCGAGGTGTCGGGCGTACTCGCCGACGATAGCCTGAACGAGGATGCGCTGGCCGCCGGCCGCTATGACGCGGCGCAGATTGACATGTATGTTGTGGACTGGAGCGAGCCGTCGCTGCACGTGCTGATGGCACGCGGACATATCGGCGAGGTGCGCCGCGAGGGCCGGGCCTTCGTTGCAGAATTGCGCGGTCTTGCGGATGCACTCAATGCGGAAACCGGACGCACCTATACGCCCACCTGCGCGGCCGATCTCGGCGATGCGCGCTGCGGCGTCGATCTCGACCATCCCGCCTATCGCGGGGAGGGTGTTGTGACCGCGCCGAATGGCGTGTCGGCCTTTGCCGCGAGCGGTCTTGTAGCGTTCGATGACGGCTGGTTTACGGCCGGACGTTTGCTCTTTACGAGCGGTGCCAACAGTGGCGACGCCGTGCAGGTCAAGCGGCACAGCATCGAGGGCGATAGCGTCGTGATCGCGCTGTGGCAGGCGATGGCGCGCCCGGTTTCGCCCGGCGATACCTTTGTGATTACGGCGGGATGCGACAAGCGCTTTGCAACGTGCCGCGATCGTTTCGGGAATGTGCTCAACTTCCGCGGCTTCCCGCATATTCCCGGCAACGATTTCCTCATCCGCTACGCCCTTGAGGGCGAGCCCGGCCATGACGGGAAGAGCCTGAGGAAGACATGATCTCGCGTCCCGGATGCGGTGCAGTACGAAGTGGAGCGCCGCTGATCCGGGACCCGTCAATGTAGCAGCAGATATCGGTCCCGGCTCTGCAGCGCGGGACTTCGCACGGCACTGTGCCCGGGACACGAGGCTTGTGCATGCCCATCACACCAAACCTCATTGTCGCCGAAGCGCGAAGCTGGATCGGCACGCCCTATCGTCACCAGGCCTCGGTGAAAGGCGTCGGCTGCGACTGCCTGGGGCTTGTGCGCGGCGTCTGGCGCGCGCTGTATGGCAAGGAGCCAGAGCGCTTGCCGCCATATTCGCGCGATTGGGCGGAAGCATCGTCGCGCGAGACGCTGGCAGAAGCCGGCGCGCGGCATCTGGTGCCGGTCGCGCGCGATGCGATGCAGGCCGGCGACGTGGTGCTGTTTCGCTGGCGCAGCGGTCTTGTCGCCAAACATGCAGCGATCCTGACAGACGTTGCGTCGATGGTTCATGCGCATGACGGCGCGGCCGTTGCCGAGGTGGCGTTTGCGCCGTGGTGGCGCCGGCGTGTCGCTTATGTATTCCGCTTTCCGGGAGTGAACTGATGGCATCGCTTGTGCTTTCCAGCGCCGGCAGCGCCATTGGCGGAGCCCTGTTTGGCCCGGTCGGCGCCTTCGCCGGACAATTGGCGGGTGCGATCGGCGGCAGCCTGATCGACCGCAGGCTGTTCTCATCGCCGCCGGGGCCGGCCCGTACCCATGAAGGGCCGCGGCTGCGCGATCTCGATGTCATGGTGTCGAGTGAGGGCGCACCGGTCCCCCGCGTTTATGGCCGCGTGCGGGTACCAGGTCATGTGATCTGGGCGACTGCCCTTCAGGAACAGATCATCACTCGCACCGAAACCACAGGCGGCGGCGATTCCGGCGGCAAGGGCGGAGGCGGCGGTCATTCGGCCCAGCCCGCACAAACGACGACCACCCGGACCTATTCCTATTTCGCCAATATCGCGGTGGCGCTTGCGGAGGGCCCGGTCGCGCATCTCGGACGGGTTTGGGCCGACGGCAAGCCGCTCGATCTCTCCGGATTGAATGTGCGCTTTTATCCCGGCGACGAGGATCAGACCGCGGACCCGCTGATTGTTGCCAAGGAGGGCGCCGACCATGCGCCGGCCTATCGCGGGATTTGCTATGTCGTGTTCGAGCGGCTGCCGGTCGCAGCATTCGGCAATCGCATTCCGCAATTGTCGTTCGAGATCGTGCGCCCGGTCGGCTCGCTCGAAAATGCAATCCGCGCCGTGACTCTGATTCCGGGTGCGACCGAATTCGGATACGAGCCCGCGACCGTGACCCGCTCTGTCGGGCCAGGCAAGCACGAGGCGGAAAACCGCCATGTCACGCAGGCGCCCTCCGACGTGATCGCCTCGCTCGACGAGTTGCAGGCGCTGTGTCCCAATCTCGAACGCGTGGCGATCGTGGTGGCCTGGTTCGGCGACGATCTGCGCGCGGGACATTGCCGCATCAGGCCCGGTGTCGACCGTGCGAGCAAGACGACGACCGGTGCGACCTGGTCGGTTGCGGGCGTGGGGCGGGGCAGCGCCTACGTGGTCTCGCAGGTCGAGGGCCGCGCGGCCTATGGCGGCACACCGTCCGACAATAGCGTGCGGCATCTGATCGGGGAGCTGAAAGCGCGCGGGCTCAAGGTCACACTCTATCCGTTCGTGATGATGGATGTGCCCGCCGGCAATGTGTTGCCGAATCCGTATGCCGCCGAGCCGCCGCAACCGGCCTATCCCTGGCGCGGTCACATCACATGCGATCCGGCACCGGGCATTGATGGTTCGCCCGACGGCACGAGCGCGGCGGGCGATCAGGTTGACGCCTTCTTTGCAGGGGGTGGCACCTCCGGCTGGAACTTCCGGCGGCTCGTTCTGCATTATGCCTCCCTTGCAGCGAGCGCCGGCGGCGTCGATGCGTTCGTCATCGGTTCGGAGTTGAAGGCGCTGACTCGCGTGCGCTCGGCTCCGGGTGTCTATCCCGCGGTGAACCAGCTGGTGACGCTCGCTGCCGACGTGCGCGCCACTCTCGGCAACGGCACGGTGATCACCTATGCCGCCGACTGGACCGAATACGGCGCCCATGTGGTCGATGCGATGGCTCAGGAGGTGCGCTTCCCGCTCGATCCGCTCTGGGCATCCCCCAATATCGATGCGATTGGGATCGACTATTATCCGCCGCTGTCGGACTGGCGCGATACGTCCGACCACGCCGACCGCGCGATCGCCGGTACGATCCACGATCGCGACTATCTGGCGGCCAATCTCGGCGGCGGCGAGGCGTTCGACTTTTATTACGCCGATGAGGCCGCGCGGACGGCGCAAATCCGCTCGCCGATCACCGACGGGCTCGGTAAGCCGTGGATATTCCGGCAGAAGGATCTCTGGAATTTCTGGTCGCAGCCGCATTACGAGCGGGTGGACGGAATCGAACTCGTTTCGCCGACGGCTTTCGTTCCGCAAGGCAAGCCGATCTGGCTGACCGAAACCGGCTGCCCCGCGGTGGACAAGGGCGCGAACCAGCCGAGCGCATTTCCCGATGCCCGCTCGTCCAGCGGCGGTTATCCGTATTTCTCCAACGGACGGCGCGACGACCTGATCCAGCGGCGCTATCTCGAAACGGTGCTCGCCGCATTCGGCGCGGACAGCGATCGCAATCCGGTCTCGCCAGTCTATGACGGGCGCATGGTCGATCCGTCCGGCATTCATGTGTGGACCTGGGACGCGCGTCCTTATCCTGTGTTTCCGCAGGCGATCGATGTTTGGACCGATGGAGTCAATTGGGAGACCGGGCATTGGCTCACCGGACGCCTCGGCGGAGCGTCGATGGAGGGGTTGATCGGAACCATCCTCGCCGATGCCGGTGCGCCGGACTGCGATGTGTCGGCGCTCGGCGAGGGGCCCGAGGGCTACACCATCGACCGGCCGATGAGCGCTCGTGCCGCGATCGAGCCGCTGGCACAGACCTTTGCCTTCGACGCAACGGAGGATCGCGGTGTGCTTGCGTTTCGGCCGCGTGGCGGCGCGCCGGTCGCCGAACTTACCGGCGACGATTGCGTGCTGCCGGACCGCGGTGCGCCGCTGCGGTTGACGCGCGCTCAGGAAACCGAATTGCCGCGCGAGATATCGCTCGGCTTTATCGATGGCGGCGCCGACTATCGCCGTGGTGCTGCGTCGTCGCGCGTGCTGACCGGCGCATCGATGCGGGTGGTGCAAAGCGACGTCGCAATGGTGGCAAGCGGCAAGGTCGCGGCACGGCGCGCCGACATTTGGCTGCAGGATGTGTGGGCGGGGCGGGAAAGCGCGGACTTCGTCCTGCCACCGAGCCGCCTCGCTCTGGTGCCGGGCGACGTGATCGCGCTGAACGCGGACGGCTGGCGGCGCCTTTTCGAAATTCGCGATGTGGTCGATACGCTCGCCCGCGCGGTAAAGGCCCGCGCGATCGATCCGGAAATCTTCAACCTGCCGCTGGAGCCGGACAATGCGGTTGCGCCGCCGTTGCCTGCGCCGATCGGTCCGGTCGAATTGCGATTGCTTCACCTGCCGGCGCTGGACGGCGAAGAAGCCGTTCCGCTCACGCGCGCTGCGATATTTTCCGACCCTTGGCCGGGTCCGGTCGCGATCTGGCGATCGAGTGACGGCGCGTCCTACGACCGTGTTGCGACGGCGCTGGCGCCCGCCGTGATGGGCGAAACGCTCGATCCGTTGCCCAGGGGACCTGTGTTTCGGTTCGACGAAGCCAATGTGCTGCGCGTAAGGCTTTATGGCGGCGCGCTGGCGTCGGTCTCCGATCTTGCGCTGCTCGCCGGAGCCAATCTTGCAGCCTTGCAACGTGCGGACGGCGCCTGCGAAGTCATTCAGTTCGGACGGGCGGACCTCACGGGAGAAGGGATCTACGAATTGTCGCATCTCTTGCGGGGACAGGGCGGCACCGAATGGGCCATGTCCGATCCGCTGCCGTCCGGATCTGCCTTCGTGCTGCTCGACGAGCATGTGGTTCCGGTGGTGCGCGGGCTCGACATGCTGGGCCGGCCGCTGACACTGCGCGTCATCGCTGCGCAAAGCGATCACAGCGCTGCAGCCGCGGTCACTGTCGAGACGGTGCCGCGGGATACGGCGCTGCGTCCCTATGCGCCGGTACACCTGCGCGCTGTGCGCGGCGTCTCGGGGATCGCGCTGTCCTTTGTCAGGCGCACGCGGCGGGACGGCGATTCCTGGGAGGTTTCCGAGGTGCCGGTCGGAGAGGCGGACGAACGCTACGAGATCGACATTCTCGACGGCACCACGGTGAAGCGCGTTCTCCGCGCGACGGCGCCGTACGTGCTCTACCCGGCTGCGGACGAGATCGCCGATTTCGGTGCGCCGCTATCGGCAATTTCCGTGCGCATCGCGCAGGTGTCCGCCGTTATCGGCCGCGGCTATCCGTTGGAAGCGACGGTGACCGTTGGCTGATGGCCGGGTGCGGTGACCGCCCACGCGCCGATTTTATCGGGCGCGGCAGCGATATCCTGTGCGATTGCATCCCAGTCGAGCTGGTTGGCCGCCATGCTCGCCGCATTGATCGCGGCGATGGCCGGCACGATGCCCCATCGCAGAAAGTCGATATGAGTGCCGTCATGCATCATGAGGCGAAACTTCCTCACAAACAGAAATGAAACATTGCTGATGCGGGCGATGGCCGGAAGAAAAATCGAAAAAGCGGCTTCGTGCGGATCCGCGGGTTTGAACTTCAGCCGGTAATTGGTGAGGTGCAGCATGCCAAGCACCTTTCGCGGCGCGGAGGCGCCAAGCACATAAGGCTTTGCCCCGGTGTCACCGGCGTCGCGATACATCGGCAGCAAGGCATTGGCGCCGAAACTCTGCAGCAGCTTTTCGCCGGGCAGCAGCTCGGCCTTCATCAGCAGCGGCGTACCAGTCTCGACCATCGTCCTGTCTTTGTCCTTTCGCAGCGCATTCGCAATAACGGAAATTCGACATGAGCGAAACCGTCCATCTCGGTCTGCCCTATATCGCCGCGGCACAGGCGCAGAAGCATGTCACGCACAACGAGGCGTTGCGCATGCTTGATGCGCTGGTCATGCTCACGGTGAAACGCCGCGACCTCTCGGTGCCGCCCGGCACTCCGGAAGAGGGCGATCGCTATATCGTGCATGCGCCGGGGGCGGGCGCGTTTGCGGGCAAGGATGAAAGCATCGCACATTTCGCCGATGGACAATGGCAATTCTATACGCCGCGCCTCGGCTGGGTCTGTTACGTCGCCGACGAACTGATGCTGGTCGCCTGGAATGGGACGTCCTGGGAACGGGCCATCGACGTGGTCGGCGGTGTCTCTGTGCTGCACAATCTCGAATTGCTCGGCGTAGGCACGACGGCGGACTCCTCCAATCGTCTGGCGGTCAAATCGGATGCAGCGCTGTTCAGCCACGATGACGTGATGCCCGGTACCGGGGACATGCGTATCGCCGTGAACAAGGCGTCGGCGGGTAACGATGCCGGCTTTGCCTTTCAGGACGGCTTTGGCACACGGGCGCTGTTCGGACTTCTTGCCGACAACGATGTCCGTCTCAAGACGTCGCCTGACGGACTGAGCTTTCACAACGCCATGCGTGCCTTCGCATTCTGCGGCCGTCTGGATGTCCGCGATTCCGCGCGGCGCTGGCGTGCGGAATGGTATGCCAATGTCAACACGACGACACTGAACGCATTTGGGCTTGCTGCCACCGCGGCCGGTACGGCCACCGCGGCGGCGCTCTCGGCGACCAGCCTGTTCACACAGAGCCCGCGGCTGATCTACGCCTCATCCGCGTCCGCAGGGTCATCGGCAGGCGTTCGCGGCGCGCAACTGGTCTGCTGGCGCGGCGATGCGGCCGACCGTGGCGGCTTTTATCTGCTGATGCGGTTCGGCTGGCAGCAGGTTCAGGCTCAGGGCCGCTGCTTTGCCGGACTTAGCGGTTCAGTCAGCGTCATCGGCAATGTCAATCCAAGCACGCTCACTGACATTATCGGTGTAGGTTTCGACTCCGGACAGACCTCGTTGCGCCTCTTGTACAACGACAATACGGGTGCTGCATCCGCGGTTGACCTCGGCGGCGATTTTCCGAGCAATGCCGCGCAGGAGCTTTATGAACTGATGCTGTGCTGCGAGCCTGGATCCGACACGATTGCCTGGCGGGTCGAGCGGCTCAATACCGGCCATGTCGCATCCGGAACGATCGACACCGACCTGCCGGCGTCAACCGTATTTCTCACGCCGCAGCTTTGGGGAAATAACGGGACGACGGCTGCGGCCGTGCAGATCGCACTGCACGGCCTGTATCTCGAAATTGCCAGCCTGTATGGGTCGCGCGGTATTTGATCCTCAACACGTGGACTGACGACAGCGCCCCATCATCGCGATCTGCGCGGCCTGCCGATGCCGGTATAGGAGAAGCCGTGTTTCTCGACTTCCTCCGGCGGATAGATATTGCGCAGATCGACCATCACCGGCGCCTTCATCGCACCCTTGATTGCAGCAAGGTCAAGCGCTCGGAACTGCTCCCATTCAGTCACGATGACCAGCACGTCCGCGCCTTGCGCGCACGCATAGGCGCTGTCGGTATAAATCACATTGCCGCTCAGCACCTCGCGCGCCTGCTCCATGCCTTCCGGATCGTAGGCGCGGACCTGCGCGCCCATGTCCTGCAACGCGGTGATGAGTGGGATGGAAGGTGAATCGCGCATGTCGTCGGTGTTCGGCTTGAAGGTGAGGCCGAGCACGGCAACGGTCTTGTCGCGCAGCGATCCGCCGGCAGCAGCGAGCACCTTGCGTGCCATCGCGCGCTTGCGCTGGTCGTTGACCGCGGCGACGGTTTCGACGATGCGCAGCGGCGCCTCATAATCCTGACCGGTCTTGATCAGTGCAAGAGTATCCTTCGGAAAGCATGAGCCGCCGAAGCCCGGTCCGGCATGCAGGAATTTCGATCCGATGCGGTTGTCGAGGCCGATGCCGCGTGCCACGTCCTGAACATTGGCTCCTACCTTCTCGGCAAGATCGGCAATCTCGTTGATGAAAGTGATCTTGGTCGCCAGAAACGCATTGGCCGCGTATTTGATCAGCTCGGCGGTGCGGCGCTCGGTGTACATGATCGGAGCGCGATTGAGATAAAGCGGACGATAGATCTCGTTCATCACCGCCTTGGCACGCTCGTCCTCGGTGCCGATGACGATGCGGTCGGGATGCTTGAAGTCGCGGATGGCCGCGCCTTCGCGCAGGAATTCCGGATTCGACACGACTGCAAAATCCGCATCCGGTCGGGCCTGGCGCATGATGCGCTCGACCTCGTCTCCGGTACCCACCGGGACCGTTGACTTGGTGACGACCGCGGTGAAGCCGTCGATCGCACCGGCAACCTCGCGGGCGGCGTCATAGACATAGGTGAGATCGGCGTGGCCGTCGCCGCGCCGCGACGGCGTGCCGACCGCAATGAAAACCGCCTCGGCCGAAGCCACCGGCTCCTGCAGGGCGGTTGTAAATGACAGGCGGCCCTGGCGGACATTGTTGCCGACCAGTTCGGCAAGCCCCGGCTCGTAGATCGGCATCTCGCCCTGCGTGAGAGCCTCGATCTTGCGGGCGTCCTTGTCGACGCAAACCACATGATGGCCGAAGTCGGCGAAGCAGGCCCCGGAGACGAGGCCGACATAGCCTGAGCCGATCATTGCAATGCGCATTCACCCCTCCGGCAGCGGCGGCCGCCCGGCTGTCCGCCGCTGCACCGCTCGACGACGTGCCCTGTAAAGGCGCCGCGGCGCTGAGGCAAGCGCAGCCTCTGCGCTTTCGGAGCGGCCGCGAGGGGACGCCGTCATTTTCATCAAGCCGTCACAAAACCGGATCGTTGAAGCATGACAGACCGTCACGGCGGCGCGCCGTTACGCGCCTTTCTCATTCATGGGCTGGCCGGCGGCCGGCCGTTTTATTTTTCCGGCGGGCTCGATGTTCTGGCTCGCAAACTCGCGGCGCAAGGTGTGATCGCGAGCGTGCACGCGCAGGGTTCATTTCTGCGCCCCTATGGCGAGGTCGGCGCGATCACGGCAGCTGCACAAGCGGCGGCACGCACAGGCGCGCGGCCGGTGCTGATCGGACATTCGATGGGCGCGGATGCGGCGCTGAAGGTTGCGGGTCAACTCGGGGCCGCGCGCGTTGCGGTACCGCTCGTCGTCTGTTTCGACCCGACGAGCTTCAAGCTTTGGTTCGGGCCCCCGCCGGTACCGGCGAATGTCGCACGAGCGCTGTGCTTTTATCAGAAAATCAGTCCGCTCGGCCGTGGCCTCTTGAAGGCGGCGCCGGGATTTACCGGCACGCTCGTGCAGGAGCGCGTCGCGACGATACACAGTGCGGTCGATGACGATCCCGCGTTGCACGCGCGCGTTCTGGCCGAAGTGAAGGCGCTTCAAAAGCCGGCGCCCTGATGCGCCCGACGCTGCTCATTTGAAGCCGCGCGATCGTGCGCGGCCTTTTTGATTTTCAGGAGACCTTCATGGCGGCTTCGAATTATGACGCATCGCTCGCGCGCGTGCTCAAGCATGAGGGCGGCTACTCCAATCATCCATCCGACCCCGGCGGGCCGACGAACTTCGGCATCACGATCCACGACTATCGCCGTTACATCAAGGCGAACGGAACGGCCGCCGATGTCCGCGCGATGAAGCGCGACGATGCGGCGAAGATCTACCGCGAACGCTACTGGCATGCCCTGCGCTGCGACGAACTCCCCGCAGGGCTCGATTACGCCGTGTTCGATTACGGTGTGAATTCCGGCATCGCCCGCGCGGCGAAAGTGATGCAGCGCCTGCTCGGCCTCGGCAACGGCACGGCGATGACGGATGCCGCGATCGCCGCCGTTCGCAGTGCCGATGTGTCAGAGCTGATCGCGCGGCTGTGCGACGAGCGGCTGGCGTTTCTGAAGAATTTGCGCACCTGGCCGGTGTTCGGCAACGGCTGGGAGCGCCGGGTCGCCGAAGTGCGGCGCGATGCGCTCGCCATGGCGAAGGGTGCCGCGGTCGCGCCGTCCTCGTCGGCGTCGGCCAATGGCAAGGCAAAGGTGCCGGTGCCAGCAAAGGCGCGCGCCGCGACAACGGCCGGCGTGGTCGTTGCAAGCGGCGGTGCAGCACAGGCGGCGGCAGCGGGCGGATGGTCGTGGCCGCTCATCGCCTCGATCGTCGTAGGAGGCGTGCTGTGCGCGATCGCCGCGTGGATTGGCTGGACGCTCTGGCACCGGTATCGCCAGGAATGGCCGGCTGTCGTTTCGGATGCGCCGCGGTCCTCAAGACGCGCGCTGGTTTGGGTCCGCGAAAGCCTGAAAGGCTGGCGCACCGTGATCTTCGGCGGCGCGGTGACGCTTGCTGGTGCCGCGCTCGACATCCTCAACGCTCTGCAACTCGTTGACATCACGCCGCTGCTGCCGCCCGAGCATGCGCTGAAGATCATCGCTCTGATCGGCATCGTCACCGTGGCGCTCCGGATGATCACGACCGGCCGCGTCGGACATAAGGATTACTGAGATGCTGGGCGGACTGGTATTGAAGCTGATGGGCCTTCTCGGCGGCGGTGCGTTCGACGCGCTGCTTGGCCGGCTCGCCGATTATCTGCGCGCGAAGGCGAACGACGATCTCGCCCGCTTCCAGACCGGCGTGCAAGCCGACACCCAGATCGCGATTGCGCAGGTCAATGCGCAGATCGAGGCCCGCAAGGTCCAGGCGAAGCTGATGGAGGCCGATCGCGGCTGGTGGGTGACGGCCTGGATACGCCCGCTGATCGTCTATCCGTGTGTGCTGCATTTCGGCGCGATCGTGATCGACTCCACCTTCCGGCTCGGCTGGGGCATCGCCAAACTGCCGCCGCCGTATGACGGCTACGAGCAGGCGATTATCCTGTCGTTTTTCATCGCGCGGCCGTTCGAGAAAGTGGCGCGGGTGTTCGCGGCTGGGAGGGGGTAGCGCGGCGGTGCGCAGAAGAGGTCGTGGGCCTATGATCGGGGCCGAATTTTACAGGAGCAGCTATTACAAAGCCGGCCGGCTTTCGTTCGACGAGCCAGGCCAAGGCTACGGATTTCCAGTGGCCAGCAGCATCCGTGATCTGCTGATCGGCGACGACCGCAAATACATGTGATGCTGCATGGCGTCTCATCCAAATTCGCTCTTGATCTCGCCCGCGTATTCCGTCTCTTGAAGGAGACCTGATCGAGAGCCCACACATGTACGTCCGCGACGCCGTCGCCTCCCGCTATTCCTGCCGCGCCTTCCTGCCGACACCGGTCCCGGAACAGACGGTTCGCGAGATCGTCGAACTCGCTGCGCGTGCGCCGTCGGCCGGCAACATGCAGCCGTGGCGGATCGATGTGATCGCAGGCGAGCGGGTGGAGGCGCTGAAGGCCCTGCTCGCGCCGCGCATGAACGAGCTGCCGCGCGCCGAAGGCACCGAATACACGATCTACCCGCCGGAGATGAATGCGACCTACCGCAAGCGGCGCTTTGAGGTCGGCGAGCTTCTCTACAAGTCGATCGGCGTGCCGCGCGAGGACAAGCCGGCGAGATACCGGCAATATGCGCGCAACTTCGAATTTTTCGGCGCGCCGGTCGGCATCTTCTTTTCGATCGACCGCAGTCTCGGGGTCGCCCAGCATTCCGATCTCGGCGGCCTGATCCAGACCGTGATGCTTCTCGCACGCGGCTATGGTCTGCACACCTGCGCGCAGCAGGCCTGGGCCTCCTGGCACGTCACGGTGCCGGCCTTCCTCGATCTTCCCCCGCACATGATGCTCTATTCCGGCATGGCGCTCGGCTATGCCGATGAATCTGCTCCGATCAACGGGTGGCGTTCGCCGCGCGCGCCGCTCAATGACTATGCAAGCTTTTCGGGCTTCACGTCTTAGTGTCCGAATGGTTGCATTTGCCCCGGTTCTGCCACCGGACATTCATCCCGCATTCACGGGTGTGGACTTAGAGCGGCGGCATGTTCCTCCGAGCGCTGATTCTCAGTGCGACCCTGACGGTCGCCACCCTTGGCTCTTCCCGGGTTCCGGCAGCGGAACTGAGGACCTCCGTCGCACAGGCCGGTCAATGTCTCACACCGGCCCAGCGTCGCACCGTTGCGGCGAGCGGCAAGGTGGTTTCGCTGTCCAAGGCGATCCGGGCCGCCCGCGCCCGCAAGGCGGATGTGGTTGACGCCAAGCTCTGCAAGGGGCCAAAAGGGCTGGTCTACCTGCTGACTCTGCTCGCGCAGGATGGCAAAGTCACCCGCGCTACCGTCGATGCCGCGAGCGGGTTGCTTACGGACGGCGGCTGATTTCGGAGGGCGTTCCACCTTGCGTCTCCTCGTAATCGAGGACGATCCCGACTTGAACCGCCAGCTCGCAACCGCGCTGACCGATGCCGGCTATGTCGTCGATCGCGCGTTCGACGGCGAGGAGGGGCATTATCTCGGCGAGACCGAGCCTTATGATGCAGTCATCCTCGACATCGGCCTTCCCAAGATGGATGGCATCTCGGTGCTGGAGGCCTGGCGGCGTGCCGGCCGCGCCATGCCGGTTCTGATGCTGACCGCGCGCGACCGCTGGAGCGACAAGGTTCAGGGTTTCGATGCCGGTGCGGACGACTACGTGCCGAAGCCGTTCCATATGGAAGAGGTTCTGGCACGGGTCCGCGCGCTGCTGCGCCGGTCGGTCGGCCATGCCAAGAGCGAATTCAATTGCGGGCCGGTGCGGCTCGACACGCGGACCGGCCGGGTCAGCGTTGACGGCAATCCGGTGCGGCTGACCAGCCACGAATACCGGCTTCTGTCTTACCTCATGCATCACACCGGGCGCGTGGTGTCTCGCACCGAGCTGGTCGAACATCTCTACGATCAGGATTTTGACCGCGATTCCAACACGATCGAGGTGTTCGTCGGCCGTATCCGCAAGAAGCTCGGTATCGACGTGATCCAGACCGTGCGCGGGCTCGGTTATCTCCTGACACCGCCCGATGCGCGCTGATCGCGATGCGCGGTCCCAGACCGGACGGTGAGGAGCTCGCCGGCTGATGCGCGCAAACTCTCTGGCATTACGGCTCTTTCTGTGGGCCGCAGGCTGGACGATTGCAATCGTGCTGATCACCGGAATTGTGCTGTCGTCGCTCTATCGGGGTGCGGTGGAGCGCGCATTCGACGGACGCCTTCAGGTCTATCTGCGTACCCTTGTGGCCGACCTTGCAGCGCCTGAAATTCCCGACGACAAGCTTGCCCAAGGCGTGAGCGAACCCTTGTTCGAACTGCCTTTGTCCGGCTGGTATTGGCAGGTCACAAAACTCGACAGCGCCAAACCGGAAGTTCATGCGTCGCGCTCGCTCTGGGATGGCGGCTTGCCGCGGCTGCCGGTGACGAGCCAGGCCGCTGCGGTGGGGGTGCGGTCCGGTTATGTCAACGGACCGGAAGATCAGAAACTGCGTCTGGTCGAACGCAACGTCGATCTGGGCGAAGAAGGCAGTTATCTTGTCGCGGTCGCTGGCGATGCCGCCGAAATCGAGGACGATATCCGCAGCTTCAATCGTGCGTTGCTGATCACCTTTTGTGCGCTGGCGCTCGTGTTGCTGCTGACGACGGCGCTTCAGGTGATTTTCGGGCTCGCGCCACTGAAGCGGATTTCGCAGCAGCTCGCTGCAATCCGCTCCGGAGAGGCCGAGCGGCTGGAAGGCAATTTTCCGGTCGAAATCGCGCCGCTGGCGCGCGAGGCCAATGCGCTGCTCGATGCCAACCGGGAAATCGTCGAGCGCGCACGTACCCATGTCGGCAACCTCGCGCATGCACTGAAGACGCCGCTCTCCGTCATCATGAACGAAGCCTCGGCGCATGCCGACGATACAATCTCGCAGAAGGTCCGCGAGCAGACCGACATCATGCGCGACCAGATCGCGCGTCATTTGGAACGCGCACGCATGGCCGCGCGCCTGACCGTTCTCGGCACCGTGACCGATGTCGCGCCGGTGGTGCAGTCCATCGCGCGCAGCATGGAAAAAATCCATCGCAGCAAGGATCTGCGGCTGCGGGTCGATGCGCCGGAGGACGCGCAATTTCGCGGCGAGCGTCAGGATCTGGAAGAGATGGTCGGCAATCTGGTCGACAATGCCTGCAAATGGGCGCAGTCGCGGGTGTCAATCGAGGTGCTGAAGGAGCGCGCCGATGAGGATCGGCAGGTGGTCCGCATCATTGTCGATGACGACGGTCCGGGGCTCACGCCCGCCGAGCGCGAACAGGTGGCGCGGCGCGGCCGGAGGCTGGACGAAACCAAGCCCGGCTCCGGCCTCGGTCTGTCCATCGTAGTCGAACTTGCCGGCCTCTACGGCGGAAGTTTCACGCTCGGCACCGCTCCGCTCGGCGGTTTGCGCGCGGAGCTGGTGCTGCCGGCGGCATAGGTCAGGGCGATGACTCTGGCGAGACCGAAATGTAAGATGCGCCGCAGATTCTTTACGTTTTGGTGTCTATATCGTCGGCCGGACGAATGCGGTCGCGGCCCAGCAAATGCCGCATTCCCTGTTGTTTAGTAAATGCCGGCCGCGGCCTTGCTGCGGCATCGGGGGGTAGCACCGGAGGGGGCATGCGTTCGATCGGAATTGTCTTGGCAGCGGCGGCCTTTGTGGCTGGATGCGCCGGCGATCCCGCCACTGGAACCGGGCCGCGGGAGAATACCGGAACCCTGGTCGGTGCCCTGGCGGGTGCTGCGATCGGCTCGCAGTTCGGGGGGGGCGGGACCGGCGAGCGTATCGCTGCCAGTGTCGCAGGTGCTGCCATCGGCGGGTTGATCGGCAACCGGATCGGCGCGGCGATGGACGACGAGGACAAGCGGCGCGCTTATGTCGCGCAGGTGGAGGCGCTGGATCGCGGCGCGTCCGGAGCGCCGGTCGGCTGGGAAAATCCGGATTCCGGGCGCCGGGGCACGATCGTGCCAGGTCCGCAATATGACCGGCGCGGCATGCAATGCCGCAGTTTCACGCACACGATCTACATCGATGGCCGCCCCCAGGTGGCACGCGGCGACGCTTGCCGCAATCCCGATGGAACCTGGACGCTGGTCTGATATCAGCCAGAGCGCACACCGCTTTTTAACGCCGCCGCGCTATGCGTAGGCTTCCAATTTGACGTGGCGAGTGGTGTGTATGGCCGACGGGGCTCTCGTCGAGCGGTTGCGGCAATATCTCAGGAGTTTGAGCCCTGAGGCGCGCGCGCTTTTGATGACGGAGCTCGAGCGTGCGGTATTGCGCGGCGAGGACGTTTCGGGCGCAGAGCTCGTTCTGCAGGAATTGCGCCGCGATGCCCGTGAAAGCGCCCGGCCAAAACGGCCCGGCAATCTGGCGCGACTGTTCTTTCAACCGCTCGAACCGGTTCTGGTCGATGACACTGCGACTCACAGCCATCCCGGCCGAATTGCGCGCGTCGTCCTGGAACCCGTCTGGGAGTGGATCTGCCGCGACCTGATGCCGGGTGAAGCCAAAGCTGTGACCGATCAGGTTGCGCGGGCCCTGGACGATGGCGATGCCGAACGCGCCGATGAACTCGCGAGCGGCTTTCAGGATCGTGCTGCGGTGCGGATCGAGGAGGCGCTCGCCGCCGCGAAATCAGATGACAAGGCGCGCCGGCGGCTGGCCGGCCAGATCGGGACCCCGCGCGCATTGCAGGACGCGGCTGCGATCCTGACTGTCATCAAGGCGCGGCGCACGCTCGCAGCCTTCGGCACACAATTGCCGAACCACATCAAGAGCCTCGACGACAGCAACATCGCGTCCGTGAAGGCGATGATCGACTCGCTGGTGGCCAGAGAGCCGGCGCTGTTCGTCTATGTGCTCGTGATCACCATGAGCCGGCTGGGAGCGCCATGGCAATTGATCCGGCTCGCCACCCGGGCGGCCAATAGCGACAATGCCAGCCGGATTTCCGAAACGCCTTACGCCATCACGGTCGATATCGTGCTGGCCGAAATCCAGCGGCTGATCAATGAGCTCAAGTCGGAATTGCGATCCGGGCGTGGTGTCGGCATCGGCGCGCTGCTGAAAAGCATTCACGATGCCGCGCGCGGCATCCGTTCTGAGATCAATTTCTCCTATGAGTCGCCGTGGGCACGCGGCCTCGCCGCGCTTCGCACCCAGGTGTCCGACCTGCTGAAGGGCGAGATTGAGACGCTGCCGGGCCGCGTCCGCCGGCTGCTGCGGCCTCGCCCGATCAAGGAGATTGCGCCCAATTCCACGCTCGACGAGGCCGATGTGGCCGAAACCGAAGCGCAGATCGAGTTCGTCAATACCTGCCGGGTCTATGCGGGCGAACTGGCGTTGAGCGAACTGACCACACGGACGTGGTCGGATCTCGAGCAATATCTCGACCCGGCGACGGCGTCCCTGGTCGAAAATCTGCGCGTGGCGGGCGATTCCGACCGCACGTTCCGGCAATCCCAGCTCGATGCCGCGGTGCGGTTCTGCCGCAAGGTGTTCGGCGAGGATTATGCCGCGATGATGCTCAAGGCCCGCGATATTGCGGCCGCGGCGGAGCGCAAGTCGGCGAAGGCCTGAACCGCGGCCCCCGGAGCTGGCGGCATCGCGGCCAGACTGGAGTGTCTGAGGCGCCTCAATCGGGACGTAGCGTCCGCTATAATCCCGGCAGACCCGTGCGACACCGATCACCTGATCGGTATTTTGTGCGCCGCCCGCGGGTGATGTAAACCGGCCCGCATGAGCCTGTACCTGATCCTGGCCCTGATGACCGCGGCGGCGATTTTCGCCGTGCTCTGGCCGTTGTCGCGCCATCCGAGGGAGGAGGCGGGCGCGGGGCACGATGTCGCGGTCTATCGCGATCAGCTCGACGAGATCGAGCGTGACCGCAAGGCCGGGCTGATCGCGGACAGTGAGGCGGATGCGGCGCGGATCGAAATCTCGCGGCGTTTGCTGGCGGCGGCGGACATCGCCGGAACGCCGCCGGCCGCAATGGGATCGGCTTCGCCGCTCTGGCGGCGGCGGGCTGCTGCCCTGATCGCGCTGATCCTGCTGCCGGCATTGGCCGGTACACTCTATATTCGGTTGGGCTCGCCGCAGCTGCCGGGCGCGCCGCTCGCCGGGCGGATGGATGCGCCGCTGCAGAACCGTTCGATCGACAGTCTGGTCGCGCAGGTCGAGGCGCATCTGGAAAAAAATCCTGACGACGGCCAGGGGTGGCAGGTGGTGGCGCCGGTCTATATGCGGATGGGCCGCTTCAACGATGCGGTTCGCGCAAGAGCGCAAGTGATCCGTCTGCTCGGTTCCACGGCGGAGCGGGAGGCCGATCTCGGCGAAGCGCAGGTAGCGGCCGCGAATGGTGTCGTCACCGCGGATGCCAAGGCGACCTTCGAGCGTGCGCTGAGGGCGGATGCCGGCAACGTGAAGGCGCAGTATTTCTCCGGGCTCGCCGCCGAGCAGGATGGCAAGCCGCAGGAGGCAGCGCGAATCTGGCGCGCAATGCTTGCGGCGGCGCCGGCCAATGCGCCGTTCCGGCCATTGATTCGACAGTCGCTCGCGCGCGTGGAACCCAATGCGCGGGCGGAGACCGCGCGGGCTGTCGAACCGAAAGCGGCCCAGCCCGGACCAACGCAGGAGGATATGGCGGCCGCCCAGCAGCTGACGCCGGAACAGCGCCAGGAGATGATCCGCGGCATGGTGGACCGGCTGGCCGAGCGGTTGAAGACGGATTCGTCCGATTTCGAGGGCTGGTTGCGGCTGGTGCGCGCCTATGCCGTGATGGGCGACAAGGAGAAGGCGCGGGACGCCTTCAACAGCGCCCGCAACACCATCGGCGACGACGCCGAAAAGAAGAAGCGGCTCGACGATCTGGCCAAACAGGTCGGCCTGGAAGGATGAGGTGAAACGGCGATGACGCGCAAACAGCGGCGTCTGGTATTGATCGGAGCGGGCGCCGTGGTGCTCGCGGTCGCAGCTGCGCTCGTGCTGACGGCGCTGCGCGATTCCATCGTGTTCTTCAACTCGCCGACCGATGTCGTCGAAAAGAAGGTGCAGGCCGGCACCCGCATCCGGCTCGGCGGGCTTGTGCAGCCCGGTACGGTGGTGCGCAAGGACGTGGACGCGACCTTCGATGTGACCGACGGCAAGAACGTGGTGCGCGTGACGTATCGCGGCATCCTGCCCGATCTGTTCCGCGAAGGGCAGGGCGTGGTCGCGGAAGGCACGCTGATCGATGCAACCTCATTCCGCGCCGACAGCGTGCTCGCCAAACACGACGAGAATTACATGCCGAAAGAAGTGGCCGATGCGCTGAAGAAGCAGGGTCACTGGAAGGACGATTACGGCAAGAAACCGGGCGGGGCGAAACAATGATTGCCGAGGTCGGGCATTACGCCCTGGTACTGGCGCTGGCGCTGGCGCTGATCCAGGCGACGCTTCCGATCGCAGGCGCGCGGCTTAACGATCGCCTGCTGATGGGGATCGCCGAGCCGGTCGCGGTGGTGCAATTCCTGTTCGTTGCGCTGTCGTTTGCGGCGCTGACCACGCTCTACGTGACGTCCGACTTCTCGGTTCTCAATGTCTACGAAAACTCGCATTCAGCCAAGCCGCTGCTCTATAAGATCACCGGCGTATGGGGCAATCACGAAGGCTCCATGCTGCTGTGGGTGCTGATTCTCGCGCTGTTCGGCGCGCTGGTGGCGCTGTTCGGCGGCAACCTGCCGCAGACGCTGCGCGCAAACGTGCTCGGCGTCCAGGCCTGGATCGCCGCGGCCTTTTTCATCTTCATTCTCGCCAGCTCGAATCCCTTTACCCGCGTGGCGCGGCCGCCTTTCGAGGGCCGCGACCTCAATCCGGTGTTGCAGGATATCGGGCTCGCGATCCATCCGCCGCTGCTCTATCTCGGCTATGTCGGCTTCTCGATCTCGTTCTCGTTTGCGGTGGCGGCGCTGATCGAAGGCCGCATCGATGCCGCCTGGGCGCGATGGGTGCGGCCATGGACGCTGGCCGCATGGTGTTTCCTGACGCTCGGCATTTCGATGGGCTCGTACTGGGCCTATTACGAGCTTGGCTGGGGCGGCTGGTGGTTCTGGGATCCGGTGGAGAACGCCTCGCTGATGCCCTGGCTTGCCGGCACCGCGCTCCTGCATTCGGCAGTGGTGATGGAAAAGCGCAACGCGCTGAAGGTCTGGACCATCCTGCTCGCCATCCTCACTTTTTCGCTCTCACTCCTTGGCACCTTCCTTGTCCGCTCCGGCGTGCTGACCTCGGTGCATACTTTTGCGACCGATCCGACGCGCGGCGTCTTTATCCTGTGCATCCTGGTCTTCTTCATCGGCGGATCGCTCGCGCTCTATGCGTGGCGGGCCTCCGCGCTGAAACAGGGCGGATTGTTCGCGCCGATTTCGCGCGAAGGCTCGCTCGTTCTCAACAATCTCCTGCTGACCACGGCCTGCGCCACCGTGTTCGTCGGCACGCTCTATCCGCTCGCGCTGGAATCGCTCACCGGCGACAAGATTTCCGTCGGCGCGCCGTTCTTCAACGCCACCTTCGGTCCGCTGTTTTTGCCACTGATGATCGCGATGCCGTTCGGGCCGCTGCTGGCCTGGAAGCGGGGCGATCTCTATGGCGCTGCGCAACGGCTGACCGCGGCGTTCGTCATCGCACTGGTCGCGATGGGGGCCACAATTGCGATCACGCAGGGCGGACCGGTCCTCGCGCCGTTCCTGATCGGTGTTGCCTTCTTCGCAATGACCGGTGCGGTGATCGATATTGCCAAGCGCATTGCGCTGTTCCGCCAGCCGTTCGGTACGTCTCTGCGGCGGCTGTTCGGATTGCCGCGCTCGGCGCTCGGGACGGCGATCGCGCATTTCGGCCTCGGTGTGTGCCTTCTTGGCATCGCGTCGGAGGCCTATTACGGCGCCGAGCGCATTCTCTCGATGAAGCCCGGCCAATCGGTCGAGGTGCGCGGCTACGAGCTCACCTTCGACAATCTCATCTCGCGCCCCGGTCCGAATTATCGCGAGCTGGTCGCGAAATTCACGGTGAAGTCGGGTGGCGAAACGCTTGGCGTGCTGGAGCCGTCCAAGCGCACATTTACTGCGCGCAGTTCATCGACCACCGAAGCGGCGCTAATGACGCGGGGCTTCAGCCAAATCTATCTGTCACTTGGCGACGCTGCCGACGACGGCTCGATCGCAGTGCGGCTCTATCACAAACCGCTGGTGCTGCTGATCTGGCTCGGCACGGTGGTGATGGTGATCGGCGGGGTGTTCTCGCTCTCCGACCGGCGGTTGCGGGTCGGGGCGCCGCGCGCGGCGCGAAAGCCGAAGCTGCAGCCGGCGGAGTAGGGCGATGCATGCACGAGGCCTTGCGCTCGGTTTCGCGCTTGCGATCATCACAGCGCTGCACGCGCTGCCGGCTCATGCTGTGCAGCCTGACGAAATTCTTCCCGATGCGAAGCTGGAAGAACGCGCGCGCAACCTGTCGCGCGAGCTGCGGTGCATGGTGTGCCAGAACCAGTCGATCGACGATTCCGATGCGCCGCTGGCGCGTGACCTGCGGCTTCTTGTCCGCGAGCGTCTGAAGGCCGGCGACAGCGACAAGCAGGTATTGGATTTCCTCACCGCGCGCTACGGCGATTTCGTGCTGCTCAATCCGCCGATGAATGCGAAGACGCTGCTGCTGTGGGTGCTGCCGGCCGGATTGCTGATCGTCGGCGGCATCGTGGTGGTGCTGGCGATACGGCGGCGCAGCGAAACCGCAACAGGTTCCGCGCCGGTCGCCGCCTTGACTGCGGAGGAAGAGCGTAGAATCGCCGCTCTGCTCGACAGCGATCCGCGAACGAAAGCATAGTGCGCGCTGCAACGGGGCAAGGCTACAGAGTCCGGATTTCTTCCGGCAGATGATGGCGTGAGTCGCGGCCGAAGCGACGGATTCGGCACGCGTTTTCCAATGGGCACGCAATTGTGTGACGTGCCACTGGTGTTCGGCGCGGCCAAAATCGCCGTAAGGCATTGAATATCAATACATTATCGTCACTTCGGCCATTACCAAAGTTTAATCCCCCCGACAGGTGACTGTAAGGCGCGCCCCCCCATCTTCATTCTCGGACGGCGCCGGGGATCATCCCAAGCGAGGCCTCCCCGGCTCGTAGCGAAATTCAAGACGATGGAGTGAACCTCATGACCTCAACCACGCCTCCCGGGCCGGGCGGCTTTTTGCGTGGCCGCCGCGCTCTGCTGCTCGGCACGACGATTGCGAGCCTTGCTGCGGCGGCGCTGTTTGTCGCTCCCGATGCGGCGCGTCACGCGGCTGTCGCGCAGAACGTGACTCAACAGGCCCAGACCGTGCAGCGCCCTGTCGGTTTCGCCGACATTGTCGAGAAGGTGAAGCCGGCCGTCATTTCCGTCCGCGTCAAGGTCGACGCGGGTCCTCAGAATTCATCGTTCGAAGGCCAGTTGCCGCAGGGCTTTGAGCGCTTCTTCCGCCGCTTCGGTGGCGAAGACCTGTTCCCCGATTTGCCGAACCGCGGAATACCCGACATGCCGCGCGGTCCGCGTCAGCGCACCACCGGCCAAGGCTCAGGCTTTTTCATCTCGCCTGACGGCTATGCGGTCACCAACAATCACGTGGTCGACCGTGCCGACGAGGTCGAGGTTCAGACCGACGATGGCAAGATTTACAACGCAAAGGTCATCGGCACCGATCCGCGGACCGATCTCGCGCTGATCAAGGTCGACGGCAACAACTTCCCCTACGCCAAGCTGGCAGAAAAGGCACCGCGCATCGGTGACTGGGTTCTTGCTGTCGGCAATCCGTTCGGCCTGTCCTCGACCGTGACCGCGGGCATCGTGTCGGCGCGCGGCCGCGACATCGGCGCAGGTCCGTACGACGACTTCCTGCAGATCGACGCGCCTGTGAACAAGGGCAATTCCGGCGGTCCGACTTTCGACACCGACGGTAATGTGGTCGGCGTGAACACTGCGATCTTCTCGCCGTCGGGCGGCAATGTCGGCATTGCGTTTGCGATCCCTGCAGCAACCGTGGACTCGGTGGTTCAGCAGCTCCGCGACAAGGGCACGGTGACCCGTGGCTTTATCGGCGTGCAGATCCAGCCGATCACCAAGGACATCGCCGACAGCATGGGCCTGAAGAGCACGGACGGCGCGCTCGTTGCCGAACCGTCGCCGAACAGCCCGGCCGCGAAGGCCGGCATCAAGTCCGGTGACGTGATCGTTGCGGTCAATGGCGAGCGTATCGCCAATGCGCGCGAGCTGTCGCGCCGGATCGCCCAGATGGCGCCCGGCACCACCGCGCGGCTGACGATCCTGCAGCGCGGCTCTTCGGAGAAGACCGTCAATGTGACGCTCGGCGAATTGTCGGCCCAGGCTGGGCTGAACCGTCGCGGCGGTGACGATCGCGGCGGCCCGGCCCGGGAGGAGATGACGCTCGGTCTGCAGGTCGCGCCGGCTTCGTCCGTTGCCGGCTCCGGGAACGAAGGCGTCGTGGTCACCCGCGTGATCCCGAACGGTCCTGCTGCCGAACGCGGCATCAAGACCGGCGACGTGATCCTCGAGGTCGCGGGCAAGGCGGTATCGAGCCCGGCCGATGTCCGCAAGGCGCTCGAAGACGCGCGCAAGGACGACAAGCGCACCGTGCTGATGCGTGTGAAGTCGGCCGAAGGCACCCGCTTCGTCGCATTGCCCGCGGGCCGCGCCTGACGAGATTGCCTGCGGCCCCGACAGGCCGCGGGCACGGGAAAGGGTCGTGACTCCGGCTACCGTCGCCCCCGCCGGTGCCACGGAACCCTGGGGCGAGCCGAAAGGCTCGCCCCGCAATCGCAGAGTCTTAGCCTCGAAGCCCGGCGACCGTCGCCCCTGCCGGTTCGGGGTTCAGCAGAGGGGGTGGCGGAGTAGCGTAACAGTCGCCATCCCCTCATGTCCCTGCATCAAGATCCCGCTCCGCTTGCAAAATCCCCCGCAACAGGCGATGCCGTGACGGACACCACGGGGCACCACGACGCCATGCGCCTGCTGATCATCGAGGACGACCGCGATGCCGCGGATTATCTCGTCCGCGCCTTCCGCGAGACTGGTCATGTGGCCGACCACGCCGCCGACGGCGAGGAAGGTCTCGCGATGGCGCTGGATGGCGATTACGATGTCTTGATCGTCGACCGCATGCTGCCGAAGCGGGACGGTCTTTCGGTGATCGGTGAATTGCGCGCGAAGAAAGTCGAAACGCCGGTTCTGATCCTGTCCGCACTCGGCCAGGTCGACGACCGGGTGAAGGGATTGCGCGCCGGCGGCGACGATTATCTGCCCAAACCCTATTCCTTCTCCGAGCTTTTGGCCCGCGTTGAGGTACTGTCGCGCCGGCGCGGCGGCCGCAACGAGGAGACGGTGTACCGCGTCGGCGATCTCGAACTGGACCGCCTTTCCCATCGCGTCACCCGCGGCAAGGAAGAAATCGTCCTGCAACCGCGCGAATTCAGATTGCTCGAATATCTGATGAAGCATGCCGGTCAGGTCGTGACCCGCACCATGCTCCTGGAAAATGTCTGGGACTATCACTTCGATCCGCAGACCAACGTGATCGACGTTCATATTTCGCGTCTGCGCTCCAAGATCGACAAGGGGTTCTCGCAACCGCTTCTGCATACGATCCGCGGGGCCGGCTATATGATCCGCGACGGCTCGCGAAATTGACGGTGGTCGAAGGGGCGCCGCCGTGATCTCTTGCGGTCAAAAGGCGCCAGGACTGGCGCATTGACGATGACGGCGCTTGGCAAATTGTTTCGTACGACGGCGTTCAAGCTGACGCTGGTCTATCTGGTCGTGTTCGCGCTGTTTGCGGTCTTTTTGCTCGGCTATTTCGCGCTCAACACCAAGCGGCTGTTCACCGAGCAGGTCACCGAGGCAGTCGATGCCGAAATCACCGGCCTGGTCGACCATTTCAACGCGGGCGGCATCCGCCGGCTGACATTTGTGGTCGAGGCGCGATCGCGCCGGCCGGGTTCGAGCCTCTATCTCGTCACCACGCCAGGCTCCGACGGTCTGGCCGGCAATGTCGGCTCGCTGCCGACCGGCGCGCTCGACAAGCAGGGCTGGACGGAAACTGTCTACCGCCGGATCGAGGAAGGCGAGAACTCGGACCTGCATCGCGCGCTGGCACGGGTCTATCACCTTCCCGGCGGGTTCAAGATTCTGGTCGGCCGCGATCTTGAGGAGCGCGACCGGCTGTTCCAGGTCGTGCTCGATGCGGGAAAATGGTCCGCGGCAGTCGTCATTATTCTCGGTCTGGTGGGCGGCTTCTTCGTCGCGCGGCGCGTGCTGCACCGGGTCGATGCCATGACGGAAACCACGCGCTCGATCATGGGGGGCAATCTGTCCGGCCGATTGCCGGTCGCCGGCAGCGGCGACGAGATCGACCGGCTGGCACTGAACCTCAATGAGATGCTGGCACGCATCGAAGCATTGATGCGGGGGCTGAAGGAAGTCTCCGACAATATCGCGCACGACTTGAAGACGCCGTTGACGCGATTGCGCAACCGCGCGGAGGAGGCGCTGCGCACGTCGCGTTCCGAGCAGGATTACCGCGCCGCGCTGGAAGCCACGATCGAGGAATCGGATTCGCTGATCAGAACCTTCAACGCGCTGTTGATGATCGCGCGTGCCGAATCCGGGCAGGCGCGCGACAACATGGTGGAGTTCGATGCCGCCGAGGCCGCTCACGGCGTCGGCGAGCTTTATGAACCGTTGGCAGAAGAGCAGGGGCTTTCGCTGGACGTGGATGCGCCGGGGCCGATCTTGCTTAGCGGCAATCGCGAGCTGATCAGTCAGGCACTCGCCAATCTCGTTGACAATGCCATCAAGTATGCGGGACCTGAAGCCAAGGCCAGCGGCGTTCCGTCCGTTGTCTCCGTCCGCGCACGCGCCGAAGGCGATCGCGTCCTGCTCAGCGTCTGTGACAGCGGTCCCGGCATTCCGGAGAGCGAACGGGGACGCGCCGTCGAGCGCTTCGTGCGGCTGGAGAAGAGCCGGACAATTCCCGGATCGGGTCTGGGCCTCAGTCTCGCATCGGCGGTGGCGCATTTGCACGGCGGCGAATTGCGCCTCGAAAACAATGCGCCGGGCCTATGCGCGGTGATGGTATTGCCGCGCAGCGGTCCGCTTCCGTCTGCGACGCCAGTGCAAACCTCCGCCGCAGAGCAGTCATAGGCTCCCTTTTTGAAGCGGGATGGTCTATGCCGGGCGCGATGAGTCCGGGAGCCATCAACGAAGAATCCGTCCGTGCGGCCGCCGACGCCGCTGGCAATCTGGCCGCGCGCATTGCCGAAGCGCCTTTTCTGCCGGATCCGGACCGGAGCCGTGCGCGGCTGGCAGACTGGATCGCCGGTCTCGGCGATCCGGAACGGAATGCATTGCAGGAGATTTTCGCCGCGTTTCCCAAGGCGCATCACCTCATTGTGGCGCTGTTTGAGTTTTCTCCTTACCTCACCGATCTCGTTCGCGCCGATCCTGCCCGGCTCATCCGGCTGCTGCGCGAAAATCCTGAAAGCCATATCGAGTCATTGCTGTCCGGCGTGGTCGCCACCCTGTCGGGTATGGATGACGAGGCCAATGCGATGCGGCTGTTGCGCCTGACCAAGGCCGAGGCCGCGCTCCTGATCGCGATGACCGATATCGGCGGGGTCTGGCCGGTGCTGCAGGTCACGCGGGCGCTCACCGAACTGGCCGATTGCATGGTTCAGGGCGCAGTCCGATTTCTGCTGAATGATGCCGTTCGGCGTGGCCGGCTCACGCCTGCCGATCCTTCGGCGCCGGAACGGGGCTCCGGCTATATCGTCCTTGCCATGGGCAAGATGGGCGCGCTCGAGCTCAACTATTCGAGCGATATCGACCTGATCGTGTTCTACGACCCGGATGCGCCTGCGATCCCGGACGATACCGAGCCGTCCGCACTCTACATCCGGGTGACGCGTGGGCTCGTCAAGCTCTTGCAAGAGCGCACCCCCGACGGCTACGTGTTCCGCGTGGACCTGCGGCTGCGGCCCGATCCGGCCTCCACCCAGGTCGCGATCTCGGTGCCGGCCGCGCTCGATTACTACGAGCATCGCGGCCAGAACTGGGAACGCTCGGCGATGATCAAGGCGCACCCCTGCGCCGGCGACATCGAAGCGGGCGAGAAGCTCCTGAAGGCGCTGTCGCCGTTCGTCTGGCGCAAATACATGGATTTTGCCGCGCTTGCGGACATCCATGCGATGAAGCGGCAGATCCATGCCTATCGCGGGCACGGCGAGATCGCGGTCGCCGGTCACAATATCAAACTCGGGCGGGGCGGTATCCGCGAGATCGAATTTTTCGTACAGACCCAGCAATTGATTGCGGGCGGGCGTCATCCCGAGCTGCGCGACCGCCGCACGCTAACGACGCTCGCCGCTCTCGCCGAGGGACAATGGGTCAGCGCATCCGCCCAGAGCGAACTCGATGCGGCTTATCTGTTCCTGCGGCGGGTCGAGCATCGGCTGCAGATGGTCGCTGACGAGCAGACCCATACGCTGCCCTCCGACGAGACCGAGCTGACACGGTTTGCCCACTTCCTTGGCTTCGAAAGCGCGAGTGCCTTTGCCGAAGCGCTGCTCCTGCATCTGCGCAACGTGCAGCAGCATTATTCGCGGCTGTTCGAGCCGGTGGTAATCGCGCCGGAGGCGGCGCTGCAATTTCCTGCCGACGCGGATAGCCGGGACACGCTTGATCGCCTCGCCGCGATGGGCTTTCGCAATCCGCTTGAAATCTCGGCTCTGGTCCGAGGCTGGCTGAGCGGGCGATATCCGGCGCTGCGCAGTGAATTCGCGCGATCGCAGCTCCGGCTGCTGGTTCCCGGTCTGATCGAACATCTCGCCCGCAGTGAGAACCGCGAGCAGGCGGTGCTGGCCTTCGACCGGTTCCTCTCCGGATTGCACGCGGCCGGCGGAGCGCGGCTGATCTCGCTGCTTCTGCAAAATCCCGATCTGCTGGCACTGGTGGCGCTGATGCTGGGCACCGCGCCGCGTCTTGCCGACATCCTGTCGCATCAGCCGCAGGTGATGGATGCGCTGATCGACCCGGCATTTTTCGGCGCGCTGCCGGATGCCGAGACGCTCGGCAGCGAACTTGCCCGGTCGCTCGATCAGTCGGTATCCTATGAGGACATGCTCGACCGGCTGCGGCTGTTCGGGCAGGAGCACATGTTCCTGATCGGGGTGCGTATCCTGTCGGGCACGGTGTCGGCGGAGCAGGCCGGCGAGGCCTTCGCGCGGCTGGCCGACGTGATCATCCGCGCGCTGCACCGGCAGGTCGAGGAATTGTTCGCTCAAACCCATGGCCGCATTCGCGGACAGAAGAGCGCGCTGCTTGCCCTCGGCAAGCTCGGCAGCCGTGAGATGACGGCCAGTTCCGATCTCGATCTTATTCTTGTCTACGATTTCGACGACGAGGCGCCGGAATCGGATGGCGAGCGTCCGCTTTATGGCGCGCAATATTTCGCGCGCCTGACCAAGCGTCTGGTTTCGGCGCTGACGTCGCAGACCAATTACGGTGCGCTCTATCACGTCGACATGCGGCTGCGCCCCTCGGGCCGGTCGGGTCCGGTCGCGACAAAGATCGATTCCTTCCGGGACTATCAGATGACCGAGGCATGGACCTGGGAGCACATGGCGTTGACCCGTGCTCGTGTCGTGTCAGCGACGCCGGAGTTCCGGGGTGAAGTCGAAGATCTAATCCGGTCCGTGCTGGCGCAGCGCCGGGACGCGCGCGCAATCGCGGGCGATGCTTACGAGATGCGACAGGCGATCGCCGCCGAAAAGGGTGAAGCGGACCGCTGGGATCTGAAATATGCCGCGGGCGGACTGACCGATATCGAGTTTATCGCGCAATACCTGCAGCTCGTCCATGCTGCGGACCATCCCGAAATTCTCGATCCGTCCACCGGGCGCGTCTTGGAGCGCGCGGCACGGCTCGGCCTCCTTTCGGCTGAAGATTCCGAAGTGCTGCGTCCGGCTGTTCAGCTCTATCAAAATCTCAGCCAGATTCTGCGGCTTTGCCTTTCGGGTCCGTTCGACCCGAAAAAGACCGATCCGGGATTGCTACGCTTGCTCACACGCGCGGCCGACGTACCGGATTTCGCAACGCTCGATGCTTATGTAACCGAGACTCAGGCACGCGTTCGCGCCCGCTTCGAAGCGTTGCTCGGACCGGGCGAATAAACGAGCATCATGATCGAGCGGCACCGTCCGGCCGCAGCCGATGAGTATTGGCGCCAAGGACCGGCGCTACGCGGTCCCGCGCAACGGGATCTACAGCGGCAGGCACTGCTGCACAGGTTCTGGTTCTTGCGCCGGCAGTTCGCCGACCGGAAGCCGCACAATGACTGTGGTGCCCCGCCCCGGCGTGGAGCGAATGCGCATGCGGCCGCCATGCAAGCCGACCAGCGACTTGGCGATGGCGAGGCCTAATCCCGATCCATGGTGGACCTTTGTGAGCTGGCTTTCCACCTGTTCGAATGGCCGGCCAAGACGCTGCAGTGCGTCCTTCGGGATGCCAATGCCGGTATCGCTGATCGCAATCGAAACGCAACAGCCGACGCGGCGTCCGCGGACGGCGACCCGTCCGCCGGGGCCGGTAAACTTGACCGCATTTGACAGCAGGTTCAGCGCAATCTGCTTCAGGGCGCGGCGGTCGGCGTACAGGGAAATGTCGGGCGCGATATAGGAGGACAGGGTCAGGGCTTTCTCCTCGGCGCGCGTGGACACGACGCGCAGCGAGTCCGAAAGGATGTCGTCCAGAACGACGCGCTCGGGATGCAGCTTCATGCGGCCGGCTTCGATTTTCGACATGTCGAGCACGTCGTTGATGACGTCGAGAAGATATTGACCGCTCTGGTGGATGTCCCGGCAATATTCGTAATATTTGTCGGCGCCGAGCTTGCCGAACATCCCTTTCTCCATGATCTCGGAAAAACCGATGATGGCGTTGAGGGGGGTGCGCAGCTCGTGGCTCATATTGGCCAGAAATTTCGACTTGGCTTGGTTGGCTTCCTCGGCGCGAGTCTTTTCGGCGGAATATTTCTCCGCGAGTTCCTGGAGCTGCTGTTTCGATTGCCTCAGGTCCTCGATCGTGGCGAGCAGGCGGGTTTCGCTGTTCTTGAGCTTGCGTTCCTGCTGCTTGAGGCTTGTGATGTTGGTGCCGACCGAGACATAGCCGCCGTCCTTGGTGCGCCGTTCGCTGAACAGCCAGTGCCCGCCGTCGAGCTGTGCCTCGAATGTGCGCGCGCCGGGAAGGTCCGGGCCGACCATTGAGACATTTCCAAGCTGCAGATTCTCACGCCCCGCGGCCAGGATGCTTTCATACGGAGCGCCCGGTGTGACCAGTTCGTCGGGCAGCTTGTGAAGCTCCTGAAAGTTGGAATTGCAAAGTACCAGCCGATTGTCGGCATCCCACAAAACGAAAGCTTCGGGAATTGTTTCGATGGCATCGCGCAGCCGCATATCCGCGGCGGTCGTCCGTTCGACCAGGGTCTTTTGCTCGGTGATATCGACCGCGATCCCGATCAGGTGCAAACCGGGTTCTCCCGGCTGGCGCACCACCTCGCAGCGAACTCGCAGCCATACCCAGCGGCCATTCGCATGCAGCATGCGGAAGTCGTGATCGATGGCGTTAAGGCGCGAATCTGCAACCTGGGTGGCGAGATCGTAGAGATCGATATCGTCGGGATGGACGTATTTGTTGATCTCGCCGAAGGTCAATAACTCGTCGCGAGACTCGAGTCCGAGAATGGCGAACATCGAATGTGACCAGAAGATGCGGCCGCGCGCGAGGTCCCAGTCCCATAATCCGCAGCGGCCGCGATTGAGCGCGGTATCGATCCGGCTGCGAACGGTATCGTAAATGAGATCGGCCTCTCGCGCGCGGGTCGACTGCCAGTGGAAGGCAAAACCGAGGATCAGGAGCACGAAGCCGGTGGTCGCCGAAAGCGTGACTGTCAGTGCGGTATCCGAGCGCCAAGCGGCCAGCGCGTCGCTGCGACGCTGATAGATTGCGAGCTGGCCGAGCGGTTCCGCCATCGCACGCACGGTCGCAAGTGCGCGCCGCCCATCGGCAAGCGTGATGTCCATCACCCCGGCATCGGCGCCGAGGATGGTCAGGGGAGAGTCTCCCAAAATGTCGGTCAGGTGCCGTCCGGTGACGCCGGCGAGATAGGGAGCGGCAGCGATGATCATGCCTTGGGGATTCGTCACCAGAATTTGACGGCCCGATGCCGTGGTGCGTGGTGTGCGCGCCATGTCGAGTTCGGTTTGCACGCGGCGCCAGACCGTGAGGCGGTCGCCTTTGAGCGGACGTTCCAGCCGCTGAGCCAGCACCTCGGCGATGGTTTCGATGTCCTTGGATGCGTCGGCCAGCGCACTGCGCCGGTGGTCCAGAACCTGAACGAATGCGCCGATCGCGATCGTGATCAGAAAGGCGATGATGAGGGCGGGAACTGCGCGCCGGAGCGTGGGCTCGGCTGTCAGGAGACGTCGGTATGTCGGTTTCGCGATCGACTGCGCCAATCCCTTGATGGAATCGGTCCGCGCGGACGCGTGCGCTGCTTCGGCGCGCGCCATGGATATGCCCCCGTGTCGGATTGTTGCCGCCCTAACACAACCCTTGACCGGGAGGATGTGCCGCATCGCGTCCCGAATCGAGAATCATAAGAATCGATGCCGGGTGATTTGTCGAGAGTCCGCGGAGTCAAGGACGTAAAAAAATTACTAACGATCCGCCGGCGCCGTCCGGATTTCGCGCAATACGAGTCCGGCCGCGCCGAAGTAATGTCAGACGGGTGCAAGCGCGCGATTGACGATGTCGCTGACATCGGCCGACAGCGCCGAAGCCGAAGCGATCCGCCTCAGCGCAGCTTCCGCTTTGGTGCGCCGCACACTTTCAAGCGCCCGCCAGGAGCGGAATGCGGTCGCGAGCCTCGCCGCGACCTGCGGATTCCTGGCGTCGAGCGTGAGGACCGCTTCCGCGACGAAATCGTATCCGGCACCGTCGGGCCGGTTGAACTGCGTGGCATTGCCGTGTGCGAACGAGCCGATCAGGGCGCGGACCCGGTTGGGGTTGTTCATCGAGAAAGCCGGATGCGCGGTCAGGGCGCGCACACGATCGAGAGTGCCGGCTTCGGGGATCATGGCCTGCAATCCGAGCCACTTGTCGATGATCAGCGGATCGCTTTCGTAGCGCTTGCCAAAGTCCTCCAGCGCCTCGGCCCGCTCCGGCCTGTCGTGCAGCGAAAGCGTTGCCAGCGCTGCCATCCGGTCAGTCATGTTGTTCGCTTGGCGGTACTGCGTCAGGGCGCGGGCGATGGCCGCGGCTTCGCCCGTCGCCGCGAGGAGGTCGAGCGCAGTGTTGCGCAATGCGCGACGTCCGGCGCTCGCAGCATCCGGGCTGTAGGGCTCGGTGGTTGTGAGACGGTCGTAGGTCTCCGTGAGCGGCGCTGCAAGTGCGTTGCCAATCGCGGAACGCAGATGCGCGCGCGCTTTGAAATTCGCGTCCGGATCGACGTTCCGGCCGACTTCGCGCGCGATATCGGCTTCCGTCGGCATGCCGAAGGACAAGGCCACGAAGGCAGGTTCCAGGCGCGCATCGGACAGGATTGCACCGAGCGCCGCAATAAGTCCTTCGTCCGAAACCGGCTGCTGTCCTGCACGAAGCAGATTCACGTTTCCAAGCAGCAATCGCGTTGCAAGTGTCTGCACCGCCTGCCACCGATTGAAGGCATCGCTGTCACAGGCCGCCAGACGGCGCAGATCGTCTGCCGAAAGATTGGTGGTGAGTTTCACCGGCGCGGAAAAGTCCCGGTTGATCGAGAGCACAGGGCGCTCCGCGACGCCCTCAAAGACTATGGTTTGCGACGGTTCGGTCAGAGTGAGCACGTCACCGGCGGCCTTGCCCCCGACTGTCAGTGGCAGGTCCGCGCCATCGGCACCGACCAGCCCGAGCTTGAGCGGGATCACCATCGGATGTTTCACCGGCTGGCCCGGCGTAGGCGCGAGCGATTGCGACAATTGCAGCCGGTAGGTCTTTGCGGCGGCATCATATTGTCCGTCCGCCATCACATCGGGAGTTCCGGCCTGCGAATACCAGCGCATGAATTGCGACAGATCGCGCCCGGAAACGTCGGCAAAGCAGCGCACGAATTGCTCGATGGTCGCGGCCTCGCCGTCGTGCCGTTGGAAATACAGGTCCATACCCTTGCGGAACGCTTCGCGCCCAAGCAGCACCCGCAACATGCGCACGACCTCTGCACCCTTTTCGTAGACGGTGGTCGTGTAGAAGTTGTTGATCTCGTGATAGAGCTCAGGCCGCACCGGATGGGCGAGGGGCCCCGCATCCTCCACGAATTGATGGGCCCGCAGATTGCGCACATCACCGATCCGCTCCACCGCGCGCGAGCGCATGTCGGCCGAAAATTCCTGGTCGCGATAGACGGTGAGTCCTTCCTTCAGGCAGAGCTGGAACCAGTCGCGGCAGGTGATGCGGTTGCCGGTCCAGTTGTGGAAATACTCGTGGGCGATAATGGCTTCGATTGCCGCGAAGTCGCCATCGACTGCAGTTTCGGGTGAGGCGAGAACATAGCGGTCATTGAAGACGTTCAGACCCTTGTTTTCCATCGCACCCATGTTGAAGTCGGACACCGCGACGATCATGAAGATATCGAGATCGTATTCGCGGCCGAAGGCTTCCTCGTCCCAGCGCATCGAGCGCTTCAGTGCATCCATGGCATAACCGCAGCGGTTCTCCTTGCCGGGCTCGACATAAATGCGCAGGGCGACCTTGCGCCCAGACATGGTGACGAACTCGTCCTCCACACAGGCGAGGTTGCCGCCGACCATCGCAAACAGGTAGGACGGCTTGGGGAAGGGGTCGTGCCAGACGGCGTAGTGCCGGCCCGCAGGCAGGTCCCCGCTTTCGATCAGATTGCCGTTGGCGAGCAGCACGGGCGCCTGCGCCTTGTCGGCCTCGATTCGCGTGGTGTAGACCGCCATCACATCGGGGCGGTCCGGGAAATAGGTGATGCGCCTGAAGCCTTCCGCCTCACATTGCGTGCAATAGGTGTTGCTCGACCGGTAGAGACCCATCAGCTGGGTATTCGCCGAAGGGTCGACGATGGTCTCAACAGTCAGCGTAAACGGCCCTTGCGGCGGCTGGGCGATGGTGAGGCGATCGGGCGTGACGGCGAACGCTGCGTCTGGCAGCGGCTTTCCATTCACAAACACTGCGGCCAGCGTCAAACCGTCGCCGTCGAGAATGAGCGGCGCGGGTGCTGCGTCCGGATTGGGACGCAGGCGCAACTCGGACTTCACGCGGCTTTCGGTGGGATGCAGCGACACGTCGAGCCGGACCTCGTCGACCAGCCAGTCTGGCGGGCGATAATCCTGAAGGCGGACGGGGCGGGCCTGCTCGGTGCGCATGGGCGGAAGACTTCCTTCGATCAGGTGAAAATCGGTCGGGCTTTTATCTACCAGCTCGTGACCTCCATATCCGGATTTTCTGTGACCTGATAGAACGGCGCCAGCCGGCGGTCAGCCGGACAAAAAACGGGAGGACTCCATGCCGAAGATCTGGTCGGCGCTGCTTGCAGCGGCCGCTGTCACCCTTGCATCGTCTGCCGTGTCCGCGCAGCAGGGCTATCCGAGCCAGCTGGTGCGGATCGTCGTGCCATTCTCCGCCGGCAGTGCGACCGACCTGCTCGCGCGCGCGGTGGCCGATAAGCTCGGCGAGAAGTGGAAACAGCAGGTCATCGTGGAAAACCGGCCGGGCATCGCCGGTACTGCGGCGGTCGCCAAGAGCCCGGCGGACGGTTACACGCTGATGCTGACATCCAATGGCCACACCGTTGCAGGCGTCCTCAACAAGGCGCTGCCGTTCGATCCGGTGAAGGATTTTGCCGGCATCACCCCGGTCGCCTCGGTGCCGCTGGTGCTGATCGTCAATCCCGAACTGCCGGCGAAGACGCTGAAGGAGTTCATCGATCTCGCGAAGTCTAAGCCCGGCACTTTGAATTTCGCGTCTCCTGGCCTTGGCTCCACGACCTTCATAGCCGGTGCGCTGTTCAAGGACGCCGCGAAGCTCGATCTCGTGCATGTGCCCTACAAGGGGGCGCCGGAAGCCAATATGAGCGTGGTGCGCGGCGACTCGCAGATGTATTTCACGCCAGCCAGCACCGCAGTCGAACTCGTGCAATCCGGCAAGGTGCGTGCGCTGGGCGTCGCCACCGCCAAGCGCGTCGAAGCGATGCCGGATGTGCCGACCATAAGCGAGGCCGGGCTGCCCGGTTTCGCCTACGAGTCCTGGTTCGGCCTGATGGCACCGGCCGGCACCCCCGCCGCGATCATCGAGAAGGTCAACAAGGACGTCATCGAGGCGCTGCAGGACAAGGCGCTGCAGGAGCGTATGGCCAAGCAGGGCGGGGTGGTGGTTGTGACATCGACGCCCAAGCAGTTCGATGAGACCATCAAGTCGGACACCGCGCGCTATACTAAGATCTTCCAGGATGCAGGCTTGGCCGCGAAGTAGGCGATACCCGATCCACCTATCACAGGCCGGCCCGTTCAAGGGCCGGCTTTTTCTTTGAAACGGCCAGCGTTCGTCACATTGAAAATGGCATCAGATGATACTAATTTTGATGCGCAACTGACCATGAGATCGATCCATGCGCACAACGATCGCGCTCGACGACGGGTTGCTCGCAGAGGCCGAGGCTTATACCGGCATCAAGGAAAAGCCCGCCCTGGTGCGGGAAGCGCTGAAGGCGCTGATCGAGCGCGAGAGCGCGCGGCGCCTGGCGCGGCTCGGCGGCAGCGAGCCGGATCTGCGGCCAATTCCGCGGCGACGGGGTGACGCGGGGCGTCCGTGATTCTGGTCGATACGTCCGTCTGGATCGACCATTTGCGATCCGGTGACGCCGCGCTGGCCCGTCTGCTCGAGGCACAGCGGGTGCTTGGCCACCGGTTCATTCTCGGCGAACTTGCGCTTGGCGCCTTGCGCGCGCGTGCGACGGTGCTGCGCGATCTTGCGCATTTGCCGCAGGTCGAAACCGCGCGCGACGAGGAAGTCATGCACCTTATCGAGAAGGAGCGGCTGTATGGCCGCGGTATCGGCTATATCGATGCCCATCTTCTTGCGTCGCTCAGGCTCACGCCGGGGTCTGCATTGTGGACGCGCGATGCGCGATTACATAGGGTCGCAAGCGATATGAAACTGGCAGCAGCGCAGCCGCGACAATGCAAGACAGTACGGTGACAGCCACCAGCCGTAGATTCTCCATTGCGCCCATGATGGACTGGACCGACCGGCATTGCCGCGTCTTCCATCGGCTGCTGACGCGCCATGCGCTGCTTTACAGCGAGATGATCACCACCGGTGCGGTGCTGCATGGCGACCGCAAGCGGCTCTTGCGCTTCGACCCCTCAGAGCATCCGGTGGCGCTGCAGCTCGGCGGGTCCGATCCGCGCGAACTCGCCGAGAGCGCCCGGATCGCAGAGGATTTCGGTTACGACGAGATCAACCTGAATGTCGGCTGTCCGTCCGACCGGGTGCAGGACGGCCGTTTCGGCGCCTGCCTGATGGCGGAGCCGCGGCTCGTGGGCGACTGTGTCGCGGCGATGAAACAGGCCGTCCGCGTTCCGGTCACCGTGAAATGCCGGATCGGGATCGACGACCAGGATCCGGAAGTGGCGCTCGATGCGCTGGTCGCCTCGGTCAAAGCGGCCGGCGTGGATGCGTTGATCGTGCATGCGCGCAAGGCCTGGCTGCAGGGTCTGTCGCCGCGTGAGAACCGCGATATTCCGCCGCTCGATTACGGCCGCGTGTACCGGCTCAAGGCCGCAAATCCCGGCCTCCACATTTCCATCAATGGCGGCATCGGTTCGATCGAGGCCGCCTGCGAGCACCTTGCGCATGTCGACGGCGTGATGATGGGCCGCGCCGCCTATCAGGAGCCGTGGCGCCTGCTTGCGGCCGACGCCGCCGTGTTCGGCGGGCAGCCGGCCTTCGGCAATCCGAAGCAGGCGCTTGAAGCCTTCTTCCCCTATGTCGAGCGCGAGCTTGCCCATGGCACACGGCTGCACGCGATGACGCGGCACGTGCTCGGCCTGTTCCGCAGCGTGCCCGGCGCACGCGCCTTCCGCCGCCATATTGCCGTCCATGCCGTGAAGCCCGATGCCGGCATAGCTGTTCTGCGCGATGCCCTCGCGCTTGTGGTGGACAGCGGCACGCCGATGGCGCACACCGCGGCAGCCTGACGCCGGCACGACCTCTCGCGCCCGGCACTCCTCCCAGGAGCTTGCGATGTTCGGCATCCCGGCCGGCGAGCTTGCCTTGCTGGCACTTGCCATCGTGACCGGCGGCGTCCTGACCGGCCTTCTGGCCGGGCTGTTCGGCGTGGGCGGCGGGGCGATCATCGTGCCGGTGCTGTACGAGATTTTCCGCATCCTCGGCGTGTCGGAAGACATACGGGTCCAGCTTTGCGTCGGCACCTCGCTCGCCATTATCATCCCGACCTCGATCCGCTCCTATCTCGCGCATCGCGCGCGCGGAACGCTGCCAGCGGGCGTGCTGAGGAACTGGATCGTCCCAGTTTCCGCCGGCGTCATCCTGGGCGGAGCGATTGCGGCATTCGCCCCGGCTGCGGTGTTCAAAGGCTTTTTCGCGGTGATGGCGTTTCTGCTCGGCGCCAAATTCCTGTTTGCGCAGGAGCGCTGGCGGCTCGGTGATACGCTGCCCGGCCGCGCGCTGATGACGCTCTATGGGCTTTTCATTGGCTTTTATTCCGCGATGATGGGGGTGGGCGGCGGCGCGGTATCGACGCTGATCCTCAGCCTTTACGGACAGCCGATTCATGCCGCGGTCGGCATTTCGGCGGGTGTCGGCGTGATCATCTCGCTGATCGGAACGCTCGGCTTTATCGCTGCCGGGCTGCCTTATCAGGCGCTGATGCCGCCCCTGTCTGTCGGCTACGTGTCGCTGCTGGGCGTCGCACTGATGGCGCCGGTCAGCGCGCTGGTCGCGCCGTATGGCGCGCGCATCGCGCATGCCTTGTCGCGCCGCAAGCTGGAACTGGCCTTCGGTGTGTTCCTTTGGATCATATCGGTCCGGTTCATCCTGAGCCTGCTGATTTAGACCGGGCCTCGGCATCCGGCGATACGTTGGCTGCAACTCAAGGATAGCCGCGCATGATCAGCTTGTCGCCGCGAACTTCCCAGCTTTCCAGCCGGTTCAGGAAGCTCATGCCGAGCAGGCTCGTGCGCAATTGTCCGGGCTGCGCGATCAGCGCCGGTACCGACCGTTCGACCAGTCCGCCGACACTGACGCTATCGAGCGTCACGGCTGCCGCGCGGGTCTTGCCGTTCGCGGTATCGACGGTGACGCTGTAGCTCAGAACTTCGAGAGGCAGGCCCGCGGCCTTCGCGGCTTCCTGCGTCAGCACGACGGCGCTGGCGCCGGTGTCGAGGATCATCGGCACCTTTCCGCCGTTGACGGTTGTCGAAACGTCGAACGACCCGCCGCGTCCGCGCGCGATCTCGACGATGCGCCCGCGTGTCGCCGCGCGGCCCGGCACCATCTCCGCCATCAGCCGCTCATAGACGCCGCGCAATTCGAAGCGGTATGTGTAGCCAAGCGCGAGTGACAGGCCGATCACGATCCAGATCAGGACGATCTGGATTGCCTTGCCGATACTTTCGCGAAACACCACGAGCGCGCTGCCGCCCAGGGCGACGAGCCAGATCAGCTTGAATGACAGACTCGCAAAGTCGTCCGTGCTCATCCCTGCCACGGTGCCCTGATCGTGCCGCATGAACAGCACGACGAGCGACAGCACGATGGCCGTCATCAGCAACCAGAACAGCACCGGGCTACGCACCACGCTCAATCCTTCAGATCCGGTCCTGCAGCGGCAGGGCCCGGCGCGGTCATGGCCGCGATTCGACCCGGCAACAATGCCATGATGCGCCGGCGTTCGCTCCCGGACATAGCGCCCCAGCCGGCGATTTCGTCGATCGTGCGGCCACAGCCGCGGCACAGCCTTGTGCCGGGTTCGAGCACGCAGATCTTGAGGCAAGGGGTTTCGATCAAGGCGCGGATCGCAAAATATCTGGCAGCGGTCCGTCGCAACATAGGCGCGGCGCAAGGAAAGGCAATGCGGCGCGCTATACGCCTGCGCGGCCCGAGGCTGGTTGCGCAGAACCGCTTTCTCGCTTCTCGGCCGACAGGGCCGCGTCTCTCGGCTGAAGCGCCGGAGCCGGCTCCGCGAGCGGCGCCAGCGCCGCCATGACCCGCTCCGGCGGCAACGCCACAATGACCTCGGTGCCGACGCGCAGCTTCGATTTCAGGGTGAAGGTGCCGCCATGCAGGTCGACCAGGCTCTTGGCGATCGGCAACCCGAGGCCGGCGCCTTGCTCGGCGGACTTGATGGCATTCGACCCTTGCCCGAACGATGCCAGCACAACAGGGATCTCGTCCTCGGGAATGCCGGGGCCGGTATCCTTGACGCTGAAATATTGTCCGCCCGACGCGGTCCAGCCAGCCTTAATCCAGATCTCGCCGCCCTGCGGGGTGAATTTCACCGCATTGGAGAGAAGGTTAAGTGCGATCTGACGCAAGGCGCGTTCGTCCGCCCAAACCCGCGGCAGGTCCGGCTCGAAAACCTCATGAATGGTGATGCCGCGATTCCTCGCACGCAGCCTCACGAGATGATGGCAATCCTGAACCACGAAGACGAGGGACACCGCTTCTTCGTTCAGTTCATAGCGGCCCGCCTCGATGCGCGACAAATCGAGGATCTCGTTGATAAGGCCAAGCAGATGCTGGCCCGAGTCATGAATGTCGTTGGAATAATCCTTATAGGCCGGGACGGTATGTGGTCCGAAAATCTCGTTCTTCATCACTTCGGAGAAGCCGAGAATGGCATTGAGCGGCGTCCGCAACTCATGACTCATCTGCGCGAGGAACCGCGACTTGGAAATGTTTGCGGCCTCAGCGCGATGGCGCGCTTCGTCGGAGATGGTCTTGGCCTGTTCGAGTTCGCCGATCAGCATGTCCTTTTCGGCGCGGGCCTGCAGCGTCTGCAGTGCGGATGAATAAAGCCGATGTGCGAGCAGCAGGAAGTAGCCCTGCGCGGTGACGGCCATGGTGGCCAGGATATAGTCGTGCAGGTTGGCCTTGAGCGCAAAGCTGATCGCGACGGCGGTGGTCACCGGGACGGTCGCAACGAACACCGCGATCGGGAGCGAGAAGGCGAGCATGCTGGCGACCGCCACCACCAGCAGCATCACAAACAGCATGAAGGTGCCGGTATTTTCCGAGACCCCGACCGGCTGCACCAGATTGAACATCCAGGCAAGGCCGAAGAACAGATCGAGCATGATGAAGCGGAGCCGCCAGGCTCTGACGTTCACCTCGAACGGAGGGGTCGCAAGAAATCGTCTGCACTTCGTGATCATCACGGCGTGGATCAGAAGGACGCCCGCCGTCCAGATGCCGGCGGCCGCCGCGCCGGTCCACAGGCTGGAGAGAAAGCCCACGGTTGCAACCAGCAGAAGAACGACCAGAGACGCCGAGAGGCGGTTCTGGGCGAACATCCGCAGCAATTCGTAGTCGAAGGCCGGGCTGGTGCCGCTGGTCGAGGTGAGGCGGTCCCGCGCGTCCCGGACCCGCTGCGTCGCCGCACGCCGCCGCTTAGCGGCGGCTTCCTCGCGTGCGTCGCTGGCGTTACTCTTGGTCATACGCGGTCTTCACTGGCTTCCGGGACAATAAATACTAGCGTTCCAAATCCGAAATTCGGCTTAACCCGGGACGTCCCGGACGCGAATTTCAAAGATGGGGGACGCCATCAACGCGTTGGTTTCAATAATAATCTGGTTCAGAAATTCCCTGACGGAGGGAGCCGGTGCCGCGGCAGGGGATTGGTGAACCGCCGCTGGCCAAAGTCACCCAAAAATCTTAAGGGCAACCTTAATCGGGTCCGGAATCCGAACGACGCGGAGGCAGGTGGTGAGGCTCTATGATGGCGGTCGAGCGCCCAATCCAAGGCGCGTTCGTGTTTTCCTGAGCGAGAAGGGGATTTCGGTGCCGATCGCGCCGGTTGATCTCGGCGCAATGGAGCACAGGTCCGCGCACTTTACCGCACTCAATCCCTTGCAGCGCGTTCCGGCACTCGAACTCGACGACGGCACGGTCATCACCGAGTCCATCGCCATCTGCCGCTATTTCGAGGCGTTGCAGCCCGAGCCCGCATTGTTCGGAACCGGCCCGCTGGAGATCGCGCTGGTGGAGATGTGGCAACGGCGGATCGAGCTTCACTTGCTCGGGGCTATCCAGCACGTGTTCCGTCATCTTCATCCCGGCATGAGCGCGCATGAAGTGCCGCAGATCCCTGCCTGGGGCGAGGCCAACAAGCCGCGGGCGCTCGAATTTCTGGCTTTGCTGGATCGTGAATTGGCGGGACGGCGTTTTGCCGCGGGCGACCGCTACTCGGTCGCGGATATCACGGGGCTGGTTGCGCTCGATTTCATGCGGGCGGCCAAGCTTTCCGTGCCACCGGAATTTACCCATGTCGGGCGTTGGCATGTGGAGCTTTCGGCGCGGCCCAGCGCCAAGGCCTGATCCGTTGTTGCAATTAAGTAACTGAAATTACTTATTTTTTCGGCGCGATCGCCATGGTCTGGCGCGGTACGGCCGCGCCGATGCACACGAATGTTTGACCATCCGGACCAGCGGCGGCCAAATCCGCACACGGGGCGCCGCTGAACCGGTCCCGACGTCCGGACGACGAACCTCCAGCCCTTAACGGTTGCTCATGGAGGACGTCATGTTTCGGAAGGGGTTCGTGTCGTTCCTGTTTGCCGCAGCGGCGACCGCAGCGCTTTCGACCTCGGTCTCGGCACAAGTCCGCACCGCCGCCCTCCAATCGACCGGCTTTCAACTCGCCCAGGCCGCCCAGGCGGAGAGCCGGGTCGCGCTCGTGATCGGCAATTCCGCCTACCAGGCCAACAAGCCGCTGAACAATCCGGTCAACGACGCGCAGGCGGTGTCGCAGATGCTGAACCAGGCCGGCTTCGAAGTCGTGATGGCCTTCGACCTGACGCGCGACATCATGAAACAGACGGTCGAGGAGTTCGCTGCCCGCGTTCTGGAAAAGGGCAACAACACGGTGGCCATGGTCTATTATGCCGGCCACGGCGTGCAGGTCGATGGCGAGAATTTCCTCATACCGATCGACGCGAAATTCAACGGCGAAGACGACCTTCCCGAACAGGGCGTGAAACTCGCCGATGTCGTCGCTGCGCTCGAAGCCACCCAGACCAAGGCGCGTATTGTCGTGGTCGATGCCTGCCGCAACAATCCGTTCGGCGGGTCTGCGGCCGACGACGCCGGAGGTTTTGCGCTGGTCGATGCGCCCGAAGGTGCGCTGATCGCCTATTCAACATCGCCCGGCACGGTGGCGTTTGACGGTCTTGGCAAGCACAGTCCGTATGCTGCCGCCTTCATGCGCACCGCGCGCACTCCGAATCTGCCGGTCGAGCAGGTGTTCAAGAAGGTGCGCCTTCTGGTCAACGAGTCGACCGACAAGAAGCAGCTTCCCTGGGACAGTGCGCGTCTGAACACAGAGTTTGTGTTCTTTGCGAATGCCGAGGCGCCGGTGGCTCCTGCGGTCGTCCCGGTGAAAGTTGCAGCTGCCGACCTCGGTTCACGCCCGGTCCGTCAAGCTTACGAGATCGCGATCGCAGAAGATTCCGAGGAATATTACGAGGAGTTCGTCCGTGTGTATGGGTCCGATCCGCTCGCCGACCATATCCGCCGCGTGCTCAATCGTCGCAAGCAGATGGTCGCATGGCAGGCCGTGACTCACCGCAACCGTCCGGAAGACTATTCCGATTTCGCGCGCCGCTTCCGCGACAGCGGTCTCGGTTTCCGCGCTCGCGTGCTGCAGGAGCGTCCCCGCAAATTTGACATCGCTTTCCCGCGCCGCGGCGAAGGCCGGTTCGGCGATGGCCGTTTCGGTATCAAGGTTGCGATCGCCAATAACGGCCGCCCGGTGATCAATCTCCCCGGGCGCGGCACCGGCCTTGGCAATGGTGGCCGTCCGGTGATCGGCTTCCCGCAGAATGGCGGGATCAATCCGAATGGCGGTCGACCTGTGCTCAACCCGAATGGCGGGATCAACCCGAATGCTGGCCGTCCGGTGATCAATCAGAATACCGGTATCAATTCGAATGCTGGACGCCCTGTTATCAACCAGAATGCCGGCATCAACCCGAACGCGGTCCGTCCTGTGATCAACCAGAATACCGGTATCAATCCGAATGCTGGACGCCCTGTGATCAACCAGAATGCCGGCATCAACCCGAACGCGGGCCGTCCGGTGATCAATCAGAATGCCGGCATCAACCCGAACGCAGGCCGTCCGGTGATCAACCAGAACGTCATCAATCAGGTCCGTCCTCAGATCCAGCGTCCGCAGGTGCAGCAATTCCAGCGGCCGCAGAACTTCCAGCCGCGACAGTCCTTCAATGCAGGCGGCGGCAACCGCTTCGCCGGGGGCGGGTTCGGCGGTGGTCGCATTGGTGGCGGCGGTTTCGGACGCCGCTGACAACGAGCATAGCCAACGTGAAGGCCGGCATGGCGCCGACCTTCATTTCTATACGGGGCCGCTATTTGCGATCGAGCCGCGCGATCAGACTCGATGTATCCCAGCGCTTGCCGCCCATCGCCTGCACCTCGGAATAGAACTGATCGACAAGGGCTGTGACCGGCGTTGCCATGACCGATGCCAGTTTCGACGGAAAACTACTTGGATTTGCTTTTTGCGTTCTTGCGTGCGGCCTTCGCAGATTCGTAGCCCCAGATTTCCGAATCCAGCAGCCGCGCATCGAGATGGGGGAATTGGACCTTAAGTAGCCTGGCAGCATCGATCACCGCGATCTTTGCTACCGCCGGCGAGATCATATCGATCCCGGCAGCCGACGCTACGAAACGGCAAATCATTCGGTCGGCCTTGACAAAGTCCTGGCCTGCGAGAAGGAGAAAATAGTCGAAGGAAATTCCGGATTTCTGTCCTGGAATTTGCCTGATCGCACTTTCCGCAACCGAAAGTTTGTCTTCGTTGCAAACATCAGCGAAGCGTTCGATTCCGGCAGACCGAAGCGAAATCGCGAATTGCCTCACGGCCTCCGTCTTAAGTATTCCGTTTCGCGATGATGTCCTCTGACGATTTCCGAACGGCCCGTTCGCCAGCTCGTCGGCAGTTGCGGTTCCCAACGCCGCGAGAAACTCAGAGATGGAGCGGTCCTCTGCCGAAAGCCTACGATCGATTGCCCATTGCGGGCTTTGCGATTGCGCCCACCTCAAGACGGTATTTCGGGTAGCGGTGTAGTTGACGCCAATCGAAAAAACTGCATCGATCGCGCACAACGGCAGGCTTGCGTAAAAGTGTTCATCACGCAAGGCGGCGGCTGACAGATCGAGTTTCTGTCTTGCCAGTTCCGCGACCTTTGCGCCCAACTCACTCACGTTCCGATGTCGCGCTATTTGCGATCGAGCCGCGCGATCAGACTCGATGTATCCCAGCGCTTGCCGCCCATCGCCTGCACCTCGGAATAGAACTGATCGACAAGGGCTGTGACCGGAAGATGCGCGCCGTTCCGGCGCGCCTCGGCCATGCAGATGCCGAGATCCTTACGCATCCAGTCGACCGCGAAGCCGAAATCGAATTTGCCCTCGGCCATGGTCTTGTAGCGGTTCTCCATCTGCCAGGATTGCGCTGCGCCCTTCGAAATGGTCGCGATCAGCTTCTCGATGTCGAGGCCGGCCTTTTTCGCGAAATGCAGTCCTTCGGACAGGCCCTGCACGAGGCCTGCGATGCAGATCTGGTTGACCATCTTCGCGAGCTGGCCGGCGCCGGGCGCGCCCATCAGATTGCAGGCCCGCGCATAGGCATCGATAACAGGTTTCGCGCGGTCGAAGGCCGCAGCTTCTCCACCGCACATCACGGTGAGTACGCCGTTCTCGGCTCCCGCCTGTCCGCCGGAGACCGGCGCATCGATGACGTCGAAGCCGCGCTCCTGACCTGCCTTGAACAGCTCGCGCGCAATCTCGGCCGAGGCCGTGGTGTGATCGACAAACAGCGATCCTTTTTTCATCGCGGCAAAGGCGCCGTCCGGCCCGAGCGTCACCTGGCGCAGATCGTCGTCATTGCCGACGCAGCACATGACAAAATCCTGGCCCTCGGCGGCCTGTTTCGGCGTTGCCGCGCTTCTTCCTCCGAATTGCGCAACCCATTTCTCGGCCTTGGCGGCGGTGCGGTTGTAGACCGTGACCTCATGGCCGCCCTTGGTCTTGAGGTGTCCAGCCATCGGGTAGCCCATCACGCCCAGCCCCAGAAACGCCACCTTCGCCATTCGCTCCTCCCGATGACAGCCATCCGGCGGCTTGGATGCCGCCCTCGATCCGCGGTCAATGTGACGGCTTGTGCGCGCCCGTCAACCCGCCCTATCTAATGGCGGAAACCGGCAGGAGACCGCGACCAGTGGCACCCACCAAAGACCAGATCCGCGAACGGCTCGCGGCTATCGCGGCGCCCGGCGGCGCAAAGCTGACCGAGACCGGAGTTCTGTCGGATATCGTCGTGACCGATGGCAAAGTCTTCTTCTCGCTCAGCGTCGATGCATCCGAGGTGAAGGCCTGGGAGCCGGTGCGCAAGCAGGTCGAGGATGCAGTCAGGGCGATACCCGGTGTGACCTCTGCTTTGGTCGCACTCACCGCCGAGCGCGCCGGCGGCGGGAGAGGAACACCACCCCCGGCACAGCCGGCGCGGCCCGCTCAGGCGCCGGGGCATGGGCATGCGCATGGCGCGCCGGCGGGTCCGGCCGGCGTGCCGGGTGTCAAATCCATCATCGCGGTTGCGTCAGGCAAGGGCGGTGTCGGCAAGTCGACGACCTCCATCAATCTTGCGCTCGCACTGCGGGATCTTGGGCTCAAGGTCGGTGTGCTCGACGCCGATATCTACGGCCCGTCGATGCCGAAGCTGCTCGCGATCCGCGAGAAGCCCGAAACGATCGGGGGCAACCGGCTCAAGCCGATCGAGCGTCATAATCTCAAGGTGATGTCGATCGGGTTCCTGATCGAGGAAGAAACGCCGATGATCTGGCGCGGGCCGATGGTGATGTCCGCGCTGACCCAGATGCTGCGCGAGGTGGCATGGGGCGAGCTCGATGTGATGGTGGTCGACATGCCACCCGGCACCGGCGACGCGCAGCTCACGATGGCGCAGCAGGTGCCGCTGGCCGGCGCCGTGATCGTGTCGACGCCGCAGGATCTTGCGCTGATCGACGCGCGCCGCGGCGTCGCAATGTTCAAGCGCGTGAATGTGCCGATCCTCGGCGTGATCGAAAACATGAGCCATTTCGTCTGCCCGCATTGCGGCACGCGGTCGGACATATTCGGACATGGCGGAGCGCAGCATGAAGCAGAGCGGCTCAATGTGCCGTTCCTCGGTGCTGTTCCGCTGGATATGACGATCCGCGAGACCTCGGATGCAGGCCGGCCCGTGGTGGCGACGCAGCCGGACGGGCCGCATGCCACGGTCTATCGCGAGATTGCTGGAAAGCTGCGGGATATGCTGGCTGGACCGGGCGCGGGACGCGCGGCACCGAAGATCGTGATCGAGGCTTGAGCACCCGGCCGAGGGGAGACAAAATTGCGTCCAGGGGCTTGAGGAGGTCAAGAATGCGATCAGGTGCGGCGAAGCAGGTAGCGGGGTTGCTGGTTGCGACGGCGGTCGGCGGGTTCTGGATGGTCCCGGCGCAGGCGCAGAAGGCGCCGCCCCCAGAGCAGCAGGAGGTACTGATCAAGACCACGCTGCTCACGTTCAATGACGCGAATGTCACGCAGAATTACAACGTCTTGCACGCAAAGCTGTCGAAGCAGTTCCGCGACCAGTTTTCGCCAGAACGCCTGAAGGAGGTGTTCAAGCCATTCGTGGATCAGAAAATCGATATCGACCTGATCGCGGCGAAGACGCCAATTCCGGCAAAGGCCGCGGAGGTCGACGACCGCGGTGTGCTCTCGCTCTCCGGTCATTTCGACACCCGGCCAAGCCATGTTTTTTACGATCTCGGCTATGTCATGTCGGACGGCGAGTGGAAGCCGATCAAGATCAACGTCAATGTGAAGCCGCCCGAAAGCAAATAAAGGCTGACGAAAGTGAAATGCGTGGCCGAGGTTAATCCTCGGCCCACATCCGCAGCAGGTTCGCGAGCGACTTTGCGATCAGATCGAATTCAGGGCTCTTGCCTTCGCGTGCAAAGATTGTGCGCTTGGCGGTATCGAGATCGAACAGCAATTCGCGCCGTGCGGCGTCGCGGATGAAGCTGCGCGCCCAGCCGGCAACGACATGGCGTTGCCCGCGCGTGACTTGCGACACCCGGTGCAATGTCGTCGCAGGATAGACGATCATCGATCCGGCCGGCAGCTTGATGGCGTCGTCGCCCGCTGCGCTTTCGATCACCAGCTCGCCGCCGTCATAGCTCTCGGGCGCATCGAGAAACAGCGTGAACGACACATCGGTGCGCATGCTCCCCATCAGTGCATCGTCGACATGCGTGCCGTATTGCATGCCGGTCTCGGTGCGGGAGAACAGGAGCGGGCTCAGCGCCTTCGGCCGCGCGGCCATACGGAATAGTTCGTTTTCCATGATCCGGCTTGCGACCAGACGGCGTACGGGATCGAGCGTGCCGTCGCGCGCGTCCGCTTGCCGGTTATCCTTGACCATCCGGGCAGCGAAGCCTGCGGTTTCGCGGCCGTCAATGAAGCGTGTGTTCGCGAGAGCGGCATGAACCGCTGCGAGGTCGTCCGGCTTCAGAATATCTGCAATCACGATTTGCATGACGGAACGGATGCCATGAATTCAAGCGGTTGCGCAAACAGGCGCATTCAGCCTGGAACGATTCAAAGAGATCGGTCTTGGCCCGGTGCCGCGACGCGACTAAGGATGCGGCTTGCGTGATGATCGCGGAAGGACGAGCCATGAAAACAAGCCGCAAAATCTGGATCGGGATCGGCGCATTCATCGTGGCCGGAGGTGCCGGATCGTCTCCACTTCCCGCGTCAGACGCACATGATCACGACGCCCACTCTGTCGAAAAGACGAGGACCTATGACGGCATCAGCGCCGCTATGCGCGAGCGGATTCTGGCGCACGCGCTGACCGTGGGGCAAGGCGGCGAGGGTGGTGAAGGCGGCGAGGGCGGAGAAGGAGGCATCAATGTCGAGGCTGCCGCCAAGGATCCGGTGGAATATGGCGTCGCGCTGCAGGTGATTGCCGCACACTATTACGCGGGACTGGCGGCCTACCAAGGCAAGGAACAGGAAGCCGGCGCGCAGATGTTCGCACATGGTCTGTCCGAGATCTATGTCGCGATGGAGGATGTCTTCAAAACGCTCGGCGTGACCGGACTTGGTGCAAAGCTCGAGGCGGCAGTCGCGGCGGCAGCCGGGAAAAAACCGGCCGCTGAGGTGAAGCGCAAGGCCGATGCGGTTTTCGCGGCTTTGGCTGCGGCGGAAAGAAAGGCTCCGAAGTCAAATCTCCCGGTCCAGGCGGTGCGCGCCAAGATCGCGGCCGAACTGGTCGACCGTGCTGCGGCGCAATATGCCGTCGTGCAGAAAGACGACAATCTCGAAGCCTATCTCGACGGGCTCGGCTTCGCGATCGCAGCCCGTAACCAGGCCAAGCCCGTGCTGCCTTATCTGAAGAAGGTGGGGCCCCAAAAGGCGGCGGCCCTGCAAAAGGCTCTCGCACTGGCCGGACAGGCCTATCCGGGCATCGACCGGCCCAAGGCGCCCAAGGTGAGCCTGGCCGATCTGCAATCGGCGGCGTCTGCGGCCAAGCTCGCGGTGTCGAGCCTCCCATAGGCTGACTGGATGGCTCTACGCGCGGGGGCGAGTCCCCCGAATTGCGCATTGACGCTGCCCCACTGATTTGTGAAACGCCTGCCATCGCTCGGTCGCGGCACAGCTGCTAACCAAGCAGTCCGCGCCAACCGGCCGCCTGGCCGGGAACCGCAAGTCAAGAACTCCAAGGGAGAGAGACGTATGAAGCGCCGTCAATTCATTGCCACAATCGGAGCTGGCGCGGCCGCCGCCGCGATTGCAAAACCTGCCATCGCCCAATCCAGCCCCGAGCTTAAGTGGCGCCTCACGTCGAGCTTCCCGAAGTCCCTCGATACGTTGTGGGGCGGTGCCGAAACCTTCTGCAAGGCGGTGGCTGAGGCGACCGACAACAAATTCCAGATTCAGCCATTCGCGGCCGGCGAAATCGTTCCGGGTCTCGCCGCGGCGGATGCCGTCACCAACGGCACCGTCGAGATGTGCCAGACAGCATCCTACTACTATGTCGGCAAGGATCCGACCTTCGCGCTGGCGAGCGCCGTGCCGTTCGGCCTCAACACGCGGATGCAGAATTCCTGGCTGTATCAGCATGGCGGTACCAAGCTGTTCGATGAATTCTACGCCAAGTTCAAGTTCGTCGCCCTGCCGGCGGGCAACACGACCTGTCAGATGGGCGGCTGGTTCCGCAAGGAGATCAAGGACGTCAACGATCTCAAGGGACTGAAGATGCGGATCGCCGGTCTGGCCGGACAGGTGCTGTCGAAGCTCGGTGTGGTCCCGCAGCAGATTGCGGGCGGCGACATTTACCCCGCGCTGGAAAAGGGCACGATCGACGCCGCCGAATGGGTCGGTCCCTATGACGACGAGAAGCTCGGCTTCCAGAAGGTGGCGCCGTTCTACTATTACCCCGGCTGGTGGGAAGGCAGCACCTCGATCCATAACTTCATCAACATCGACAAATGGAATTCGCTGCCGAAGAACTATCAGCAGATCATCCGTTCGGCGTCCGACACCGCCAATATCTCGATGACGGCGAAATACGACGCGGAGAATCCGGGCGCGATCAAGCGGCTCGTGGCTTCGGGCGCGCAACTGCGCGCTTATCCGCAACCGATCCTTGATGCCTGCTACAAGGCGGCAAACGATGTCTATGCGGAGATTTCGGCCAACAATCCGAACTTCAAGAAGATTTACGACAACATGGTCGCATTCCGGAATGATGAGTATCTGTGGTGGCAGGTGGCGGAATATGCCTATGACAGCTACATGATCCGGGCGCGCACCCGCTCCTGATCTCACAGCGTCACTCAAAATTTGAGGGGCCGGCCTGCTGCGCCGGCCCTTTTTTGTTTTCCATCTGGATATGCGGGCCGCGCTCCGACATGATTGCGGCTGTGAAGAACAGCCACGCCAAGTGGCAAAAGGCCCGTCAGAGGCCTCGCTTCAGTGGAGAGGAATGTCACATGAAACGCCGTCACTTTCTGAAGGCTGCGGCCGCGGGACTTGCCACGAGTGCAATCGCCGCGCCGGCTATCGCTCAGTCGAGTCCCGAAATTCGCTGGCGCCTGACATCGAGCTTTCCGAAGTCGCTCGATACCATCTTCGGCGCGTCCGAAGTCTTTGCAAAGGCGGTGGCGGAAGCCACCGACAACCGGTTCAACATTCAGGTGTTCGCCGCCGGCGAAATCGTGCCGGGCTTACAGGCTGCCGATGCGGTGACCAGCGGCACGGTCGAAATGTGTCACACGGCATCGTACTATTATGTCGGCAAGGATCCGACTTTTGCGTTCGGTACGGCGGTCCCGTTCGGTTTCAATCAGCGCATGATCGATGCCTGGATGTTCAATGGCGGCGGTCTCGAACTGATGAATGACTTCTACAAGAAGTCCAACATCATCGCTTTTCCCGCAGGCAATACCGGCGCGCAGATGGGCGGATGGTTCCGCAAGGAGATCAAGAGTCTCGACGATCTGAAGGGCCTCAAAATGCGTATCGGCGGCTTTGCCGGACGCGTTCTTGCGAAAGTCGGCGTCGTCGCCCAGCAGATCGCGGGCGGAGACATCTATCCCGCGCTTGAAAAGGGCACTATCGACGCGGCTGAGTGGGTTGGGCCCTATGACGACGAGAAGCTCGGCTTCCAGAAGGTCGCGCCGTATTACTATTATCCCGGCTGGTGGGAAGGCGGCCCAATGCTGCATAATTTCATCAACCTTACAAAGTGGAACGAGCTGCCGAAGAACTATCAATCGATCGTTCAGTCCGCCTCGCATGTCGCCAACACCATCATGATGTCGCGTTACGATGCCGGGAATCCCGGCGCGCTCCGCCGTCTGGTGTCGGGCGGCGCGCAATTGCGCGCATTTCCACAGCCGGTCATGGATGCCTGCTATGTTGCGGCGAACGAACTCTATACAGAGACGGCCGCGAAGAATCCGGACTTCAAGAAGGTTCTTGATAGTGTCGTCGCGTTCAGGAACGAGCAATATCTGTGGTGGCAGGTCGCAGAATACGGCTATGACAGCTTCATGATCCGGGCGCGTTCGCGAAGCTGAGCTTGCTCGCCGGAGATATCCGGCCGAGCCGTCACGTTCGCGCAACCCAGCTGCAAATGCGAAGAGCCGGCGCATGTGCCGGCTCTTCTATTGTCGGCCTCAGCCGTGCTTGCATCCAACCGGTCACTTGATGACCGGCGGCGTGTCGAATTGAATCGGCGGCGGCATCTCGATTCCGGGAAGTCCTTTGAGCTGCTCCTCTATCTTCGCCGGATCGACTTTCACCTGCGCGCCCTTGTAGTGCATCACCATGCCGGGGAAGGCGATCACGAGGCCAACCATGATGCACTGGATGATCACAAAGGGCACCGATCCCCAATAGATTTCGCCTGTGGTGACGGGCGGCATGCGTTTGCCGGTGACACGGTCGATATAGAAATCGCGAGGCGCGACCGACCTCAGATAGAACAGCGCGAAACCGAATGGCGGATGCATGAATGAGGTCTGCATGTTGACCGCCAGCATCACGCCGAACCAGATCAGATCGATGTCGAGCCGCGCGGCCGCCGGCGCGAGCAGTGGGATCACAATGAACGCGATTTCGAAGAAATCGAGGAAGAAGGCGAGCAGGAAGACGAAAATATTGACGACGATCAGGAAGCCCATCTGTCCGCCGGGCAAGCCGAGCAGCAACTCCTCGACCCAGCGGTGGCCATCGACGCCGTAGAACGTGAGCGAGAAAACCCGCGCGCCGATCAGAATGAAGATCACGAAAGCGGACAGTTTTGCGGTCGATTGCGCGGCCTGCCGCGTCAGGTCGAGCGTGAGACGTCGCTTGGCGATTGCGAGCAGCAAGGCGCCGACGGCTCCCATGGCTCCGCCTTCGGTCGGGGTTGCGACACCGATGAAGATGGTGCCGAGAACCAGGAAGATCAGCGCCAGCGGCGGCACCATCACGAAGATCACCTGCTCGGCCATGGCGGACAGGAGCTTGAGCCCGGCCACTCGGTTGACCACTGCAATCGCAAAAGCGATAGCCACACCGAGCGACATCGTCAGGACAACAAAATCCGAGCCGGCCGACACAGTGGTGGTGCGCATGTAGAGGTAGGCCGAGATGCCAGAGAACAGCACAACGATTGCCAGCGACGGCAGGCCACGGCTGCCGTCCGGCTCCTTGTAGGTCAGGGCATCGGCAGGCAGACCGGGGGCGGCACCCGGCCTCAAGGTCGCAACAAGAAAGACGTAACCGGCGTAAAGTCCCGACAGGACAAGGCCTGGGACGAATGCGCCTTCGTACATGTCACCGACCGAACGGCCGAGCTGGTCGGCCATCACGATCAGCACCAGCGACGGCGGGATGATCTGCGCGAGCGTGCCGGATGCTGCGATCACGCCGGTCGCAACCCGGCGGTCATAGCCATATCGCAGCATGATCGGCAGCGCGATCAGCCCCATCGAGATAACCGAAGCTGCGACGACGCCGGTGGTCGCCGCGAGCAGCGCGCCGACAAAAATCACGGCATAGGCGAGGCCGCCCCGGATTGTGCCAAACAGCTGCCCGATGGTATCGAGCAAGTCCTCGGCCATCCCGGATCGTTCGAGGATCAGGCCCATGAAGGTGAAGAACGGGATCGCCAGCAAGGTGTCATTGTTCATGACGCCATAGACGCGCTCCGGCAGCGCGCCCAGGAAGTCGGGGCGGAACAGCCCCATTTCGATTCCGATCAGACCGAAGAACAGGCCGTTCGCAGCCAGTGCGAAAGCAACCGGATAGCCAAGCAGCAGAAACACCACGAGGGAGCCAAACATGATTGGCGCCATGTAGTGGTGCAGGATCTCGATCATGGCGGTTCGGTTCGCTCGGCTTTCAGTTTTCAGGCTTGACGTCGGCGAGAAGCCGTTCAGCTTCGGCTTCCGCGGGATGCAGCGTCTGCTCGAACGGGTCGGGGATGAGCCCGCGCATCACGGCGATGCGCTTGATGAGCTCGGAAATGCCCTGGAAGAACAGCAATGTGAATCCGAGCACGACCAGCGACTTGGCCGGCCATTGCGGCAGACCGCCGGCATTGAAGGACTGCTCGTTGAGCCGGTAAGAGGCCAGAAAGAACGGCCAGCCGGTGACGATCATGACGATCGTGAATGGCAGCAGGAAGACGACATGACCGAACACGTCGATCCAGTTGCGCACGCGCTTCGAGAACATGCTGTTCACGATGTCGATACGGATATGTTCGTTGGACATCAGCGTCCATGGCGAGCAGACCATGAAGATGATGCTGAACATGATCCATTGCATTTCCAGCCAGGCGTTCGAAGACAGGCCGAGGAGCTTGCGGCTCACGGCGTTAGCGGCGGAAATGATGACGACGATCAGGATCAGCCAGGAGACCCATTTGCCGAGCCGCAAATTGATCGAATCGATGATGCGGCTCACGGCGAGCAGAGCATGCACGATGACGGAATCCCCTCGATCCCGGCGCGAAAGGCGCTCGTAGGCGGCCGACTAGGCCCTTGTTTCAACAGCTAATCCCGACCTTACAGTGGCCGTCAATGGAAAGTTTGGCTAGGCTGGGGGATCGGCGCGCGCGGCGATGTCGCGCCGCCGCATGGCTTCGCGGTGCATGGCATAAAGGCCGCTCAGCACGATGAGTGCCGCGCCAATCAGCGCCCACCGGTCGGGCACCTCGCCGAACGCGAGATAGCCCGCGATCCCCATCCAGATCAGGAGGGTGTAGCGGAACGGCGCGACCGCGGCGATTTCAACGCCGCGGAACGCATGCACCACGAGATAGGTGCCCAATCCAAGGAACATCGCGGCGATTGCGATGAGCAGCCATTGCTCGCGATTGGGGAATATCCAGGTCTCGCTGAGACCGATCGCGGCCCCGGACAGCGTCACCGCGATCGTGCCGTAAAGTCCGGCGGCCAGGGACGACGTCGCGGGATCGAGCCGCCGGGTGGTCAGGTCGCGGGCCGCGCCGAAAAAAGCCGCCGCCAGGCCGGCCAAGGCCCACATGTCGAAGGCGCCGGCGCCGGGCTTCACGATGAACAGCGTTCCCGTCAGTCCGACACCGATCGCGAGCCAGCGCCGCCAGCCCACATGGTCGCCGAGCATGAAGGCTGCGAGTGCGGTCAGGATCAGCGGAGACGTCATCACAACCGCCGAGAGATCGGCGATCTTCATGTTCACGAGCGCAGCAATGAAAAAAATGGTTCCAAGCGCGTCGAACAGGGAGCGCAAAAGGACAACGGACGTTGCAGACATCGTGAGATGCCGCAGCCCGCCGGTCATGCCGATCACGATCACCAAGATGGCAATCGACACCACGCCGCGCAGGAACAGCACCTCCCCGAACGGCAATTCACGCGCGACCAGCTTCACAAAGGCATCGTTGACCGTGTAGGCGGCCATGCCGAAGGTCAGCGCGATCATGCCGCGGCGATTGGCGGCGGATTGGCTCACGAGCTTGTCCCGAACTGAGACCGGCGTCAGCCGCCGGTGACGCTCATGTGGCGGGGAAGGGCGGGACGCGTATGGCGGCGGTCGATGACGAAGTCGTGGCCCTTCGGTTTGCGCGCGATCGCGGCTTCGATGGCCGCGTGCAGGGCGTCGTCGGATTCTGAAGCGCGTAATGGAGCGCGCAGGTCGGCGGCATCTTCCTGGCCGAGACACATGAACAAGGTGCCGGTGCAGGTGAGGCGGACGCGATTGCAGGATTCGCAGAAATTATGCGTCATCGGCGTGATGAAGCCGAGACGGCCGCCAGTTTCGCCGACCCGCACATAGCGCGCCGGTCCGCCAGTGCGGTAATCGATGTCTTCGAGGCGGAAGCGTTCGGCAAGCCGGGCGCGGACCATCGACAGCGGCAGATACTGGTCGAGCCGCGCTTCGCCAACGTCGCCGAGCGGCATGACCTCGATCAATGTCAGGTCCATGCCACGGCCATGCGACCATGCGACCAAGTCCGCGATCTCGTCCTCGTTGACGCCCTTGAGGGCGACCGCGTTGATCTTGACCTTGAGACCTGCGGCCTGCGCTGCATCGATGCCGGCGATCACGCGGGACAGGTCACCCCAGCGGGTGATTGCGCGGAACTTGTCCGGATCGAGCGTGTCAAGCGAGACGTTGATGCGTTGAACGCCGTGATCCCTCAACTCGGCGGCAAATTTCACAAGCTGCGAGCCGTTCGTTGTGACTGTCAGTTCCTCCAGTGCACCGGACCGGAGATGGCGCGACAGCGACGCGAACAATGTCATGATCCCGCGCCGGACCAGCGGCTCGCCGCCGGTCAATCGCAGTTTCTTCACGCCGCGCGAAATGAAGGCCGAACAGACGCGGTCGAGCTCTTCCAGTGTCAACAGGTCCGCCTTGGGGAGGAACGACATGTCCTCGGACATGCAATAGACGCAGCGGAAGTCGCAGCGATCCGTCACCGAAACCCGCAAATAGGAAATCTGCCGCGCGAATGGGTCGACCAGCGGCGGACGCGGGGCGTCGCGATTGAACTCGATTGGTTGCGGCGCAGCATTCATTGGGACACCTCGCCCTGTAAATATAGGACTTTCCGCGCCCCGGCAAAACCCTTGGAACAGATCCAGATTGATGGCTATTTGGGTGCCATGAGCAGCACGCAAGTCTGGCCGACCGAGCTTCGCCTGAGCAAGGACCGCCGCACCCTCACCATCGTGTTCGACAACGGCGAGCGTTTCGATCTGCCGGCCGAGTATCTTCGGGTCAAAAGCCCAAGCGCCGAGGTGCAGGGCCATTCCCCCGACGAGCGCAAAACGGTTCCGGGCAAGCGCGACGTGATGATTCTGGAAATCCTGCCGATCGGGAATTACGCGGTCCGGCTGACCTTCGACGACATGCATTCCACCGGCATCTATGCGTGGGACTATTTCGCGGAGCTTGGCCGCAATTACGCGCGCTACTGGCAGGACTATCTCGACGAACTCGCGGTCAAGGGCTTGTCGCGCGATCCGGCGCGCCGCAAGACGTAACCCCGTTCGTTCCGGGGGCGGCGGGCAGCCGCACCCGGGCCGTGTTCACTTCACCACGATCACCTTGGCGCCGACCTTGACCCGCTCGTAGAGATCGATCACGTCGTCGTTGGTCAGGCGAATGCAGCCGGACGAGTCGGCTTCGCCCACCGAGTCCGGATCGTGCGTGCCGTGGATGCGATAGATCGTCGAGCCGATATACATCGCGCGCGCGCCGAGCGGATTGCCGGGGCCGCCCTTCATGTGCCGCGGGAGATAGGGCTGGCGCTTGAGCATTTCCGGCGGCGGCCGCCAGTCCGGCCATTCGCGTTTGGCGCTCACGGTGTGGATGCCGCTCCAGGTGAAACCGTCGCGCCCGACACCGACGCCGTAACGGATCGCACGGTTGTTACCGAGGACGTAGTAGAGCTTGCGTTCCTTGGTGAAGATGATGACGGTGCCGGGTTTCTCCTTGGTCTCGAACCCGACCTCTTGACGCCGCATCGCGAGGATATCGAACAGGCCCTTGATCTTCGCGCCCTGCGCAGCGCCGCCGTTCAGGCGGCCATCGGGATCGGTGAGGGCAGGGTTGGCGAGCGCGCCCGAAGGCAGCGCAATGGCAGCGGCCATTAGGCCTGCGGTCAGCGTTCGAAGGCGCATTCCCAGTCGCATTCCACGATTCCCCAGGCGGAAATGTCGAGCCGAAATACTGGCGCGCGCATAGTAAGAGCATGAGTCCGGATATGCTACAATCATATCCACTGTCGCAAAACGACAGGCCGCGTGTACGTATTTAGGCCCGCGGCGCGGGTGTAACCTCAGCTCGAGATTTGCAGAAAATGGTGGGCGCGACAGGGATTGAACCTGTGACCCCTCCCGTGTGAAGGGAGTGCTCTCCCGCTGAGCTACGCGCCCGAAAGGCCCCGCACTTAAGTGACGGGCCAAAGAGGTGTCAAGCGATGTGCTTGGTCAGCGCGGCGCCGGCCAAGCGCCGGCTGGCGGTGCCGATGGCTGTCCGAAGCCGCCACCGCTTTGCGGCGGCGGATTGAAGCCGCTGGTCGAGGGTGGCTGCGTGCCGCCCGAGGGCTGCGCCCGTTGCGAGGGCGCCGCGGATTCGGCATCGGACGGCGGTTGTTTTGCCACACGCGGCTTCTTGGCCGGCGGGCGCCGCGGCGGCGCCTTCTGCATCTCGATGGCAACCGGGCTCGGGCTGAAGCGCGGCGGTGCCGAGGTCAGCCCGGCTTCCTCGCTGCCGCGCATGTCGTCGGGAGGCAGCAGCTTCACCGGCACCGTCTGCGTCACATAGCCGTTGAGGCTGAACGTCGCCTGGAAATCGGCAGCTGGGATTGCGAGCGCGCAAGGCGTTTTGCAGGTCTGCCCGCCCGACGTTTTGACTTCGGCGCCCGGCGGATCGGATTCGAATTGAAGCGGGACGGTGGGCGTCGCGGTCTTCATCAGGTCGCCCGAGCTCGAACAGGCGGCGAGAAGCAACCCGCACGCGGCAACCGCGCCAATCGAAAGGTGCTTAACCATGGGTCTTGTCCATCGCTGCGTCCCCCCACTTCAGCGCCACGACCCTCGTGGGGACATTACGACCCGAGCGTCCAGCGTGCAACCGAAGGGTATGCACGGTTTCGGCGACGATGAGGGTCTCTGACATGATCTCGCGCGCGCAATGAAAAGCCCAGAAAGAGCGTCAATTTTGCGGCTGTTTCGTTCGATTATGGTTAATTGATACCGCTCTCGGCGCGGCCTCGCTCGGTTGGCAGCAGGTCGAGAACTGCGGCCGGCAGCGCGTCGAAGTGGCTGATCAGGCGGTCCGGCGAAAGGTCGGCCATCGGGATGCGGGTATAGCCGAAATCGACGCCGATCACCGGAATGCCCGCGGCGCGTGCCACGGTCACATCGGTCTCCGAATCGCCGACCATGATGGCCCTTGCAGAGTCTCCGCCAGCACGCGCAATGGTCAGCCGCAACGTTTCAGGATCCGGCTTTTTCGTCGGGAAGGTATCCTGCCCGCAAATCGCGGCGAAACGCGACGTCAGCCCCAGCGCATCCAGGAGCCGCAAAGACAGCGCTTCGTATTTGTTGGTGCAAACCGCGAAAGTGAAGCCGTGCGCGCTGAGCCTGTCGAGTGCGGATTCGAGGCCGGGATAGGGCCGCGAACGATCGGCGATGTGATCCCCGTACTGGCTAAGATAGCGTTCGAACAGCGCGTCCATTGCAGCTTTGCCGAGGAATCGTCCGCGCTCCGCAAGCGCCCGTTCCAGCAACGGGCGAATGCCCGCGCCAATCATCGGGCGCGCGGTCTCATATGGCAGAGCGGGGATGTCTTCGGTCGCCAGGATCGCGTTGAGGGTTTGAATGAGGTCCGGGGCCGTGTCGATCAGTGTTCCGTCCAGATCGAAGACTACGATGGGAGAGGGTGCGGCGTCAGGCATGGGGTGGGGCTAGGCCGTGGCGGCGCCGAAATCAAGTCTTGCGGAGCACCGGCTTTCAGGGGCTAGGTTCCCGGGCCAATCGGGGTTAGACAACCGGCCCGGTTTTCGTCAGGGACAGTTTTTTCCGCCATGACTTCCGATGCCTTGAAACGGGAGGCCGCCGCCCGCGCGCTCGAGTTCGTGCGCCCTGGCATGCGGCTTGGTCTTGGGACCGGGTCTACGGCGCGGCATTTTGTCGAGCTGCTCGGTGAGCGGGTACGGGCGGGACTCGACGTCGTCGGCGTTCCGACCTCAGAGGCAACAGAAGCGGACGCGCGGCGCGCGGGCGTACCGCTGACAACGCTCGAAGAAACGCCGCGGCTCGATCTGACGGTCGATGGTGCCGACGAGATCGGACCGGGGCTTGCGCTGATCAAGGGTGGAGGCGGGGCGCTGCTGCGCGAAAAAATCGTCGCAGCAGCGTCCGCGCACATGATCGTCATCGCCGATGAGTCCAAACTCGTTCCGGCGCTGGGCGCTTTTCCTCTTCCGATTGAGGTCGTTCCATTCGGTATGGCCGCGACCGAACTGGCGATCGGCCACGCGCTGGAATGGCTGTCGCTGCCGATTAAACTCAAAGTGCGGATGGATGCCCGCGGTCATGCTTTCGTCACGGATGGGGGGCACCGCATCGTCGACGCTGCCATCGGCAGGATCGCCGATCCCGAAAGGCTCGCGCAAGCGTTATCGGTCATCCCGGGCGTTGTGGAGCATGGACTTTTTCTCGGACTTGCCGGGACTGCGATCGTCGCCGGCGCCTCCGGAACTCGTGTGATCGAACGATGAATCGGATTGTACGGTTTGTCAGAACAATGGGAGTTTCTCCAATGTGTGCTCAAAACTTGGTTCGTCTGGCCGCGGCCGGCCTCACCGCATTTCTGTTGTGCGCGGTGCCCGCAACGCCGTCGCTTGCGCAGCAGCCGTCCAAGAACGCGCTGGCGCTCGCAAACGAAATCCTGGACATCAAGGGGTCCATGACGATCTTCGAGGCTTTGATTCCGGGCGTGATCGAAAAGTCGAAGGCCACCCTGCTGCAGATGAACCCCAACCTTTTCAAGGATCTGAACGACGTTGCGACCAATCTCCGCAAGGAGTTCGCGCCGCGTCTGAGCTCTCTGCGAGCCGAGATTGCGCAGATCTACGCTTCGCGCTTCACCGAGCAGGAGATGAAGGACACGATCGCATTCTACAAATCGGCGCTTGGACAGAAGCTTCTGAACGAGGAGCCGGCCTTCGTCGATCGCTCGATGTCCGCCGCGCAGGATTGGGCGATCAAGCTGAACGACGAGGTGCTTCAGCGCTTCCGCGCCGAAATGAAGAAGCGGGGGCATTCGCTCTGAGGTAAAGGCGGCGGGGCATGGACGATTTCGACGTCGATCTGTTCGTTATCGGTGCCGGATCCGGCGGCGTGCGTGCTGCGCGCATCGCCGCCAACCATGGCGCGCGCGTCACGATCGCGGAGGAATACCGTGTCGGCGGCACCTGCGTCATTCGCGGATGTGTGCCGAAGAAGCTTCTGGTCTATGCCTCGCGCTTTGCGGACGATTTCGAGGACGCGGCCGGTT